>NZ_JAJJWH010000028.1 GCF_020907245.1 Pontibacter harenae | reverse complement strand
GTTTATACGAACTAAGAACCTTAAGTTGACGGCATTGGGGGAAGGGGGAGGTCCCCCTTTCGTCTCATTCCACGTCTTATACTTATCCTCCTGCTTCTGCCTATCCGCTGGCACCTCGCGCAAAGGCTCGTAAGGCTTCAGGGTGGCATGCAGATCCGCTGGCAATCTCATATAAATTTTCGTGCCTTCGGTCTTCCAGCCGATCATTTCATCACTTACCTGTTTAATGATCTTGTGCGGATTGCCTACGACTAAACTTCTTGGCGGAATCTTCTCATCTGCCTTGATAAAGCTTAAAGCCCCCACTATACTTTCGTCGCCGATCTCCACCCGATCCATAATCACGGCGTTCATCCCTACAAGCACATTTCTGCCGATGGTGGCACCATGTATAATGGCTCCGTGTCCGATATGTGCCATCTCCTTCAGTCGCACCGTAACGCCTGGAAACATATGGATGGTGCAGTTCTCCTGCACATTGCAATTATCTTCTATAATGATTTCGCCCCAATCGCCACGCACCGCTGCCCCTGGCCCGATATACACATTTTTCCCGATGATCACGTTGCCCGTTACCGTCGCCTGCGGATGCACAAAAGCGAACTCGTGCACAACTGGTCTATAGCCGTTGAACTCGTAAATCATAGTTATACTTTTTCTATCACCACGGCATAGCCTTGCCCTACCCCCACACACATAGTAACTAAGGCATAGCGCTTGTTCTGTTTGTGCAGCTCAATGGCAGCCGTTTTAAGTATTCTGGCTCCGCTCATGCCCAGCGGGTGCCCTAAGGCAATAGCGCCGCCGTTCGGATTAATGCGCGGGTCCTTATCTTCCAATCCTAATCCTCGAATACAAGCCAGCGACTGCGAAGCAAAGGCCTCGTTTAATTCAATCACATCGATATCGTTTATGGTTATACCTGCTTTTTTTAAGGCATTTTGAGAAGCTGGGACAGGCCCCATGCCCATGTAGCGCGGCTCTACGCCTGCTACTCCCATGGCTACCATTCGTGCTTTTGGAGTTAGGTTATGTTTTTTTATACCTGCTTCGGAAGCTAATAAAAGAGCCGCAGCACCATCATTTAAACCTGATGCATTGCCAGCCGTTACGGTTCCGTTTTTGCGGAAGGCAGGGCGAAGTCTAGATAAAGCCTCTATGGTGGTGGCAGGTTTGATGAACTCGTCTTTGTCAAACTGAATGGGATCGCTTCTGCGCTGCAGGATTTCTACAGGTATAATTTCTTCCTCAAAACGTCCCTGCTGCTGTGCTGCCGCCGCTTTCTGCTGCGACCATAACGCAAATTGGTCCTGATCTTCTCTGCTAATGTTGTCGCGCTGAGCCAGGTTTTCGGCTGTTTGGCCCATACCGTCAGTACCGAAGAGCTCCTCCATTTTCGGATTCACAAACCGCCACCCGAAGCTGGAGTCGAACATCTGGGCATCTCTGCCGAAAGGCGTACTTGCTTTGGAGATCACCCAAGGCGCGCGTGTCATATTCTCTACGCCACCCGCTATAAATAAATCACCGTCGCCGCATTGAATGGCCCTGCTGGCTGCCACGGCAGCTGAAAGTCCCGAAGCGCAGAGGCGGTTTATAGTTTCGCCAGGTACAGAGAATGGCAGCCCCGCCAGCAATAGTGCCATGCGCGCCACGTTCCGATTATCTTCACCTGCCTGGTTGGCACAACCTAAAATCACGTCTGCAATCTCAGCACCGTCAACAGAAGGGTTACGCTTCATCAGTTCTTTTATCACCAGCGCAGCCATATCGTCTGGTCTTATAGTTGATAAAGTGCCACCGAAATTGCCTATCGGGGTGCGGATGCCATCAATGATATATGCTTCTTTCATGTATGTTTTAAAGTTTCTTAGGAGTGTAAAGCATTCCCCTTGTCCCTCCGATGATAATCATGTAGGGTCGAAATCAACCTCTATACAATGCTTCAAGTTTTCAACTTGGAACTTTCATGAGGCAAGCTTTCAACTTGCATGACGGAATTAAATTCTACATGTCTACGCCAGTTACAGACTGGCCTCATGTGCAACCACAAGTTATGCTATCGCTAAACTTGCGGCATAATTTGCTGTTTTGTTTGTCCCTACAAGATAAAACCCAAAGAGAGAAATCAACCTTTCTATACTTCTTTACTCGTTCTGTAGGAGGTGCCTTTGAACAGCGCCAGCAGCAGACCTTCTTGGTTTGTGATGCGGATCTGGTATACACCAATTTTGTTTTTCAGACCTTCCTCCTTTGCCTCTACTGTCAGTACATCTCCTATTTTACCCGCTTCCAGATAATCCATGCTAGTGCTGAGGGCGACGCTAAGGCGACCGTGGCTGTTACAAGCGAAGGCAAAGGCGCTGTCGGCGGCGGCATAGGTAACACCACCGTGCAGTGTACCGAAGCCGTTCAGCATATCTTCCCGCACCTGAAAGTGCAGACGGCAAAAACCCTCTCCTATTTCGTCTACCTCTAAACCAAGCCACTTGCTGAAGGCATCTTTTGCCAGCATGCGCTGCAGCACCTCATCGGCCTTGCTTATCGTTTTATCTTGTTCCTTCATGCTGAAAAAAAGGCTTTGTTTACTTTTACCATCTTACGGAGAAGTACACTGGCGCGGTAGCGGTCTTCGTGGTATTCCTCGTACAGTCCGTCCAGCGTTTCCAGCACCTTTTCCAGCCCCCAATCATCGGCCCAGGCCAGTAAACCTTCCGGGTAGTTTACGCCTTTGGTCATGGCGGTTTCCAGATCTTCTTTTGAAGCAATGTTCAGCGCCAGCGCATCGGCTGCCTCGTTGATCAGCATCGCCAAAATACGATTCAAAATATACTTGCCCAATGCTTCATCACGATTCGATTCTGGCTGCGCTGCCCCCTCCTGGTAACTATAAAACCCACGGCCCGACTTACGCCCATAGTAGCCTGCCTCAAATAGTCGCTTCTGCGTGAACGAGGGTTTGTACCTGGGGTCGTAGAAAAAGGAGGCGAACACAGTTTCGGTTACTCTATAGTTTACATCATGGCCGATGAAGTCCATGAGCGTGAAGGGACCCATGCGGAAGCCGCCCAACTCGGTCATAGCCCAGTCGATGGTAGAGACATCGGCTATACCTTCTTCCAATATGCGGATGGCCTCACCGTAAAATGGCCGCGCCACACGGTTCACAATAAAGCCTGGGGTGTCTTTGGCAACCACAGGAAGTTTCCCCCACTGCTGCACCAGTTGTTTTATATCTTCCGCCAGCCCCGCCCTCGTCTGCACAGCAGGAATCACCTCTACCAGTTGCATTACAGGCGCAGGATTAAAGAAGTGGATGCCGATAAAACGTTCTGGTTTATTACAAGCAGCAGCTATGGAAGTGATCGAGAGTGAAGACGTGTTCGTTGCCAGAATACACTTCTCCTGCACAATCATTTCGACCTCTTTAAAAATGTTTTGTTTTGTTTCCAGGTCTTCTACAACAGCTTCCAACACTAATTCACACGCTCCGAAGTCCTGATGCGACTCAGTTAACTTAATCTGGGAGTATATTTCATTAGCCCTGGCTTCGGAAATTTTCCCTTTGGCTGTTAATTTATCTAATCCACCTTTTATAGTTTGGCTTGCACGCTCCAAAGCTTTGCTGTTTTTATCGAGCAGGTATACCTGGTGGCCAGCTGTTGCCACCACATGGGCTATACCCGACCCCATAGCGCCGCTTCCTATAATCCCTACAATCATTGGCCCGTAAAGTTTGGTTTACGCTTCTCGATAAAGGCTTGCACGCCTTCCTTAAAATCGGAAGTTTGGCCTGCCTTGTGCTGGAAGATTGCTTCGTTCGTAAGCTGCTCCTCCAGGTTGAATTGATAGGTGCAGTTAAGCAATTGTTTTGTATACGCTAGACCTTTGGTAGGCATTTGTGCCAGCTTCTGCACCAAACTTTGTACTTCAGCTTCAAACGCATCATCGGCAAAAGCTTTGTAGATCATCCCCATTTCCACAGCCTCCTTCGCACTCACTTTGTCGCCTGTCATCATCAAAGCGCTGGCCCGCTGCATGCCTATCAGGCGCGGCAAGAAAAAAGTGCCTGCACTGTCAGGTATAAGGCCGATTTTGCTGAACGCTTGAATAAAAGAAGCTGATTCTTTGGCTACCACAATATCGCAGGCTAATGCAATGTTGGCGCCAGCGCCAGCGGCAACGCCATTAACAGCGGCTACCACAGGCTTCTCCAACGAACGCAACAGCAAAATGATCGGGTTATAGTGTTTCACCACAATATCGGAGATTTCCATACTTTGCGGACCAGCGGCTTCGGCCAGATCCTGCCCAGCGCAAAAGGCTTTTCCAGCCCCTGTCAGCAGCACCGCCCGCACCTCAGGGTTTTCGTTGCATTGGCGCAGCTGCTCCTGCAGGCTTAGGGCCATGGCTGCGTTAAAGCTGTTGTATACCTCAGGTCGATTCAGGGTGATGGTAGCCACGCCTGCTTCAATAGAAAATTTGATGGGGTTTGTTTCGTTCATGTTTTATTTCAGGCATTTAAAGTAGTCGAAGGGCTCCAGGCATTCATTGCATTGATAAAAGGCTTTGCAGGCAGTAGAGCCAAACTGACTGATAAGCCTTGTGTTTTCTGATTGGCAGAGTGGGCAGCGTACGGTAGTATTCCTGCCGAAAAGCGCATGGATATCGCCTTCGGGTTCAACAGGTGGCGCTATGCCATAAGCTTCCAGTTTTGCTTTTCCTGCCTCTGAGAGCCAATTGGTGGTCCAGGCGGGGCTGAGCTTCAAATCTATACTTACTTTTGCGAAACCCTCAGAAAGTAGCTTGAGCTTTATATCGGTGGCAATTGTATTCATGGCAGGGCAACCTGAGTATGTTGGGGTAATCGTAACCTGCACCTGCTCCCCTTCTATCTGCACGTCGCGCACCACGCCCAAGTCTACCACGCTCAGTACGGGTATCTCAGGATCGGTTACCTCCTCCAGGTACTCCCAAACTTTCTCTATGTCTGTTGCCTTTGTTTTTACCATTCCAAGCCAGGATATGTGCGCTGCAGGTATTGTAGTTCAGTAAGGATGTACCCTAAGTGCTCTGAATGTTTGCCCATCTTACCGCCTTGCTGCATGTACACCTGCTGCGGAACTTCTAAGGTTGCTTCAGAGAACACTTTCGCTACATGCTCATCCCATTGCTGTTTGATAGAAGTATAATCAGGCAGTATACCTGCTTCTAACAGCTGCTTTTCGGTGTCGGTCATCATAAACAACTCACCGCTATACATCCAAAGGTTGCCTACTGCTTTTTCCATTCTGTGCTTACTTTCTTCGGTACCATCGCCCAGGCGAATAACCCATTCCGAACTCCACTTGATATGGTAACTGGCCTCTTTAAATGACTTCGCCGCAATGGCTGACAATCCCTGGTCGGAACTATGCTTCAACGCTTTCAGTAGAAAATAATGAAAACCGTCGAAAAGAAACTGCCGCATCACGGTGTCTCCAAAGTCGCCGTTAGGTTGCTCTACCAGCAGCGGATTCTTATACTCCACCGCACTGCGCAAGTATGCCAGGTCATCTTCCGTTCTGCCCTTTCCTTCTAAAGTAGCAGCATACTGGTACAGGCTTCGGGTTTCCCCGATCAGGTCCAACGCAATGTTGGCCATGGCTAAGTCCTGCTCCAGTATAGGCCCGTGCCCACACCACTCCGATAGCCGATGCCCCAGTATAAGACTCGTATCTGCCAGCTGCAAGGTATAGTCGAAAACCAGCTGGCGGAGTTCGGGCGCATAGTCAGGAACAGGAATGTTCAGTAAATGCTCCTGCAGGTGTGGTGTCTTATGTCCGTGTTCAGGCATGGCTTACATATTTTTGATTTCCGCAGGCACCTCGTAAAAAGTAGGGTGGCGGTACACTTTGTCGTTTGCCGGGTCGTAAAAGGCCTCGGCATCGTCGGGGTTAGAGGCGTGTACATGCTTCGACTCCACCACCCAAATGCTCACTCCTTCCATACGGCGGGTATACACATCGCGCGCATTTTGGATTGCCATTTCGGCATCGGCTGCGTGCAGGCTGCCTACGTGTTTATGGTCGAGGCCCTGTTTGCTTCGGATAAAAACTTCCCATAGTGGCCATTCTTTTTGTGTCATAGTTTATGTTTCAGTTTAAACTGATCGTAACTTATAGTTCATATTTGCTCAACTTGAAACTACATCTCTTTCTGCTGGCTTTTCGCTTCGCCGGCTGGGCCTTATTTTTCTCCTTGATGGGGGTAGGGGCCATCAATAAAGAGTTTAACCACCCCGCCTGCGGCACCCCTCCTTGAAAAAAGGAGGGGAGTGCAAAAGAATCAAGACGCTCCAAACTCGCTGAACGCTCAAACAAAAAATCGACATTTCTGCACCTTGAGAAGAACATTGATTCATAGCTGACAAAGCTTAGTAACACACTTCATGACTACCTGTTTTTTTGTCTTTTGTCAAACAGTCTTTTGTCAAACAGTCATTTGTCTGTTCTACGCCGCTTTCCCTCTTGCTGCCCTTTTCTCGGCGTGTGCCAGGGCGGCCTCTCTCACCCAGGCTCCTTCTTCGTGCGCTTTCACTCGAGTTTGGATGCGCTGTTTGTTACAGGGGCCGTTGCCCTTTACAACATTCCAGAATTCGTTCCAATCTATTGGGCCGAAGTCGTAGCCGTTTTTCTCCTCGTTCCACTTCAGGTCTTTATCAGGTACTTTCAAACCTAAATACTCTGCCTGCGGCACCATCATATCTACAAAGCGTTGGCGCAGTTCATCGTTGGTGAAGCGCTTGATGCGCCAGCGCATGGATTGTTCTGTATTCGGTGATTCTTCATCCTTCGGTCCGAACATCATCAGGGTAGGCCACCACCAGCGGTTAAAAGCTTCCTGTGCCATCTCCTTCTGCTCAGTTGCACCGTTACACAAAGTCATCATAATCTCGAAGCCTTGGCGCTGGTGAAAGCTCTCCTCCTTGCACACCCGCACCATGGCACGGGCATAAGGCCCGTAAGAAGTACGGCAAAGTGGTACTTGGTTCATAATGGCAGCCCCATCCACCAGCCAACCAATGGCTCCAATATCAGCCCAGGAAAGCGTAGGATAGTTGAAGATACTGGAATACTTCGCTTTGCCCGAGTGCAGGTCGGCTATCATCTGGTCGCGTGAAGCACCGAGGGTTTCGGCGGCACTGTATAAGTACAGCCCATGCCCCGCCTCGTCCTGCACCTTTGATAAAAGTATAGCCTTTCGCTTTAGCGATGGGGCGCGCGTAATCCAGTTGCCTTCGGGCAGCATGCCAACAATTTCGGAGTGTGCGTGCTGTGAAATCTGTCGGATAAGTGTTTTGCGGTAGGCCTCAGGCATCCAATCCTTCGGTTCTATTCTTACATCCTGGGCAACCTTCTCCTCAAACTGCTCCTCCAGGTTTACTTGTACTTCTTCCATAGCAATATATTTAAACTAACGTTCGTTAGCATTTAAAGCTAAGCAATTTACTGGTCAAAGTCAACCACCACCTTCTCTGTCAGCGGGCGCGACTGGCAGGTGAGAATGTAACCTGCTTGTACCTCTTCAGGCTCCAGTGAATAATTCACATCCATTTCTACCTCTCCCTCCACAACCCTGGCACGGCAGGTACTGCACACGCCGCCTTTGCAGGAATAAGGCAGGTCAGCGCCTAGCTCAGTTGCCGCTTCCAAAATGGTTCGCCCATAGTACGACATCTCCATCTGCAGCACATTTCCATCTAGTTTCACCGTTACGTGGCTCTGCTTGTCAGCTGCGCCATTTGAGATTTTCTTCTTTTGCTGCGATTGCTGTCCCTTATCTCCAGTAGCAAAAAGCTCGAAATGAATTTTATTAGCATCCACGCCAGCTTCCTGCATAACATCCTTCACACCGAAAATCATTTCCTCAGGTCCGCAGATAAAGCACTCGTCGATCTGCGCTGGTGCAATAATGTTATCCAGGAAAAGTTTTGTCTTCTCTTTATTTATACGCCCAAAAAGTAGTTCTGTGTCGCCTTGCTCACGGCTCAGGATGTGGTACACGCTCAGGCGATCCATGTGCTTGTTCTTTAGCCCTTCTATTTCTTCTTTAAAAATAATGGAGTTACGACCACGGTTCCCATAGATCAGATATATCTGGCTCTTAGGCTCTGTCAGCAGAATGGTTTTCACGATAGAGAGGATTGGCGTAATGCCACTGCCTGCGGCAAATGCCACGTAAAGTTTCTCGTTGGCAGGATCAAGATCTGTATAGAAGCGCCCCATGGGCGGCATCACCTCCAGTTCCTCTCCCACCTGCAGCCCTTCATTGGCATAACCAGAGAAACGCCCCTCAGGCACTTTCTTAATGGCGACCTTCCATTCACCTTCTAAGGGACTAGAGCAGATAGAGTACGATCGTCGCAATTTCTCACCATCAAAGTCGCGCCTGAAAGTAAGGTACTGCCCTTGTGTATAGCGAAAGGTATCCTGCAGTTCCGACGGCACATCCAGCGCTACGGTTACGCAGTCAGGTGTTTCTTTTTTGATGGACTTGATGCGGACTTTGTGGAATCTGCTCATGAATGTTCCTTTGCTCTTTATATTTTTATGCTGATGCTGCTAATTTAGCTCTGGTCTTTCCTTGAAAATATAAACCTCAGGCTCCCTTAAAAACGTCTCTACTCAAGTTAAGATTTTTTTACTTCCTAACAAACGTTAGGTAGTAAAATTACTTACCTAAGATGCTATTTTTAAGTTTCGTTATAAGTGCATTTGGGTAACCCTGAATTTATAAAACCAAGGAATTGGAAAATCAACTAAAGCGAAAGCCACTTATCCGTCTTAGCATTTATGGTTACCTTTGATGCTATCGATCAATAAAAACAAAACATGAAGAAGTTTAAGCTGCTCTTTTACTTGAGTCTCTCCTTTATAACCCTACAAGCTTCTGCACAGGAACTAAAGGTGAAAAAGCCTGTGGCAAAGGCAATGCAGAAGGTGAAGCCCAAAGCCATAGAAGCCCATATTCGCTACCTAGCGGATGACAAGCTAATGGGCCGAAAGCCAGGAACGGAAGGTTTTCGAATGGCGGCAGATTATGTAATAGACCAATTCCAAGCGCTCGGCGTGAAACCAGCTGGAGAAGATAACACTTATCTGCAACACCTTACCATCAGAAAAGCTACACCAGGAGCAGCGGCTTCTATCACTAGTTTAGATAAAGATGGAAAGGCTACCAACCTGGCACACGAACAGGACTTTGTAATTTATCCTAACCCAAAAGAAGAGCAAATAACTGTAGAAGCTCCTTTAGTATTTGCGGGTTTTGGTATTAGCTCGCCTGAGCTAGGTTATGATGATTATGCCAACATAGACGCAAAAGGGAAGATTGTAGTGATTGTGAGAGGAGCCCCAACAAAATTTCCGAACACGGTTGCATCGAACAGCACTGATCTGTTAACTATATTAAAAACCGCCGCAGACCATGGCGCTGTAGGAGTGATGATGGGGAATATAAGCCCAAGCATGCGCCTTCCGAACCTGAGAGGCGGCATAAACAGTGTGATAGCTCCGAATGGTAGTGTGGCTGCCTCCAGAACGTATGTTTCCGAGGATATAAAGCTACTGGCTTCCATCAATTACAACACCTTCGCAAGTCTCTTATCACAAGCTGATGTAGACCCCGTTGTTGCACTAACATCTATGAGAGAAGGCGTCACAGTATCAGCAGCGCTAAACCATACGGTAAAGGTAAACTATACTTCTTCGTTTGAAGATATCCAAAGCTTCAATGTAGTAGGCAAAATAGAAGGCTCAGATGAGCTGCTGAAGAACCAGTATGTAGTGCATAGTGCGCACCTTGACCACGTAGGGATTGGCAGACCTGTGAACGGTGATTCGATTTACAACGGCGCCCACGACAACGCCTCTGGTGTTGCCAGCTTATTAGAGATTGCTAAAATATATTCTAATTTGAAAGAGAAACCGAAGCGTTCTGTACTCATAGTAATGGTCACGGCAGAGGAAATGGGATTGTTGGGGTCTGCTTATTTTGCCAGCAACCCTACTGTTCCAAAGCAAAATATAGTGGCTAACATCAATACAGACATGCCTACCATTATTGCCCCGCTGCTGTCTGCAACTGCTTTAGGAGCTGACCATTCTTCGCTTGCAAAGCAGGTGGAAGCAGCAGGAAATTACTTAGGCATTGAAGTGGAACCCGACCCAGAGCCAAACCAAAACCGTTTTGTCCGAAGCGACCAATATAGCTTTGTAATTCAGGGAATTCCGTCACTTCACATAAAGTATGGGAACAAGACAGCCGATGGTAAAAACAACCTAAATGAGCAGGTAGAAAAATGGCGTGCTATTTATTATCACAAGCCCCAGGACCAGATAGATGGCACCTTCGACTTTGATGCAGGAAAAAAGTACGTGCAGCTAAACTTCCTGATAGGCTATCAGGTGGCTCAGAACGCTGAGCGCCCGACATGGAACCCAGGCGACTTCTTTGGAGAACGTTTCCAAAACTGATAGTTCAGTTTATATTCTAAAAAGCAAAATGCCAGTTCAACATGTTGAACTGGCATTTTGCTTTTTAGGCTACAGTACCCGCTAAAAACCCCTTTTAGCACATATTTACAAGCCTTTTTGAAAGAGTTGCTTAAGGCAGAAAAATTATCTTGAAAGCCAATCCATACATTTTGTGCAATAACATTCAGTTGATATATCCTCTAAAAGTGATGAAAGAAAGGCGAACGCATTCAATAAAATAATTGCACTGTTCTTTTCTATATTATAATTGTAACAATTATACGGTTATCTGGATAAACAATATTGTCAGAATTCTGTTCTTTTTTTGCTTAACAGCTGGGAAAGAGGGTAAACTGAGAGTTTCTTATTTTTGCTTTGCTTCTATCCTTGTTTAAATTTTCCCGTAAAGGCTATCAGTAAACTTAAATATATAATCCTATCGCTTCAGCTAAACATATCGGTCGTGTCTTTCTTAAAGGGCTTCTCTGGCTGTTAATTTTTATAGTCGGCTTAATCCTACTTATAATTATAGCCTTGCAGTTCCCACAGGTTCAGAATTTCCTGGCCCAGAAAGGAGCATCTTACTTATCTGATACCCTTGACACGCGGGTGGAAATTGGACGCTTTACCACAGACTGGCGCAATGCCCTTGTGCTGGAAGACGTGTATGTGGAGGACCAGCAACAGGATACGCTCTGGTATAGCGAACGCCTTGGTGTTGATATTGGCATCTTTGCCTTACTGAGCAGCGAAGTGAATGTCAGCAATGCACACCTCCAAAACGCAACGCTCAAGCTCCACATCAGGCCAGACAGCTCTACTAACTACGACTTTATAACAGAGGCTTTTGCAACAGATACAGCCGCCGCTCAACCCGCCGACACAACTGGAGGTTTTACTTTCAATGTAGGCACTATACAAATTGATAATGTGTATGTTAATTTCAAAGATGAGCTTGGAGGCAATTGGATAACCACAAGGATCGGACAGTTTGTAACCACTATGGAAGCACTGGACCTGGATGCCCAGCGCTATATGGTTGACGAGGTAGAATTGCGCAACACAGGCGTGAACTATGTACAAACAAAATTGCCTCCTGATACTGAAGAGGAGTCAGAGCCGCTGGAAGTTGACTTTGGCATTAACAGGGTAATGCTCGAAAATATAGACTTAAGTTATTTTAGCCAGGTATCGGATCAAAGTATAGAACTGGCATTAGGCAAATCTGAACTAGTATCAGATAATATAAACCTCAATGAAGCAAAGATTGATTTAAGGAGTTTCGACCTGCACAATACAGCCCTGGTATACTCCCAGAACAACAACAAAAGCCCAGACTCTTTATCTGTGAACCCAGAGAGGACGGTAAAGGAACTGGATGAGTCGGTTGAAAACACACAAGGACAACCCGTGGATTGGGTGGTGAACCTTGGGGAGATAGATGTAACAGGATTACAGGTAAAGTTCGACAACTTTAATGAAGGACGCCAGAAAAGAGGCATGGATTACAACCACATGCTGTTCCGCAATATAGTTTTCAAGGCTGAAGATATACTTTATAGTCAGAACCGCATGGGTCTGAATTTGAATCAGCTAAAGCTAACAGAGCAGAGCGGCTTTAGAGTTGAGAACTTTCAAGCTGCCATCAGCCTCGACTCTACCAGCGCAAGCCTGGCAAACCTTGACTTGAAAACAGGTAATAGCCGTTTACAAAACCAGTTAGCCGTGAGTTATCCTTCTCTGGATGCCGTAGCTGAGAATCCTGAACTCGTGGCACTGAACATAGATATCGAAAATAGCTATATCGGGATGCGCGATGTGCAGTACTTCGCCCCTTTCCTGCTCGACAATCCTTCTTTCAGAAATGTTGCCAACTCCACGTTAAGGCTTAGCGGCGAGGTTAGAGGACCAATGGACAATCTTTCTATCGAAAGCTTTAGGCTAGCTGGCCTGACAGGAACTGATGTAGCTGTTAGCGGAAACGTGCGTAATGCCATGGACCCAGACAACCTGTACATGAACCTGGATATAAACCGCTTTTCCACCACTCGCACCGACATAAAGGCTCTTTCTCCGCCAGGCACTATACCGCCCGATATACAACTACCAGCTCAGATGAGCCTCACTGGTAACTACAGGGGCAGCCTTACTGCTTTCGATGCAAATGCAGATTTGCGCACATCGTTTGGTAACGTAGCTGCTGTAGTGGACATGGGCGCAAACGAGAGTTTTACAGCAACTGTACGTTCTGGTGGATTTGACCTGGGGCAGATGCTTCCAGACAGCCTGGGAGTGGGTGAGATAGCCCTTGAAGCGAGAGCCAGGGGAACCGGCCTTACACCAGAAACCATGAGGGCCAACATAGAGGCTCAGGTGCAGCGCCTGGATTACAACAACTATACTTACAATGGCATCAACCTAAACGCTACCATCAACCAGAACCTTTACCAAGTCCAAGCCTCAGCCGATGACGAAAACCTGAACTTTACCCTAGACGGTGATTTTAATCTGCGGAACAGCGAACAACCATCTTATGCCTTTACAGCCGACATAGAAAGCCTGGACCTCCAGGCCTTGAACCTATACCCTGATGAACTAAGTGTGCGCGGGCAGCTGACGGGTGATTTTACGGGAGCTGATGCCAGTTCTATAAGCGGACGTTTAGACGCCAACAACCTCCTTATACAGCACAAACAGACCGACTACCCTGTTGACTCATTACAATTAACTATAGATCAGCAAGGTGATGGAGCAGACATAAACCTTAACTCTAATATTGCAGCAGCCGAAATGCACTTTGGCAACAGCCTGGAGACGCTTCCGACAGCAATGCAAAAGTATTTTTCGTCATACTTCGATTTACAGCCAGATCCCCCCTACCCTGCCGAAATTTCGCTGGATGACTTCTCATTTGTGGTGAACATTAAGAGAACAAACCTGATAACGTCCTTTGTACCAGGACTAGAGCGTTTACAACCTTCTGAACCTATTACAGGAGAGTTCAACAGCCAAACGCAGCAGTTTAGGGTGGACGGGCACCTTAATCTAGTAGAATATACAGACTTTATTTTGGAAGATCTGGATTTGACAGTGAGAGGAAACGAGCAGGAACTTGGCTATACCATGGCACTGCGTGAGCTTAACTCGCCATCGCTAAATATTCAGAACGTAACAGTAAGCGGTGCCGCTCGTGATGACGAGATGTCCGTTCGACTTGCCATTACAGACAGTGCCGCCGCACAAGATCAGTTTGTGATAGGCGGTGTGCTGAACAGCATTGGCAGGGGCTATCGTTTTTCTTTCAACCCCGATCAGTTAGTCATCAACAGTCAGGATTGGTCGGTGCCGCAGGACAACTTCTTGCAATTTGGTGCAGATCTACTATATGCAAATAACATAGTGCTGTCGCGTGGCAACTCCTCGCTTTCCCTTAATAGTGTGGGCGAAATGACGGCTAATGCGCCGCTGCAAGTTGGCTTCAACAACTTTGAGATCGGCTATATCATGGAATCGTTTCAGCAGCAGGATAGCATGATAGTAGGTACTATAAATGGCGAGGCAACAGTTCGAAACTTAATGCAGGGCACTTTAGCCTTTACTTCAGACCTTAATGTATCTGAGCTTGCTTATATGGGTATACCAGTTGGCAACATTGCGCTTGAAGCTAGCAGTTCCACTGAAAACCGCTACAATATTGAGGCAGCCTTAACAGGAAATAGAAACCAGATGACGATAACAGGTTTTTATGAAGCGCAACCGAATGCCAGCCTGCTAAACTTTAATGCCAACATAAACAGCCTAAACCTAGCCGCCCTCGAAGGTTTTACGCAAGGCATGGTGAAAGACATGGACGGTACTGCCAATGGCAACATGCGTATCACAGGCACCCTGGATGACCCTAACATAACTGGCCAGCTTAACTTTAATCAGGCACAGTTTAATATAAGTATGCTCAACTCCCTATACCGTTTGCAGGATGAGCGCCTAGTATTTGATGAACAAGGCATCCGTTTTCCGAATTTTACAATAACAGACTCACTAGGAAATGACTTGGAAGTAAATGGAATCGTGTCGACACAGGACTATACAGACTATCAGTTCGATCTTACTGCCACAACCGACAGGTTCTTAGCTATGAACTCTACCGCTCAGGACAGCGACCTATTCTACGGAACAGTATGGATGAATGCTGAGGCCGCTATTACAGGTGATATGGCACAGCCAGTTGTGCAGGTAGAAATAACTGTTTTGGATGGCTCCAACTTTACAACCGTGATTCCTGCAGATGGAACTGGCGCCGCTGAAAGGGAAGGAATTGTAGAATTTGTAAACCTCAGCCCCGATATGACTCAAATTATCAGCAAACCTGGGGAGCAGGACTCTGTCGAGGTAACAGGCTTTGTTGGAGCTGATATAGAAGCACAAATCAATGTAACGGATGCCACTCCTATAACTATTGTGATAGACCCTACTACGGGTGATAACCTGGTGGTAAGAGGAACCGCAGATCCTTTATACATAGGCATGAGGCCAAGCGGTGAAATTAACATGAATGGCAGGTATACCATTACAGAAGGCCGCTACAGCATGGACTTTTATGACCTGGCTTCCAGAGAACTCGACATAGCTGAAGGCAGCTACATCAGTTGGTCAGGCGATCCGCTACAGGCTACGATGGACATTACGGCTATTTATAGTGTTAGGACAGCTCCACAGGAATTAGTAGCTTCTCAGATAGCAGGCACACAAAACCCCGCTTTACAGAACCAGGTTGAGTTCCAGGTACTGGTAAATGTAACAGACGATTTGCTAACTCCAAACATTGGCTTTGACATTCAGCTGGCAGAAGAAGAGCAAGGTGAAGTTCCAGAACAGGTACTAACAAGCCTGGGCAACTTGCGGCAAGATGAATCAGAATTGAATAAGCAGGTATTTGCCCTCTTGGTACTTAATCGTTTTCTGGCACCAGACCCACTCGCAAGCTCTGGCGGAGGATTAGAAGCTTCAGCTCGCAACAGTCTGAGCGGGGTGTTGTCTGATCAGCTAAACAACCTCACGAGTCGCTACGCTGGTGGCTTAGGTCTTGAGCTTGGAGTAGATTCTTACCAAGATCATTCTTCAGGATCTGCCCAGGGTCGTACCGATCTGAATGTGGCACTACGCCAGCAGTTCTTGAATGACAGACTTACAGTGCGAGTAGGTACTGACATCGGATTGGAAGGCGGCAACAGATCAAATCAAAGTATGAGCGGCTTTGGTGGCGATATTTCTGTTGAATATTCTCTTACTGAAGATGGCAGATTACGTGTTCGAGGTTTTCAGCGTAACCAGTACGAAGGCGTATTAGAGGGAGGCGACGTACGTTCAACAGGTGTTTCTCTCATTTATGTAAGGGAGTACAATGACTTTGCAGACCTTTTCCGAAGCATAGAAGAAGTACAGCGCAGAGAAGAGCAACGCAAACAGGAAGAATCCAGAAAGTACCGCCAAAAGCAACAGGCGATAAAAGAAGAGAACGAACTTAAAGAAGAGAGTACACAACAATAATCTATGTCAGCTATAAAACCTTTGATTACATCTAAAGGCAAATATGTTCTATCGCTACTGCTAACACTCCTTTTTACTTCAGGCTGCAGCGTTACCAAGGTAGTACCCGAGGGAGAAGCTCTTTTTTGGGGTTATGATGTAAAAGTAAAAGGAGAAAAAGATAGCAGCAACCGCTCCTCTGAGCTAGAGGGCGAACTTAGCCAGACGGTACGCCCTAAACCAAACGTGTCTATAATAGGCATGCGCCCAAAGCTGGCAATATACAATGCTTTTTACACAGAGAAGGAAAAAGGCGTAAAGCACTGGATCATGACAAAATTGGGAGAGCCTCCTGTTCTTTTCTCAGAACTGGATACAGGCACCGTCAGCGATATAATGAGTAGCCGCCTGCACAACCGAGGCTATTTTAACAATACCGTCGGTAGCACCGCAACCATAGAAAACAAAAAAGCTACTGTAAACTGGACTGCCAACGTAGGTGAGCCATATCGCTTAAGAAAAATAGAATATGTATTAAATGACTCTCTGCCTGTTCATCGAGATATAAAGCAAACTAAAAATGAATCGCTGTTACAGCCTGGGGACCCTTACGACTTGGAAACCATGACGGCCGAGCGCGCGCGTATAGATGCAGCCCTTAAAAATAAAGGCTTCTACTTTTTCAGCCCTGAGCTTCTTATTTTTAGTGCAGACACTACGGTTGGCGACAGGCAGGTAGACGTACTGCTACGTGTAAAAAACACAGCCACAGCTAAGTCACTTCAGCCTTATACCCTAGACGATATTTTTATCTTTGCAAACTACTCTACCGGCGATACCTTGTCTACAAACGACACCATCAACTTTAGAGGCTATCATTACATCCCGAACGAGAATTATGTGAAGGCAAAACACTTGCTTAGAGGTATTTTTCTGGAGCATGACAGCCTCTATACACGCGAAGAGCATCTTTTAACAACAAGAAGGCTATCAGCTTTTTCTGCTTATAAATTTGTGAACATAGAGTATGAGGTAGATACGCTAAACAACAACAAACTAGATTCTTTCATTTACCTGACACCAGCCATGAAGAAGTCTCTAAGGGCTGAGGCACAAATGGTAAATAAATCAAACGGCTTCGCTGGGCCAGGCATAAACATATCCTTCCAAAACAAGAATGCATTTAAAGGCTCTGAACTGTTAAACTTGGAGCTTACAGGCACTTTTGAGTCTTATGTTGGCGGCCGCGGGACAGGAAACACCCCAGAAGGTGTAGAACAAACAGGAAACCAGAATCTGGCTTCTTATGAAATAAGCGCTAGAGCCTCCTTGAATATCCCACGCATCATGTCTCCATTTCGGCTTCGTAACTTAAGAACAGAGTTTGCGCCACAAACCAGAATAGGAGCTGGATTTAGCTTGTTGAATCGAGTTGGCTTTTTCCATATGAACTCTTATAGTGCTACGTACGGCTATAACTATCGCCCGACCCGAACGCTAACAATAGATGCTACACCGATAAACCTGCAGTATGTTCGGCTATCTAATACAACACCTGAGTTTGATCAATATTTAAACCGGAATCCATTCTTGCGGCGCAGCTTCGAAAATCAGTTTATCATTGGCTCTATTTACCAACTCACCTACAGCACACAAGTGTATGAGGACAGAACACACCAGTTCTTCGATAGGGTTATACTCGACTTATCTGGAAATCTGCTGAATGGCATACAGTCAGCTACAGGCTTCCCTTCACCTACTCCCGAAGAACCTCGCACTATTGCAGGAAGTAGGTTTTCGCAATACGTACTGCTCGACAACGATTTTAGGCACTATCTTAACATAGGTGAAGAAAGCCAATTAGTGACGCGCCTCGTAACAGGGGCAGGCTATGCTTACGGCAACTCCACCACTCTACCTTATGTAAAGCAGTTTTCAGTTGGAGGCCCTAACAGTATAAGAGCTTTCCGTGCCCGTAGTGTTGGCCCTGGCACTTACCAGGTGGCAGACTCGACACTGTTTTCTTTCTTCGACCAGACGGGTGATATACGTTTAGTAGGCAATTTAGAGTACCGCTTTCCGATTGCAGGGTTCTTTAAAGGAGCTGTGTTTGTAGATGCAGGTAACATCTGGACCTTTAGGCAGGAGTACGATGAAGATGGTACTCCTTTACGTGAGGGCGGCGTGTTCAATTCCAAAAACTTTATAAATGAACTGGCTGTGGGTACTGGCTTTGGTTTACGCGTTGATGTTGAGTTCTTTGTACTTCGTTTCGATGTAGGTATACCTGTTCGAGTTCCTTCACTTCCTCAGGGCCAGCGTAATGTAATCAGCGACTTCAGTGGAAGTTTCACTGGAGAGAACAGCATGGTGCTAAACATCGCCATCGGGTATCCGTTCTAAGTCTTCTCCTAAAACCTCAGCAGGATACATAATCCAATCGCCGTTAAAGCACCTTTAATAACTTATTCAGGTATTGTAACGGCGCATTAGTATAAGGCGGTCTTGGTTTTCTCTATAGAACTTAGCTCTATCTGTACATCTAGCTAAATCTTTATGCCGATTCTGAAAAACATGCTTACTAGGTAATTCAGGCAAACCATTTGCGTCAGACGTAAGTATAAGCTCAAGACCGACCAGCACCCCTGCAATATTCAGAATCCCTAACATTTTTATGGAAAACAATAAAGAAGTTACAGTTGGCAGTTGGCTTGAACTACAGTCAGCGCTGTTCGACCATTCCTGGGATGAGCGGATCAGCCGTTTTCGGTCTTCTTATGTTTACAGAGGCACTTGCTGTAAAGACTACGACTTGAAAGCTAGCATTGCCCGCATAGGAGAACAGTACCCGAAGTTTGAGCCGCACATTCTCAGAAATTTTAAAAAGTATGCACATAGCAACGCTTCCCCAGGAAGTTCTATCTGGAACTGGCTGGCGGTGGCACAGCACCACGGCCTACCTACCCGCCTCCTCGACTGGACTTATTCTCCTTATGTTGCCTTGCACTTTGCAACCCAAAACCTAGAGAAATACCATGTCGACGGTGCTATTTGGTGTGTAGATTATGTAAAAGCTAAAGAAGAGCTTCCACAGGTGCTTAAAGACAGGCTTTCTCAGGAAGGTGGCAATGTATTTACACCAGAGTTACTGGAGCCTGTTTGCTCTTCGCTACAGGAATTAGGTAATCTGCAAGATGAGACCTTTGTTGTGTTTCTAGAACCACCTTCATTAGATGCTCGAATCGTGCACCAGTATGCACTGTTTTCCATGATGTCGAAAGTGGAGGCAGAGATGAGCCAATGGCTAAAAAATCGTCCTGATTTATATTTCAAAGTTGTCATACCCGCAGAACTTAAATGGGAAGTGCGTGATAAGTTGGACCAGGCAAACATAACAGAACGCGTGCTGCTGCCAGGGCTATCAGGACTGAGCCATTGGCTAAAGCGACACTACACGCATTGATAAAATTAAATTTATACATAAGCTGAAACATGCAGTAATTCTGTATAACTTAGTAGACACATAACCTCATATTGTACCTTACCCCTGAAGCTGATGATTTTGCCAGTGCTGCGGAAAGAAAACGGGGAGCGACCGCATACTCCTACGCCCTCACCTAATAACTATAAAAATTCTATATCGCCTGTTTATACTTGGGCAGTGGGCCTCTCGCTGCTCTTTATCGCTGCATGCTCTCAGGAGAACAACCTACAGCAACAGGCAGAAGCCGCGCCTGCCCCTCTAGCTGCAGTAGAAACCGATACAGTTGTTACAGAGCAAGCTCCTGTTGAGGAACCACAAGACACTACCTGGAACTATCCAGGGCCAAGACCAACGGCTGGTGCTATTTTGCCCCACAAGCGCATAGTGGCGTATTACGGTAATCCGCTTTCGAAGAGAATGGGTATTTTGGGTGAGTATCCGCCAGAGCAAATGCTGCAAAAGCTTGATGAAGAAGTTGAAAACTGGACTAAAGCAGATTCTCTTACCCCTGTACAGCCAGCCTTGCATGCCGTCGTCATCACAGCGCAGGGTAAACCTGGCAGAGGGGGAAAATACCGCCTCAGGATGAGCACCAAGATGATAGATGATGTGCTGGAGATGGCCAAGAAACGTGATGCCATCGTTTTTCTGGACATTCAGATCGGGCAAAGCACCCTGCAGGAAGAAATACCATGGCTACTGCCGTACTTAAAGTTACCACATGTTCATTTAGGCATCGATGCTGAATTCTCGATGAAAAGCGGGCATGCTCCAGGAAGAAAAATAGGCACATTTGATGCGGAAGACATCAATTATGCCTCAAAGTTTCTGGCTGACGTTGCTAAAGAAAATAACCTGCCCCCTAAGCTGCTGATCGTACACCGCTTTACACAAGGCATGATAACGAACACAGAAAACATAAAGCTAAGGCCTGAGGTGCAGATAGTCATGCACATGGATGGCTGGGGACCTCCTGCCCTTAAGAAAGACACTTTCCGTCGCTACATCAAAAATGAACCTGTCCAATTCACTGGCTTCAAGGTTTTCTATAAAAATGACACAAAGCGAAATTCTAGATTGATGACGCCAAAAGAGATTTTGGCTCTTGAACCTGCTCCATTATATATTCAGTATCAATAAGTTTCAATTTAAAGTTAACTTGTAAAAGCCCTGCTTGCGTCATAACGGTAGCAGGGCTTTTGTATGTAAGTGGAGTCATCGCTTTTATAAAAGTTGTTTTTTTGTTAAAACGTTAGCAATATCTTTTGTAAGAAGCAAAATTAGCTTAACTTATGAAGGAGCAGAATCAACAAAATATTATAAAAAAATTATTCCTGAAATGGAATATTTTGGCCCTGATTTTGCGTTGATAAAATAAAGCCTTGATCGTTTACGAGTCTATCTACCTGTAGTATCAAGCGCCAGAAATTCTAACCTTAGGAAGTTATGACGCGAATTTTACATCTTACCCTGATAGCAAATTTTGCCATCAGATTCATTCAGATACTAGTCGTTTTCCCGATGGCGGTTCTGATTAGCTTTTACCTGCCCCGTATCAGCTTCGTAGATCAAGAGCTTAATTTTCTAATTTGCATGATGCTGGCAGCAGCAATCTCGGTAATTGTTACCAAAATCAGCAGAAAGCTTATTGTCTTGATGTTTGTAGGTATACTAGGTACTATATTTTTTAATAGCACCTTCGACAACCATACAATGAACAACCTGCAGTCGGACTACAATGCCATGATGGTAAACATGACGAGCAACCCGCACAAGGTTTCATATTTTAAACCTGTTAAGGGTACTTATTTTCAGGAAAGGCGTGTAAAAAGCACCATGCAGCCAACACACCCAGAGGTAAGGGCTTTTGCAGTTGAAAATTCTACCAGGTTTTTCCACGACGAATACTACCAGAAGTTTAATAAACTGACACGCTATTTTTCCTTGTTCAAGCATGTGCGCAATAACTGGAGATATGTAAATGACCCTGTTGGTTTAGATTATTATTCTCCGCCAACAGAAAGTATAGGTCTTTTGGCTGGCGACTGTGATGATTACGCAATTCTGATGGCCTCTTCTATTATGGCTATTGGTGGTGAGGCCCGTGTTGTCATCTCTCCGAGCCACATGTACACCGAAGTTAAAGTAGGAACTATAGAGGATCTCGACAAGGTAAGTCTAGCTGTTAGAAGCCTGTTCCCCGATGAAGTGAACGGAGGAAAAATACACTTCCACGAAACAAATGGGGACCTTTGGATAAACTTTGACTATAGCGCCGCACATCCTGGTGGCCCTTTTTTAGAACCAGAACTTTACAGTGTGATTTCTTTCACAAAATAAAAAGAGCCTGCTAGTCTAGCAGGCTCTTTTTATTTTGTGAAGTTAAAACAGCTTTGTGTTATATTTAACCGTACAAGTTGAACGGCCGCTTTTACAAGTGGCTTAATATTTGTAATCTTAGGAGAAGAACCCACGACAAAGAAACTATGCCCAAGATCCTGATAATTGACGATGAGCGCGCCATCCGTAGCACATTGAAAGAGATTCTGGAATTCGAAGACTACACGGTAGACGAAGCAGAAGATGGTGCAAAAGGTTTGCAACACATCAGCAAGTCGAAGTATGATGCGGTGCTTTGCGATATCAAAATGCCAGGCATGGATGGCATTGAGGTATTGGAAAAAGCCATGGAAATATCTCCTGATACTCCTTTTATCATGATATCGGCTCATGGTACCATCGATACTGCCGTAGAAGCAACCAAAAAAGGAGCCTACGATTTTTTGCAGAAACCACCAGATTTAAATCGACTTTTGGTGACAGTACGCAATGCCCTCGACAAATCTAGTCTGGTAACAGAGACAAAAATTCTGAAGAAAAAGATTTCGAAAGCTTATGAAATGGTGGGTACCTCTGAGGCGTTGGGCCGAGTAAAACAAGCCATAGAAAAAGTAGCCCCTACAGATGCACGCGTGCTGATTACAGGCCCTAACGGATCTGGTAAGGAATTGGTGGCCCGAGCCATACATGAAAACAGCAACCGCTCAAGCGGTCCTCTGATAGAAGTAAACTGCGCGGCCATACCAAGCGAACTGATAGAAAGTGAGCTTTTTGGCCACGAAAAAGGTTCCTTCACCTCTGCTGTAAAGCAGCGTATCGGTAAGTTTGAGCAGGCAAACGGTGGCACCCTTTTCCTCGATGAGGTGGGAGATATGAGCCTTTCTGCCCAAGCAAAGGTACTTCGTGCGCTACAGGAGCATAGAATAACCAGAGTTGGCGGCGACAAAGACATACAAGTGGATGTAAGAGTACTTGCCGCTACAAACAAAAACCTACTGGAGGAAATTGAAGTCAGGAATTTTCGTGAGGACCTTTACCACCGTTTAGGAGTGATACTGATCCATGTACCACCGCTGAACGATCGCAGAGATGATATTCCAGAGTTAGTAGAGAAATTTTTAAACGATATCGCTAACGACTATGGTAATAAGCCCAAGGTTATTTCTCCTGACGCCTTAACCTATTTGCAAGAGCTTGATTGGCGTGGTAATGTGAGAGAATTGCGCAATGTAGTAGAAAGGCTAGTAATTATGAGTGGCCCTGAGATTACTGCAGATGACGCAAAAGCTTATGCCAGGCCAGTGGTATCTTAAGTACAGCTATAAAAGCAAAAGGCTCCTGCAAGTTACATGCAGGAGCCTTTTGCTTTTCAAACAGTTTATCACACAATGGCTGACTTTTAAGCTGCCGATTTCTTTCGCATACAGCAGTTTTTATACTTCTCTCCACTTCCGCAAGGGCAAGGTTCGTTACGCCCTAGCTTCTTCCCATAAGGGTTCAGCAGACTGCCGAAGTCTAAGCGAAACTTACGTTTCGGATTCTGATGAAATATCTTCGTTAGCAGCTCATATAATTGAGGATGTTTTTCTGCCAACTGCCCAGGCTTCTCAAAGAAATATTCGGTAACTACAGCAAAAAATTCAGCCTCATTGGTAGCTCCATATGGGTTGATATCTGAATTCCCCTTGTTTATACTCTTTATTTTACGGTACATCAGGTCCTGCCAGGGCCTTACTAAGTCATCTGGCAAATAAGCCTTCGGAATACCGTCAATCTCACCATCTGCCTGATCCAACATGTGGGCAAACTCGTGTACGCCCACATTTTTGCGGTCTTTCATGTCGTTAAACCCTTGTTCCAAAGCAGGCTTAGACAACGTAACATAATGGTCGTTCTGAAAAGGGTTTACCTTACCTAAAACCTCTGAAACCGCTTCGCCGTCCTCCTGCTTGAAACGGTGCAGGCTGCCAGGAAAAACAAAAACTTCTCCTAGATTCCTGTATTCCCAATCCTTGAACCCGAAGATGGGTATGATGGCACTGGATGCCACCAACACCTTAGTTGTGTCGTCAACTTCTGTTTCTATACCTGTAATGCGTTTTTCAGAAAGGAAGAGCTGCACCATCTTTTCGAAACGCGCCTGATTCTCCTCATTCAAGGTATGGTAAAAGCCTACCCTATCACGTAAAATCTTACGCCACTCCACTGGAAACTCCTGTGCCAGCACTTTTTTACGCCGACGCCCTTTGCGGGTGGCCCAGCGATAAAATAAGATGAGCATGGCCACCACTAAAGCAAAAAAGAAAATGTATCCCATGTAGCAAATAACGTGCTTACGGCCTAAAAGATGCTATGAAACAAGCAAATTGCAGCCTCTAATATCCGAGTTATCAAAACGACCGAGTACTTCAAAGCCACCATCTGCACGCATTCTGCCAATGTCCTTTGTCTCGATAAAAGCGCAACTATCTACATTAGCCAGATCTATAATATTTATGCCTCCCGAACGTAACTCAGGATCAATGCTTAAAGGGTCATTAAGGTCGCGCAACAGTACGTGCATGGTATAGCCCGTACTGAAAATGCCATTGCCCTGCGAATATGCCTGCGACAGCAGTTCTGTCATACCGTATTCAGAATGTATAGTATCTACACCAAATCCTCTTTTCAGATAAGCATGCAGCTCTTCACGAACCATTTCCTTTCGCCGCCCCTTCATGCCACCAGTCTCCATAACTATCACATTATTAAAATCCTCCTGCCCCTGCAGTTCATCAGCCCAGTCGAGCAAGGCATACGACACCCCAATGAGTAATACCTTTTTACCTTTGCCTTTTGCCGTATGTACCGCTTTTAGTAAACCTTGATGGTCGTGCAGGTAAAATCCTTCTTCCTCCTGCCTTGTCTCCTTAATAAAGTACTCTACCATCTTGACTAAGGAAGAACCACCCTGCTCTAAATAAGAAGGAAGTAATGCTAACACCACATACTCCTGCAGCGAACCATAGAACTGCTCAAACAAGAGTTTTGTGTTATAAGTGTACCAATCTACATGCGAAACTAAATGTCTGCTTCGTTCTGTTTGTGTGGTACCACTACTGTAGAAAGTTATTTCAGGGTCGAAAGTACCAGTTGTAACAGTATTGCTCTTGAAAAACTCTATGGGTAAAAAAGGTATCTGTCTTAGCGATGTTACTTGCTCTATATTGATATTCAGGTAAGTGAGATATTTTTTATATAAACTGTTTTCCTGCGCCTGGTATTTAAAGAGTGCTAGTGCTGAAGCGGTAAAATCTATGTGCTGCTGACGGTGTAATTCCTGTATGAAGCTTGCCTTGAAATCCATGAAATAACTTATAACAAATACGATATCTATTCGTTTGATTTAGTAAATTTAGCTTCATTTTCCCATAAATTGCATGAAAAACCTGCTAAAGTATAGTGCAACGCTGTTGTTACTAGTGCTTATTATAGCTTCTTGCCGTAAAGAACCCGAGTACAGCGAAGTGCCTGAAATAGAGTTTAGTCGTGTAGAACAATACCATTATGAGAGGTTTGGTGTGTTGATTGATAGCCTTCATCTGGTGATTGGCTACAGAGACGGCGACGGTAACCTTGGCCTTTCTACTGAACAAAACTCCTCTGACATGCAACCTCCGTTTGAGCCAGGTTCTCCGTATTACAACAATTTTAGGGTAGACCTGTTTAGGCAGAACGAGCAAGGTCAGTTTGTTCCTTATGAATTCCCAGTAGAAGGCTTTACACTCAGCAGCCGCTTTCCAAGAATCTCTGCAGACGACAGAAACGAACCATTGGAGGGTGAAATAAAGTTTAAGCTCGAATTCAGTTCTGATATTTTTAGACCAGGAGATGTGATTCAGTTTCATGTATCTATCTTAGACAGAACTAGACCTGTGCCTAATATAAGTAATGTAGCAGTTTCTAGACCTGTTACGCTGTTCACTGAATAATAAGACCCAAAGGCCTATATAACAGAAAGCCACCAGTTTTTCAACTGGTGGCTTTCTGTTATATAGGCCTTCAAAAGATCTAATAAATAGCAGGAAACGCATCTGGATCAGCTTCGTGCATAATGGCATAAGCTGCCTCAAACACATCTTCCGTATTAGGTTTTGAGAAATAATCACCATCTGTGGCATAGGCAGGACGGTGAGCATGTGCCGAAAGGCACTGCGGCTTAGAGTCAAGCCAACGCCATGCACCCTGCTCATCTACTACTTGTTGCATCATATAAGCCGTTGCGCCGCCAGGCACGTCTTCATCCGCGAACAGTACACGGTTTGTTTTCTCTAGCGAATCAGATATGACGTGCTCCAAATCAAATGGTAGCAGCGTTTGCACATCTATTACCTCCGCAGAAATTCCAAATTCTTCCAGTTGTTTAGCAGCCTCCATTACAATACGACACATGGAACCATAGGTAACAATAGTAATATCAGAACCCTCTCTTAAAATTTCAGGCTTACCTAACGGAATAGTAAACTCGGCAATGTTAGCAGGAATACGTTCTTTTAAACGGTACCCGTTTAGGCACTCGATAACAAGAGCAGGATCGTCAGACTTTAAAAGTGTGTTATAAAATCCTGCTGCCTGTGTCATGTTGCGAGGCACCAGCACGTGCATGCCTCTTATACTATGCAAAATCATACCTATTGGAGAACCAGAGTGCCAGATCCCTTCCAGGCGGTGCCCGCGAGTACGCACTATTAGTGGTGCTTTCTGTCCTCCTTTTGTACGATACTGTAGTGTCGCTAAATCATCAGAAAGAATCTGAATGGCATAGAGCAGGTAATCCAGGTACTGGATTTCAGCAATTGGGCGTAAACCACGTAAAGCGGCCCCTATTCCTTGACCTACAATTGTACATTCTCGGATTCCTGTATCGGTTACTCGAAGCTTGCCGTGCTTTTCCTGAAGTCCTGCAAATGCCTGATTCACGTCACCAATATAGCCTACATCTTCCCCTATCGCGAACACACGAGGATCACGGGTCAGCATGGCATCAAAGCAAGCCTGTAGCACTTCACGGGCATCTACCACAGGAGATTCATCTATGTATTCTGGTTTAACCTCTTCTACAAGCAGCGCCGACTCTTCCGATTGGCTATATAAATAGGAGTTATACCTGTCTGCATTTTCGCCCTGAGTTTGTTCCAGCCAACCCACCAGCTCGCGCTTTGCCTCGCTACGCTCCTGCCGTGCATACCGCAGCGCTTTTCGGGCAGCTCTTACCGCATCTAATCTGATTGGATTAGTAACTTTACCAAGTTCTTCGGCTATAGCACCAACTGCAGCAGTGTTTTCACTAGCTGCAGCTAGATTCTGTATAAGACGTGTCGCTTCTGCATGGGTCGATTTGATATCCGTCATAAACTCAGCCCAAGCATTGCCTCTGGTTATGCGTACAGTCTCACGGGCTTCAACCTCTATTTTATCTAGTTCATCAGGAGAGGCAATTCCAGTTGAAACTATCCACTCCCGCATCTTCTTAAGGCAATCGTTTTCAGCCTCCCACTCAAGGCGCTCTTTCGGCTTGTAACGCTCATGAGAACCTGAGGTAGAATGCCCTTGTGGCTGCGTAACCTCCTCTACATGTACCAGCACGGGTACATGCTGTTCGCGGCAAACCTTTACAGCAGCTTCATACGTTTCGCAAAGGGCTGCATAATCCCATCCCTTTACCTTGAAAATCTCGTAGCCTTGGCCTCCCTCACTCTCGCGCTGAAATCCTGATAATATTTCTGAGATGCTGCCCTTTGTTGTCTGAAACTCTGCTGGAACCGAAATACCATAGCAATCATCCCAAACAGAAACTAACATCGGAACCTGCAATACTCCCGCCGCATTGATGGCTTCAAAGAACATTCCCTCTGATGTTGAGGCATTACCAATTGTTCCGAAAGCAACCTCGTTCCCGCTTCTCGAAAACTGCTCCAAATACTGGAGGTCAGGATTGTGGCGATAAAGTTTAGAGGCGTAGGCCAAACCAACTAAACGTGGCATTTGCCCTGCTGTTGGAGAAATGTCGGCACTGGAATTTTTAATCTCCATCAAATTCTTCCAATTTCCTTCATCATCCAGCGAACGGGTTCCGAAATGGCCATTCATAGCACGGCCAGCAGTAGAAGGGTCCGCTTCTACATCGGTATGAGCATATAATTGTGCAAAATATTGCTGTAGCGTAAGCTCACCTATGGCAAACATAAACGTCTGGTCGCGGTAGTATCCTGAGCGAAAATCACCAGCTTGGAAGAACTTGGCCATAGCCAACTGTGGAACTTCTTTGCCGTCGCCAAAAATACCAAACTTGGCCTTTCCCATGAATACCTCTTTACGCCCCGTAAGGCTCGCAAATCGGCTTTCCCAGCCAATTCGATAATCGTTAAGTATCTCTTCGGCCGTAAGTTTTTGTAAAATAGTTGCTTCTGCTATTTGCATGTTGTTAGACTATATGCTCAGATATTCGAATGTCACCAAAAGTACAAAATATTAGCCTAACTTCAAATGCGCAAGGTTTTAGTACAAGTTTGGCACTAAATTAGATACTGTCTTTTTGTTTAGATTTTTGTATCTTTGTTCGCCTCAGTTGTAGGACTATTGCCTTTTACGTTACTTTTACTTTTTTTTGGAGTATGAGAAAGAATCTTTATTACTTAATGTTTCTTTGCTTTATATTAGCAGGTGTTAATGCAAATGCACAGGGCGAACTAAAGTTTGAAAAAACAATGCACGATTTTGGCACTATTGCTGAAGGAGTGCAAGCCACTTATGAGTTTAAAGTTGAAAACGTGGGCAATCAGCCTGTTGTTATAGCACACGTGCAGCCATCTTGTGGTTGTACAACACCAGACTGGACAAAAGACCCTATATTACCAGGAAAAACAGGTATTATCAAGGCTGTTTATAACAGCACAGGTCGACCAGGTCCGTTTCATAAAGCCATAACAGTGACTTCTAATGCCGCTACGCCAAACACTACTTTGTACATTAAAGGAGCAGTTGGACCAAAAGATTTAAAAATGAGTTACACTGCGGAACAAAAGGCGAAGTCTCCGCGTTTGGCAGTTGGAAGTACAAACTACAACTTTGGAAAACTTGAAAAAGGACAAAAAGCTGTAGCTAAATTCAGAATAAAAAACACAGGTTTGCAGGACCTGCAAGTACAGGGTATTAAGAGCAATTGTAACTGTGTAAGCTACAAAGTTTCAGAACCCGCAATAAAGCCTGGGCAGCAGGCAATTTTGGAACTAACCTACGTTCCTGCAATGTTAAAAGAGCAAAACGAGGTAGTAACCATACTTTCAAATGATATTGTAATGCCAGACTTAAAGCTTACGCTTAAGGCAAATGTGGTGGAGAGCCTGGTATCAAGAAATATGTTAAGGGAAGGCGCACAGCCAGTACCTTTCAGATAGTTTTTTTCATAGTTTTATTTTGTACTAATGGCAGTGATTCTATCACTGCCATTTTTCATTTTATAGCCCCTCTCCCCTATTTTCCTCTTATTTTTCCGTACAATTTCTTCTATTTGATTTCAGCACCATAACAAGCCGCATTTCTTGTTTTAAATCATATAAGTTCTAGTATCTTTGCGCAAAATTGCAGAAACATATATAAGATAATAGAACGACATGATAGTTGGTGTTCCTAAGGAAATAAAAAATAATGAAAACCGTGTAGGTGTAACGCCTGCAGGTGTTATTGAATTGGTACGTAACGGCCATACAGTTTATATACATACTACTGCCGGCGAAGGCAGCGGTTTTAACGATTCTGATTATGAAAAGGCTGGAGCGACTATACTACCAAGTATAGAAGAGGTATACGGCATCGCTGACATGATCATCAAAGTAAAAGAGCCGATTGAGCCAGAGTATAACCTAATTAAAGAAGGTCAACTGCTGTTTACTTACTTCCACTTTGCTTCTTACGAGCCGTTGACAATGGCTATGATTGAGCGTAAGGCGATTTGCCTAGCTTATGAGACTGTAGAGAAACCAGATAGAAGCCTCCCGCTTTTGGTGCCAATGTCTGAAGTAGCTGGCCGTATGGCTGTGCAAGAAGGCGCCAAGTACCTGGAGAAACCAATGGGTGGCCGTGGTATACTTTTAGGCGGCGTACCAGGTGTTCGTCCTGCAAAAGTATTGATCATCGGTGGTGGTGTGGTAGGTACGAACGCTGCTAAAATTGCTTCTGGTATGGGTGCCGATGTAACCATCATGGACAACAACCTGCAGCGTCTGCGTTACCTGGATGATGTAATGCCAGCCAACGTGAACACCTTCATGTCGAACGAATACAACATCCGCGAGCTGCTTTCTACGCACGACCTAATCATTGGTGCTGTGTTAATTCCTGGAGCCAAGGCTCCTCACCTGATTACGCGCGATATGCTAAAAGAAATGCGCCCAGGTACAGTAGTAGTAGACGTAGCCGTAGACCAGGGAGGTTGCATCGAGACGTGTAAGCCTACAACGCACGAGAACCCAACTTATATCATCGATGATGTGGTACATTACTGCGTGGCGAACATGCCAGGTGCTGTACCTTATACTTCTACCCTTGCGCTTACCAACGCTACTTTGCCTTACGCTATTCAGTTAGCAAACAAAGGCTGGCAAAAAGCCTGCGCCGATAGCAATGAGCTGAAGCTTGGCTTGAATGTTGTTGACGGTAAAGTTGTATACAAAGGAGTGGCAGAAGCCTTTAACTTAGACTATGTTCCTGTAGAAAGTGTTCTATAGTTAGAACTATAGTTATTAGTAGCGCCTTTCCAGCACCCGTTGGAAAGGCGCTATTGTTTTAGGCTAAACCTATAATTGCTTTAACTTTGCAGCCACAGATTTTAAGCTGCAGAAGTACAGCTCTTGAAAAACCTACATGTTCGATAGTTCATTTAAACTTTTATGCCGCAGGTTGGGCCTTGTGCTCGCGCTTTACATGCTGTTGCGGCTATTATTCTACATTTTCAACTATAGTATTTTCAGCGAAGCTGGGTTTGGCCAAACTATATTGGCATTTTTGCATGGTTTACGTTTTGACATAGCTGCCATCATCATCATCAATGGGCTGTTTATACTGCTCTCTCTCTTCCCTGTCGGCAATACGTTCCACCCTACTTTCCAGAAAGTGCTGAAGTGGCTGTTTATACTTACCAATGCTCCATTTATAGCTTTAGCGGTGGTAGATGTAGAGTTCTTTAACTTCATAGGCAGACGCTCAACAAATGAGCTGTTTAACATAACAAATGATATTGAGGCACAAATAGGTCAGCTTGCCTCCTACTATTGGTACTTGGTTGTTGGCTTTATTATACTGCTCATTGCCTTAATCAAATTATACCCTGCTGCGCCTAAACATACTCCTGCCAACCCTACCCCACTATGGCTGCGATCACTGCGCCTGCTCTTGGTGATTGCATTTAGTATACTTGGTATAAGGGGAGGCGCACAGCTAAAACCCCTGCGCGACAGTCATGCTTTTGTGCTACAGCCTCCAGCTTTGGGTCACCTCTCCCTTAACAGCCCGTTCACCTTTATTAAAAGTATAGGCAAGGCAAAGCTGGAGGAGAAGCATTATTTTGCAACCGATGAAGAGCTGCTGGCAGCGCTTCATTTCAATCCTAAGCAATATACTCAACCCGCTCAGCCTCCTGTAAAAGAGAACGTGGTGATTATCATCTTGGAAAGCTTTGCGTCTGAGTATGTAGGTGCTCTAAATAACGGCGAAGGCTACACCCCTTTCCTGGATTCTTTGGCTTCAGCTGGCGTGCTTTTCCAGAACAACTTTGCCAACGGTAGAAAATCTATAGAAGGCTTGCCTTCTGTACTGTCAGGACTGCCCTCGCTGATGCTGGACCCTTACATTGCCTCCCCATACCAATCTAACAAACTTTATAGTTTGGGAAACATTTTACAGGAATACGGCTACAGAACAGCCTTTTTTCATGGAGCTGTAAACGGCACGATGGGTTTCAATAATTTCTCAAAAGTTGCAGGCATGCAGGAGTATTATGGTTTGGATGAATATCCTTCGGAGCTTCGGGAGCGAAATTTTGACGGGCAATGGGGTATTTTTGACGAGCCGTACCTGCAGTATGTGGCTAAGGAACTGAATGATTTTCAGCAGCCATTCTTCACTACACTGTTCACGCTGAGTTCGCACCAGCCTTATACAATACCTACCAAGCATAAAGGTCGCTTTCCGAAGGGGGAGCTAGAGATACATGAATCTATTGGTTATGCCGATCATGCTTTGCGCGAATTTTTCAAAACTGCTTCGCAGCAGCCTTGGTACCATAACACCTTGTTTATACTTACCGCAGATCATACGCAGAAAAGTATTAAACCTGCTTACCAAAATGAGTTAGGAGCGTATCGCGTGCCGCTTATAATTTTCCATCCAGCTAAGCAATTGGAAGGTGTAAATCCTCAACAGGTAACCCAGCAGGCTGATATTATGCCATCGCTTATGGATTACCTGTATATCCCGACGCAGCACGTGCTGCCCTTCGGCCACTCCGTGTTCGACAGCTCGCAGCCTGGAGGCGCTATCTTCTTTAACGGCAACTCCTATTTCCTGGTGCAGCAACAAGGCGTGACAGAACTCACAACCGACGATCAGGTAAAATCCTATACTTTCCCAGAAATGGCTCCTGCCCCTGTAAATGAAGCACAGGCATACCAACTGAAAGCTTATGTACAGTATTTCAGAAACAAAATGAGGGCAAATGACCTGTATTTTTTTGCAGAGAAGTAAGATGTAATACTATACATGCAGCAGATTTCTCACTTTGTTCGAAATGACAAGTTTAGAAGTCTACACTTTCGCATTTAACGGTCTTCACTTATATCGTAAGCAGGAATCTGCTGCAGCGGCAGATAACGCTGCTTCTCAAAATCAACTTCCCAGCAGAAGTGTTGGAGGCCGTTAGTGATCACCACAAACTTTGCCCGCAACACCTGGTTGTATACCGACACCTGCTTCACCACCTCCTGCGTGATAGGAACATGTGCTGATTTGCACTCCACCAACAGATGCGGCTTGCCATGTTGGTTATATACACACAAATCAGTACGTTTCTGAAGCTTGTTATAGTTAGTGCCGCGCTCTATGCTCATCAGGCTAGTTGGGTATAACAATGTGCTGGCCAGGTAGTGCACGAAATGCTGCCGCACCCACTCCTCAGGCGTCAGCACCACGTACTTGCGGCGCAACTTGTCGTATATAAGGGAATTGTCGCCAGTTTTTTTAATTTTGTAGTCAAACGGTGGCAGGTTCAGCGTATCCATGCCGCAATTTAACCGTTTTTAAGCTCCCGCCCCAGCAGCCTTGGCATGTGAAGGCGGCTTTTTTATAGTATCATTATTGTATCATGAAGACGAAAGAAGAAATTGTTAAGGATTGGCTACCTCGCTACACGGGGGTGCCTTTAGATGAGTTTGGTGAGTATATCCTGCTAACCAACTTTATAAATTACGTACGCATGTTCTCCGACCGCTTCGGTGTAGAAGTAAAAGGCTTGGATAAACCTATGCAGTCAGCAACTGCTAATAATATTACCATCATAAACTTTGGTATGGGTAGTGCCATGGCCGCAACGGTAATGGACTTGCTTTCTGCCATTAAACCTAAAGCTGCTCTTTTTTTAGGAAAATGCGGTGGCCTGAAAAGGAAAACCCAAATCGGCGACCTTATACTTCCGATTGCGGCTATTCGAGGTGAAGGTACCTCTGACGACTACCTTCCTTCCGAGATTCCAGCTTTACCTTCTTTCCGTTTGCAAAGGGCTGTTTCTTCCATGATCAAGAAACATGAAATGGATTACTGGACTGGAACGGTTTATACGACCAACCGCCGTGTTTGGGAGCACGATGAGGATTTTAAAGAGTACCTGCGCCAGATCCGCGCTATGGGTGTGGATATGGAGACAGCTACCATCTTTACCGTTGGCTTCATCAATGAAATTCCTCACGGTGCGCTGCTGCTTGTTTCTGATAACCCGATGATTCCAGAAGGCGTGAAAACATCTGAAAGTGATAAGCTTGTAACCTCAAACTACGCCGAAAAGCACTTAAGCATTGGCATCGATTCTTTGCTAGAGTTAATAAACTCAGGCGAATCCGTTAAGCACATGCGTTTCGAATAAATACGTAAAATGAACAAAACCATACGCACCTTTGCAGCTGCTGCCCTGTTGGGCATCTCACTCTTTAGCAGCTGCACCAGTACAAACTCTGGCTCAGAAACGGTAGACCTGATCGTTTACAACGGCAATGTTTACACTGTTAACGACAACTTTGATAAAGCCGAAGCCTTCGCCGTGAAAGACGGTAAAATTGTAGCCGTGGGCACTACCGATGAGATTCGCGGCAACTATAAGGCCTCGGAAGAACTGAATGCGGAAGGAAAAACTATTTATCCAGGTCTGATTGACGGCCACTCCCACTTCTACCGCTACGGCCTTTCTTTGCAAACCGCTGATCTGGTGGGCACGGAGTCTTTTAAGGAAGTGGTACAGAAAGTAACGGAGCAGCACGAGAAATATCCTGATGCCGACTGGATCATAGGCCGAGGCTGGGATCAGAACGACTGGGCAGTAAAGGAATTTCCGACTAAAGACACGCTGGATCAGCTGTTCCCGAACACGCCAGTTATACTTACCCGTGTGGATGGACATGCTGCCCTTGCTAACCAAAAAGCACTGGATTTAGCAGGAGTAACGCCACAAACTAAAATGGTGGGTGGCCTGGTAGAAGTCGAAAACGGCCAGATGACAGGTATACTTGTTGACAATGCCGTGGATATGGTCAGCAACAAAATACCAGCACCCGATGAGGCAGAACAGCGCCAGGCCCTGCAAAATGCACAGCAAAACTGCTTTGCCGTAGGCCTAACCACTATTGTAGACGCTGGTTTAGACAAAGCTACCGTAGACCTGATGGATGCCATGCACCAAAGCGGCGATTTGCAGATGCGCGTGTACGCCATGCTGAATCCAACGGAAGAAAATAAGAACCACTACTACAAAAGCGGCCCTTATAAAACCGACTGGCTAAATGTTCGCTCTTTCAAAATATATTCTGATGGCGCTCTAGGCTCCAGAGGTGCCAACCTGATCAAGCCTTACAGCGACCGCCAGGGCCACTTTGGTTTTCTGCTGGCGTCGGAGCAGGAGTTCAGGGAGATCGCCGCACAACTAAATGAGCACGGCTTCCAGATGAACACACACGCCATCGGTGATTCCGCAAACCGCCTGTTGCTGGACATTTACGGCGAAGTATTGGGTGGCAAAAATGATAAGCGCTGGCGCATCGAACATGCCCAGATTATCAACCCAGCTGATATGCAGAAGTTTGGCAGGTACAGCATACTGCCTTCGGTGCAGCCAACGCATGCCACTTCGGATATGTACTGGGCTGGCGAGAGACTTGGCAGCGAACGCATCAAACATGCTTATCCTTTCAAGGAACTGTTGCAGCAAAATGGATATATGCCGCTTGGAAGTGATTTTCCTGTAGAAGATATCAACCCTATTTTTGGATTCCATGCAGCAGTGGCTCGCCAGGATGCAAATAATTATCCTGACGGAGGATTTCAGATGGAGAATGCCCTGACACGCGAAGAAGCGATACGCGGCATGACCATTTGGGCTGCTAAAGCAAATTTCGAGGAAAATGAAAAAGGAAGTATAGCCCCAGGTAAATTCGCTGATTTTATAGTCGTAGATCGTGACTTGATGACTGTTGCTCCTCAAGAAATTCGGGCCCTGCAGGTACTGCAAACCTACATCAACGGAAAGCAAGTGTATAAAAAGTAATGTTTTGCGACACAGGTATCAGTACATAAGACACACGAGCTTTTGTACAACTGAAAAGAGGGCTGCAGCTAAACTGCAGCCCTCTTTTTGTTTATAGCTAACATTGTCTGTTTCTTGTGTGGTAAATCTTTTTTATGTTGGCTTTCCAGTTATGGTGGACAGATACCGAATAAACCACCTTCATCTCATAACTCTTAACTCTAAACTCTCAACCCTTAACTCACCTTCACCCTCTCCTGCTCTGCCTGTAGTGTCCTTTTTCCTTTCACCAGACTTAAGAAAAGTAACCCAAGAGCAAAGAATACGATCAGGGCTAAAATACTATAGCGCATGGAGCCTGTTAGCTGAGCGATGGCACCGTAAGCAAGTGTACCCAGAACAATGGAGATTTTCTCCGTCACATCATAAAAGCTGAAGAAAGAAGCATGCTCTATTGTAGTGGCAGGAATAAGTTTGGAGTAGGTAGACCTGGAGAGCGACTGAATGCCACCCATGACAGAACCCACAACAGCCGCCAACACATAAAACTGATTTGCTGAATTGATAAAGTAAGCCGCAATGCAAATGCCTATCCAAATAATAACGGCTATGATAAGCGCTTTGATGTTGCCATACTTGTTCGATAGAGCAGCAAACCCGTAAGCGCCAGCTATGGCTACCAACTGTATGATTAATATCGTAATGATTAACGCTTCATCAGGCAAGGCTAGTACTTCTATCCCGAAGATAGTGGCCACATACATTACCGTTTGCACCCCCATGTTGTAGAAAAAGTAAGCCAGCAAAAAGCGTTTCAGCAGCGGCAGCTCCTTTACTTGGTTTAGCACTTTCTGCAATTCCTTAAAGCCGTTTAGCACCCAGCTCCCGCCAGGCTTGCGGTGGTACACGTTTCCTGGCAAGTGGTAAAATGAATATTGTGCAAAGCCAAACCACCAGATACCTGTCGTTAAAAAAGCTATACGTGGCGGGAGGCTTGTGTTATCAGCAGCAATACCGAACCAACCTGGCTGCATGATCATGGCCAGGTTAAACACCAGCAGCAACACCGAACCTATATATCCTAATGAAAAGCCTTGAGCACTTAACTTATCGTACTGGTCTTCGGTGGCTATTTCTGGTAAGTAAGAGTTATAAAATACTATACTGCCGCTAAAACCGATAGAGGCTAGCACGAAAAAAATGACAGATATGGAGAAGGTTTCTTTTGTGAAAAAGAAAAGGGCAGCACAGGATATAGAACCTAAATAGCAGAACAGCCGCATAAAAAGCTTTTTGCGCCCACTATAATCTGCAATGGCTGTTAGAAAAGGGCTAAGTGCCGCAATAATGAGAAAAGCACCCGACACCGCATAAGAGAATAACACCGAACTCTGCAGTTCAAATCCAAAGAAGTTGACTATGGATGAATCTGTCTCTGGGTTTTTGGCTACCGCGCTATAATATATCGGGAATATCGTAGACGTGATAACCAGTGAATAAACAGAGTTTGCCCAATCATAAAAGCACCAGGCCCTGGTAACGGTGGGATTATTTTTTTGCATGCAGAAATATAGCAAATATTTCTGCATGCAAAAGGCAGCACAGCCTTACTTTACTTTTGTTTAACAGTAGATTTTGTTCCAACAGGAAGTAGAGCCAAAATAAATTCCCACAAATGTTCGAAAGGAATTATTTCCACTTCGGCATATGCATCTCCAGGAACTGGTGTAGCTTGAAGCTTTTGAAATAACATGGCTCCTTTCTTTCTTACCTTTGTCGCATCAAACTCTTCTCTTATAGTAGTTAGCAGCAATCTTAGCAATAGCTTATTACGCTCTGTTTCTGGTGATTTGAAATGCACTAAAATGTACTTCTGTAAACGTTCCTCTAACTTAAAAAGCGCTTCGTATTCCTTGCCCTTTAGTTTTTCGATAAAATCGAGGACGATTAGAAAAACATTGAAGCCTTGTTTATCTTTTGATAAAGATAAAGGCTCCTCAACCCGCACATCATCAAAGGGTAAATTTGAAATGTCTTCATCAACTCCAAATATAAACGTTGCAGCACGCTTAAATACGCTCCATTTTTCTTTAAAAACTTGTCCTATTCTCTGATATGCATCATTAGTCGAAACCTGATTAAGAATTTTAATTGCTAGTTTATAATTCCTACTATGGACTGCAAGTAGAAAGTGATTTTCTTTGTAAGCAAACCAATTGATATTTTCTTCTGGAATAAGCGCCTCAAATTTTTCAGCGCTTTCAAGCCCTTCCGTGAATCTATTAACCCGTAAGCAAGCATACAAGTAAATAAAACGAATATACTGCTCACTGTAACTGTTAGCATCAACTACTCCTTTAGATACTAAAGTGTTTATTTCTTCAACAGCCTCTACAATAGCATTGAAGGCACCTATACATTCCAGGTAAAAAAAGTTAATTCTTACATAATACGCAAAGCTTTTACTAGAGCCTGTAGTCTGCCACACAAGCTTCAGTTCTTCTATGATAGAGGGCACATTGTTAATGTACCTGCTACGTTCCTCAACTTTACTATTAAGTATTAATCTTGCTCTCAGATACAGTGACCTTGCTTTATCCTCAAGCTTATATAATTCTCTATAATGTTCAAGTTCTCTTTCGTATAAATCAAGCTTTGCAAGTGAAGAATCATGTACTGCTATTCCGACTAGTCTTTCAAGAGCAAAAACAGTAATCTGAACATACCCTTGCTTCTTTGCGCGTGCTAGTACTTGATTTGCTGTTTTTTCAGCTAAAGTAAACTCGCCAACATTTACTAGAATTCTCACTGTCAACAGCTGCTCATGAAGATCTTTCTCATCATGAAAGGATTCATTTAAGAATCTCTTTTGCATATCGAGCAAATGTAGAGACTTATAAAGCTTCTTTTTAAGGCGCGACTTTAGCATCCTGTAAGCAGACGAACCCGCATCTGCAAAGTATAGTTTTTCTTCTACCTCTTTGTCTGTCAGGTTCTTTTTTGAACTAGCTAGCTTAAATAGCCTTGACTCTTGGCTGTCTTCTTCTAGTAAAGAGATACTATATATTTTGTCAAACTTATTTTCATTGAATATTTTAACTAGTCTCCTCAGTTCTTCCATTGAAAGGTAAAATAATGTAAAAACATTTAACCTAAAAGGGTTTAAATCAAATGGTTTGGCTATGCTCTCATCTTTTCTAAATCACAAAGGATAAACTCCCATAGATGTTCATAAGGAACAATCTCTATTTCGGCATAAGCATCTCCAGGAATAGGAGTTTCTCTAAGCTTTCTTAAATGTTTCTCCCCTTTTAATCTACATGAACTGACAGAAAAATTTTCAGTTACTGTTAAGATGAGTAACTTAAGAAATAATTTACTTCTTAAGCTAAAGGAATCCTTAAGGTGAGTAAGAATATATTTTTTTAAGCTTTCTATACGATAGAGTAAAGCCTCAGCATCTCCCCTACGCAAGAAGTGCATAAATTGAAGGATAAGGATGGCAACGTTAAAGCCCTGTTTATCTTTGCTATACTCTGTAACTGATAAAACTAAATCTAAGTAATTGAAAGATTCTAATGTAGCCGCTGCAGGACTTATAAAATAAAGGTAAGCACTATATAATTTCCACCTTTCCTTTGCTGTATCAAATAACTTATTGTAGAAACTATTACTTTGTGCTTGCTTCAAAACTGTGTTAGAGATTTCATACTGATTTGCATGCACAGCTAGCAAGAAGTAATTTTCTAAAAATGAAAACCAATTATGCGAATGAGGATCAAAGTAGCATAAGTACATATCTGCATACTTTAAGCCATTATCAAATTTCTTAGCTCTTAAATGAGCATATACAAGTATATAAGCATTGTACTTTAATTCAAAACGATCCTTGTTGACTATCCCCTGTTCAACGAGAGCAGCAGATTCCTCAGTTAGCTTAATTATATTATCGAAGTTTCCAGCTAGTTCATAATATAGAATTGACACTTTGTAGTAGGCATTAAAACAATCATATGAACCTGACTCCTTCCATAACTCTTCAAGTCTTTCAACATAAGTACTTAAAGTGTTATAGAGATCTTTTCTACCTTTAACAGATATCTTGTTTGTTACCTTCGCAAATTGAAACAGGGAAGTTGCCTCTTTTTCCTGACTAACGACTTTAGAATATTCATTATAAACTTTCTTACTTTTAAAGTAAAGTTTAGAGGCTCCTTTTTCTGTTAAACTAGCCAATTCAAGTTCCAAAGCTGCTAAAACCAAACTGTTGAACCCGTATTTAGATGCTAAATTTATCACTTTACTACACACACTAAGTACCAAATCATATTCGGCTAACCTCAACAAAAGCTGGGCATGGTCAAGAAGACGTACACATTCTTGCTCCTTTTGAAATACGTGTCTTAACTTAGTTTTTGATAACTCAACTGATAGGAGCAACTGGTAAAGTCTTTTTCTAACCCTATGCTTAAGCATTTTGTACCTTACATCATTAGGTCCCGCTTTGTAAAGGTCTTTAGATGCTTCTATATCTGATTTGTAGGTACCATTCGAAATATTTTGTATGAAGATACATTCTTTACTGTTACTATTAACCGAAATATTTACCAAATCGGCACTATTAAGTTTAGTTACTAAAACCCCAATTACTCTTGTTAACTCTTGCATAATCTCATAAAAAGGCTCATTAATATTTACTTAATTATAAAAATTATTAAAAAAAGAAAAGTTACAGAGTTGAACTTATTTCCTTTTACTTATTCTATAAAACTACTAATATTGTAAATATAAAAATGTTACTTATTAAAAAATCAACAAAATTTTTTTTCTATTTAAATACTAAATATTTATTTAAAATAAGGTTTTAGAGTTAAGTAATTAATATTACTTCAACAAGTATTATTATTTTTATAGTTACTTTTTCAGTATAATCTTCCTTTATATTTCGTTACTGCGCAGCGACATTTGTAATGAACATTAACTCTAAAAAATCATGGCATCACTATTTACATCCTTCGCCCTTTACTTAGCTTTAATATTTGGTGGAACATCAGAAACTAATTCTCCTGATACATATACTCGCCCTAATGCTAAAAAAGAAACGAAAGAAAGTACCTTCTTTAATAAGAAAAAGAACAACACTGGGACAGTGGGTACATTTGGTGGCAGCACAAACTGGGTTGAAAATGATTAATAACTGTAACTTTCTTTCCCTATCTTGCCTTTGAAACAACTTTAGCCAAAGGGATCAAGAATGCGGATTAGACAATTACTTTTATTAAGCTTACTTTTTTTATTTACTTACTGTAGCCAAACCAAACGTCAACCCGATGAGGTAAGGTTAAGGTTTGCTGTAGACCCAGAATCTCTTAGCCCTGTTAGTTATAATAGCGCTGAGGCGTTGCAGGTGGTAAACCTAATGTTTCAAAGTCTGCTAAGTGCCGATTTGGCTGACGATGAAATAAAGCCTTACCTGGCTGAAAGTATGCCAGTGGTAGAGCGGCGAGATTCGGTTACTTATATTACCTATACCTTAAGAGACGGGGCTAAGTGGAGTAACGGCAGTCCTGTTACAGCAAATGATGTAGCATTTACCCTCAAAGTCTTAAAAGCGCCGCTCCTAAACAACGAACATCTTAAACCGCAGGTTGAATTCATAAAGGACATCGTCGTTGACGAAGAGAGTCCTAAGAAATTTACCTTAGTTTGTGATGGCTATATGCCCGAAATGGTATTGCTGTCTGGAGACTATTTTATATTACCAGCATACTTATTTGACCCTGAAGGTCTTTTAAAGCCTTTCAAAGTCACCACATTTTCGGAAGACCTTTCTGAGCTAGAAAACAATAAGTCTTTGAAGGCCTACGCCCAAAAGTTTAACAGCGTAGACTTTGCCAAAAACAAGCAACTGCTGCAAGGCAGTGCGGGTTATGTTTTAGATGAATGGGTTTCGGGCCAGTACATAACCTTGAAACGCAAGGATAACTGGTGGGGAAATAATGTAGATGACGCAAAACATCTTACAGCTAACCCTGAGCGCATCAGCTTTCAGATTATACCAGATAACACCACAGCACTTTTGGCTATTCGGAACAAACAGCTGGATGTGCTGGATAACATTCCTGTTGCTGAATTTAAGCAGTTACAGCAAGACAACTCTTTTATGGCGGATTATGCTTTGCATACACCTGACTCCTATGAATTTACATATGCAGGGCTAAACAGCCGCTTACCTAAGTTTTCTGATAAAAGGACAAGGCAGGCTATTGCTCACTTGTTAGACGTGAATAGTTTTATTCAGGTAACACAGGAGAACTTTGCTACGGCCTCAGTGGGTCCTGTTCCTCCATCCATCGAGGAATTTTATAACAGCGACATAAGACCTTACTCCTACTCAGTTCAGGTGGCTGCAAAACTATTAGAAGCTGCTGGTTGGCAACGCGAGCAAGCAGGTTGGTTCAAGACTATAAACGGCGACCGACAGCAACTTACCATTGAGCTTAACTACAGAGCTGGCAACAACGTTTTAGATAATACAGCTGTTATTTTTCAGCAAAGTGCAGCCCAGGCAGGCATACCTGTAACGATACAGCCCTTAGAAGGCAGCCTTTTAAGCCAGCGTTCCCGCTCTCATAACTTCGACATGTTTTTCAGGCCTATAGGCGGTAATCCTTTTGTTTTTAATTTTAAGCCGCTCCTGCACACAGCCTTCGCAGAAGAGGGAGGCAGCAACCACACAGGCTTTGGAACACCTGAAAGTGATGAGCTTTTAGATGCCATTAACGCAACAGAAAATGAGCAGGAAAAGGCAAGACAATTAAAAAGATTACAGTCTATTATACACGATGAAGCTGTTTTTATAACGCTATACTATAAAAAAGAGCGCCTGGCGATTCACAAGAGGTTTGACGACACACGAGTATCTGGTCTGCGCCCTAACTACGATGTAAGCTCTTTTACTTTATCAGAGTAGAAACAGCCATGCTGCCGTACGTGCTTAAACGACTTGCGCTTTCGGTGCCGTTTCTTTGGCTGTTAGCTTCGCTGGTTTTTTTACTGAGCAGAAGTTTGCCGGGTAATTTTGGAGAAGAAAGAATTTTGCAGCAGGACAGCTATTATAGCAAAGGCAGCAACAGTAGCCGACAACAGGTATACCAGGATTATCTACAACGAACTGGCCTAAACCTGCCCCTCTTCTATTTTAGTTTAGCTGAACCTTCCGTTTCTCAAGCGGTAGAGGTAACAGAACAGATAGGCTTAGACTACCGCTTTTTCTTACCAAACCTACAGTGGCATGGCACTCTAAACCAGTACCACAACTGGCTCACTAATTTAGTGAAAGGCAATTTAGGCACCTCTTACAAAAACGGAGATGCAGTTAGCAACATCCTGCTCAATAGAATAGGCAACACCTTTCTCATTCTGCTTATCAGCATGGCCTTAGCTTCCGTTGTAGCACTTGAAGTTAGTGTACATCTGGCACAGCAACGTAGGCAGCTTTCACGCAAACTTATACTACCCTCGCTTTTCGTTTTAGACAGCGTACCTATGTTTGTGCTGGCCCTGCTGTTACTGGTACTATTTGCGAGCCCTGCCTTTTTACAGCTTTTCCCAGTTTACGGCTTAGGGTATTACGGCAGTATGGGGTCAAATTGGTGGCAACAATTGGCAGGTAAATTTCCATACATGGTTCTTCCCATCCTTTGTCTTACGCTGGCCAACCTCCCCTACCTTACAACCCAGATTTACAGATCTGTCACAGATACCCTACTGGCTGATTTTAGCAGAACGGCAAAAGCAAAAGGACTACAAGAGAAAAAAGTTATAAGGAAACATGTACTCCCGAATGCACTATTACCTGTTATCACCTTACTGACAGATTTTTTACCTGCACTGGTGGCAGGTGCCGTTATTATAGAAACCATTTTTGCCATACCTGGTATGGGCAGTCTGCTAATCGATTCAATCTTAGCCAGAGATTACCCTGTGATTGTGGGCATCGTGTTAGTTATTGCGACTATAAAAGTCTTAGCCCATCTTACTTCGGATGTTCTTTACCAAATGGCAGACCCGCGCCTAAACCTGAACGGCTAATGGAGATGCTGTGGCTGCACATAAAACTTCTGTTGCGCGAGAAGCTTTCCTTCAGGCTAGCTTGCGCGTACCTGATGTTACTGACTATACTAGTTATGGTGTTACCTTGGCTGCCTATACCGTACCTGCCAAACGAACTTGACCTTACCCACACCTACCAAGCTCCGTTCCCTTGGGAATCAAAACAACCTGATAAAGCATTCCACTGGCTAGGCACTGACGGGCTTGGGCGGGACATGCTGGCTAATATCCTGTACGGAGCCCGAACTGCTGTATTTATTAGCATACCAGTTATGTTGGCTGTAGCTGCTATTGGTACTTTACTTGGTGCCTTTGCCGCTTTTTATGGTAACAAGAAGTTAAAATTGTCTTTCGCCAGTTTGCTAGTGCTGCTCTTAGCTTTTGCGGCCTTTGTATACTATGGCTTGTACTTGCCTTCTGTAGCAATGCTAACCGATAAGAGCATCTCCTATACTTTGGTCAGTATCTCTATTGCCATTGTCATAGTGTTGCTCGCTATCAAACTTTTACTTCCGCTTCTGATGAAAGTTCAGTTGCTGCAGCGTAAACTCTCTATACCTGCTGATAGGTTACTGATTAGGTTGATCGAATTATTTACCAGTATTCCGAAGCTTATCTTAATCCTGGCTTTGGCTTCGTTCATGGCTCCATCAGTTTATATACTGATCATGTTGCTTATTTTTACATACTGGACAGGTACTGCACGTTTAGCAAGGGCAGAAACGCTTAAAGTAAAACAGTTACCCTTTTTTGAGGCCGCAGTCGCATTAGGGGTAAGCGATTTTAAACTGGTATACAGGCATGTGCTTCCTAACATGCTGGCCCCTTTGGTTGTAACCTTTACTTTTGGTGTAGCAGGACTCATGACCCTTGAGTCCACCCTCTCTTTCCTCGGGATTGGCATACCTGGCACACTGGTAAGTTGGGGAAGGACAATAGCTGGCATTAAATCCAATACAGGTGCTTGGTGGCTCGTGTTACTCCCTGGCTTTTTTCTGGCCCTAACTGTACTTGCCTTGCAAACCTTTAGCCACCATGTTTTAACATCAACTGGTAAAAGAAAGGCCAGTTAAATGTTACTTTATACCAATATCTACTAATTACAGCTTCTCTAATTACATACCCTCAGCAAACAAAGTATCAAAATTACTATCCTGCATTTCATTATACAATCTTTCTTTCTAGTATTCATATATCCTACTATATAAATATATAAAAATCCATAATGTTACTTTCGTGTTCAGATATTCCTGTTTAAACAGCATATTGTGAAGTAACATTGTAGAGTTGAAACATAACTCAATCGGCACATGAACACAATTATGACTCCGTCAGCCATCAGTTGTTTAACGAATACGGTGCTTAGCATTAGTATACAGCCTTTTATGGTGTGGCAAAGCTATGCTGCTGTTGAAGAAAGTTCTTACGATTTCTCTACCATAGACGGCGATGTGATTACCTACCGCGATGGAGCCATGGCAGTTGACAGTGGTGCGGGTATACTCATTGGGGATTATTTTGTTGGCGTAGCCGAAAACTATGCTCCCTCAGAAAGTCAGGCTTACATTCTTTATTAAATAAAACTAAGCTAGCTGAACAGGCTCTACAGCATGTTTAAGCCTTTTTTAGAGCATAAGCAGGTAATTCTAAGTGGGGAGCATAACTCTCATCAGGATTAAAGTGTGCAGCCGTTTGCAATAAATCTTAGCTTCAGAAGCTTCTACTAATATAGGCTCTATAGTAAACATTGGTTGTTTGTGTAATAAACAGGTTCCTGCTATTATGTGTAGGAATTCTGTTTACGCAAATTAAGCTGAGCTCATATTCCACACTTGACCTAATTCGTACTTCTAAGACTTACAAGGCAGTGCTAATCCTCAGTACTACATAGCCTCTTAGTCTACCTACAAATCAAACTTCACTTTCAGAAGTGCTCCTCCAACAACAAAAGGACTTCCCTCCCACAACCTCTCTTTTCCTTTATTTCTGATTTAAGCAGCTGTTACTTTTCAGCATTTTTTTACAGATAATTTGAGCAGTGTAGCATAATCTTCTTAAACAGAGAGGAATTATACACCTGCTTTAGCCTTCTCTGCTTTTTACTCCTGCAAATTCTTTGTAAGTTGATTTCCGAAACAAGCCACTACTTACACCCCATGAAGCATAAGTTCATACTATTAGTCTTAATCATTACCTCCTACAGTTCTGTTAGCATCGCACAAAGTTATACGGTACAATCGCCTGACGGAAAGATAAAAGCAACAGTAGGTCTACAAGACAAAATCAACTATTCCGTTACGCATGAAGAAGATGTAGTGCTTGCTCCCTCGCCTATTTCTATGCAGCTCTCCAATGGCGAATCGTTGGGTGTAAAGCCCCGCCTTAAAAACTCGAAGCGAAACAGCGTAAACGAAACGATTCAGGCACCAGTGTACAAAAGGGCGCAGGTGAAAAACAATTACAACGAGTTAGTTCTGAATTTCAGAGGAGACTACAGCGTCATTTTCCGAGCCTACAACGATGGCGTGGCATATCGATTTGCTACCAACAAGAAGAAGGATTTCAATGTGTTGAACGAAGAAGCTACCTTCAATTTTAATGCAGATCATACGGCCATAGTGCCTTACGTGAAGCAGGAAAGGGAAACAAGCATTGAGGAGCAGTTCTGGAACTCTTTCGAAAACACCTACACCCACAGCCCACTCACAAAACTTGATTCTGAAAGATTGGCTTTCCTTCCGCTTGTGGTAGTGGTTGCCAAAGATAAAAAAGTGGTGATAACGGAGGCGGACCTGGAAAGCTATCCTGGCATGTACCTGATCAACAAAAATGGCAACACTGCGCTGACAGGTGTTTTTGCTCCCTACCCAAAGAAGATAGAGCAAGGTGGGCATAACAAACTGCAACTTCTGGTAAAGGAGCGTGAAAACTTTATCGCCAAAGCAGCAGGTACCCGCACCTTCCCGTGGCGTGCCATGGTGATATCATCCGAAGACAAAGAACTGGCAGATAGCGATATGGTCTATAAGCTAGCCTCTCCCTCTCGTGTAAAAGATGTATCCTGGATAAAGCCTGGTAAAGTTGCCTGGGACTGGTGGAACGATTGGAACGTTTCTGGGGTAGACTTCAGGGCTGGCATCAACAATCCTACCTACAAGTACTACATCGATTTTGCAGCTGCCAATAACATCGAATATGTGATTCTGGACGAAGGTTGGGCCGTTAATTTGCAAGCAGACCTGATGCAGGTTGTTCCTGAAATAGATTTACAAGAACTGATTGCGTACGGAAAGCAGAAAAATGTAGACATTATACTTTGGGCAGGCTACCATGCCTTCGACAGAGACATGGAAAATGTGGCCAGACATTATGCGGACATGGGCGTAAAAGGGTTTAAAGTTGATTTTATGGACCGCGATGATCAGCAGGCTGTCGACTTCTACTACAGAGCTGCTGAGGTTGCTGCAAAACATAAGCTACTCCTCGATTTTCATGGTGCTTATAAGCCTACAGGTTTACAGCGTACGTACCCGAACGTGATCAATTTTGAAGGTGTACACGGTTTGGAGCAGATGAAATGGTCTAGCCCAGAGGTAGACCAGGTAACGTATGATGTTACAATGCCTTTTATTCGTATGCTGGCCGGCCCGATAGACTACACCCAGGGAGCTATGCGAAATGCTACCCGCGGCAACTACCGCCCTATCAACTCGGAACCTATGAGCCAAGGCACCCGCACCCGCCAACTAGCAGAGTATGTTGTGTTTGAATCTCCTATAAACATGCTGGCCGACAACCCTACAAACTACATGAAAGAAGCCGAGAGCACTAAATTTATTTCCGCTGTTCCAGAGGTTTGGGATAACACCGTAGCCTTAGAGGGAAAAATAGGCGAGCACATAGCTATAGCCAGAAGAAAAGGGAAAGAATGGTATGTAGGTGCTTTAACAAATTGGGATGCACGCGAAATGGAGCTTGACTTATCTTTTATGGGAGAAGGCAATTACAAGGCCGAGATTTTCAAAGACGGCATTAACGCCGACCGTGTTGCTTCTGACTATAAGCACGAAATCATTTCGGTACCTCAAAACCGAAAGCTAAAAATCTCCATGGCCCCAGGCGGAGGTTATGTTGCCCGAATTTACCAGGAGTAGATTCAACTCTTTCACTTTCCTTGCACTTGTAATTCTCAAATAATAAGTACTTTATTCAGTTAAACAGCCCGTTGCCGTGTTGAATCGTACAGCAACGGGCTGTTTAATCAATTAACTAACCATAGCGCGAGCCTCCAGGCTCGTGCTCACTGTCACAAGGCCTCTGGCCTTGTATCTACCCAAAGCCACTTTCTAAAGTATCATCAAATAAAAGATCGTATAGCGAGATCAAAAAGAGCCTTCCAATTCTTTTGCCCTGGCAGTAGTACTCCTCTTCAGTTCAAAAGGACGAATATTTGTCCTTCCCCCCTCCAAATATCTTGGTCGCTTTTAAAAAAATGACTTACTTTATGAAGCCAAAAAAATGATTTAACCTCAAAAACAGCTCAATAGCCGTTTCTGATAAGCTTATCCTATCGCTAGAATTACATGGAAAACATCATCAGCTCAATAAACGACATTGTTTGGAGCAATGCACTTATTATACTTTGCCTGGGAGCAGGTATTTATTTTTCTGTTGTAACACGCTTCCTGCAAGTGCGTTACCTGCGCGAAATGCTTCGCCTGCTTTTCAATGGTGAGTCCTCTAACAAAGGAGTAAGTTCCTTTCAGGCCTTTTCTATTGCCATTGCAGGTCGTGTGGGCACGGGCAACATAGCAGGTGTGGCAACAGCCATTGCCATGGGTGGCCCTGGTGCTGTTTTCTGGATGTGGATGATCGCTTTCCTGGGAAGTTCTTCGGCTTTTATAGAGGCTACTTTAGGCCAGATTTACAAGCAGGTAAAGCACGGCGAGTACCGTGGCGGACCAGCATATTACATTGAGAAAGGCCTTGGCATAAAATGGTATGCCGTAGTTTTTGCGGTAGCAACTATTGTCAGTATGGCCTTATTCCTGCCAGGTGTGCAGAGTAACAGCATTGCCACTAGTGTAAACACAGCTTTTGATGTACCTGTGGCCGTTACAGGTGGTGCTATTACAGCACTGCTGGCACTTATTATTTTCGGAGGAGTAAAGCGTATCGGAAAGGTAGCCGAAATTGCTGTTCCTTTCATGGCTGGTGCTTACATTCTGATGACGTTAGTAATTATCGGTATGAACATATCAGAAGTTCCTGCTGTCATCAGCCTAATTGTGAAGTCTGCTTTCGACATAGAACCTGCTTTTGCGGGTGTTTTCGGTATGGCTATTTCCTGGGGAGTGAAACGGGGTATTTACTCTAACGAGGCAGGGCAAGGTACTGCACCACATGCCGCTGCGGCTGCAGAGGTAAGCCACCCCGTAAAGCAAGGCTTGGTACAGGCATTTTCTGTTTACGTGGATACTCTGTTTGTTTGTACGGCTACAGCTTTTATGATCCTGTTTACTGGCCAATACAATGTAGTAAATCCAGATGGTGGCTTTATAGTAGAAAATTTGCCAGGTGTAGCCTATGGTCCAGAATATACACAGCAGGCTGTTAATACATACTTCCCATCGCTAGGTAGTGGATTCGTAGCCATATCCCTGTTGCTTTTTGCCTTTACCACCATTATGGCTTACTACTACATTGCCGAAACTAACCTCAGTTACCTAGATGCTAAAGGAAATAAGTGGACGCTTTGGGCGCTGAGAGGGCTTATTCTTTTTGCAACTTTCTACGGTTCCGTTAAAACAGCAGAATCTGCCTGGGTTTTAGGCGATATTGGAGTAGGTATAATGGCTTGGCTTAACGTGGTCGCTATTATTCTGCTCAGAAAACCTGCCCTGCGTGCCCTTAAAGATTACCAAGCTCAGCGTAATGCAGGTAAAGATCCTGTATTCAACCCAGTGAGCTTAGGTATCAAAAACGCAGATGAATGGCAAGAGCAGGAGGCTCCACAAAAAGAAGTAGTGGCGTAGGTGAAATTCTGATTGCTCTTCATAAGCAGGTCCATTGGAGGAATATACTTTTCTGCTGCTGTCTGTATAGCTTTCGTTCTCTTCATAATTTTGTACCGTTAATTTGCTTAGGCAAGCCTTTATTTTAGCGTTAGCTGATAGATAACTATGATAAGGTTCCCTTATGTCCTGCTTTTCCTTTCCCTTTTGTTCTTTTGTGGCTGTGGGAATGAATGTGAAGATCTGGAGTGTATACAGGAACCATTTGTTTTTAAGTTGACAGACCCGCAGGGTGAAAACTTGATAAGCAACGGTACTTTAGAGCAAAATCAGGTAAAGATTTATGCTGCTGGAAGTCCGTCAGACACCCTACCACTTTATTTTGTGGAGCAGGCAGCGGAAAGCTATATGGAAGTCTATTTAAACAGGCAGATCACGGATTATACTCTACAAGTAGATGGTTATGATCTTTATAATCTTTCGTTCAACCTGGATTACAGAACTGGAAAGTGCTGCTCCTCTTTAACCATAGAAGAGGCTTTCCTAAATGGCGCTCCTATTCCCAAAGATGTAAACGATAGAAGAACAATTATACTTGAGTAAACCACCCGAAACAAGCACATGGAGAAGTACACCATCTTTTTAAGCAACAGGTATATTAGGTATATTTTCATCATGTTATCTGCCTTCTTCATTTACGAAGGCGGTAAAAGAGTTGGAGAATTACTGTACTACCTGCTAAACTAATCAAAAAATAAAGCTCTCCCTTCCAGCTTTAAAACCGTACTATGAGCGCAAATAAGTCAGATATTTGCGCTCATATATTTTACGATAATGCGGTTACTAGATAAGCAACGAATTTCCCTTAGTCTATTCTTCTTTCTTTCTGGCTTTAGCTTCTCCAGTTGGGCCTCCAGAATACCAACCATAAAAGCGGCTTTACATTTAAACGAGGCCGAGTTGGGAACCGTTCTTCTGACCATGCCCATCAGCTCCCTTATCGGTTTACCTTTATCAGGATGGCTGGTGAGCAAGTTCGATAGCAGGGTACCTTTAACAGCAGCGATGGTGTTTCATGCGGTAGCACTTGCTTGCATAGGTTTTGCCAACACCACGGTGGCACTGATCATGGCGCTCTTCCTGCTCTCCTTAACCATGCGTATCTTCAACATTGCCGTTAACACGCAGGCCATTACACTGCAAAAACAATTCGACCTCAAAATAAACGGCTCTTTTCACGCCCTTTGGAGCACAGGCGGCATTGTGGGTATTGGTTTTACAACCCTACTTGTTTCGCTTAACGTTGCTATTACGCCACATTTACTTTCTGTTGCAACAGCTGTTATACTCATTACCATCACAGCGTCCAGGTTTCTGCTCCGAAACGACAAAGCCACCTCTGGTAACAAACTCGCTTTTGGCAAGCCAGATCCTTATATTCTGTACCTGGGCCTGCTCGTATTCTTTGCTGCCGTTTGTGAAGGAGGCATGTTCGACTGGAGCGGCATCTATTTCCAGCAGGTGGTAAAAGAAGATGTGTTCACGGCTGGTTACCTGATTTTCATGTCATTCATGGCGCTCTCCAGATTTATTTCAGATAAGATCATCGACAGGATCGGCATGCCGAAGACGTATATTTTCAGCGCAACACTTATCTTTTGCGGCATTACACTGGCCATCCTCTTCCCAAGCTTCTGGCCAGCCATGATCGGTTTTTCGCTTGTAGGATTTGGCACAGCCTCTGTTATACCCATGACGTACACGTTGGCAGGTGCCTCCAAAAAGTATTCTCCAGGCATAGCCCTTTCTCTTATTGTAACTTACGGTATAGTTGGTATGCTGATGGGACCACCGCTGATCGGCTACATTGCCCATGCTACCAGCCTAAAGTTTGCCTTTATCACCTTCGCCCTCTCAGGACTTATGCTAATACCCATTTCACAGCTGTTCTTTAAGCTGAAAAACTAATAGAGAAATTAGAAATTAAAGGTGTACTGCAGCGTATTTGGTTAAGTTATCGAACATTTCCCAAATTAACTATGAAGGGAAAAAACGAAGTTTTCATCAATACAATCTATACCTACCGCCAGTTTGAGCGAAGCGGTAACTAGTAGTGTGGCCTGATGCAAGTTGGCTACTTGGGAACAGCTGTTGCTTCAGTAAGAAGATCTCCCCGCCTTAGAAAAGGAGGGGCAGGGGGTGGTTGGATCAAGAAGCAGAGGCTAATATCAAAATACCACTTTCAAAATACCCACCGCTTAAATTCCCGTTTATTTCATAGAACAACTTAACAAGTGCTATGGAACATGATCAGCAACTACGAAATCAGTTAGTTAAACTGATGCAGGGTGGGCAGGCGTTTACTCCCCTTGATGAACTACTCGATGGAATCTCAGCAGAAGATGCAGGTAAAAAAGTACCCGAACTACCTTACACGCTCTGGAAACTCATAGAACACCTGCGCATTGCATTATACGACATTCTGGAGTTCAGCCGAAATCCTTCTTATGAGTCACCTGCGTGGCCTGAGGGCTACTGGCCAACAGAAGATGTCCCCTCTAACCAGGCCGCACTACATGCAAGTATCAACTCTATCAAAGAAGGGCTTGCCGCTATGGTGCAACTGGTACAAGACCAGAACAACGATCTTTTCGAACCCTTCGCTCATGGAAGCGGGCAAAACTTACTCCGCGAAGCGATGCTTGTAGCTGAACATAACGCTTATCATTTGGGCGAGATCCTGGTGTTGAGAAGGTTGCTGGGGATTTGGAAGTAAAGCCTTTTGTAAATGGTTTAGGGTATTTGTAGGTTTTTCAAGGCCAGAGGCCTTGTGATAGTAAGCACGAGCCTAGAGGCCTTATCCTGTTTCATAACTTTTCTGCAAAGCGAGTTTAT
>NZ_JAJJWH010000002.1 GCF_020907245.1 Pontibacter harenae | reverse complement strand
ATTGAAATATGGAAATGACACAGTTTAAATTACACTCCCTAACTTGTAAAGTCTGGCATCTGTTTAAACTTATTTCTGGCTACCTTTGTCTTCTTTATTTAACAGAAACAGCAGTTTTTGTTCTTTATCCCAAAGCTATTTGTCTTTAGATCATGATAATCCATCAAAATACCGTTATAAGCGACGATGTTCGCGATAAGTTCTTTGTCTGCAATTTAGAGAAATGCAAAGGAGCCTGCTGTGTAGAAGGTGACTTAGGAGCTCCTTTAGAAGGGGAGGAGTTGGTTATACTAGAGCAAAATTACGACGTTATAAAGCCATACTTATCGGATGCTGGTAAAAAAGCTATAGATGAGCAGGGATTGTATGTGATGGATTTTGAAGGAGACTATTCCACGCCCACAATAGGTAACAGAGAATGCGCTTTTGCCACTTACGATGATAACCTGATGCTAAAGTGCGGCATTGAACAAGCTTATCTAGATGGCAAAATTGATTGGCAAAAACCGATTTCCTGCCACTTATACCCAATCCGAATCAGCAAGTACGATGGTTTTGAAGCCTTGAATTACGACCGTTGGAGCATTTGCAGCGCCGCCTGTAGCTTTGGCGAAGATTTAGGTGTACGTGTGTATCAGTTCCTGAAGGAGCCGCTTATCAGAAAATATGGCGAAAGCTGGTACAGTAGTTTAGAGCAACTCATGGAAGAGGAGAACCCTACGAAAGTTTAGTTTGTACTATACAGAATATTTTGTTAAGCCTGGCTTTCGCCAGGCTTTTTGTTTTACAGGAAATTAGAGATGTATATTTTGCTTACTGATGAGGAACAGTTCATTATCAAGTAAACCTGCTTCATAAAAATTATTTAGCACCTACTCTGGTATTTCTTGCACCAGCGCCATATTCCGTTCGAAGTCGTAGAGGGTAAGCCTGCGGAGGGTGTAATAGGCAGACCAGAAGCTCCAGAGCGAACTGATAAAGCTACGGGTAGCTTTATCAGTTCGCTCTTCGGTGGCAACATTTAAATCCAGTATACTTACTTTGCCCATCAAGTACCTTGACTTCGTGATGTTGTAGCGTTTTTCAGCTATCTCATCGGCACGTTTTGCACCCAGCATCTGCTTTCCTTTGGCTAGCTCAACTGCCCCTTGAAGCGTGAGTACCCTAGCATCTAACAAACCCTGTGAATGGGCCAGCGATGTGGACAACAGTAACACTATAAAAGCAGCTATAATATTGCCTGTTGTTTTTAATACGATAAAACTACAACTTTTAGATAATTCCATTTTAAAGTTTAACACTCCCCCAGCACGGTTTTTCACCTATATATTTTACTTTTTTCAATGTAGATCAGACTTGAAAAAATCAAGTAATTAGAACCGACCGTAATTCTGCTGCTTCAGGCGTACTACTAATAGAAACCAGCGTATGCTTATGCAGGTGGTTGTGTAGCAGCAAACTCAACAAAGTAAGCTTACAGTGTCAGTAGCTAAAAGAGGGTATACCTTTTCTACAAGCAGCTAGAATATAAAGATTTAGATTATACAATATAAGACTTAAAAATGACTTTTTTGGTTACATGAGCCATAAAAAAAGCCCCAGTGGTGAGACTGGGGCTTTTTTTATAAGAAATATAAAATTAGTCTAAGGAGCTGAAATCGAAGTTATCAAGGTAGGAGGTAGTGAAGTTACCATTCTTAAAGCCTTCGTCGTCCATCAGTTTTAGATGAAAAGGTACAGTCGTTTTGATTCCTTCAATATAAAACTCGCTTAATGCACGTTTCATTTTAACTAAGGCCTCTTCGCGCGTTTGTGCACTTACTATCAGCTTTGCAATCATTGAATCGTAGTTTGGCGGAATTACATAACCTGAGTAAACATGTGAATCGATACGCACGCCGTGGCCTCCTGGCAAATGCAGTGATGTTATTTTACCTGGTGAAGGGCGGAAGCCATTCTTTGGATCTTCGGCGTTGATACGGCACTCGATAGCGTGCATTTTAGGGTAGTAATTCTTCCCGCTAAGCTTGTGGCCTGCGGCTACTTTTATTTGCTCCTTGATCAGGTCGTAATCAATTACCTCTTCTGTTATGGGGTGCTCTACCTGTATACGCGTGTTCATCTCCATAAAGTAGAAGTCACGGTTTTTGTCTACCAGGAACTCAATAGTACCTACACCTTCGTAGTTAATGGCCTTTGCACCAGCTATGGCAGCTTGTCCCATTTTCTCGCGAAGCTCATCTGTAATGAACGGAGACGGTGTTTCTTCTACCAGCTTCTGGTGGCGGCGCTGAATAGAGCAGTCACGTTCTGAAAGGTGAGCTACCTGCCCGTGCTGGTCACCAATAAGCTGTATCTCGATGTGACGAGGCTCTTCTACAAATTTTTCTAAGTAGATGCCATCATTACCAAACGCTGCTTTAGACTCCGTGCGGGCATCGTTCCATGCTTTCTCAAAGTCTTCTTCACGTTTGATGATGCGCATACCACGGCCACCACCGCCAGCTGTTGCTTTGATGATAACAGGATACTTGATTTTACTTGCCAGCTTAATACCTTCTTCCATGGAGCTAAGCAAACCCTCAGAACCAGGAATAGTCGGCACACCAGCTTTTTTCATGGTAGCTTTAGCCGAAGCTTTATCACCCATCGAGTTGATCATCTCTGGGGATGCACCAATGAATTTGATGTTATTTTCGGCACAGATTCTAGAGAATTCAGCATTCTCAGACAAGAAACCGTAGCCTGGGTGTATCGCGTCTGCGTTTGTTATTTCGGCAGCAGCAATTAAGTTGGGAATGTTTAAGTAAGACAGCGTACTTGATGGTGGACCAATACATACCGCCTCATCTGCAAAGCGAACATGTAAACTTTCTTTATCGGCAGTAGAATAAACAGCTACTGTTTTGATGCCCATTTCCTTACAAGTACGGATAATGCGCAGCGCAATTTCGCCACGGTTGGCTATGAGTATTTTCTTGAACATAATATCAGATTTGGAAATTTGAAGATTTGGAGATGTAAAGATTTGAAGCCTGAATGACATAAAAATGGAGACGATCAATACCATCTCCATTTTCAAATTTCTACATTTTCAAATTTTAAATCATTGTGTTAGCTAGGATCTACCAGGAATAACGGCTGATCGTATTCTACAGGGCTGGCGTTGTCTACCAATACTTTAACGATTTTACCAGATACCTCTGATTCAATTTCGTTGAAAAGTTTCATGGCTTCTATAATGCAGATCACCTGGCCCTGCTTTACTTCGTCTCCAACGTTTACAAACGAAGGTGACTCAGGAGTAGATGAACGGTAGAATGTACCGATCATTGGAGCTTTAATGGCAACATACTTGCTCTCATCGTTAGCGGCAGGAGCAGCAGGTGCGGATGGAGTAGCAGGAGCCGCCGCCGCAGGAGCAGGCAGTGGCTGAGGAGCCGCTACTGGTGCAGGAGCACTGGCTGCGCCAGAGTCTTTTACATATTTAACTTTCTGGTCTGGGTCACGCTTAACAGAGATTTTAAACTCTTCTGTTTCGATGTTAACTTTGTTAAGACCAGACTTGGCGATGAAGTCGATTAGATCCTGGATTTCTTTAGCTTTCATATATTATTTTACTCTCTCTGCGTAAGAATAAGTACGAGTGTCTACTTTTATTTTTTCGTCCTGGCCAATAAAAAGCGGCACCTGAATGGTGGCACCCGTTTCTACGATGGCTGGTTTAGAAGCATTGGTGGCTGTGTCGCCTTTCAGGCCTGGCTCTGTGTAGGTAATGGTAAGCTCTACAAATGGAGGAATTTCGCATGTAAGCGGCGTTTCTGTTTCAGCATGGTATAGGATTGTTACTTCCTGACCTTCTTTCATCAAATCGGCGAAAGGCACCATTCTTTCCTCTAAAGCCACTTGCTCAAAAGTGTTCATGTCCATGAAGTTGTAGCCTAGATCATCTTTGTAGATGAACTGGTGAGGGCGCTGCTCCACACGAGCTGTTGTAATTTTGTGACCAGCAGAAAAAGTATTGTCGATTACCTTACCAGTTCTGATGTTCTTAAGCTTCGTTCTAACAAAGGCAGGGCCTTTGCCTGGCTTGACGTGCTGAAACTCGGTAACAACGTACAAATCGTTGTTGAATTCCATGCACACTCCATTTCTAATGTCAGCAGTAGTTGCCATAGTAATGTTGTATATCTATAGTGCTATTGAATGATAAAAATATTGTTCTAATCGCTGTCTTGCAAGCAAAGTTAGTTAATATACCGGAAATGTTGTTAAGAACGGACAGGATTAACTTCTGATATCTATAGATAAAAGCAAATTAGCATTAACTATAAAAACGTTGTTTTAACATTTGCTGGTCTCAACAATAAATCAGCTCTATAATGAGTAAGAGGCAAGCTAAATGCTATAGTCCCAAGCCCCTTCTTTTGGCACCCTATGATGGCTGAGTAGTGCTTGTTTTTATGTAGCGGCTCATTTCCTGCCCAATTTGCATCAGTGTATTGGTTTCTTCTTCTGTAAAGTCGTAGGGGATAGGTTTTGCAATACCGAATGTACCATACAGTTCTCCATCCAATAGCATCGGAACAGCAATGGAACCCTCAACGCGCGTTTCCTTTGCAGCAGGTCGTGCCACGCCAGATTCGTCGGTTTGTAGGTTACACATCTCCACGGGTTGTCGGCGTTCAGCGGCAATACCAGCCATGCCTTTTCCTACAGGAATTGTTTCCATCTTAGGCAACAAAAACTCGGGAATACCTTGTTGTGCTTGTAGTTCCAACAAACCCGTACTTTTATTTAAAGTATGGATCGTACCTGTAGTACAATCAAAGGCTTCAATTATTTGAACAAGTAGCTGTTGCCATTTTTCGGCAGGTTGGCTGTTTTGCAGAATTTCAGAGACGGAAGAAGGTTCGAAAGTCATGGGCAGTTTTTTACTAGTTTCTGTGTTTGTGAACACTTGTACTTTATATCTTACTTATAGTTTGACTACGCATATACTATAAGCAAGATATAAATTTTTACTTACTAAGAATAAGAACCACCTTTTCCTTTTAAAATATGCTTCATCTTCTACCTCTTGTTACAGTATAACATTTAGGTTGAACTGATCATAAACCGTAGAGACAAAAAAAGCGGCCGTTAAGCCGCTTTTTTTGTCTCTGTAAACAATATTTTTACTTCGGATCGTAAGCCCACTTCAGGTAAATAGAACCCCAGGTAAAGCCACCTCCAAAAGCAGCCAGAATGATGTTGTCACCTTTTTTCATCTGATTTTCATACTCCCACAGGCAAAGTGGAATTGTACCGCTTGTGGTGTTTCCGTAGCGCTCAATGTTTAGCATAACCTTGTCGCTGCCTACTCCCATACGGTTGGCTGTAGCTTCAATTATACGCTTGTTCGCTTGGTGCGGAACGAGCCAGGCTACGTCGTCTGCTGTTAGGTTATTACGCTCCATTACCTCTGCGGCAACATCAGCCATACCTTTCACAGCAAATTTAAACACCGTCTGGCCTTCCTGAAAAGCAAAATGCTCTCGGGCCTGAACGGTTTCTATAGTGGCTGGTTTACGGCTACCACCTGCTTTCATGTGCAGGAATGGAGCTCCAGAACCATCCGACTTCAGTATCTGGTCTTGTATGCCTAAGCCTTCTGTGTTTGGCTCTAACATAACTGCACCGCCACCATCACCAAAAATGATGCAGGTTGCTCTGTCAGTATAGTCAATGATAGAAGACATTTTATCGGCGCCTACTATGATCACTTTTTTGTACTGACCAGACTCCACGAATTTAGCTCCAGTAGCCACTGCAAAAAGAAAACCTGAACAGGCAGCCTGCAGGTCGTAGCCAAATGCATTTACAGCACCAACCTCAGCAGTAATAAGGTTAGCTGTGGCTGGAAAAACCATGTCTGGGGTTGTGGTAGCACAAATAAGAAGATCAACTTCTTCTGGTTTTGTGTTTGTTTTTTTAAGAAGCTCTTTTACGGCAGGAACCGCAATATGAGAAGTACCTAAGCCTTCACCCTTTAATATTCGCCTTTCCTTGATACCAGTCCTGGAAACAATCCATTCATCATTTGTCTCTACCAACGTCTCAAGTTCCTTGTTCGTCAGGACGTACTCAGGTACATAGCCACTAACACCTGTAATGGCGGCAGTAATTTTACTCATGGTGTAAAAAGGTCTTTAGGTTAAAAATACGGCTGGCAAGGTATAAAAAAACTTGGCATATACCGTCAGCTTTTAATTAGAAACTGAACAGCGTATGCCAAGCTTTATTCCTTTTGATTCTTAGAATCAACGCTTTACGCGGTAATATTTTTTCTGAAACGTTCTGAAATGTTGGAGGCTACCATTCTTTGCGCCTGCAGTACCATGTTGCATACCGCTAACGGACTGGAAACACCATGTCCTATAACGGCAACACCATTTATACCCAAAATAGGGCTTCCACCTACGGCCTCATAATTAAAGTAGTCGAAGAACGGATCATGCATGTTCTTCTCGTTCATGATTTCGTAGATAGACTCTGCCATCTTCAGGATAATGTTACCCGTGTAGCCGTCGCATACTATTACATCAGCTTTATCATTGAAGACATCTCTGCCTTCAATGTTGCCAATAAAATTAACGATTGGGTTTGCCTTAAGGCGTTGGTAAGCGGCCTGTAAATTTACAGTGCCTTTACCTTCCTCTTCCCCAAGGTTCATCAAGCCCACTTTAGGGTTTTCTATTTCCAATACATACTTAGCGTAAATGGAACCGATTTCCCCGAATTGTTCGAGTACCTCGGGCTTACAGTCGGCATTGGCGCCAACATCAAGCATAATTCCAAATCCACCTTTCAGTTTAGGAACCAGACTAGCTATAGTGGGTCTTAATATACCCTCAATCGCTTTAACGCTAAACATTGCTCCAACTAGCATAGCTCCTGTATTGCCTGCGCTGCAAAAAGCATGTGCTTTCTGCGCTTTAAGCAATCCATAGCCAATGGCAATGCTGGAGTCAGGTTTCTGGGTAAGTGCTTTCGTGGGATGTTCTCCCATTTCTATCACCTGTGTGGCATTTATAACTTTAATGCCATCGCCAGTATAACCATAATTTTTTAGCAGTGATTGGATAATGTCTTCCTTACCGATAAGTAAGATTTCATAATCTTTGTCGAGCTGCTCTAGGGCTAACAAAGCACCTTTTATAATAGCTTCTGGTGCAAAGTCACCGCCCATAGCGTCTAAGGCGATCCTCATGTACTGGGTAGTGTTAAATTATACAGAACTAAAAAAAGTAGGCTATTGCTTACTGGGCGTTCGCTGTATAATTTTTGATTGCCAGTTTGCCTTTGTGATACAGGTCACCTTCTACCACATAAGCGTGGTGATACAAGTGAGGAGTATCTGTAGTAGGGCAGATAGCAATGGCTTTCTCAGAAAGTTTTTGATGAGTTCTTCTCTTATCTCTTCTGGTCTTCGAAATCTTACGTTTAGGATGTGCCATTTTTAGTTAAAAATTTACTTGCTGTTATTTAATATTTTATACTTCTTTAAACTTAATTCAGGTTGCGGAGAGCGTTCCAACGTGGGTCAATATCATCATCCTCATCGTCTTCATCATTCTCGTCATCACCTTCTTTGTCATGGTCTCTGGAACTGTAGATGAGTATATCTTCGTCGTTATCCTCATCGTTTTCCATCTCCTCCACAAAGCGAGGGTGTAGCTTCTTCATTGGCAGCGATAATCCTATGTAATCGTACAGGTGCTGCGCAATGTTAATGGACTGTGTGTTGCTTTTTATTTGCCACAGATCATCGTCTAGTTCAGCGTCTTCTTCTCCGTAGCGGATTCTGAAAACCTGCTGAATGTCTAATGGATAATCAAATTCCTCCAGACTTCTGTCGCAGATAAGGCGCACATGTCCTTTTATGTCAAAATGGAAGGTAAGCAGCGTTTCTGTCTTATCTAGTTCCACTTTGGCCAGTAGCTTTCCTCCTTGAATAATCTCCGTCCCGAAAAGTTCAAAGAATGTGTCATCTAGCTCAAACTCGTAATAATGGATCTTATTACTAAGTTTGGCAATGCCGATTTCAAATTCTTTTTCCTTTTTCACTACCGACTTTTTATTGCAAGACGCAAAATTAGAATATTATTTTGAGAAATAAAACACCTAAGCTATATTATACAGCAGGCATTTGCTCGCTTACACGCTTTTTTACGATGTCGCAGGCAAGAAACAAAGCTTCTCTGAAAGAGGTTTCATCGGCAAGCTGCTTACCTGCAATATCATACGCAGTACCATGGTCGGGGGAGGTGCGAACCACCGATAAACCTGCCGTATAGTTCACGCCGCTTTCCATGGCCAGCGTTTTAAACGGAATAAGACCCTGGTCGTGGTACATAGAGAGCACCGCATCCACCTGCTGGTACTGGCGCATTCCAAAAAAGCCGTCGGCAGGGAAGGGGCCGAAGACTAAATGCCCTTTTTCTTTCAGATACAGTACAGCTGGTCGAATAATGTCCGTTTCTTCTGTTCCCAGCAGGCCTTTTTCGCCTGCGTGCGGGTTAAGGCCCAGCACCGCAATGCGCGGCTTAAGTATGCCAAAGTCTCTGCGCAGCGATTCTGTAAGGATGGTAATTTTACGGATGAGCAGGTCGAAGCTGAGTTTGCTTGCTACGTCTTTTACCGGGATGTGTCCCGTAACGGTAGCCACACGCAAATCGCCGCTCACGAGTAGCATCAGGCTATCGGCAGCATCAAAGTAAGAGGTAAGGAATTCAGTATGACCAGGAAACTTGAAATCCTCGGCCTGAATGTTATCCTTGTCAATAGGAGCCGTTACGATACCATCTATCAAGCCAGCCTTCAAATCTTTGCTAGCCGCCAAAAGTGAATCAAGAGATGCTTTGCCAGAAGCTGGAGTAGGAGTGCCTGGCTCTAGTTCTGGGTCTTCTTCCCAGCAATTGACCACGTTTATCTTTCGTGGCACTAACGCCTCGGCAGAAGCAGCCTGCTGAAAATGAAAATGATCAGCGTTCAGGCTTTTACGCACTTTGTTCATCAAACCTGCTGATGCATAGATGACAGGTGTGCAGTAATTCAGGATGCGCTGATCTGATAATGTTTTAACAATCACCTCAGGCCCGATGCCATTGGTGTCGCCTATGGTGATACCTAATCTCGTTTTATGCTTGTTGTCCATTCTCTATTTTTCTGACTGGGAGCTGAGGAAATTGTAAAGCAGGCGTATACCTGATCCCGTAGCCAATTTGCCGCGGTAAGCGTCTTCACTGTGGAGGTAAGCTGTTCCCGCAATATCAAAATGCACCCAAGGGTAATCGGTAAACACCTCCAAAAATTTGCCTGCCGTAATATGCCCCGCATCTGGTCCGCCCAAGTTTTTTATATCTGCAATGTCAGATTTCAACTGTTCTTTATATTCATCCCAAAGCGGAAACTCTACGGTGCGCTCGTATACTTCGTCGCCTGCTTTTTTCAGGCCTGCCATCACTTCCTCGCCAGCCGTTCCCATCACCACTAAACCTTCTTTACCCACAGCTCGCATGGCAGAACCTGTCAGTGTCGCCAAGTCTACCACTAATGCTGGATCATACTTCTTCGCGAAGCAAAGTGCATCAGCTAATATTAAGCGTCCTTCGGCATCGGTATTCATTACTTCTACAGACATGCCGCTGAACATGGTAATTACATCGCCTGGCGCTACTGCATTTCCGCCTGGGCGGTTATCTGTAGCTGGTACCAAGCCAATTACATGTATAGGTAGTTTGTTTTTAGCTACCGCATATAGCGTGCCCGCCACAACTGCGGCTCCTGCCATATCCGATTTCATGTAGTCCATGGAGTTCGGAGTTGGCTTAAGGCTGAGGCCGCCTGTATCGTATACCACACCTTTACCCACCAAAATGTAGGGTTTGGAGTTCTTGGCGTTTTCAGGCTTCCACTCCATTATGGTAAAAGTTGGCGGATCTTCAGACCCTTGGTTCACAGCCAACAGGCCACCCATTTTTAGGGCTTGTATTTTCAGCTCGTCCAGTACTTCGGTCTTAAAGCCTGCTTCTTGCCCTAGTAGTTCGAACTGCTCGCTTAGCTGGTGAGCAGTTTGGTGACTGTGCGGTTCGTTTACCAGGTCGCGGGCAATATACACACCTTCTAGTACTGTCGCCAGTTGTGCTATGTCCTGCTCAGTTAGCTCAGGGTCTACTACGATTATGGTTTTAAGCGGACTTGGTTTAACGTCCTTGGTTTTATGCTTCTGAAACTCGTAGTTGCTCAGGTAGATGCCTTCAGCCAAGTATAAAGCGGCGCGTTTTGCCGTTTTGTCTACTATTGTCAGCTCCTCCACCTTGTCGGCTTTTACCTGCTTCAGTAAACTATAACCAGCCTTGCGCAGGCCCTCTTTCAGAGTACTGTCAGTTTTAGCGTCTGGCTGAATGACCACGTAAATGCGGTGCAGGTAACGGTTCAACGATATGAGTTTTGCCTTCTGTGATACCTGTTGCTGCACATACTGTAGCTCCTCTGGCTGCAGTTCTTCGAGCTGTGCCACCTGATCTGCCTGTGCAATGAGGGCGAAATCGGTGTTTTTTATCAAGCTTGTGCTGTATTTGAGTTGTGTTGGCATTTGTCTTTGTATCTTTGACGCTGCAATATAGTAAGTATAATACGTAATGCGAAAAGCAGTACTTTCTACGAAAGTACGGTTTCAGCAGTATTTAAAATGGTATAACGGGTTTGAGGCAAAAAGTATACTTTATACTTCAAACCACTAATTATAAACCGTGAGCAAAGTAAGTCCGAAGAAGCACCTGGGGCAGCATTTTCTGGTAGACCAGAACATTGCGATGAAAATAGTAGACCAACTGACACTGCCGCAGGGTGTGCAGGATGTGCTGGAGATAGGTCCTGGCATGGGCGTGCTTACAAAGTACCTGCTGCAGCACCAGGAGTACAGCACCACCGTAGTTGATATAGATCGTGAATCCATCGCTTATTTAAAAAAGCATTTTCCGCAGCTGCAGGAGCGTATTATTTCAGCTGATTTTCTGAAGACGGACCTGAGCAAGCTTTTTCCTGGCAAGTTCGCTGTCATTGGAAACTTCCCTTACAACATATCGAGCCAAATCTTTTTTAAAGTGCTGGAGCACCGCGAGGTGGTGCCTGAGGTGGTGTGTATGATTCAGAAAGAAGTGGCTGAGCGTATTGCCGCGCCTCCTGGCTCTAAAACCTATGGTATACTGAGCGTGTTGCTGCAGGCTTTCTACACCATAGATTATAAGTTCACTGTGCATGAGCATGTGTTCCATCCGCCGCCGAAAGTGAAGTCTGGCGTAATAAGCCTGGTGCGGAATGAGCGGGAAAGCTTGCCTTGCGATGAGAAGCTTTTCTTTTCGGTGGTGAAATCGAGTTTCGGAACAAGACGCAAAACGCTGCGAAACTGCCTTAAAACGTTTAATTTGCCACCAGAAGTTACTGCACAACCTGTTTTCGATAAGCGAGCCGAGCAGCTTTCGGTGCAGGATTTTATTGAATTAACCCAGCTGGTAGAGCAGAACAAGTAACCCCATGCAGGTAGAAATCACACGTGAATATATAGATCAGGTAGAAGAGGCCATTGAGCTGAAAAACAATAGCTATATTCTGGAGACGATGGCCGAGATGCACCCCGCCGATATCACGACGGTGCTGTACGAACTGGACACGCAGGAATCGAAGTACGTGATGGATTTGCTGCCGCCAGAAGTTGGTTCTGAGATACTCTCCGCCCTGGACTATGACATACGAACGGATTTTCTACAAAACTTCACGAGCCAGGAGGTTGCCCGCTATGTAAACCTGATGGACTCTGACGACGCCGTAGACATTCTGAATGAGCAGAGTGTGCAGACCCGCGAAGAGGTAATTGCTCTGCTGGACAACGACGAAAAAGTTGCCGCCATTCTGGACCTACTACGCTACGATGAAGACTGTGCGGGTGGCCTTATGGCAAAAGAACTTATCAAGGTGAACCTGTACTGGCGCGTGCGCCAATGTATAGAAGAGATAAGGCGGCAGGCAGAGGATGTGGAGCGCATCTATACTGTGTACGTTGTCGATAATAAAGATATTTTGGTTGGCAGAGTAAGTGTAAAAACGCTGCTGCTGGCTAAAGACGCCAGGCTGGTAAAGGACATCTACAACGAAGACGTCATCTCCATCGAGTCATTCCGTGACGAAGGAGAGGTGGTAAGTGTGATGCGCAAGTACGACTTAGAGTCGATACCCGTGGTGAATATACAAGGCAGGTTGCTGGGGCGCATTACCATAGACGACGTGGTGGATGTAATGCAGGAGCAGGCTGAACTGAGCCGCCAACTCATGACAGGTATCACCGAGAATGTGGAGGAAGACGATAGTGTATTCCGTATTTCCCGCTCGCGCTTGCCCTGGTTGATTATTGGTATGGTGGGCGGCTTGCTGGCTGCCCAGTTTATGGGCTTGTTTGAGGAAGATATCGCTCTGTTACCTGCTGTTGCCCTTTTTGTGCCGCTCATAACGGCCACAGGCGGTAATGTCGGTATTCAGTCTTCGTCCATCATTATCCAAACCTTGTCCTCGAACGAGGTAATGTTCGAGAATTTTGCCCAACGTATTCTGAAAGTACTGCTAGTGGCGCTACTAAATGCTGCTATCATTTCTATTCTTGTTTTTAGCTTCACTTATCTATTTAGAAGAGAACTTACTCTTTCTTTGGTGGTATCTGTTGCCTTATTTTCGGTGGTGCTGTTGGCCTCACTCATGGGCACAATCACACCCATGGTGCTGGATAGGTTTGGTATCAATCCTGCGGTGGCTGCAGGGCCTTTTATTACCACGGCCAACGATTTGCTTGGGCTCACCATTTATTTTGCCGTGGCGCATATGCTGTATAATTTGTAACAGAGTCTAGGAGTAACTTCTTGTTAAGTTAAATAAACTCCAGGCGAGAAATAGATCTGCTTTTCATCCTTCAACCAACCTGCTAAAACAACTTCTCACCTCTGCATAGCAGTTCTGCTTGTAAGTTGTGCGTATGGCTGTAAATTTGTAGATATAAATCAAATATATATTATGTCTGCTGCTACTTTCCGAATTCTGATTATAGATGAACTGCACCCCAATATATTTCCGCTGCTGGAAAGCATAGGAGTAGAAGTTGTGTATAAACCCAACATAAATCCGACAGATGTAAAGCAGGCCTTAGCTGACATGGATGGTTTGATTGTGCGTTCTAAAATGCGGATAACTTCTGACACCATTGCGCTTGCTACGAAACTCAAATTTGTAGCCAGGGCAGGAGCAGGACTCGATAATATTGAAGTGGAGAAGCTGGAGCAAATGGGCATACCTGTATTGGGTGCCAACGAGGGAAACCGTCAGGCAGTGGGAGAGCATGCTTTGGGTATGCTACTGTCGCTGATGCGAAACATGAATAGGGCCGACAAACAGGTGCGGGAGAAGGTGTGGCTTCGCGAAGAAAACAGAGGCGAAGAGTTGGGCGGCAAAACCATCGGTGTTATCGGGTATGGTAATATGGGGCAGAGTTTTGCAAGGCTTCTTACAGGCTTTGGCTGCCGCATTATGGCCTACGATCGGTTTGCTCCTGAAAAAATAGATGTGCCTGCCGAGGTGGTTTCATTAGAAGCGCTACAGGCCGAAGCAGATGTTATTACTTTGCACATTCCATATATCCCTGATAATCATCATTTAATAAATGATAGATTTCTTAAAGGGTTGAAGAAGCAGGTGTGGTTTATCAACACGTCTAGAGGAGAAGTAGTGGACCAGGAGGCACTCGTGCAGCACCTGAAAACAGGTACTATAAAAGGCGCAGCCCTGGATGTGTTGGAGAACGAAAAACTCAAAACCCTGACTGCGGAGCAACAGGCAAATTTCAATTTTCTTGCATCTGCTGATAATGTACTGCTTACGCCGCACATTGCAGGCTGGACACACGAATCTTATGTGAAGATAAACGAGGTGCTGGTAGAGAAAATCAAGCAGGTGCTACATGGTGAGTAGCTTCAAAACAATTCTTTAACATAAGCTTTATAATTGCAAGGCTGAAAAGATATGTTTTGGCAGTTGCAGCATTAACCTAGGAGTGTAAGGGTTGTGTTTCTAACGGATGCCGTGCTGGTAATTGAAGAGGTGCTAAAAGTGAGACTGATAGAGACAAACCTACCTGAGCACAACACATTTACGGAGCTTGAACGTATATATTTACAGTTAGAGCGATCGCAGAAAGTGTTTAAACGTCAGAAGAATCAGGGCTTAAACACTTTGCTCTGTATTAAATTAAACGTATATTTGCCTTATATCAGAACACAGCGGGAGTTGCCCAATGGTTTTATATGTTTCATAAAGTAAAGCATATGCTAAACTAGAGCAGTTAAAGTAATTTTACTTCCTGCTACTGAAAAAGAGATTAAATAAATTTACATATTTGGCAAAAAGAACGGTTATGCAGGCCATAACCGTTCTTTTTGTTTTTGTGTTTTAAACGAGAAGACGATACTACTATGAGCAAGATTTCTTATTACACTGCTGAAGGTTTGCAGAAATTAAAGGACGAACTGGCAGAGCTCAAAACAAAAGGACGTGCCGAGGTAGCACGCCAGCTGGCTGAGGCTCGCGACAAAGGAGACCTGAGCGAGAATGCTGAATACGACGCTGCCAAGGATGCACAAGGCCACCTGGAGCTGAAGATTTCCAAGATGGAGGAGATTGTAGGCAACGCCCGCCTGATTGACGAGTCTAACCTGGACAGCAGCAAAGCGCTTATTCTATCTAAAGTAAAGATCAAGAACCTGAAGAATAACATGGTGGTAGACTACACTTTAGTAGCGGAAGAAGAGGCTGATTTGGCTGCTGGAAAAATTTCTGTAAAATCTCCGATTGGCAAAGGACTGTTGGGCAAGAGCGTGGGCGACAAAGCCGAAATTACCATACCAGCAGGTAAGATAGAGTTTGAAATTTTAGAAATCAGCCGTTAACCTATGGAAGCTTCGATATTCACAAAGATTGTAAATGGTGAGATTCCTGCCTATAAAATAGCAGAAGACGACCGCTACCTTGCTTTTCTGGACGTATTCCCGACTACTAAAGGCCACACCTTGGTAATACCGAAGCAGCAGATTGATTACATCTTCGATTTGGATGATGAACTATACTTGGGCCTGATGTCTTTTGCCAAAAGAGTAGCTGCGGCAGTAGAGAAGGCAGTGCCTTGCAAAAGAGTAGGAGTGGCTGTTGTGGGCTTAGAGGTACCCCACGCACACGTACATCTCATTCCGCTAAACGGCATGCAGGACATGGATTTTGCCAACAAACAGAAGTACACCAAAGAAGAGTTTGAAGAGGTGCTGGAAAAGATAAAAGCCCAACTGTAGTTTCTTAACTATAGGATGACATTAAAAAGGCGCTGGCAAATAATTGCCAGCGCCTTTTCTTTTTGTCTGTGTGCACCGTTTATAAACCCGAATACTTTTTGTATATCAGAAGCAAACCTTTTAAAAAATCAGTGAAGAGCAACAATCTTTAATCATGAGTAAAAAAGTGGATTACTGATTTTGCTGTTCTTGTTGTTGCTCCTGCTGTTTGGCTTCTTCCTTATCTCTGCGTCTGAAGAAGCCTCTGAACAAGATGTTACTTTGCAAAGCTTCCATGTTTTCATCAAATTTTTGGGAGCTGGTTTCTAAATTTTGCATGGTGTTTTGCAGGTTACGGGCAAACTCTTCGTCTTGCAGCAACACACCCAGTGCATTGTTCTCGTTGTTCAGCCTGGTGCTGGTTTCCCGTAGGTTTTCTGTTAAGGCCGCTGCTGAATTTGTTGCCTCTTGTAGCTGAGCCATCGATTGCCTCAATTGGCTATAAACCGTTGTGTCTGTTAAAACCTGGTTAGCCAAACCGCCAGGCGTGTTAAGCTTAGAAGTAAATTGATTTAAAGATCTGGATGCGGCTACACTGTTTTGGGAGGTTCTTTGCAGGTTAGCAACCATCGCTCCTAAATCGTCAGCCATGGTAGAATCCGTTAAAAGCCTGCCAATGGTTCCCTGGCCCTTCACCAGATTGCCTGTCAGCTGTTTCAGGTTACCCGTAATGGCCACAAGGTTGTTGTTATTCTCCTGAAGCTTCTCGATCAACGCATCGGTGTCTAGTGGGTTTTCTGCCATAATTCTAGCGCCATCCTCTACAGGAGATGCTTCTTGTGTGCCACCCTCAATAACAATGTTTTTGTTACCGATAAAGCTTTCAGAACTGATGCGTGCAACAGCATTCTCTCGAATATATTCCTGTACACTTTCCTCAACGTTTAAGGTTACCAGTACCTGAGAACTTCCGAAGAGGCTGATGTTTTTGACAGTTCCGATTTTAACACCCGAAAACCAGACGTTGTTTCCTGGTTTAAGGCCACCTACATCATCGAACACGGCAGTTAGAGTAATGCTACTGCTGAAGCGCTTTTGCTGCCCACCCAATGTAAAAATGCCTACCAAAAGTATTGTAATTGCCAGCAGGACGAAAATGCCTACTAACACGGAACGTTTATTTTCTGCAGTACCCATTTAGTCTGTAAAGTTGTAGTTATAGAATGCTTTTACACGCTTGTCTTCTGAATTGAAAACTTCCTCAAAAGTGCCGTCCCGCTGAAACTGTCCATCTAGCAGCATGACCAGTCGGTCGCCTACAGCACGGGCACAGGTAAGGTCGTGGGTAATGATAATAGAGGAGGTGTTAAACCTGCGCTGTACCTCATTTATTAGATTGTTTATGTCTATGCACGTAATTGGGTCCAGACCAGCCGTCGGTTCATCGTACAGCATTATTTCTGGGCGCAGAATAAGTGTGCGTGCTATGCCAATGCGTTTCCGCTGCCCCCCAGATAACTCAGAAGGCATCTGATCGATTGTTTGTGCCAGACCAACGGCATCCAGTATAACATCTATCAGGTCGTCGCGCTCTTTCTGCGTCATGTGTTTGGCGTGCCGAACCAGCGGAAATTCAAGGTTCTCTTTTACAGTCATGCTATCATACAACGCGCTATTCTGAAAAGAGAAACCAATCTTCAGGCGCAGGGCGTCCATTTCCTTCGACGTTAAGCAGCAGACATCCTTACCTAATACGTTCACGATACCAGAATCCGCTTTCAGCAAGCCTGAGATGATTTTAATTAAGACAGACTTACCTGTGCCCGAACGACCAAGCACAACCAGGTTTTCGCCTTGGTAAAGATCCAAGTCAACGCCTTTAAGAACTTCGAAATCATCGAAAGCTTTTTGTAGCCCTCTGATCTCGATAGCCTTTTTGTCTCGGTTTATATTAGGGTTAATTTTTTTCATAAATACCTGAGGTTATATGCCTCTTACAGCGTTTATAACTTGCATAACCAAAAGCTCTTCCACAAAAATGAGGAACATAGCCGTTACAACAGATGTATTGGCAGCCTTACCCACGCCCTCTGTACCTTTAGATGAATTGTAGCCTTTATAACAGCCAACCATGCCAATGGTAAAACCAAATAGCACCGATTTTACGGATGATGCGACTATATCCAAAAAGGTGATAGCCTCGAATACCTGCGAAAAGAACGTAATTAAGGTTGTTTGCTCGTTTTGGTGTACGTTTAAGTAGCCGCCCAACAGAGCTAGCAGCGTGGTGTACATCGTTAAAGCTGGAATCATGAAAGTAGTGGCGAGCACTCTGCTGACTACTAAAAACTTAAAAGGGTTAGTAGCTGATACTTCCATTGCGTCTATTTGCTCCGTAACGCGCATAGATCCTATCTCGGCTCCTATACTTGACCCAACCCTACCAGAGGTGATAATGGCTGTTACCAGTGGGCCAATGGCTCTTATGATGGCAACCGAAATAAGGGCTGGAAGTAAGGCTGTGGCTCCAAAGTCGGCAAGCGAAGGCCTGGACTGGTTTGTGAAAACAATACCGATGATGAAGGCTGTAACAGAAACTAGCGGAAGCGAACGTACGCCTACTTCATAACACTGCTTAATTATTTCTTTGAATTCATAGGGCGGTAAAAATACCTCCTTAAAGAAGCGAGCAACGAACGCATATATATTGTACAGTTCCAAAAATGCACGATCCAGTCTTCTGGAGAGCACATATTTGCGTTTTTGGGGTTCGTTTAAGTTGTTGTTATTACTTTGGTTCATTAGCTGCTATAGAAAGCCAAAATTCATCAGATGATATCTGCTAAACGGTATAACCGCTTAAATATCTACCTCCACATACGGTTTCGGTGAAGCACAAGGTTTAGAAACATGGCTCTTGTTGATTATTATGCGGGCAAAAGTTACAAAAAAGAAATAGTGTTAGAACAATACTGTCAGTTATAACGGAAAAATAAGCCTTTTGATATTTTTTAATTTGAGTTGGCGTAGGGGATGTGCTGTAGGTTTTGACTCAGGGATACCAAAGCAAAAGCCACCTTACAAGAAGGTGGATTTGCTTTGGTATCCGTTACTATAATCGTTAAGTGCAGCTCCATACGCTCCGCTTGAAAGCGCATAAACAAAAGATATTTAGTAATATAGGTGGCGACAGTTCTTTAAATAATCTAACCTAAAAGGGTTGTGGAAAAGACTATTTACTTGCCAGGCGATCAGGATTATCAGTGAGAAAGCTTTTCCAGGATTTACCTCCTTGTTTGGCATTGTTTCCTTTTTGGTAGTGGTGGCAAAGCGCTACTGCCAGAGCATCGGTGGCATCCAGTAATTTAGGAGCCTCCTTTATTTTTAGAATCTGGATGAGCATACTGGCTACCTGCTCTTTAGAAGCGTTACCGTTACCAGTTATAGATTGCTTTATTTTTTTAGGGGCATACTCTACATAAGGTATGTCGCGGGAGAGCGCGGCGGCTATGGCTACGCCTTGGGCTCTGCCGAGCTTAAGCATACTTTGCACGTTCGTCCCATAAAAAGGCGATTCAATAGCCAGCTCGTCGGGCAGGTACTCTGTGATAAGCTGTAGCACACGGTCGAAAATTTTCTTTAACTTGATGGCGTGGTTGCTATAGCTTTTTAAATGGATTACTCCATACTGCAGCAGTTGTACTTTAGAACCAGTAACTTCAATCAAGCCGTACCCCATTACTTGGGTTCCTGGGTCAATGCCGAGAATCAACTTATTTGGGGGAAGTGCAGAAGGGTAAACCATAAGGTCACAAAATTAACATTATCTTGAACATAAATCCCGATAAAAAATTCCTTTCGTTTCTGGGGAAGGCTGTATTGGTTTCACTCACGCTGTACCTGTTATACTATACTATTTTTACTGCGCCCGATACTTTTCTCACTTGGAGAGATATTCTCCAATCAGCTTTTCAGAACCCGCTTAGGTATCTTTATTTATTCGCGGCTGTACTTATACCTGTCAATTGGGGATTGGAAGCACGCAAATGGCAGTTGCTGGGGCAAAAGATAGAATATATATCTTATAAAAGAGCTTATCGTGCCGTTATGGTAGGTTTAACCTTGGGCTTTATTACTCCAAATCGCCTCGGCGATTATGCTGGCCGCGTATTGGAACTCAAAAGCAAAGAGCGCTTAGATGCCATCGGAGCTATTTTTATAGGTAGGGTTTGCCAGCTAGCTGCCACCGTGGCAGTGGGCTCTGTTGGCTTGCTGTACTTTATTCAATTGTTGTATTGGGTAGATTATCCTGGTGTCTGTGTTAGTATGGCATTGCTGCTGCTGGTGATCAATGTGGTTTTCTTATCCCTTCTATATCATGCAAAAGCAATGGTAGCATTAGTTGCTGCCATTAAACCGCTAAAGAAGCTGGTGAGGTATGTGGCCGTAATGGGAAACTATTCCGCAGGCGAAATGTCGCAGGTGCTGTTGCTGTCCCTTTGGCGTTATCTGGTTTTTATGCTGCAGTTTATTCTTTTGCTGCAGGTGTTCAATGTAAAGCTAAACCTGCTGGAGTATATGTGTGGTGTGTCTGGTACTTTTTTTCTTAAATCTGTGGTGCCTTCTGTGTCGTTGCTTTCAGATTTGGGGGTAAGGGAGTTGTCTGCTATGTACCTTTTCGGACTACTAGGACAGGAGCGGCTACAGGTGCTTAGTGCCAGCCTTAGCCTTTGGCTACTAAACATTTTAGTACCCAGTGCTGTAGGGCTTATATTTGTGCTCCGCCTTCGCTTGTTTCGGAAAGGAGAAGCCCTGTGAGCTTTCTACTAATAGTTTCTTTGCTAGCTTACAGTTGGTATATTTTACGCTGCTACACTGCTTGGGGAAAAATGCCTTCTGTAGAACTTCCACCTACTTATAAGGCAGCTACAAAACTTTCAGTAATTATTCCTGTCCGAAACGAAGCTGACAATATACTAAACCTACTTCAGGATCTGGAGCAACAGACTTACCCAAAGGCGCTATTTGAGGTACTAGTAATTGATGATGCTTCTGATGATGAAATACCTCAACTAGTTGCGGAATATGCTTGGACTTCAAGCATAGCCATTAAATATCTTAAGTTGAGTAATTATGTTAAGCAAGGTGGTAAGAAGGCAGCAGTACAACAAGGGGTAGAGCTGGCGAAAGGGGAGCTATTGATTTTTACCGACGGCGACTGTAGGGTGCAACCCGAATGGCTTGCTTTGTTTGCTTATGCCTATACTACGAAGCGTTCCTGCTTCATCAGTGGGCCTGTAAGCTTTCATCGTACCCATTCCTGGTTCGAAAAGATGCAACTGGTAGAGTTTGCTAGCTTGATAGGTACAGGCGGTGCTTCTATCGGTTTGGGAAAGCCGAACATGTGCAACGGTGCCAATTTAGCTTACACAAAGGCTGTTTTTCAAGAGGTGAGAGGCTTTGCTGGTAACGAGGCAATTGCCAGCGGCGACGATGAGTTTTTGCTTCATAAAGTAGCTAAAGTGTATCCTGATCGTATTTCGTTTTTGAAAAGTCAAAAAGCCATTGTACACACAGAGGCTCGCAAAACGGTTGGTTCTTTTATTTCGCAGCGGGTGCGGTGGGCAAGTAAATGGAAATCATATCAGAATGTAGAGGTGCAGCTATTGGCTGCTACAGTTTTTCTGGTAAACCTGATGTTTTTTCTGGCTATTCCAGCTGTACTGCTTAACTATATGCAGTTGGCTGTTTTTGTGATGGCTTATGTTGTTAAGTTTGTGGTAGATTGTTTATTTTTAAAGCGTATACTACATTTTCTGGGAAAGCCGCGCTACCTTTTGTATATGCTGCCGCTTCAGTTCGTATATATACCTTATGTAGTACTGGTGGCAATTTACAGTTTACTTGGCCGCTATACCTGGAAAGGACGAAACGTTCAGAACCTATGACAGATATTGAATTTGATATTTTAGACGAGCTTTACTTTGTTGTGGCGTTTGCCGACCTTAAAAGTACTCTTTCCCTTTCTGACCAGGAGCTTTGTGAAGGCTTAAAGTCGCTTATTAAGCAAGGGTATGTTAAGATCCTATACCCTGATCAGGATACTGAGCATGAGTATGAGGAGAAAAGCTTTAGCCAGCATTGCCAGAGTTATTACTTTCTGGCCACCAAAGCTGGATTGATCGTTCATAACTCTGTTTGATAATAGAACGTTTCTTTTTGGAAATCATGTTGTTATATAACACCTTGTGAAGTATCAGCAGAGGAGGTTTTTAACAAATGTATAGCATTGTTGTGGCCGCGATTGCTCCTACAAACAACAGCTTATTTAGCAGGTTTCACTTTGTTATAGTTGCCTTTGGTTGTGCGTTCTTGCATCTGTCAGTATTTTCACTGTCACCTGAAAGTACAGAAGAAGGTAAATAATTTTATGTTACAAATTCGTTTTTTTTGTAGTTTTACCTTAACTTATACACTACCTACTGTTATTGCTTTTAGCTGAAACCAGTTGCTTGGGCATGACTACTAACTATATGATCACGACTTGTAATGCCTGATTTACTCTCTCCTAACATACAGCAGGAGCTCAACCTTAAAAAGCTGGAGTTATCCGCTTTACTAGAGATTACACAGGCTATCAACGATAATCTGCCTGAATCTGCTCTGTATAAAATTTACCGATTTACCTTGTTAGCGCAGCTTCAGATTAGCCGCCTCGTGTTATTTGTGCACGATGAGGAGTGGGATTGCAAAGTATGTTCAGGTACAGAACAGGATTTTACAAAGCAGGAGTTGCCAGAGAATATTCTTAAGCTTAAAGAAATAACTTATACTGCTAAGCTTAACGTTGAGAAGATGTGGCGAGCCTTCGAAATTGTTATTCCTATTTTGCATAACGGCAAAGTGCTGGCTTTTGTAATGATTGGTAAAATACAGCCATATTATACCAATATGGAAGCATTGAGCTTTGTGCAGACAGTAAGTAATATTATGCTGGTTGCCATAGAGAACCACAGAATGGCCCGCCAACGTTTGGAACAGGAGGCGATCAGACGCGAAATAGAGATTGCCCGCGAGGTGCAAACAATGCTATTTCCCAAGTATCTGCCCAACGATAAAGATGTAACCATTCATGCCAGTTACATTCCACATTCTTCTATAGGTGGCGATTATTACGATTTCATAGAGATAGACCAGGACCAGTTCCTTTTTTGTGTGGCTGATGTGTCTGGTAAAGGAGTGCCTGCCTCTCTTTTGATGTCTAATTTTCAGGCAGGCCTAAGAACCATTCTGCGCCAGAATACCGATCTGAACACGGTTGTGTCTGAGTTGAATAACCTCATTTACCGCAATGCGATCGCCGAAAAGTTTATCACCACTTTTCTGGCTGTCTACAACCGAAAAACCAGGGAGTTGTGCTATGTAAACGCTGGTCATAATTCTCCTATACTTTTGTATGAAGACAATTCTCATCGTTTGTTAAACGAAGGCTGCACGATGTTAGGTGTTTTTGATGTGCTTCCGTTCATGTCTGTTACTAAAGTACACATTCCGCCTCATGCCACTTTGGTTTGCTATACCGATGGCCTTACGGAGGTTTTTGATGAGGATGAAACAGAGTTCGGAATAGAAGGTACTATCGATTTCCTGCAGCGAAACAGGTTCCTAAGTTCTCGCATGCTGCACCTGCAACTCCTAAGAGAAATAAACCTTTACAACGAAGAGGCAAAGTTTAATGACGACATTACATTGTTATCTTGCCGTTTTAAATAGTTTCGTTACTTAGATGTGAGCTTTAAAAATTTGAAGATTATTAAAAAGAAGCCTAACTTCTCTTCAGTAATCACATTATCTTTGAATCTTCAAATTCTCAAATCTCCCAATCTTTAAACCGATTTTGATCCGCCTTTACAAGACGCCGCGTTTACTCAAGAAACTGATGCCAAGCTATACCTGGCACCGAGAGGCGGCTGGTAAAAAGCTGTATCTTACTTTTGATGATGGACCTATTCCTGAGGTTACACCTTGGGTACTGGAGCAACTGGCAAAGCATAATGTAAAAGCTACTTTCTTTTGCGTAGGAGATAACGTGGCCAAGCATCCTGCCATAGCTTTGCAAATACAGCAACAAGGGCATCAACTAGCAAACCATACTTTTCATCACCTGAAAGGTTGGCAAACTCCACTCCAAATATACCTGCAAAACGTGCAGCAATGCCAGGAACAACTGGAACAGTTTGGAGTAGAACCTCAAAAGAGGTTGTTTCGTCCGCCGCACGGCCGTATTACAAGTGCACAGGCAACAGCACTCAGGCAGGAGCAGTATGAGTTAGTTATGTGGGATATGCTCACCAACGACTACGATGCCTCTTTATCGCCTGAAACTTGCTTGAAAAAAGCATTGCAGCATACCCAAAGCGGCAGTATCATCGTATTTCACGACAGTCTTAAAGCTAAACGAAACATGATGTATGCCTTGCCGCCTTTTTTAAAACACTTTACAGCACAAGGGTATACTTTCGAAACCCTATGATTGTATCGGTAGTCTACTTTATACTTTATTTTTCTCTTTTCCTGGTATTGTTGGCTTTACATATTTACAATCATAAGCCACATGCCTACAGCCTAACTACTTATCCCCGCATCAGTATTCTGATCGCGGCTCGGAACGAGGAACATACAATAATCAAATGTTTAGAGGCTTTAGAGCAACTTGATTTCCCGAAAGATAAGGTCGAGATTCTGATTGGAGACGATAGTTCTACCGATAAGACCAGAGTGATTGTAGATGCTTTCATCAAAGGTAAGCCACAATACACTTGCGTTACCATCACTCAAAACATTGGCGACACAAAAGGAAAAGCCAACGTGCTGGCGCATTTAGCCAAACTAGCCACCTCCGATTTTTTTTTATATACAGATGCGGATATTGTGGTTCACCAAAGTTGGGCGAAGTCTATGCTTTCAGCCATGCAACAAGGCGTGGGCATTGTGACAGGTATTACCACGGTTAGGGGTTGCAGGCTTTTCGATCATTTACAAGCTATGGACTGGTTGTTCTCTTTAGGGCTGATGCAGGTGGTCGCTGACCTGAAATTGCCTGTGAGCACAATGGGTAACAATATGCTCATTCGTCGAGAGGCCTATGAATCAGTGGGTGGGTTTGAAAGTATTAAGTTTTCTGTTACCGAAGATGTTGCCATTTTCAAGCAGCTCGTAAAGCAAGGCTGGAACACAAGAAACATCTATGATGAAAGTGTTCTGGCGCTATCTGCACCTGCTGATAACCTACTGCAATTAATGCAGCAGCGTAAGCGCTGGATGCGCGGCTCTATGCACCTGCCCCTGTACATGGTGATCATTTTTATACTTCATTCTGCCTATTATCCTATCTTATTACCTTTCTTTGCCTATACTTCATTTTCGGTGATGCTTGCCATATTTTGTGTGAAGCTTTTGCTGCAGAGCTTGTATTTAAACATCAGCTTAAAAAGAATTCAGCGGCAGGTACCTTGGTGGCTATATATCCTTTTTGAGTTGTACCTCGTCTTTACTTCAATAGCCTTAATCATTTATTTTTTTCTTCCTCTTAAAATTCGTTGGAAGGGCCGCAACTATTAATATACTAACTCTTTTAGCGGCTCTTTCAGATATCGTTAAAGTAAAGTTATACCTGTTAAAGATTTTCGAAAAACTATTACTTTTTATCTTACTGCGGCCTGTGCAGTAAGTCTTTTCCAAATCAATGGCTTTTAGTTTATAGTTGTTTCTAAGTAAGAATTGTTCTTGATTTGCAGCTCTTAGCTTTATACTTAGCGCTCAGTTAGAGCTATTTTTAGCACCTAAAAATGTTTTAAGTACATGATGTTAGTCGATTCTCACGCACACATATATTCAGAAGAGTTTAAGGAAGACAGGGAAGAGGCGCTGGCGAGAGCTATGGCGGAGGGTGTAGAAAAAATCTACATGCCCAATATAGATCATACTACTATAGACGCCATGCTGGAGACGGAGGAGAAACACCCATCTCAGTGTCTGCCGATGATGGGTTTGCACCCTGCTTACGTAAAAAATGATTTTGAGCGGGAGTTGTACCTAGTGGAGGAGTGGCTAGGCAAAAAATCTTTTGCTGGCGTTGGAGAGTGTGGGATAGACTTGTACTGGGACAAGACCTTTTTGCCGCAACAGCAGGAGGCGCTTAAAGTGCAGGTAGAACTAGCTAAAAAGCACAAGTTGCCTATTATATTGCATACACGTGATGCCTTTGAAGAGACTTATGAGATAATAGCTGCGGCACAGGATGGTACACTTGAGGGTATATTCCATTGTTTTTCAGGCACGGCAGAAGAAGCAGTCAGGGTAAAAGAGCTGGGTTTCCTGATGGGAATAGGCGGAGTGTCTACCTTTAAAAATGGAGGCATGGATAAAGTGCTGCCTCATGTGCAGTTAGAAGATTTGGTGCTCGAGACTGATTGTCCTTACCTTGCGCCAGCACCGCACCGCGGAAAGAGGAATGAACCATTGTATGTGCCACTTATTGCCAAACGTGTAGCCGAGTTACTAGGCAAACCACTGGATGAGGTTGCTGCTGTAACATCTCAAAATGCCCTTAACCTGTTTAAACTATAATTCATGCAAGTAATAAAAGTTGAAATAGATACAGCTGCACCCTTAGACCCTGAGGCATCCATCCTTATCATTTATACAGGTGGCACTATAGGTATGGTCTTCGATGAGGAAAAGAAACACTTGGTGCCCTTCAACTTTAGCCAGATACTGGAAAAAGTGCCTGAACTTGCGCAGTTTAAGTATCTGCTTACAGTTGTTAGCGTTGAGCCTGTTATTGATTCTTCTAACGTAACGATAGAAAACTGGATTCTGCTGGCCAAGCTGATAAAAGAGAACTACAATAACTACGATGGCTTTGTGATACTGCACGGCACAGACACTATGGCTTATAGTGCCTCTGCTATGAGTTTTTTGCTCGAGAACCTGTGCAAGCCCGTTATCTTTACTGGTGCTCAGGTACCTATCGGTAGAGTGCGAACGGATGCACGCGAAAATTTAATTACAGCCTTACAGATTGCCGCCACCAAAATAGATGGCCATAGCCTGGTGCCTGAGGTGTGCATTTACTTCCACAACCTGCTGTTGCGCGGCAACAGAGGTAAGAAAGTCGAGAGCAGTCATTTCAATGCTTTCAAATCTGAGAACTATCCGCTTTTAGCCAAGGCAGGAGTGGTGATAGACTATTACTGGAGTTCCATCCTGCCTCACCCTACGGAGCCATTAAAAGTACATAGTCATATGGATGACAGAGTTGCCATTCTAAAGCTTTTTCCTGGTATTACGGCTCAGGTAGTGGCTAGTATCTTGCGTACGCCTGGCTTGCGTGGCGTAGTAATGGAAACTTTTGGTGCTGGCAACGCCCCCATCTTTAGCTGGCTTTTAGACTTGCTTAGAGAAGCCATGGACAGAGGTATATTTATACTGAATGTGTCGCAATGTGATGAAGGACGGGTAGAGCAAGGCCGTTACGAAACAAGCAAACATCTCTTTAACATGGGCATTATAGGTGGAGTTGATATAACAACAGAGGCTGCCATTTCTAAAATGATGTTTGTGTTGGGGCTGAATAAAGACCAGGTTAATACCAAAAGGCTTTTAGAAAGTAATCTTAGGGGAGAGATATCCATTTAATTAACAATATATGCAGGAAAGCCCTTGCAACTGTAAAAGTTAATCTCTTATCTTTGCACCCTGTTTAGAGAGTTGTCCGAGTGGTTGAAGGAGCACGCCTGGAAAGTGTGTATACCTCAAAAGGGTATCGAGGGTTCGAATCCCTCACTCTCTGCTAATTTGAATTAAAAGCCTTGTAAGTTCGGTACTTGCAAGGCTTTTTTGTTTTAAAATGATGGTAGATGCAACTGGCTGTACAGCAATTCATTTGCTAGACCTCCAGATGCATGCTTAGTGATTTCTTGTCGTAAAATTTCAAAAGAGTCCATAGGTTCAGCTTAAAAAGCACGTATAAACAGCACCTGAAGGCGAGGCCCTTTGCTTACTGAATGAAATTAAAATAGCTTTTTTAGAAATGAACACAGAAGCGGTTGCTTTATAAAAATTAGTACAGTGCTTCCATAAATCCAATTCTATATTATATACCAATGCTTAGACATACCTATAGATATTATTTCCATATCCTACTTTTCTTGCTTGTCTTGTCTGGATGTAAGGAAATTCAAGTTTCACCCAGGCAGTCACTAGAAGAGCAGCAGTTACTGCTGGGGAATCCAAATGGTGCGACATCAGACATAAATAACCCTAATAATTACCTGATGCAAAAGCCACAGTTCGCGCTCTCCTACAGCCGCGATAGGGGTACACCAAACTGGGTAAGCTGGCATGTAAATGCTAGCTGGTTGGGCGGTGCCGACAGGCAGGATAATTTCCGTGCAGACCCCGAATTACCAGAAGGATGGTACAAGGTAACGGCAAGCTCTTACAGGAGTAGTGGTTTTGACAGAGGACATAATGCCCCCTCAGCAGACAGGACCAAAACTGTTGAAGATAACGCTGCCACCTTTCTGATGACAAACATGATTCCGCAGGCTCCAAATAATAACCAGGAAACTTGGGCCAACTTGGAAGATTATACCCGTAGGTTGGTAGCTGAAGGAAATGAAGTATATGTTATAATGGGAAGCTATGGCATTGGCGGTTCAGGTAGCAATGGCAGTGCTAAAACAATAGATAAAGGCAGGGTTACTGTTCCCAAACGTATCTGGAAGGTACTGGTGGTGCTGCCAGAAGGAGAGAATGACCTGCAGCGCATTAACTCAGATACACGTGTAATTGCAGTAGATACTCCGAACCTTAATTCTGTGCGATCAGATTGGAGTTACTACCGCACAACTGTAGATGCCATCGAAAGTGCTACAGGATATGATTTACTTTCCGCTGTGCCTGAAGCAGTGCAGGAAGTTCTGGAAAGTAAAGTGGACATGGGGCCAACAAAGTAAGCTCAACATTTACCCAACTTAAAACGGATGGATAATACAGATATTTCCACGGCAAACCTGTTGGAGGGGCTTCGACAGCAGTCAGAAGGTTTGTTTTACGTTAGTGAGACAGATGCTACATTCGAGGTGGTACATTTTTCAGGCAAAGACGGTAGCGAACCAACAACAACAACAGAGCTACTTGCCTGGGCAGGAAAGGCAGAGGAGGAGAAGGTAGAAGTAGTCGAACTGCAGTATTTTTTTCGGAAAATGACAAACGAAACGGAAGACATGTCAGACGAGGAAAAGCTTGAAGCCTCTCGCTTTCAGAAGCTGCAGGCATTTATAGAACAGCACCTGCAACAAACTAAAGTCTATAGGGTTGGTGAGCGTAAAATCACAGCTTTCATATTGGGCAAGGCTAGTACAGGGGAGTTGCTGGGCCTCAAAACCATACTCGTTGAAACGTAATAGGTAGAGCGAAGCAACTATCCCGTTCGTTTTTAATAAAACCTGTTAAATATTTTCATATTAGAGTTCCCTCAAAGATATCAGGAAGCTAACTGCGCTATTCTCTTCGTCCATTTACTATCAAAACCAATAAGCGTGTCTTCCTTTAGAGCTATAAACTCTTGACTAGTCTTATCCAGCTTTTCCTGGTCAGAGGCTAGTTCTTCTATTAAAATCCAGTTGTTCCATTCCTGAGCTAAAGTCCAAGTTGGTTGGGCAATAGAACTATTAGGCAGCCTATAATGGAAGGTGTTTCGCGCCTTTACCTTGCCTATATCTTTATACCGCTGAATTAGGTCTTTATCTAAGGCAGCAAAGATTGGATACATATCTAGCGGCCGATTACGGTCTGGGTTATAAGTATGATAGTCGGATATGAGTTTTGTGAGATCAGGTTTATAGTCTGAAGCCAATATAAGCTGCGCATAAGTGCTTGGAAATGGATCTATAAAAGGGCTGAATCTACGGGCTAGATCAGTTTTACCTATCTGTAGCAGCCAGGGGTAAAGGAGTATCAGAGCTTTTATGTAGTTCAAGAGCGTGTTTGCATCTAGCCGAGGCGATTCAGCATTTATATGAGTTCCGAAAGCATTGGTAATAAAAGACTCAGTACCTTCAGCACTATGGCTGTATAGAGACTCTCTTAGCCTTTCCAGTTGTTCCAGTTCTGTACAAGGAACAGGAGGGCAGGCGATTTCATAAGGGAATATTTTGCCCACTATACTTTCAAGGGCTTTCTCTACCTCATCTTCTAAAGTGCCATTTTGGAGCTTTACTTCATCCAGGTGGATATTAAACGGCGTCAGTAATTTTCTGTAGCCTTTCTCGGTCAGCAAAGTAAGGTCAAACTCTATAGTGAAGTCGCCAAGACTTGTACCTACCACCTTTTGCTTAAAACGGCCTTCTTTGTTTACTTCGCCTCCGTAAAGGTCTTGTATAATTTGCACCGATTCCTCTATTCCAAGATTTGTAAACTCTAACTCGAACCCTACAGTCCGCACTTTTCCTTGCTCGTTATGCAGTATCGGTGGTCTTTTAAATTGCATAAGTTTTCATAACTGGTTCTATTATTAAAACGGCAATAAGTAATTTCAGTTTTAAGTTAGCCTTATCTGCAGGCAAACTGCGTACTCTAAGCAGGGACTTTTAACTCATTATACTTCGTTGTTGTCTTTGATGGATAAGCTTCAAACCTGTCCTGAGGCTGCCTGCAGCACAATTAGGTCAGTTATTTCATCCCATTTCTCTTCCTGTAGCAGGTGTTTCGCTTGTAGCTTATGCACTAGTGCCAAACCTGCGGCTTTTTTTATCTCCAAACCATAACGCTCGTATGTTAACCCAGGATCCTCGGCACCCCAAATAGCCTGTACAGGATAAGGAGTGTTTTGTACGGCCTGATAGCACATTTCCTTGAAAGCAGCGCTTTTATCGAAGTTGCGCATTATTTTCAGAGAGGCGCTGCCGTTATCATCTCGTTTCAATAAGTCGATATAAGCCTCTATTTCTGGATTGGAAATCCCATTAGTACTGGAAACTCCAAAAGAAGAAAAAGCAAGGTGCCATGTTTTATGGGTAAGCAACGCTAATTCCGTTTCGCCTAGTACAGGTTTCTCGAACGGTCGCATTGGTAGAGGTTTTTCAAACGCCTCTACATCTACCCAAGTGTTCAGAATAGTAAGAGATAGAATTCTGCCTCTGAGTTGTGCAGCAAGTGCAAAGCCTATTGGGCCTCCAATATCATGCACAACCAAATGACACTTTTCTAAGCCAAGAACATCTGTGGCCTTTATGCAAAAGTCCGCTAAGCCCCTAAAAGAATAGTCGAAGTCTGCGGGTCTGTCAGCTAGTCCTAAACCAGGTAAGTCTATAGATATTCCTCGCAGGCCTTTGGCAGCCAAAGCCTGTGCAAGCTTTCGGTAAAGAAAGGAGGAAGTAGGAACACCATGCAAACAAAGCACTGGTTCTCCAGAGCCTACATCAAGAGCAAAACTTTGTACACCATTCACCTTAAAGTAGTAGCCAGATTCCTCATGCTGCTTTATCACGTCTTCTATGGTAGTTTCTTTCATCATCCTGTTTCGTTTCTGTATACTATTTCTTACGCTAATGTATGACTGAAGGTATAGGCGATCTTGGCTCATAGAGTTTTAAAACCAAGTTTACCGCTGCACTAAGCACATCGCCATAGGAAGCTACAATGGCCTATGTATAGGTAGTTGAACAGATGCTTTCAAAATGCTAGTAAAATATAAAAGCCGCCTGACACTACAGTCAAGCGGCTTTTACTTTTATAGTTGGTATAATTGCTACCTTGATTTAAAGTTATCTAAAAACTAATCTTCAAAAGCCTCATTTAATTCTTCGGCTGCAAGGTCTTGTGCATCGGCGGCTTGCGGTACAACAGCGGCCATTCCAAAAAACTCATGCGTTACACCTTCATACACCCTCGTTGTAACTGGCACCCCTGCTGCCTCTAGCCTTTCGGCATACGTTTGGCCTTCGCTCAGTAGTGGATCAATTTCAGCGTTTATAATGGTGGTAGGCGGTAGTCCTGTAAGGTCAGGAGCGTCTACCAGTGAGATCCAAGGGCTTTCTGCATCTGCAGGGCTGCTTAGGTACTTATCGAAGAACCACATCATGAGCGGTCTGCTCAGAGGCTTCGCATTAGCATATTCTAGGTAAGATGGTGTTTCAAAATTATGGTCTGCAATAGGGTACACCAGTAGTTGGTGCACTGGCATTTGCACGTTGTTGTCACGAGCCATCATGCTGACAGCTGCGGCCAGGTTACCACCTGCGCTTTCACCAGCTACGGCTATACGGTCCATGTCAATGTTAAGCGACGCTGCATTATTAAGCACCCACTGGTAAGCCGCAAATGAATCGTTATGTGCGGTAGGGAATTTATATTCTGGTGCCTGACGGTAAGCTACAGAAACCACAACGGCTCCAGTCTTTTCTGAAAGTGCACGTGCCGAAGCGTCGTACGTGTCGATGCCAGCTATTACCCAGCCACCACCATGATAATAAACAATGCCTGGGTGTGGTGCGGTGGCATTTTGAGGAGTATAGATACGAACATGGATCATGCCGCCATCCACAGGGATTTTTTGACCTGTGGTATCAACCATAGACGGTGGCATAGAAATGTTGTTGTTTTCCATTACGGCCATAACAGCGTCTGCTGGGGTAGGTGCCATACGTGCCTCTTCTGCTGTACGCTCATGTAGAGGTGGCCCAGACATTAAGCTGTCCAGCGCTTCTATTACAGTAAGCATCTCGTCTGTTATAGTTGGTCCCCATTCAGGTCTTGGCCCGTCTGGTTCTAAGGTGCCTGAGTCATCATCGTCGCAGGCTGACAAGGAAGAAACAATTCCTACTAAGACTAACATATGGACTAAACGCATCCATTTGTTTTTTTTCTGTTGTTGCTTTACCCCATGCTGAGGTACTAATTCTGAAGTAAAATCTTTACTACTCTGGTTGTTTTTTCTCATAGCTTAATAAGTTTTAGTACTGATTTGTACGTGCTGCTACTGCAGAAGCAGCTGAGTTTTGCTAATCTATCCGTGGATAGTAGTTTATACTTAGTGTAGAGCAGTGCAATTTGAGCTGTGGTTGAAATTCATGCATGTGTTCACAAGTGTTTTATTTTGCTCGTTCTTCTCTATTATAGAGAGTTGTGATATGGAATTTTAGGTTTTGTAGCTTATTTATTTTAGTGCAAAAATCAGTGTTTATACTTAGCATGAGAAATTGTGATTTCAAATACCGTATTTTTATTGTAACTCTACCAGAAGTAGCGTTTATAGGGTAACACGGGAGCAGGTAATAGGAGCCTTGGCAGCGAGATAGTGAGAATGCAGGTACAGAATTCCTGACAAAGTTCTGATTTATTGATACTGCTGGCTCTACAGACAGCGACGAACGATCATTACTTATGCTTGTAAATTGAAAAATTACCAAAGCAATTATTTTGAACCAGATTAAACTGTGGCCTGCTAAAAACGGAGGGTAAAATCAAAAAGCTATTGGCCTGCAGATTCGTGGGAAGCTTGTTCTTTCTGCTTTTTTTCTGGATCGATTTTGACAAGTACGGTCGTAGCAAAATAACTCGAGCCGCCGTCTTTTACTACATGCCAGCCCATTCCTTGTAGTTCTTCTTTTATGTATCGGTTCAAAAAGCCATGCGCCACTAAAACTACTTTAGGCCTTTCTTCTGTAGCATCTGCTATTAGTTCGGCAGCCTTTTGAGCACGATTTTTGGCATCAGCGAAACTTTCGATTTCACCGCGACCCAGGCCTAACATCCACTTGATGCGAGCACTTGTTGTCCAGAGCTTGATGGGTAGTCTTAACTTGATGGCTCGCTTCCCAATACGGGTTTCAAACTCTCTGAAATCCCGCGACACTTCCATTTCGGTTGAGTCGCCGAAGAGGTATTGTGCAGTAGCTTGTGCTCTTTGTACTGAACTTGAAAAGATAGCTACTTCTTTAGGGTCTTTTATTTCAAAAAAAGGTTTGTCAGGTACTACTATGCCTACGCTGTCGTACCGAGTTACATATCGCTGAGCTTCTTGATGCGAAAATTTTCCAGTCTTGTTTATATCTGGTTCACCGTGCCGCACCAGCGCAATTTGCTTTAAGCTACTGTATTCTTCCACTACTTCATCTTCGGGTTGGATAAAGCGAGTTTCTTTGGCTATGGGCACACCGTTGGCCTTAACGTAATCAGCTTGGGCGTCTAGTGTTCTGTATTTCTGTGCAATTTGTTCTACTGTCTGCTGTATTTGCTTTGTATTCTGAGCACTAACAGGCGCAATAATCAAAAGACCGAAAGAGAGTATAAGAAAGAGTAGCTTCATATATCTTTGGTATACGAAGTTTCCTGTTTTATAGGTTATTCGTTCTTGAGCTGTTTAACCTCAGTAAAAGAGTGCAATTTTAGTGTAGCAACCATAGGCAATAATTGCTTCAACGAATAAAACCTTAAAGAAAAAGCGGCTATACCTGCACAAGCAAGTATAGCCGCTATATGTGGCGCAGAATTTAATTACTCAGCTGTATTGTTTTGCTTTTGCGTGGCAATAATCTTGTTTTGTTGAAACAGCTGATTTTTCTTCCAAATCTTTTTCTCCTGTTTCAGTTCTCTCTTTTCAGCTTTGGTTAGTTTATTTTCCATCAGCTTATCCAGGTCAGGCTTGCCGCCGTCTACCCAACATGTATACCAGAAATTAGCAATTACCTCTGCAGATCCTTCCAGGCGCTGTGCCACAGTTGGGCCCAGCAGTTCGGCATACTTTGCAGCAAACTCATCTGAATAATACTGGCGTTGTCTGCCGTAACGTTCAACAGTAACATATTTCGTTTCAGGCGTAAATCCTTTGGTTGCCTCACGCTCTACTTCCAGCACTTGCGGAAAAAGTTTATGAGAAGCTCTTACAACTTCCCAAATTGCTTTTTCTGTGTCGGGAAGATAAACAGCTTTTTTATTTTGTAGTTGGTATGTCTTTGCATGCATCTCTGGCACTTTCGATTCCCACAGGCTGTGTAAACCCTTTTGGTTTGTCAGCTGCCCATCGTAGTTTACGGTGGTGTGCAGCGGTACGTGTGCATCGGCTATATAATGGCCTAGGTCTGCTGCATAGTATAATATGTTGTCTGCGTTTTGCTGCTTGAAGGCGTTTGTAAGGCGCTCTTTCATTACAACAACATGCCAAGGCACAATACCATATTTTACCAGTGTATCGGCAGAGTAGCGAGCGGCAGCGGCTTCCCAGGCCTGAGGCATGGTATATACGGCATCCTCTCCATACACATCAATATCTATAAAATGACGTGGAGCCTCAGTAGGATCATCGTTACGACGCTCATCTGGTCTAACAGATTTCTGAACCAGGTAATCTTGGTGCTTGTAAAAGAAAGCTTGCATTTGTTTTGGCAGACCATAGATAGCGAGTTGATGTACTACTTTATGGCCAAAAAAGCCCCAGCCATAAGATAAGGCACTGCAGGCCAAAAGGGCAATTGCAAGCAATGAGATTTTTTTCATGCTATGTTAGTTGTGTTCGGAAGCAAAATTACTGCTTCTGATCTAAAGTTGAGTTAAAGACGTGTAAACTTATTAAGAGGCCTTGCCAGAGAACTGCAGCTTGAACTTATAAGCTGTTGCTATGAGTCCTCTTGAAAGCACCTTAGTTAACCAAGCTTACCTTAAACTTGCGGCCTTTAATTTTGCCAACACTAAGCTTACTGATAATCATTTGAGCTTCAGTCTCTGGCACAGCTACAAAGCTTTGGCGATCCTGTATCTCTATCTTACCAATGGTGTCTGCTTTCAGGCCTGCTTCCGCTATAAGTGCTCCCACTATATCTCGTGGACTAATTTTATCTTTGCGGCCACCGCTGATATAAAGAGTGGCAAAGGCAGGGGCTTTACTAGCAGGTGCTGTTTCTGCTGCCTGTAGCTTCTGTAGCGAAAGCCATTCATCCATTCGTACCAGTCCCCACTCTCGTAGCTTTTTCTCGTCCCGCAGGGTAGCCAAGGTATATACAGTGCCACTTTTGCCAGCACGGCCTGTGCGGCCGCTCCTGTGCAGGTAGGCGGCCTGGTCGTCTGGCAACTCGTAGTGAATAATTGTTTCTAGGCTAGAGATATCAAGTCCTCTGGCAGCCAAGTCGGTGGCGACTAAAATGTGGGTGCTGCTGTTACGGAAGAGGGTCATGGTTTTCTCACGGTCCTGCTGCTCCATGCCACCGTGTAAAGCTTTGGCTGCTAAACCAGCATCCTGTAGTTGTTCTGTAAGTTCATCGGCGGCTGCGCGGGTGTTGGCAAAAACAACTGTGCCTGCCTGTGGCAAGCTTTGCAAGAGCTGCACTACCGTAGCCTTCTTTTCCGATTGCTCAACCTTTATGCCTATCAGCTTTACCTGGTCAGGTATGGCATTGGAGGAGGCTTTTATAAACTTCGGATCTTTCAGTGAATCTGAGATAAGTTCTTTTACAGGGTCTGGCATGGTGGCAGAAAAAAGAACAACTTGTCGCTGGCGGGGGAGTGCTTCTATAATCTGGTCTAGCTCCTCCTGAAATCCCATCTCCAAAAGTTTATCTGCTTCATCCAGGGTTACTATTTTGGTATGAGTCAAATCTAAGGTGTTGCGGTTGAGGTGGTCTGTCAGTCGGCCTGGTGTGCCTACCAACACCTGTGGCGGATGGGCCAGGGAAGCTCGCTCCTGTGAGAAAGCATGCCCGCCATAGAAGGCGCTGATCTTCAGGTTGTCGATGTTTTTGCCGAATTGCTTTAGCTCCTGGCGCACCTGCAAAGCCAGTTCTCGTGTAGGCACCACTATTAGTGCCTGTACATGCTGCAACTCCGTTTTTACGCTTTGCAAAAGGGGCAACCCATAAGCAGCCGTTTTGCCACTTCCAGTTTCGGCTTGTCCTGCTACATCTTTGCCCTGTAACAACACAGGTATGGCACTCTCCTGAATAGGAGTGGGCGTGGTATAATTCAACTCCTGCAGGCTTTGTAGCAGCTGCGGATTTAGTTTCAGGTCTTGGAAAGTTGGCATTGGGTTAGATTCTAGATGATAGAAAAAGATGTTAGACTTTAGGCTTTGTATACCTGTACTGCTATCTCAACATGGTTATTGGGAACAGCGTTAGATTTGAAACTCATTTTTAAGTTTTGATCTGGTAACAAAGGTACGTAATTACTATGGCTACTTCAGATAAGTGTTTTCTTCAAATCCTTCTCTATTTCATTCCTGCTTATCAAAACATACCCTTTTTGCTATAAATGGAGTATTAAAATATATGGCAAAAAAACTCGATCGGATAAAACAGTTTACTTGGATTCTGCTTTTCTTGGTTTTGTTGGTGTACGTACTGGTGGCGGCACGGGAGTTTCTTTACCCAATTTTTATGGCAGTTCTTTTTTCTTATCTGCTATATCCGGTGGTAAAGAAACTAGAAGAATGGGGTGTACCTAGAATTCTAGCAAACTTCATAACCATTATTTTAAGCACACTGGCTATAGTTGGTTTGTTTGTGCTTTTGTATAAACAGCTTTCTACTTTCCTGTCTGATTTTCCGAGCCTGCAGGAGCAAGCACTAAAGAACCTGGACAGGCTACAATACGCGATTGATGATAAGTTTGGCGACACTGACTCAGCGAACGAGCATTGGTTGCGGAAGCAGGTTTATAATGCCTTCGAGATTAGCGGAGGTTTTATTGCAGATGTGCTGATGGCCACAACGAACACCATCACCAAATTTGGGCTTATACCTGTTTATATGTTTTTGCTGCTTTACTACCGTAACAAGTTTGAGAACTTTATACTTCGCCTGCTTCCTTCCTTTCGCCATTCCTCGACGCAGTGCGTTATAGACGAAATTGCCAGCGTAATGAAGCGTTATATGAGTGGTGTCGTTATTGTAATTCTCATACTATGTGTCATTAACAGTATAGGCTTGCTCATCATTGGAGTAGACTATGCCATACTGTTAGGTATTATTGCTGCCCTCATCAACTTCATACCTTACTTCGGAACGCTTATCGGTGGAGCCTTCCCCGTTATCTATACGCTTATGGTACAGGGCGATCCGCAAAAGACTCTTGTAGTGGTCGGTTTTTTTCTGCTAGTTCAGTTTACAGAAAATAATATTCTTACCCCAAACATTACAGGAAACAAGGTCAACATAAATCCTATGTTCACAATTCTTAGCATTGTGGTAGGAGGGATGATCTGGGGTTTGCCAGGGATGTTTGTGGCCGTCCCTTTTCTGGGCATGTTTAAAGTATACTGTGATAACCATAGCGAGCTGAATGCTTACTCCTTTTTGCTAGGTACTGACGGTACGGAAGAACATGCGCTTACCATAGATAAGATAAAAGACAAATTGGGTATAGGGCAGAAAAATAACTAGGCTATTCTGTTCGTAGTAGGTTAACTCATTAACGTCGTCGCCTTCTGCGGAGAGCTTTATGAATCTTATATCAAATCGTATAAAGGAGCTTCCATTGCTCCAAACATTCTAAAAACCTATAAGTCCATCTGCAATTGGTGAAGTTCACTGCTCCCTGTTAGCTTTTCGCCTCGCCAGCGGGGCCTTACTTTTCTCCTTGATGAGAAAAGTAAGCAAAAGAATCAATTCGATTTTGAACTCGCTGAACGCTCAAACAAAAAATCGTCATTAGTGCACCTGGCACAGGCTAATTGCTCTGAAGGTGAAATGTAAAACCTTATTTGTTTTACTGATATGGAAGCAGCTAAATATCAACTGGTATTACTGCAGTGTGGGTTTTGCCTGCTTTTATAATAAAAAAGCCTGCACGAGGCAGGCTTTTTTGCATTTGATTTTAATGGTACTTACTATCTTGGAGGGCGTCCTGGGCCACCCCATCCACCGTTCTGTGCTGGCATTTCGCCGTTGTAGTTACGGATGTTGTAAGTAAGTGTCAGCATAAAGAAGCGCTGTAGTACCGTAGACTGCACATCTTCAACAAAAGATTCTGTCACGTTACGTTGGATGCTCACGTTCTGCTTCAGCAGGTCGTTTACACTGAAGCTAACTTCTGCTTTCTTGCTCTTCAAGAATTTCTTACCTACGCTCATGTTCCAAAGCAGGTAGCTGGCATCTACACCAGACGATAAACCTGAGTTAAACTGGTGGTTCAGTTCGGTACGGTACACCAGGTCTTTCCACAGGATCCAGCTTAAACGGGCATTGGAATTCTGCGTGAAGTAGTTGTTGTTCTGTAAAGCCTGGTTAGAAGTGTTCTTTACAATGTTATAGTTACCGTTTGTAGAGATGTTGAAGTCTACTTTTTCGCTGATGTTACTGCTCAGGTTAACACCCAATCCTAAGTTAGTGGTGTTGGCATAGTTTAACACATCATCAATCAAACCTGGCGTTCTGCTGTAACCAATAGAGCCGTTAAAGTTAATGTTAGAACTGATAAAGTTAATAGGCTGTCCGTAGTTAAAGAACGAGCGCACATTCCAATATCCGTCTAGGTTTACTGGGCGGTAAAGGCGGGCACCAGTACGCAGGGTATACCCTTCAATCAGTTCGGCTGGTACGTTATCGCCACTGTATACGCTGTTGGCGATAAAGTTATCTGTCATGGTACCAAACACACCTAAGAAGAACACACGGTTTGTTTCAGGGTTAAAGCTTCTGAAACGCATAAACAATCTGTTCTGGTAATCCTGGTCAAGGTCAGGGTTACCAATGCTTACCTGCAGCGGGTTCGAGATATCAAGTACTTCCTGTAGTTGCTCAGCAGAAGGCACGTTAGTCCCTGTTCTGAAGTTAATGTTCAAGCTCTGAGACTGTGAGAACTTATATTCTAGCTCAGCAGAAGGTAGTACGTTTGAGAAGTTGCGCTTGATGTTGTAAACTTCTGGAAACTGGGCGTTGCTTGTAAGTGTGGCATACTGGTAACGTGCGTTTAGCTGTAGCCTGGTTTTATCGGTACGATACTGGTAGCTTGGCCCAACGCTCTGAGACAGGTATGTGCTCTCAAAAGAGTTGCTTAGCGGTACGTTCAGCTCGTTATAGCTTTGCGTATTTTCATCAAAGTCATAAGCTAATTTATCAGAATCGTTTACTTGGTTACCAATGTTGTACTCTAACTGCAGGAGAGCATTTTCGCCTACACGCTCAGAGATAGATGCGTTTCCAGACCAAGCTAGGTTGTTTCTTTCAATATCGTTAAACTGATTTCTGGTTACGTTTCTGTTAGGGTCTACCAGGTCTAACGTAGATTCTCTTTCGTATCTGTTGTTATCAGAACTGCTGTAAGAAGTGTTAAAGTTGGTGGTAAATACACGTCCAGGCTTCCCGAAACGGTGTGAGTACAGGATGTTATTGTTAAAGTTGAAGCTCTTGCTGTCTGTTGTGTTGCTGTTAATGGAGGTAGCCAACTGATCACCTGCTTCGTTCGCTGTAATTGCTTCTCTGAATATTGTAGAAGTATTTTGCTGAAGTGAGATGCTTGGTGTTACTAACAACCTGTTATTTTCGTTGATGTTGTACTGTAATCTGAAGTTAAGTCTATGGTTATCTTCAGTATTGTTGTTCAGGCTGTTTTCAGTTAGTACGTCTCCTGCGTTTAAGCCAGAAGTATATTCACGGAACTTATACTGGTTGTTTACAATATCGCGGTTATTGTAGCTGTAGTTGCTGCTTACATCAATTTTTTTCCCCCAAACGTCGTTGTAGTTTGCGCTAAGGGTGTTTGTAGAAATAATGCCGTTCGGGCTACCACCGCCCCAGCCGCCTCTTCGGCCACGCATACCACCGCCTGGCGTTTCGCCAATAGAAAAATCAAACATGTTGATGTTATTCGTGAGGCCAGTGATGGTTATTTTTCTGTCGTTGTTGAAGATGTTGAGAGCCGCGCCCACCATATAGCGATCGTCGGTACCGTAACCAGCAGATACTTTACCCATATGACCTTGTCTGCGGTCTTTTCTGGTAACAAAGTTTAAGGTTTTGGCACGGTTTCCGTCGTCAAAACCACTAAATGCTGCCTGATCACTTTGTCTATCGTATACCTGAACACTTTCAATGGCGTCTGCTGGCAGGTTGCGCAAGGCCGAACTTACATCATCGCCACCGTAGCGTTTGCCATCTATCATGATTTGCCTAACCTCTTCGCCTTGTGCCTGTACAGTTCCGTTTTCTATGGTTACGCCTGGCATTTTTGTTACCAGGTCTTCGGCACTTGCATCAGGTGCAGTTTTAAAGGCCTTTGCGTTAAACTGCGTAGTGTCGCCCTTTTGCTCACCAAGTGGGGCACGACCTATAACCTGTACCTCGCCCAAAGTGGCTGAAGCATCTTCCAAGAGTATTTTGCCCAAGTTCAAAGACTGGTTTTGTACCTGAATCGTTCTGTTGTAAGGCTTGAACCCCAAATAATTGATGATGACAGTGTATTGTCCTGGACTAACTCTTTCAACTCTGAATTTGCCATCAACATCTGCTGCACCACCCGTATTGCTTCCCGCAGCACCTTGAAGCATAACTGCTGCGCCAGGTAAAGCAGTCGTGTCTTTTCCGCTGAGTACTGTGCCATACACAGCAACACCTTGTGCGTAGGCGTTAACAATGGCTATCAGTAGAACCAGTGTCAGTGTTAGTTTTTTCATGAATAGTGTGGTAATAAATGATTTCTTTCCTGTTTAGACATGGTTCTACTAGAATGGTTTAACAGCATAGAAAATATTTATTTTTATATCAATAAGCTGCGAAGGCTTCATGTTTCTGTTCTTGTTTCAATGGCGGCTGGTACCTGTTTTGGTCATGTTTTCTGTTTTCTGACAAAGCCGAAATTGATATGCTTGAAAAAAATACAATATATTTTGGGTCTGGAGGTTACTTTAAAACTATTGTGGTATAAAATATGTAGCATTAGTACCACATATCTGTTGCCTTGCTCTAATAGCTAGGCATTTTCAACTACTTAAGGTGTCTATATTAAAAACTATACAATCATTTTTTCAGCGCAGGCTTGTTAAGCCTATGCTCGCTCTGCTGAAGCAGGGCATGACACCTTCTAAGCTTTCTGCTACCGTTGCTGTGGGTTCTATTGTAGGTATTATACCTGCTTTTGGGCTCACCACTATCATGGCCACAGCTGTCGCTGCCAGGCTCAGGTTAAATATTGCTGCTACCGTACTTATAAGCTATCTGGTACAGCCTTTACAGTTGCTGTTGTATGTCCCTTTTATCAGGCTCGGAATTTTATCTTTGGGTTTGGAGAAGCTACAGCTCTCTTTAGACGAAATAGTAGCTATGTTTAAAGCGGATTGGATTCAGGCTATTAAGAAGCTTTGGATGGCTAATTTAGCAGGCTTGGCAGCTTGGGCTATACTGGCATTGCCTATTGGCTTTGTTCTGTACTTTTTGCTGATTCCGCTTTTTCGGCGTGTGCTGCCGAAGCCTGTGGTAGAGGTGCAAGCTTCTTTTTAGATAACCCAAACTTGCCTTAGATGGGTATAAAATAAAAGCGCCAGCCTTAGATAAGGCTGGCGCTTTTATTTTGCTTTGTATGATCAGGTTGTCTCTAAGATCTGGAACAACTCATCCAACTTCGGTGTCAGGATAATTTCTGTGCGGCGATTTTTTTGACGGGCCTCTTTTGTTTTGGCTTCATCTACAGGTACATACTTAGAACGCCCAGATGGTGTGATTCTGGTCGGGTTTAAGCCTGCTTCAGCCATAATGCGTGTTATTTCTGTTGCTCGCAAAACGCTTAGGTCCCAGTTGTCCTGCATGCCTACTGTGCCTTTAGAAATCGGCACATCGTCTGTATGACCCTCTACCAATACGTTTACATCTTGCTGCTCTTTCAGTACGGTAGCTATTTTTTTAAGAGCGTCTACACCTTTCGGGTCTACTTTAGTAGAACCTGAGTTAAACAAAAGCTGCTCAGCCAGTGATACGTATACCTTGCCGTTACGAACGTTAATGCTTAAGTCTTTGTCGTTAAAGCCAAGCAGGGCACTGCTTACTTTGTTACGCAGGTTTGCCACCGCCTTCTCCTTTTCATTCAGAATACGCTGCAATTCAGCCAAGCGGGCCTCACGAGCTTTAAGGTCAGCATTCAAACGATCAATCTGAGACTTGCTCATGTTTAGCGTTTCGCTAAGCGACTTACCCTCGTTAAGAGCTTTTGCAAGGCTTTCCTGGTATTCAGCCTTCTGTTGTTCTAGTTGTGCACGCTCTTGCTCCAGGTTAGCTTTTTCATCTTCCAGTAGTGCTTTCTGCTGTTCTAGTGTTGCTTTTTGCTCTTGCAGTTCTGACTTATCTACTTCTAAAGCGTTTTTTCTTGAAAGCAGGTCTTCGTACTTCTTTTTCGAAACCACACACGAGGAGAGCGCCATACTACCTGCCAACAAGTATACAGAGGCCCTTACAAAATTCTTTTTCATATTATTACTAGGCTAAAAGTTACTAAGGGTGATGAACAAATATATAAAAATCTAGAATCTTTGATGCCTAATTCTTCAATTTTATACTTGGCAATATCTGAAACACCTATTTAAACTAAACTAGAAATATGCGGGGTACTCTAGTTGTCAGGAACAGTCTTTGTTAGGCTTGCCGCAATAAAAAAGCCCCTAGTTTTAGGGGCTTTATAGTTACTGAGCTGCTGTTTCTCCACTAGGAGCAGTTGACTTGAAGAAGCCATCAGGATCAGGCATTTTTTCCATCAGCAGGGTTACGTAGCTGTAGTCGATTACCCTCAGGTCTAATGCTCTGCCTTTGTGAAAGTAGCTCCAGGCCTCGGCATAGTCCTTCTTAAAATACTTGATCTGCGATAAGTTTAAGAGTGCATAAGCGTTGTTGGCATCCTGGCTTAAAGCCTTTTCGGCATAAGATGCTGCTTTTTTGAGTTTCTTTTTCTTTGGCTTTTGGTTATACAGCGTTAGATAAGAACTCGCAACATCAGAAAGAAGCATAGAGTTGTTAGGTGTATATACCAACGCTTTTTCGAAGAAACCTATTGCATCCTCTACTTTTCCTTGTGTGTTAGATACTAATCCGAAGGCCCAGTAAGCATCGCTGTTATCGGGGTTTAAAAGCCATGCCAGGTTAAAACGGTATACTGCAGTATCTAACTGCCCCTCGTTATAATATTCCCAGCCTCTTTCTAAAAAGAACTTGCTGGCTTCTTGTCTGTTAGCAAAGCTTTTATCGCAGCTAGAGAGAAATCTCTCGTCCTGCAGTTGCTGCTGTTCTGTTTTGGCTTGCTTTCCAAACATAGGCAACACTTTTGGGTCGGGCTGTGCTGGCTGCTCCTGGGCAAAAGACATGGTGGCCGAAAACAGTAGCGCCGCAGCGGCAAAAAATAACTTCTTCATAAACAATTTCTATATGGTATGGCTGTTAAAAAGCTTTTAAAGCTAATAAATATGGCTTTGCAAAACAACTTATTGTATTATAGCTCTGTAGAGGCTGTTTTTACATTTCTTGTTGCTCTAAATGGTATTTGATTTTATTTGCTGAGGCGAGTTTTGCTAATTAGCTACAACGGTTCTGTATTCGCCTCCCGCTTCTAATAAGAACAAGCCATACAAAAGTCATGCCTGGAGCACATATATTTATATCTGTCATCGCTTAACAATAGTGTTTATAAAAAAGTGCTTTTTTGTATAAATACTCATCTTGGAGGAGCGTCTTGGGTATTGCTGTTTTCCTGCTAAAGCCTATCCTCAAATTTTTTTAGATTTAGCTGTAAGGTTTTTTGCCTTTCTGCAACTAATAAGGCAAATAGAAAAGCACCGCTATGGAAATTGAGTTTCTAGAATTGATGGAGCAACAGCAAGGCATTATTCATAAAATATGCAGGCTTTACCGTAGCTCACCTGAAGACCGACAAGATCTGTTTCAGGAAACCGTTTTCCAGCTCTGGAAATCCTATCCTCAATTCAAGCGACAGGCGGATGTAAGCACGTGGCTGTATCGGGTGGCACTAAACACAGCATTGGCTACTTTCAGAAAACCTCGCCCTGCCATTACCTATTCCGACGCCCCACCTGAACTTGCCGCAGAAGCTAATGCTATAAATGAACAGGAGGAACAGCTTTACATGGCCTTGCAGCAGTTAAACGATGCCGAAAAGGCTTTTATGGCGCTTTACCTGGAAGATTTCTCTTACCGCGAAATAGCGGAGGTGCTTGGTATCAGTGAAAATAACGTAGGCGTGCGGCTCAACAGGATCAAATCAAAACTAAAACAAACTCTAAAAGCTTAAGACCATGAACTTAGATGAAATGAAAGCTAACTGGCAGAATGCCTCTACAGGACAGCATTTTCAGAAAGAAGAACTAAACAGCATGACGCGGTTAAGGCAGCACCCTGTGTTGAACAGAATCAGGACTAAACTAGTGGTAGAGGCTGTGGCTATGCTGGCATTACTTTTCCTTTTTAACGATGCCTTCGACGGATCCAGTAAACCAATGCATGCTAATGTAACTTTAATTTTTGGTGCTCTTTTATACTTGGGCAGTAACCTTTACAGTTTTTTTGTACTGCAACATCCTATCCTGAAGTTGAACATACAAGATTCTTTGCAGCATTTCCTACAGCAGCTTTACCGCATCAGGACCTGGTCGTTGGTGGCTAGTATTCTTTATACTATTGGTATACTGCTGTTCTTCTCTTCTAATGTTGTTTTCGATTTTAAGAAACTACTGATTCTAGGCGCTATCATGGTTGCTGTAGTTGTATTTCTGTATTTCTCCTATTCTTTATGGACCAAATGGATTGACCGCATAAGACTTTCAGCTAGAGAATTGCTGGGGGAGGAGTAGTGTGTTTATGGAGGTTTGGCTAACATCAAATTATAAGGGAAACTTAAATATGACAGTTGACGTTATTTTAATGACAAGTTTCGTATATTTGATACGGTAACAACAACTGATATGGGACACGCACTAAGTATAACCGATAGCCTGAGCTATAAATGGATTGATGACAAAGATGTTTTCATGCTCATCAGTGCTGTGCGCGAGGGAGTGAAATATACTTTATTTCAGGCAATAGCAGATAAGAGTCCTTTCAGCACGACCGAATGGTCTAACTTTTTGCACCTGTCGGAGCGAACTTTTCAGCGTTACAAAAAAGAGCAGCGCACTTTCGATCCTTTGCACTCCGAGAAAATCCTGGAGATAACAATGGTGTATAATAAAGGAGTGGAGGTGTTTGGAGATCAAGCAAACTTTGATGCTTGGCTGGAGGCAAAGAATGTTGCCCTGGGAGGTATAAAGCCAAAGGAACTCTTAGATAGCACCTTTGGAATAGGGGTGCTGAAAGATGAACTGACTCGTATAGAACACGGCGTGCTGGCATGATCGTATACCGACTCAGCAAGGCGAGGTTTAAAAACGATTTGTCTGGCAAGGGAGCAGAACTGGCGGGCGGGCGCTGGAACAGTAAAGGTACCGCCATGCTTTACACCAGCGAGTCTATTGCGCTTTGCACCGTAGAAATAGCCGTACACATGCCATTGGGCATCGTGCCTAAAGATTACCACTTAGTTAAGATTGAAATTCCTGCTGAAGTTACTGTTAAGGAGCTAAATACAGCAGAACTGCCAGCAGATTGGAATTCGTTTCCGCACCCGAATGCTTCACAGGAAATTGGAGATGCCTTTGTGCAGGCAAGCGTATTTTTGGTGATGAAAGTGCCCTCGGCAGTAGTACAAGGCAATCATAACTTCCTTGTAAACCCGCACCACCAGGAGTTCAGCAAGATCAGGGTGCTGGAAACTGTTCCGTTTGAATTTGATAAGCGGTTGTTTGTGAAAAGTTAAACCCTTCAATTATTTCGGGTCTTCTTCAATGAGTATGGCCAGCATTTTTTCTACACCGCGCTGTGCTTCTCTTATTAGTTTGGTAGTATCTTTTTCTTCTGACACCTTAACAGTAAAAGAATCGGGAATAATATTTTTATTGCGATATTTTTCCTTGTTCACATCAGCTGAGATAACAAGTTTAAAATCTTTTCTGATAGCGTCTTTGCTTCTGCTGAGTACAGACTCCAACTCGTCCCACTTATACTCCTGAAGTTCTTCCACATTGTTGAAATGGAGCTTAACAGAAGACAGATAAGATTCAGTGCCTTCAGGCTTCATAGAGCCCGTAATGGAGGGCTGCGCAAAGCTTAAACTGCTACATATCAAAACTAAAGCCGAAGAGAAAAGTAGCTTCTTCATATTATTTAAGATTAATACTCATTAGTTACTAGTATCATAAAGGTATTAAGTTTTAGAGAAATGAAAAGGGATAAGAGTGTTTAATCTCCTTCTTTTTCTGACAGAATAATATACAAAAAATTATATATAATGGCTTCAAAGAGCGTATTAACTATATTTTCAGGAAACGCAGCAGTTATAAATTTTTAATTTTTTAACGTAGTTGTACCTGCATCTGTCCTCTACGACGCTTACCTTAGCTGTTATGATAAGGAACCTATTTTTACTGTATTTTATCTCATGCTCGCTTGTGGCTTTCGCGCAGGCAGATACAACTCAAATAGTAATACCAGGTAGGGCAAACAGGCTGGAGCAACAGGAAAAGCCATACGTGATACTCATATCAGCAGATGGTTTTAGGTATGACTACGCCGAAAAGTATCAGGCAAAGCATCTGTTGGCATTGCGCGAAAAAGGCGTACAGGCCACGTCTATGGTTCCTGCCTTTCCTTCTAAAACCTTCCCCAATCATTATTCTATAGTTACAGGCTTATATCCTGCACACCACGGCCTCATTAACAACCAATTTTATGATCCGAACCGAAATGAGTACTACACGATACGGGACAGGAGCAAAGTAGAAGACGGTAGTTGGTACGGGGGCACACCATTGTGGGTGTTGGCAGAACAGCAGCAAATGTTGACAGCGTGCTTATTTTGGGTAGGATCTGAGGCGCCGATCAAAGGAATTATGCCTACTTATCATTACCAGTACAATGAGCAATTGCCGATGGAGCGCCGCATAAATATTGTGCTGGATTGGCTGCAGCTGCCTGAAGAAAAGCGACCACACCTGATTACTTTTTACATGCCAGAGGTAGACCACGCTGGCCACAGGTTTGGGCCAGATGCACCAGAAACAGTGCAAGCGGTGCATGAAATAGATGAAGCGATAGGTAAGCTAACAGAGGAAGTGGCTAAAACGGGTTTGCCCGTAAACATTGTGTTTGTGTCAGACCATGGAATGACAAACGTAGATATGGAACATACCTTAACCGTGCCGTCTATAAAAGACAGCGCAAATTTTATTATATCGCCAGGAGATGTAATGGTTGAACTCCATGCAAAGAATAAGAAGAAGGTAAGAAAGACCTATCGGCAGTTAAAGAAAAATGAGGAGGGGTTTAAAACTTACCTGAAGCAAAGCCTGCCTGAGCAGTGGCATTATGGTTCGAAAGATGATACTTACAACCGCATTGGTGATATTATTCTTATAGCTAACTGGCCCTACATTTTTCACGCTGGCCCAAACAAACCCTCACCAGGTCACCACGGGTATGACCCTGCAGCTGTTAAAGAAATGCATGCCTCTTTTTACGCATGGGGCAGTGGCTTCAAAAAAGGGCAAAGGATAGAATCCTTTGAGAACGTACATCTGTATCCACTCATAGCAGAGCTGTTGGGACTGACCTATGCGCACCAGATAGACGGTGATAAAAGGGTAGTGGAAGAGGTGCTAAAACGATGATGACATCCAAAATATTTCTATCCAACAAGGGCCGCTTCAGCATACTGAAGCGGCCCTTGTTGCTTATATCATTTCCTCTTCCTGGTAAATAGATCTGCAAGGCAAGACCTAGATGCGGAATGAATTAGAAGCTAAGATTAAATTTCTATCAAACTTTAGTATTTAACAAAACCTATATATTTTTATATCGTTATAATATTCGTTCTTGAATTATATGTTCACCTTTAAATAAATAATTCAAAATATAATAAAAGTATTACAATATATAATTGCTCTATAATTTGAGAAAGGTTCAATGCTAAAGCTAAGCTACGTCTAGCGCAGCAAGTACAAAACTTAACTTATAGGTCATCCATTTCAGTGCTTCATTTTACTTCTGAACAAAGAATATGCTTATAAATCTACTTCGAAAAAATCATTTATTTCTAAGTGTACTTACAGATCCAATCAATACCCCAAGCATTGATTCTGAAAGTAATGAAGGTGCATTAGATTATGATTCATCTATAGACATTAGGTATAAATTATTCTGGTCACTTTGGGCTGTTGCAACACTTTTTCACATGGCAAACGACAGGATTTTTACTGATGAGATGCATTATGTCTTATTAAGCTTCGCAGCTGTTTTTCTTATACTTAAGCCTTGGTCAATTATAAGGCTGCTTTTCTTTCTGTCGTTGCAGTTGTATGAGTCTCTTAAAATGATGCCCTATATCAGTAATCACTGGATATTTACTACGTTAGTAAACTTAACTATACTACATGCATTAGCTTATCTAGTAATTAAGAGGAGACGTTTTCGTATCAATAGAGTAGACTTTTATAAAACTTTTGCTCCACTAGTAAGGGCAGAAGTGATTATTCTTTACTTTTTTGTAGTCTTACATAAACTAAACACAAGCTTCTTTTCTCCAGATATTAGTTGTGCGACCGACTTTTTTGTATCACAAAACCCTTTATCCTCCCTTACCCTAACAAATGGCGTACTCCTGCTTAATGCTTATGCTACCGTTATAATCGAAACATTAATTCCTGTTCTACTTTGCTTTAGAAGGACGCGTAACCTTGGCGTTTTACTTGGATTATCGTTTCACTTTATCATTGCATATAACCCTCTTAATGGGTTTTATGATTTCTCCTCCATGCTTTTTGCCGCGTATGTACTGTTTACAGACAATAAATTCAGCGGATATATCTTTAAGCTTTATAAAAAAGCGCAAGGACTAAAGGCGCTATCTAAGGAACAGTTTTACCGCTTCAGTATTTTAAAGTTAGTAACAGCCTTGGTATTGTTTGTGTTTGGTGTGGTTGTTCTTCACTTTTTAGCAAAAAACTTTACCGACTTCTTTCGGCATATCTGCTGGACTACTTATGGAGTTGTATTCATAATTGTTTTTTCAAAAGCTGTATTCTCCAAAGAGAACAGCAACACACTTTCTAGCTCAGACTCATTTAAGCTCAAACATTATTCTCTGCTTCTTTTCCCAATCATAGTGTTCATAAATGGATTGTGTCCATACCTAGGTCTGAAGACTGAAAACTCTTTTGCTATGTTTTCCAATTTAAGGACAGAAGGAGGGGTTACGAACCATTTGTTTATACCAGTTGAGACTCAGATTTTTGACTTTCAGAAAGACGTGGTGGAAGTAATTTCTTCTTCAGATGAGAATCTTCAAAATCTGGCAAATAGTCAGAAGTTAATGGTGTATCATAATTTCAAAAAATACATCGCTTCCAAGAAACCAGACTCGGTAAAGTATATCCGAAACGGTCAAGAATATACTTATACAAAAGCTAACGCTGCACTCCATAGCGAACTGACTTCACTAAATCCCATACATGTTAAATTCTTGCAGTTTAGATCATTCAATAAGTATGAGCCTCAGCCTTGCTCTCACTAGTAAATCTCCAATTGTCATTTAGATGAAAATAGATAATGTTTAGGCTATAATATACCTTCAGAGGAAAGTAGCAAAAGGTTATAGTTGTATTGATAAATGACATCAAAAAAGGAGTGCCTACGATATAAATTGTCGTAGGCACTCCTTTTTTTGTTGAAGAATGGTAAGAGATTGATTAACAGAAGTGTTAAATAACTAGAATAAGAACAAGCTTTGACGAATTTAACTAAACCTCAGCTTACAACAGCAGGATAATGAATAAAAGAGAAAGGATTTGCGCATGGCTTCAGATGTGGGCTGTAAAGGCCCATGTACTTTAATGGCTTATTTTCATCCATATTATTGCTGAAAAAATCAGTGGAAAGTAGATAAGTATCTGCCAGTGTTTTAAGCATATTAGTTTTAAATAAACTAACTGAGCGGTCTGATTTGGTTTTAGTTGTATATATTGCTCGCATAACAAGAGTATGCTTAAAGCTCCCGTTCCAAAAGTTATAAGCCAGAAAGTCATCAACAAACTGTTCAACACCCTTCTTGTCTAGCTGTAGATAATCAAACTCATTGATGATAGAGCCTACTGTTGCATCCTTCAGAGAAATAGAAGCAAACCCAGCAGTTGGGGCTGCCACTACCAGGGCTCCTAAGCCAGATAATTTTAAAAACTTCCTTCTTAACATATCTTCTTCTGTTATTTAGAATGATTTATCAGCTGCATATAAAGACAAAGCAGATAGAGTAAGTGTTGGGTTAGCAGGGGTGAAGGTAGTAAAGGTACTGCTGCCCAAAACAAACAGGTTCCTGTACTTGTGGTGGATCAGGTGTTTATCTACTACTCCTTCCTCTGGCGACTCGCTCATTCTTGTGGTACCCATAATATGTGCTTCCGAAGCAAAAGGTTTTTGGAATTCTATTTTTTCGATGGGCAGGCAGGCTAATACTTCAGGTAGTTTCTGCTTCATCTGCTCAACTGCTTTCAGTGTATAAGCAGAGGGGCCTTTAAAATTTACCTCTGGCTTCATAAGATCAGCAGTGGGTGCAACATAGTTTTGCTCACTTGGTAAGTCTTCAAATATCATCCTAAAACTTGCAATATCCCTCCATTTACCTTTTTCAAGTCTGAGAAAAGGAGCATTATTCGATTCCATAAGGCAAGCTGCATAATCTTTTCTATGATTACCATCATACAACATATAGCCGTTGCCGCTCACCCAAGTTCCTCCTCCAAAATTTGCTAAATTATCTAGATAAACGAGAGCCTGTAAGCCATACTGTTCACCGAGGCCTTTACCAGTTAAGCGGCTAGTGTCGCCAGAATTCAACAGAATATGTGCGTTAAAAATGGCGTTAGCACCCAGAGCAAAGACTTCGGCTGAGGCATGATGCTCCTTACCATCTTTTATATAATTTACCTTGCGAACCATATTTTGCTCTAGTTCCAGGCCGAATACCTGAGAACCATACACTAATTCTATACGGGGGTCTTCGTATACGCCAAGGTTCGAGTTCTCGATTGTAAACTTTGCGTTAACAGGGCAAACGCTACACTCAGCACTAACACAGCAACTTCCCCTGCCATTTACAGGAACTTTTGCGCGTGCGGTAGGTTGGTTGATGTAAAGGTTTCCATACTTCTTCTTGAGTAGTACATCTACAGTATTAAAAGCATGTGCGGGTTGAGGATAAGGTTTACTGCGCGGATATGGTGTTTCTTCGGGTCCAGATATAGACATGGCCTCCTCAACCTGATCATAGTACGAATCTAATTCATCATACTGAACAGGCCAGTCGTTTGCAACACCATACAGGCTCTTCATCTTAAAATCTGAGGGCATAAAGCGAGGTGTGCAACCAAACCAACAGTTAGAGCTTCCTCCAAAACCAGCTTGAAACTCCCAAATCTTCTCAGGATTGTTGTTGATGAATGTGTTATGGGAGTGGTCGTTTAACTTGGCAAAAGGTGTACTTTCTCTTCTCTTTTCTTTCAATCTTTCTGCATGAGGAAAAAGATGACCTCTTTCTAGCACTAATATTTTTGCCGATTTAGATGCTTTACTTAAGTATTTTTTTAGGAAGAAGGTAGAAGCAAAGCCAGTGCCTACCACTATAAGATCATAATTCTGTTGCTTCATCAATGAAGTATTTTATCTATAGAAGATGAACATTAAAAATAGCGAATTAATATGTAAAAGCAACAGATTTTAAAGGTCAAAATTAGACAGTATATAATGTTGTCATCAAGTACTGATAAGCAGTATCGTAGAACAGGGATTTATTAAGCTAATATTATAAATAAAGAGCAAGGGCCGCTTCAGTATGCTGAAGCGGCCCTTGCCTGTAAACTATATCTTGGTATTGATTATCGATTTCCTCTTCCTGGCAAATAGATTTGCAGTGCAAGACCAAGAGATAGGCCTGTGTTGGCTCCACCGCCTACTTCAACGTTAGCACTACTTCTGATCAGGTTTAAGGTGCCTTCCAGCGCAACATTAGAAGCGACAAAGTGAGCATAACCTGCACTTATACCATATACTCGTGAGAAAGCGGAATCGCCGTCACTATCTTCATCTGAACTACCTGCGAAACCGATTCTTGCCTCACCAAACCATCTGTGTGTAGGTGCGGCTCCTTCAGGAAAGTAATAACGCACAAAAGGTTGTAAACCATACCTAAAAGATTCACCACCATTATAAATAGAAAGCCCAAGGTCTACCTGTGCACCAATAGCTGCATTATCGCTGATAAAGTAACCAGCACGTGGCTGCACATCCAAAGTAAAAGTTTCCGACTTAAAGTTGTGGCCGATGTTGGCGATACCAGCACCTACAAGCCAGTTGCCTTGCTGTATTGCGTCGCCAGAAACAGGGGCAGTAGTTTGTGGCCTTGGTAAGTCTCGTACTGATTGAGCTGTTACATCGAAGGTAGCAGCTAGTGCAATTGCGAATGGTAAGAATAAATTTTTCATAGCTTGTTTCATGGTTAGTTACTCTAAATAATTTCTGTTAAAGTATATTATTTATAACGCTTCTATAACACAATTGTTTAGGAATATGAATAAATGATGGTATTAACATATATGTTTCATTGATAAAAAGTTATTGTGTATCAATTCGTTAAGTATAACTGTGGCACGTGTGGGAACTAGATTGCCACACGTGGAAATTGTACAGATTTAGTGAAGGATGAGAATAGTTGTGAAGAGGAGTATTGGCTTAATTCAATGCTGTTTACAGCAAGCTCAGCAATAATAAATTTGTTCTAAGGCAGTAAAGGCTTTAGAAATCAGGCAAGGGTTTAAAGCTCTACAACCAAGTTAAGAGAAAAGGGGAAGGAGTGAAGGGAATATAGGTTATTTCAGCAGTACCAACTTGATGCCTTCGATGTAAGACGACTTACCATTCTTGAGGTTGGAGAGTACTTCTTCGTAGGTACAGATCTCTTCGTCTTCATAATCCTCGCTTCTCATTTGAGCTATTGAAGCTTTGATGCCGCCATGTAAACGAAGCATATCATCGTCAGTAATCGAAAGAAGTAAATTGCTGCTCATATAGTTAGGTTTTATAGTGTGTGAATATCTGTATGTTAAATAAAAATATAATATTTACAAAAATTATATTTATACATGAATAATTTTGACAATTTATAATCTTGTTATAGTTCCAATTGAATTTTCACCTACTAATGAGCAGCAATCTTATAATATACCTTTACACGCTATGAAATGGGCACTTTCCTGCTTGACTATTCAGACCATTCATTTTGTGGGAGTGCTGAGGGATAACGCTTACATTACGCATGACAAAACCACTTTTAGGATAAGTAGGCATCCGAACCAAACTGTAGCTTAAGTCTTGGGCAGGCACATCATATTCCATACAGTTAGCCAGGAAAGTTACAGCTTGTTTTATTACCTCAATTGTTATCCATTCGCCTGCGCAGCGGTGGCCTCCCATAAAGTCTCCACCTCCCTGTGGTATCAAATCGAATGCGCTTCCATTCCATTTTCTGAAACGCTCAGGCAGGAACTCTTCTGGATTTTCCCACAACACAGGGTCGTGCAACGTGCCATATATATCCAGAAGCACAAGTGTGCCTTCTTTAAAGTGATGCCCTCGCCATTCAAATTCGTTACGTACACGTGCTCCTGTAAATGGCGCAAAAGGATAAAATCGCCGAACTTCTTGTACAAAATGTTCTGTAAGTCCTTCTTTGCCCGCTAGTATCCTACTCTTATATGATGGGTTTTCATGTAGTGCAAGAGCTGCGTAAGTAATATACCAGGCTATGGCAACGGTAGGCCGAATTAAGTTAATTAGTTCTACGGTTGCCATTTTTATGTCGAGCAAGTCTCCGTTTAAGTCGCGGTGCCAGGCAACAACATGTAGTGGCGAGCCCTCTTGTGGTTTTAACTTATGGTCTCTGACATCTTCAATAATATTCTTGATCCAAGCATTGCCTCGGTTTCTGGCAGTTCTACCACGCCAGTGCCTTAGCCCTACGGCACCAAAGGCATCTACCATGGCTGTAAAATCTCTGGCTCTTTCTAGCACTTCTTCAGGTTGCAAGGGTACACCAGCCCAGACACAAGCAGCTAAACAAAATATTTCCTGTGTCTCATGAAACAGTACAACCTCTTCCAGTTTCTCTCATTTAAGCCTGCCAGTATCTGCCAAAGTGCTGTAGTGGCAGGTTTATGTTATCAGCGACATAAACATCGCTTTTCGGTGCTTATGCGTTTCATCATCCATTGTTTGCACCCCGTTTTCTCCTAACAGGGTTTTCTGCACTCTTTTTGGAATAGCTCCAGTCCTTACAAACATTGTAGAATCGTAAAAAAACGCTGGCAGCTTCTTCGCCGTGCAGGCAAATAACTTTTTGCCCCAACAACCTTGGTTTAAAAATGTCGGTGTCAAATTTCTGAGCTCTTTTGTGAATAAAAGGAAACCCCTCGCTCAACATTCTTAGCGAATTATCAAGTGTCTTCTCTTCAGGTATATTAGCCACAGTTGTAAATTTTAGATGATGGACGATAGGTGAAGTTGCACACCCTAACGCTGCGATAGGTTTAACCTAAAGCGGCATTGACTGCAAAAAAAGTTGTTTGAATTAATCTTATTTGAATGCTGTCGGTTGGACTAAAACTTCTTTTTTGTCTGTTCCTTAAATATGTTTTTAAGCTGCTATTTTAGTACGGTGTACAAACAAGTAGATTAAAGAAGACAGTCTTTTATCAATTAAAAGCACCCGTTTCTTAATAAAAGATATTTTTTAGCCTGCTAACCAGTTAGAGCGTATCTCAAGAAAGGAAGTATAAGTTGTAACAAGTAATATAAGACACAATGGAAAAAAGGAAGCTAGGAAAACAAGGATTAGAGGTATCGGCTTTAGGGCTTGGATGTATGGGAATGTCAGATTTTTACAGTAACCGCGACGATGCAGAGTCAGTTGCTACAATACACCATGCGCTAGATCTTGGAGTAAACTTTTTGGACACCGCAGATATGTATGGTGTTGGTGCAAATGAAGAACTAGTTGGCAAAGCTATAAAAGACAGAAGAGACAGCGTGGTATTAGCCACGAAGTTTGGCAATGTGCGCGGTAAAGACGGCAGCTTTTTAGGCATAAAAGGGAAACCAGAGTATGTTAAAAGTGCCTGTGAAGCAAGCCTAAAGCGCTTAGGAGTAGATTATATAGATCTGTACTACCAGCATCGGGTAGATAAAGACACACCTATAGAGGAAACTGTAGGTGCTATGGCGGAGTTGGTAAAAGAAGGTAAGGTACGTTTTTTGGGTTTGTCAGAAGCGTCGGCTGCCACCATTAGAAAAGCGCATAGCGTGCACCCAATATCAGCCTTGCAAACGGAGTATTCGCTCTGGAGCCGTGATGTAGAGGATGATATTCTGCCTGCATGCAGAGAATTGGGTGTCGGTTTCGTTCCGTATAGTCCACTTGGCAGAGGCTTCCTAACAGGTCAGATCAAAAATTTTGAGGACTTGGCTGAAGATGATTATAGGAGGCATTCTCCACGTTTCCAGGGAGAAAACTTTCAGAAGAACATCGACCTTGTTAAAAAGATAGAGGAGATGGCGTCTCAGAAAGGATGTGAGCCAGCACAACTGGCACTGGCTTGGTTACTGGCGCAAGGCGAAGACATTGTACCTATACCTGGCACCAAACGCAGAAAATATTTAGAAGAGAACTTGGGAGCTTTACAAGTGTCGCTCATGCGGGATGAGTTAAAACAGATAGATGCCATTGCGCCAAAAGGAGTGGCAGCAGGAGACAGATATGCTGAACCACAGATGGCTAACCTGAATGTGTAATTGAGTATTAGGCAACTAGCTGTTTTGGTGAGACTATAAGCTAAAACAGAAAAATGGAGCCAGCTATGCCAGTCCTAAAGATGGCGTAGCTGGCTTTTTATTTATCTAGGTTAAGCAGCATATTTTACCTCGTAATGTCGCACGACAGTATCAAAGCGAAGAGCCATTTTCTGAACATGCGCTGGTACCACTGCAACCTCTGGTTGCTCTCCAGCAAACTTTTTAATTGATTCCATAGATTCCCAGTTGGTTATGACTAAGAATTCTACGTTACCATCAACTTCTCTTTGCAGAATAGAGGCACTGACAAAACCAACCATATGTTGAAGTTCAGAGAAAAGTCCCTGCTGTAAATGTTCCAGGTATTCTTCGGTGTCTTCGGCTCTAAACAAGCCTGCCCAATGTCTAGCAATCATTTCTGAAATTTAAAAGAATTCTTGCCTACACTCAAGAATGGGGTGCAGGTAATTAGACCTGTAAATAAAGTAAAGGACGTGCTAATCCCGTGCCCTATAGTCGGAAATTATACCTTCTGCAATCCAGTTGGCAAGTGCCTGTCGGTTGTCGGAAATTACAAAGCGCCGCTGGTCTAAATCGTTTCGGATGTTACCCAATTCTATAAAAACAGTAGGAGGGTGCGTGTATTTGATTACATATAGATTACTTCGATGCGAGACACTCCCAGAGTACTCTCTGTTTGGTTGATAGCGCCTGTACTTTGAGGTAAAGGTCTGGTGAATATGGTTAGCCATCTTTTGGCCCAAGGAGCTGTTCTGGTGGTGGTAAAAAAAGACATCAATGTTCTGGCTTTTGCTGCGACTGTCAACGTGTATGGCCAGCATGCGCTGATAAGCACCCTTATGTTTTGCATATAAGCCATTGATAGCTCTTGTTCTTTGGCGGAGACGTTCTGTCTGGTTTAGTGCAATTGCCTCGTTAGGATAGTTTATCTCATCCCTATCCATCTTTAAAATACTTTCATCCCGAATACCGTCATCAGGATCCTGAATAATCATGTATACAGTTGCTCCATGTTCCATTAAATTACGGGCCAAGCGTATAGAAACATCATAGGCATACTCATCTTCGCTAAGGGAGTACGGACCGTAATTGCCCACTGCACCAGGGTCTGGTCCTCCGTGCCCTGCAGATAAATAATAAACTGCTCCAGAAAGCTGCTGATCCTTAACGACAACACGACTATATTTAGGACCGAACAAAGGCTCTTCTATCACTCTGCGAGAGTGACTGTTGCTACTGCCTGCTTTAGCTGTGGTGCCAGTAGATGCCATAGGCAAGAGATAAGTGCGGCCAGCAAACAAACTTTTATCTTTTCCGATGTTCTCCTGGTTCAGTTCTAAAAAGCTGTTAATATGCTCTGATGGGTTGAGACCATGGCGGCGTAGGAGCGTAAAAACGCCATCGCCAGGCTCGGCTACCACTTTAGTATAGGAGCTTTGGCCAAGCAACGGAAGGGAGGAAAGGAACAGAAACAACAGGGTGATAAAAGATTTCAAACTATAGAAATTTTGTAATGGTCTCATCATTAACGGCTATACTACTAAAATCTTTTTAAATGATGAAAGTAAATAGATCAGCAGCTTTCTAATTTTAACAGCGTAACACAAACACCTGCAACAGATTTGCAAGGTTGTTTTAAAGTGTTAAGTTAGACATGCTCTGTCAGACTACAAAATGAACTAGGTTTCTTTGAGTTTGTAATGAGCAAACTTCACGCTCAAACCTCTTATACTTTTAACCAAACCAGTTGCAGGTTTATCCTTATCTTAAATCGGGAAAGCCAAAGTTCTTACGCAGGTTGTGAGCTGCTGTTTCTTTAAATTTCAGTTAAAAAAGAGGCTTGAAGTATAGGCTAACAAGAATAAATTTTCGCGTATGCGACTAAAATTCTCATAAACAGTGGCTTTATAGTTTTTGCTGCCAATAGAGTAGGAAAGTTAATCAGGAAAATTTGCAACAACTCTATGGCAATTTCTTTAGCTTGTCGCAGGGGCCCTCGTACCTGATAAAAAAATTAATCCAAATACTTCTGGATAAACGGAAGCTCACAGGCAGCAAAGCTAATACAGCTACTATCAAAGCTAACGTGATCATTGTCATCGTTACTTCCTCAAAAAGAAAACTTAATGCAACCCAAACGGCCACAAAAATAGCTGTACTAAAAGCATAGCTAACAAACATGGCGCCATAATAGTAACCTGGCTCTGGCTCAAAAGGCTGTCCGCAGCAGGGGCATTTTTCATGCATGTCAGAAAAATTCTTGAAACTATAGTAGGTGCCTTTCGGAAACATATCTCCATCGTGACATCGAGGGCATTTCGTGTTTAGTATACTGTATAGTTTTGTGTCTTTCCAGCTCATGTTGCTCTTTGCTGTGCAATTTCAGAATATTGTGGCAGATTTTCTAACTCAGCTTATAGGCAGTTCTTACGTGTGGTGCCTATAAAAGTGCTGTGTCGTGAAGATTCCGTACTGCTTTAATCTCTTTAGTAGGTTACAATTAGAGGTTTATATAGCAAAGTTGTCACAACAAGCCTCTCAGACTTTTACCTGCCCACCATGCAAAATTTATAAACCAAAGGACCTGATCTATTGATGCTTTAGAATTTTTTCTGTACTTTGAATAGAGTAGCGGTATAACTTCTAAGACAGTTTTAACGGCACTATAAAATGAAGATTAAGGCTTTTGTTCTTGTAGCTCTGACGACTTTAATATGTGGTGTTGCCATCGGCCAAACAGTTGATGTTGTTCCAGAAATTAGCGGCTACACAAGAGGAACTGTGTACATGGGAATTACTTATGCGCAGCCTTTAGGGAGCTTTAGACAAGCCTATCCGCAAGCTGATGCGTTTGGAGGAACGTTTGGGTTATTGCTGAATCCTCTGAAAAGACCTTCATCTGTTGAGTTCGGTTTACAAGTAAGTTACCTGAGCCAGGGAGTGCAGAAAATGTGGCCTGCTGGTACCTTGAGCGATGAAAAATGGAAGACGACACATAGTATAGTGCCACTGCACCTGGTGGCGCGAATCAAGCCTACAGACCAACTCCGAATAAAACCCTACATGGATTGTTTGGCGGGTATATCTGTCTTCAACACACGTACCAAAATAAAGCAGAACATTTTCGAGTTCTTTAATGATGACTTACAAGCGGTTATTTTGAACAGATACAACAGCACAGTTTTAAGTTACGGGGTTGGTGCCGGTATTCTGTTTGACTTAGGTGTAAGTGGTAACTCAGCTCTTGATATACGCTTTGTTTACCTGCAAAGTCCGTTGGCTAACTATGTAAAAAGAGGCGACCTGAGCATTGATCAGGATGGCTATCCTGTATATGGCTTAACCCGCTCTGCCACGAATATAATGATGCTACAGCTAAACTCGGTGGGAATCTTGACTGAGTAGTTTCTGCTTCCAAACATAATGCTTTCCGATCCTAAATTTATGCGTGCTTATGTGTATAAATTTAGTTGTACCCTCTATCCTCAATACAATCAAAATTCTTTATCCAGCTAAAAGTAAGTTTAAACTTTAACTGATGTTTTAAACTGCTGGAAATGATGGTGAACTATAGGTTATTTTATTATATTTAACTCTGCTAATCTTTAAGAAGGTGCCAAAAAAGCAGACTTATAAATAGGGGATAGGCAAGGATAAAATTCAGTTAATGTTGTAGTTATAGTTGGCAACACATAATTTACTGTTGAAAGATGAAAAAGCATTACCGCAAGGAAAAAAACTGTTTAAACTGTGGTGAAACAGTCATAGGTAAATTCTGCTCTAACTGCGGACAAGAAAACCTGGAGCTACACGAGAGTTTTTTTCATGTAGCCATGCATAGTGTAGGCCATTATTTTCATTTCGAATCGAAATTCTTTAACAGCATGGTGCCTTTGATGACAAGGCCAGGATTACTGACGAAAGAATACTTTGAGGGCAAAAGAGCGTCACACCTCAACCCGATCAGCATGTACATCTTCATCAGTATAGTTTTTTTCTTTCTTTTTCTGAGCGATATAAACGTAGGCAACAAAACAAACGACCATAGCAAGGCTGAAGCTGTAAGTGAGGTTGCAAAACTTGAGCAGCAAGAAAAAAAGATAGCTAAAATAGAGGAGCTAAAGAAAGAGGTAAACGAGAACGCCGCCGCAGGGAAAATACCTAAAGAGACTGCTTTATTTACAAATGGTGTGTTAGACAATTCTGCAGCAGCACTTGATACTGTTGGCAAGTATAGCCAGAACGAGGCCGTGATCTTAACTAATCCAGTAAAAGAACTTTCCGATTTGGAGGAGTACGAGCGGGAGCAAAGTCTTTTGCCAGAAGCAAAAAGAGACGGCAGTTTCAAACGTTCCATTAAGACGAAGTTTATGCTTGTAATGGAAGATGACAACACGGCAAAAGCATACATGAGTGCTTTAAAGCAAAACCTGCCCAAGATTATGTTTTTGTTGCTGCCGCTGTTTGCGCTGATCCTGAAAATGGTCTATTTCCGCTCCACAAAATTTTACATCGAGCATCTTATTTACTCCATCCACATTCACTCCTTTATGTTTCTGTTTGGAGCTATCATGATGCTGATGTCTTTTGTATTGCCATCTGCTGCAGGAAGCTACCTTAAACTTCTGACATTTATAGTTATACTTTGGTACATCTATAAATCCATGCGTAACTTTTATGGAAATGCGCGTAAGCGAACTGTGCTGAAGTTTTTTGTCTTATCCTTGGCCTATACTATGCTCCTGACGGTAAGTTTGCTAGCAGTAGGTGTTGCTACGTTCTTTGCCGTGTAGTTTCTGTAGTAGGACGCTTGTCCCTTTGGCGGAGTCTAACACAAGTACTTGTGTTAGAGCAGGAACTGCTGTTAAGCCAGCAGAACTTCTTTGCCAGGATTTTGTCGTTCTGTTTCAGCAACTATACGCCGTAAATCAGTAAGAATACCGCCTATATCCCGAATCGTTTCCAAAGAAGTCATGCCCTTGAGGGTAGTAAGGCTTCGGGCTTGTTCTGCCCTTGCCTCCTGGATGCGCATGCCGAGCAGAGTTAATTTGGTGTCTGATGGATCGACGATGGTTTCTCCAAAAGCAGCAATGCACTTAGCTGTCGCTTCCATCGCCTTTTTTAGCTGAGGTTTGCTTTCATACTCCTGCTGAAATACTAGATCTTGCTGCATATCAGCTAGCCCTCTTCTAATACCTCTTATTTGTATGGTGATGCTCTGTAGCTTGTTTATGCTAACAGCCAATCGGCTAAGCCTGGTGCGCTTGTGGGTAAGCAAGGGGTTGTATTTCAAGCTCTGCTCTGCCAGTTCAAGAGCTTTTTTGCAGTTGTTAGCTTCTTTTATAAGGGCATCAACTTCAGTTCTCCCAGTTTTTCTTCTGATGCCATCATAGTCTAACATGGCGCCCAAACCTTTCAGTGTTGTGGCAGAAAGGTTACTATAAGAGATGATGCTTTTTTCTACTCCAGGAATAGCATTTTGGGGTACTATAAGCGCATTTATTAGAACGGCTATGGCAGAACCCAGAATTGTTTCAATTACTCTTTCGTAGGCGTAGCCAGGTTCGTTTTGCCCGACAGCGAGAACCAATAGCGAACTAATGGCAACCTGTGAAATAATTTGGGGGTTCATGCGGAGGGCTTTGGCAGTGGCCATGCCTACCAAGATCACCAAAAAGATGGAGAGCGCGCCCAATTCAAACCACTGCCCGAATAACAGGCTAAGCATAACGCCGCCCACTATACCTATAATACGTTGAGATGCTTTATCGACAGAGTCAGCAACTGTAACCTGAACGGTAATAATAGCAGCAATAGCAGCAAAGAAGGGATACTCAGCATGCAGCAAACTGGTAGCCAGAAACCATGATAGAGCACCTGCCATGGCCGTCTTCACTATCTGCAAGGTTAATCCAAACTTTGCTAGTATGTTTATTGCTCTGTTCACAACAGTTTAGTACTGGTACAACAATTTTAGGTTGAGTGATAAACTAGCAGCCAAATCTAATAGCATAAAGAATTAAGAGGTTGTAGATGTCTTTACCCTCTAATTACTTCTTCTCTCTTTTCTTAGAGAAATAGAAGTTCATTGGTATAGTATAACGCACAGGTACAGCCCTGTTGTTCTGGTAGCCAGGCACCCATTCAGGCATCAGAAATTGCCTCAATCGCTTCTTCCTGGTCTACGTCTTCTCTAACACTTTGCCTAATTTCTATATCGCCTATCTTACCTGTTCTATCAACCACATATGCGACTATTACTTGTCCCTCTACTTTGTCTTTTACTGCGGATGCTGGGTACCTAAATTCCCTGGAAAGAAATTTTAGAAGCTCCTGTTCGCCTAAGGGGAAAGCTGGCATTGTTTCAATGAAAGCAACAGTATCACCTTCTGTAACAGCATGCACATTGGGTGAAGCAGCGCTAAGTTTAGACACGTACGGTTCCTGTAGTTTATAAAGCTCCGCCTCAATTCTGTAACAGGTACTCCAGGAATCTGGTGCCTTGAAAGACGTTATGTAAACTGCGTCACCTCCGCTTTCTACAGCCTTTGCTTTAGCCAGTTCCAGCACCTCCAAAAAGCCACAATTCAAAGAAAAGCCAGAGTCTGTAATTTTAAGTTCACCCAATTTTTGGGCATTCAATGGTCGCTCTTCCTGGCTATAAATAATTTCCACCGCTTGGGTGTTTGTAACAGCGCTAGTAGTAGACACTTGGTTAGAAGCATGCATTACTACTTTTGGCTGACAGCCTGCTGACAAAAGCATTGATAGCAGGCATAAAGAAAGCTTTCTGTTCAACAAAGTAAAGAAGAGATAGAAGAAGATAAAATGACACAGGTTGCAGCGCTTAACTACGCTGGCAACCAAGCGCAAATTACCAACTATACCTCTAATAACAGCAGCAAATTAAGATAAAAAATATGTGGTCTTTGGTGCTATTTATCACAAGGTAAAGCTTTCTTTTCCTCCATTCCTTTATAGTGGATATACCCTGTTCATTTCTGCTACGGTTACGGGCCAGTTATGCGCTTCTTCTATTTTCTGCTTTAGTGTTCCTGCTGCATCTTCCTCTCCGTGGTTCAGGAAAAGCTGCTTAGGAGCCTCCGCAAACTCTTGTAACCACCAAAGTAAATCTGCTTGGTCGCCGTGCGCTGAAAGGGAGCCGATTTGAGTTACTTCTGCCTTAACTTCATATGCTTCGCCATCTATCTTAATGTTAGGGGCACCGCTGCTTAATTTTCGACCGCGAGTACCTGCTGATTGATGACCAACCAGAAGCACCGTGTTTTTTTCGTCTCCGACCAACTGCTTGAGGTAATACAATATACGGCCACCTGTTACCATTCCACTTCCTGCAATAATGATTTTCTGTTTCGGGCCATCATCGCGCAGCACGTTTAAAGTGTCTTCAAAGCTACTAATCAGGTGTACGTTCTGGGTTAGGTTGTCGCACTCTGTTTCGGATAGGTTATGCCAGGAGCGATGTTTCTGGAACAACTCCGTTATGTTTTTACCCATCGGAGAATCCAGGTAAATCGGAAGGTTCGGAATACTCTTTTCATCCATCAGGTTGTTCAGCAACATAATAATTTCCTGAGCACGCTCTACAGCAAAACTAGGAATAATGAGAGAACCACCTTTTTCGAAAGTAGTATTTACCACATTCTGCAGAGACTGGTAAGGCGATACGCTGTTGTCGTGTAGCTTATCGCCATAAGTGGATTCTAGAATAATGTAGTCGGCTTTTTTTAGGCGTTTCGGTTCGTCCAGGATAAGGGGCATTTGCTGACCTACATCGCCAGAGAAAACAAATGTGCGCCCTTGGCACTCCAACTCAACCGAGGCGGAGCCCAAGATATGTCCGCTTTTCTGAAAGCGAAACTTCAGCTGATCACCTGCCTCAATCCATAGGTTGTCTTCGTGGGTTTGGAAAAGTGCCATGGTGCGGTCTACATGCTTCTGGCGGTAGAGCGGTTTTAGTGGCTTTTTGCCTTTCTGCTCACGTCTTTTATTTAGCTCTCTTGTGTCCTCCTCCTGAATACTGGCACTGTCGCGAAGAACAATTTCGGTGATATCGCAAGTAGGAGAGGTGACATAAATAGGACCAGAAAACCCCTTTTTTACGAGCACGGGCAAATAGCCGCAATGGTCCAGGTGGCCGTGTGTGAGGATGATAGCATCAAGTTCTTCTGGCTTGAAAGGGAGCTTTTTAACCTTATTCAGCTTTCGTTCTGACTTATTCCCCTGGAAAAGTCCGCAGTCAATTAGTATCTTATGATTATGTGTCTGCAACAGCGTTTTCGAACCAGTAACAACGCCAGCAGCGCCTAAAAACTGTAGCTGCACCGCAGTAGTTTGTTTTGACATAGCTTGTAGTTTAACCTTAACCTCTTAGCCAGCGCATACGCGCTAGCCTTTGTTTGAAGAGTAGGTAATACGTGCTGCGGCTGCTCTGGGTCTAAATAAGGCCTTTTAAACTTCATTTATATTCGTTTTAACAAACATGCTTTTGCCCGGCTAATTAACCTATAGCATAACTGTTCGTACCTCTTAATAAGAAATTGATTCTAAATAAAAGATTTGAAAATATGAATAATTACGTTTTGTTATATCGCTTTGATGAGGAAGAAAAGGTAAAACAGTTTGAAAAAGGGATACAGAAGGAGTTTCCGCGCCACAAGTTTGAGTCGGATGGAGACTACTATTATTTTGGCTTTGCTGACCGAGCCGAGCCAGGAGTGGTTGATACCGTAGATGGCATACTAAATTCGATGGGATTTGGTGTGACGGGTTATTTCGGAAAGAGGGACTATGTTGCCCTTTATTTCTCAAGAGAAGCAGATCCAGATAATATCAAAAGACAACTGCTGATTGGTACTGAAGAGATGGTAGAGGCTGGAGCAGAAACTATGTCGGCTGATGCACACCGTAGTGCTATTCAAAACCTACTGGCATTCGACTATGTGAAGGCTTTTCCAGAAGCTTAGGAATTATAAGCATAAATAAAAAAGGAGCAGGTGCCACTAAGGTGCCTGCTCCTTTTTTATTGCGTATCAAGCCCATGTACAGGTTAGGTATCACATAGGTAGTAGGCTTCTTCCACAAAAATTCTTTATCTGGCACAAATTCCTCTGTAAGGGCAGTACTGGCATACATCTAGGTCGTTTGTTTTCTTTATCGGCTCCTGCGGGTCCAACATGCGGCGCACAAAGGCAGAAAGCAGATCCTCGGAGGCAGCAATAAAGCTTTTAGGTGATGTTCCGTCTGCTTCTACAAAATTAAACTCCGATGAAAGTACGCCTGCATCCAGGTTACGAAACGACAGAATGCCTGACTTTGGAGTTATGCTTTGCGGAACTACGTGTGGGGCATTTTGCAGTACAGTTTCCGGACTTTGCTGTAGTGTGCGTTGCAAAATATACTGGTAAAGCCACAACTGTCTGGCTTTGTCGTACTTCGGGTCGGTGGTGAAATGCAAATCAACTTCTTCGGGTTTTACCACTAACTGGCTCTTTTCAACCTTTCCTGTTTTGTAGTCGATTACACGGAGTTCATTTCCCGTCAGGTCTATGCGGTCGGCTTTGCCTGCCACACGTACCATTATCTCTTCGTCGCCCACCTGCACAGGGAGTACAGCGGCTAAAGTATCTTCCAGGCGAAGCACATACAGAGGCAGTTCATCAGATTGCTGTAAAAGTGTTAGATATTTCTCCAGCACCTGTATGGCCACTTTGTATAACAGGTAGTTCATGCCACGGTCTGGCGTAGCACCACGCGTGGCTGCAATGAATTCTTCCCGAACTTTGGCAGGCAATTGCTGCAGCATTTGTGCTACATCGCTGGCTTCAATCGGCTTACCGTTCTCAGCGAAAGGCTTAAAGAAATCCTCCAGCACCTGGTGCACCAATGTGCCGAATTTATCAGTTCCAAGCTGCTCTTCCACTTCGTCCATTTCCTGTATTTTGGCGATGCGGCTAAAGTAGTATTGCAAAGAGCAGTTAATGTACATGTTCAGGTGCGACGGGTAAAGCCCTTTTTGCAGTTCCTTTTTCAGTTGCTCCAGCGTCTGCTCATCCTTTTCTATCTGTATGTCTTCATCATATTTCTTTGTCTGTTGCTGCTCGATGGCGGCAGTCAAATCGCGGAACTTAATGCGAGGGTTGCGGAGCGCCAGATCGTTTTGCAACTGCAGTATAAAACGGCTTTTCTCACCAGAGCCATAGGTATCGGAGGGCAGCACGTACAGCAGGTTGATGCGCTTGGCGCGTTGAAGCAGGCGGTAGAAGTTGTAAGCCATCGCGCCTTCTGTCTCGGCATAAGTGGGCAGTCCAAATTCCCGCAAAACATCGTACGGCATTAGCGATTCGTTTCGCTTTGGAGCTGGTAGGGTGTTCTCGTTTACCGAAAGAATGATCACATTTTCGAAATCTAGGGCACGCGTCTCCAGCATACCCATAATCTGCACCTCCGAAATAGGCTCCCCACTAAAAGGCAATCGAGTAGAAGAAATAAGCTCGTACAGAAACTTACGGAAACTGCGGACACCTATTTTATGCTCACGACAGTCGAAAATAGTATCCAGGCGTTTTACTAAGGTATAAAAGATGTACAGGTATTCCGTTTCTATCGTGTTTGGCTGGTGGCTGTACATTTCCCGCAGCATCTCTATCAGCTTATACATGGCCGCGATAATGTCATCGCAGTCTTGCCAGGTTTTAAAGACGGTCTCGAAGAGCGGGTGCTGTTTGCCCATCTGCAACAGGTCTTGGGCCGTTACCAGCACCTTGTTATCTGCTACAATCTTGCCTAATACCTTCTGTATAAGCCCATGGTATTTCTCCTGTTCTGGCTGGTCGTTCAGGTACAGTTCATACCTTCGGATAAACGGGTGGGTGAGCAGTTTATTGACAGACAAGTGGTGGTATTGGTATACTTTGTAGCCAGTTTCCTGTAGCTGTGTTACACCCGTAAGGTGCACCTCAAAAAGCAGGTCGATGAGGTTGAAGAGGGGAGTGCCCTTAAAGCTTAAACCCATCGTAACGTTGTAGTTCGGCACCTCTTCAGGAATGGAGTGCAGCACAGGCAAGAGCAACGTTTCGTCTGGCAAAATAATAGCTGTTTGCGAGTGCCTTTGCTGCTGGCGTATTTCCTGGAGTAGTTGACCTGCCAATTTGCCTTGCATGCTGGCATTGGCTACACCAATCACATTTATCTCTTTTTCATCGGTTAGAAGTAAGTTTTGCTGCCAGCGCCATTCAGGAAGATTCCAGGTGCTTTTGTATTTGCGCAGAAAAGTACCAGCTCTATTCGGAGTGCCTTCTTCCATGTAAAAGTCATCACTGTCGAACAATACTTCTGCCTTCTCATGCTTTAGAAGCGCTTTGATGATAACTTCTTCTGATTTGGTAAGAGCATTTAAACCAATAAAAATGTATTGGTGGCAACCTGGTTCTTTGGCAATGCTGTTAATGTTGTCAGCTACTTTTCGGAAAGCCATACCTGTGTAGGCCTGCTTGTTCTGCAGTAGGCGCTTCCGTAGGTTCTGGTAGGTCTTATCAATATTATCCCAAAGGCTGAAATACTTTTTAATGGTAGGAGAGACCTCTTTGCCCAAAAACTTCGGGTCCCAACGCTCCAGAGCCTTTGCCTCAGATAAATAGTCGAACAGTTTACTAGTGTCAACTAAGTTCTGGTCAATGCGGCTGAAGTCTTCCAATAAGGTGCCGCCCCAAGTCACGAACTGATCGAAATCGAGTAGCGGGTCCTGTTCGCGCATCAAGTCGAACAGCTCCAGTTGTAGATTAATTGGCTCCAGCACTTCGGTTTTGGCAAGCCGTGTGATGAAGTCTTCCATACCCGAAACCTCTGGCGACCAGATTGGCTCAGTTGCGGCTTGCGCCAAAGCATTTTTAAAGAAGAAACTTGCTCTGCGCGATGGCAGCACGATGCACAAGTCGCTGATATGCTCCTTGTATTTTTCGTAAACGTATTTTGCGGCTAGCTCTAGAAAAGTCTGCACTTGTATTTCGTTATTCGATGATTGTTTTCAGCTCCTAAACCCATGTCTTCAAGTTGAAGACTGGTTTACGTAGGCCACTTTACCTCCAGGTAGCGTCTCGCATCACCAGAATTATCACTACCAATAACAAATGGAAAAGCAGGATGGAGATGGTGAAGCGCTTAAGCTGATTAATAGCTTGGGCCTTATCCAACAGTAGACCATACAGCGGATACTGTATGACTGCTAATAACAAAGATACCACATTTAAAGAATCAGTGACAACAATGCTTAAAAGGCCAAGCGGGAACAGAATTATAGCTGGTTCTAACCATCCATGCCCGCCACCAGCAAGCAAAAGGGCAATGATAAGGAAGACTGGGCAAAATAATGTGAGCCTTGATGTCCACTTATAATGCATACCCAAGGCCTCTTAGTTGCATTAAGGTTTTCAGGTCCATTACTTAGTTAAGGGATTGTAAGCAATCTCCCACAGGTTTTCGTCTGGATCCGCTATGTAGCTGCTGTAGCCACCCCAGAAGGTTTTCTCTGGGCGCTTCATTATTGTTGCACCTTTTTCCTCCAAAAGGGCTACCAGTTCATCAACTTCCTGCTCAGAGCCGACATTGTGCGCCAGCGAAAATCTTCTAAATCCTTTACCGTCTGCAGGCACACCTGCATCATCTGCCAAAGACTCCTGCGGGAAAAGCGCCAGTTGTATACCGTCAAGCTGAAAAAATACGATGCCACCTGTACTCGACGCTGTTGGTTGCCATCCGAAAACATTCTGGTAAAAATCTTTTGCTCGTTGTAAATTTTTTACGCCGAGCGTAATCTGGGTGATGCGCTGTTCCATATTTGTGTAATGTGTAAGCTGGTGTTGCAGAAAGGACTCAAGTTAGGTTTTATGGTTCAGATTTTATGCAACAGGCGCACTATAATTATTAGCAACAAGCCATAATACGTAGTTGGCTTTTGATTATCAGAAACAAAGATTTGCCTCAACCTCTCGGCCTAAGCTTTAATTATATCCTACTGAATTTGACCATGAAGGTAGCCCCTTTGTTTGGCTCGCTTTCCACCTCAATTTTGCCTCCTAAGGACTCAATCTGCGTTTTTGTGAGGTAAAGCCCTAAGCCTTTAGAATCTTTGTTTCGGTGGAAGGTTTTGTACAGGCCGAACAACTTATTACCTACTTTTTCCAAATCCATACCCAAGCCATTGTCTTTTACAGTTAGATAAAAGTTTTCCTCGTCGGCCCACGTTTTTATTTCTATGATTGGCTTGCCTGTTTCTGAGCGATACTTGAGTGCGTTAGAAAGCAGGTTATGAAAAATGCTTTCAACGTATACTTTCGGTAATAGTATTTCATTTACTTGCAGGTCTGTCTGTATTACTGCCTGTGTCTCTTTTAGCGTAGCGTTAAGGTTCTGCTTTTCTTTCTCAATAACCTCTTCCAAGTCTACAACTTCAGTTGTGTTTGTGTGATTAATGGAGGTACGAAGTATAGTATTCAAATCATCAATGGTAGCGGACATATTACCAGTTACAACCGCTATCATTTGCATTACCTCAGTTCTTGTTTCTTCATTTGGTTCTGCTTCATACATGGCGTGAAGGCCGCGTATATTGCTTATAGGTGACCGCAGGTTATGCGAAATGATATGTGCGAAGTCTTTTAACTTATCATTCTGTCTTCGTAATTCATCAGCAGAAACATGAAGCTCCTTATTCAGTTCCTTTAGTTTAGAAGCCTGGTTTCGGAGTAGAATAGCAATGATATCTTTTAACAGTATCTGCGCAACTTCGATCTCATGTACCGCCCACGGCTCCGACTTTCCTTTCACCACTTCTTCCCATTTACTGAAAGATTTTCGTGGGTGTATCAGTTTGTCTTCACCTGAAAATGTTTTCTCTGGGTTTCCGGCCCAAACTCTGGTTTCTTTTAATTCTTCCTTAAAGAAGAGAATATACTCTTTGTTATACCTTGATATTTCTAAAGCCATCAGGCCACTGGCGATGGGTTGGTATATGGCGGCTTGGGGAATAACCTCTGATAAGCACCTGGTGAAAAAGATGCGATCATTGTTGTGTTCCACCAGCCATTCTATTAACTCTATTATGTGATGTTCTTCAGGAGTACGGCCAATGCAGGTAATTTTGTCTTGTAAAATAATGGCTGCTCCGTTGCTTGCTGTTACATCAAGAAGGCTACATTTCTGGCCTATCAAGCCATCGATAACATTGCCACTTTCGATAACTTGATTTACCAGTTCCTCTTCAACTTTCTTATACTGGTGCAGCGCCTGCATGTCTCTTTTCTCCTGGCTGGCTGGTATGGCATTGGCAAAGGCTTTAGCCGCCATACCACAGGTTTGCCTGATCCAGAAGTTAGTAAGTTTAGGGCTGTGATGATGGCATGTAATTAGCCCCCACAATTTGCCCTTCACAATTATAGAGAACGACAAAGTAGCCATTACGTTCATGTTCCGCAGATACTCCAGGTGTATTTCAGAGGGGTTGCGGAGCTCGGACTGCAGGATGTTTGTAGGGTTGCCCGTAGCGGTGTTTACATACGGAGCAATATCTACTGCCGAAGCCAGCACATCGGGTATCTGCCTGATGTGCTTTTGCAGGAGCAGTGCTCTGGCGGGTGCTGGAATGTCGCTGGCGGGAAAGTGGTGGTGCAAAAAGGAGCGTATACCTGGCTTCTTACTTTCCGCTATAACTTCTCCGTTCCAATCCTGGTCATATTGGTAAACCATTACCCTGTCATAGTCCAGAATCTGTTGCACAAAATCTGCCACAAGGTTTGCCTGTTTCTGCAGTGTATCCTGTTCGCTAAGGCTTGTCTGAAACTGAGAATATCTGTAAGACCTTTCAAACCGTTGATGATCCGATACCTGCACGTATGTCTCACACTCAACAACCAGCTTATTGCCAGATGCATGTACAAAGCCAAAAAAACATTTGCTCTGCAACACCAGCAGTTGAGGGTTATGTAATTCAGCGTTTTTTAGCTGCCTTTCTAACGTCTTATACTCTTCCTGCTTACAAAGAAGTTGTGGTGTGTGTCCAATTAATCCTTGTGGCGTAATCTCTAAATATTCCCCTATGTTTTTGCTTACCTGTTCAACCGTCAAATCAGCAGAAGAGAGTATCATCATAAAGCCATGAGGCTGAATTCTGCCGATGATATGTATAGGTTCTTTATCGCAATTAGAAAGGTCTACTGTAAGATTCTTATAGTTCTGCATAGAAATATGAAAGCCTCAAAAGATGTTCTGCCTGCTCTAGCAGGAGAAGCTTCATGTATTAAATTGTTATAGAGAAATGTACATCAATGGTGTTACCGCACAGTATACGCAACTTCAGAGAATAAGGAATTATGGATGTTTACAAAATTTATACTCTTATCCTAAGCAAACAATTAGATAGATAAACGCCTAACAACAGCCTCTAAAAAGCATAACCTACAACGCCAGCCCCATCTGCAAGCTTTTGCCACCGTAGCTCCATTCCAGTACCTCTTCTGTATCAAAGTAAAAAAGGATGCATTTTACCTTTTTATACCCCAGTTGCTTAAAGCGTACAGCGTAATGATCAAGTTTATTGCGGTGTTCTGGCTCTGGAGGCGGAAGTTTAAACTCGATCAGCACGACCTGCTCTCCATCAAAAACCACACGGTCAGGTTTGTAAAGGTAAGCCCGGGCATCGAGTAGTTCTTTTTCGTGCTCTACCACCACCTTTTCTGAAAAATAATGCTGTAGTTTCTGATGTTTTAGAATGTCTTGTAAGCGCTGCCGCAGACCTTGCTTTTCCCGATCGCTAATGATGCCCTGGTTAATCATTTGGCGCAGCACCTCGTCTAGTTGACTGACCTTGATAATACGAGCGAGTGCATAATGCAACTGTTTATTGTAATGGCGCTGTATTGTCTGCGTTTCAAAATCAAAAACATTGTTGGCATGCTGTTTCAATTGCAGGCGCTGTGCCCAATCGGTTGTAACTAGGTGCTCCAGAAAGTATGTATTCTCCTGTGCATGCGCTACCTGTTGCTGTTGTGCCTTACCCTTAAAGAGTTGGTAGCAAAACTGATCTGGCTGCCACAACTCTTTATAAACAAGGTAACGGTAAAGTAAATGGCTCACGTTTTTAGCGTTGCCTTCTAAAGCTCGCAATGCCTTTTTATCGTCCTGAAAATCTTTGCCGTTGCCGATTAGGTATAACCTGTCAATGGGGCGGGTGAGGGCTACGTACAGCATGTTCAGGTTCTCAATAAAAGTCTTTTCCAATTCGGTACTATACTGTTCACCTAAAACAGTTGGCTCCAGCTTAGAGCTAATCGTAACTGCCACACTCCTAAGTTTACCTGTCACACTTACGTTGTCAGGTAATTGACTCCACATCAAGGCCCGCGTCATTGGCTCAGTACTCCAGTCGGCAAAAGGAACGATAACGATAGGATAGGCCAAGCCTTTAGACTTATGGATACTGGTGATGGTGATGGCATCACGGTCTTTAGGCGTGTTTATGCTTAGTTTCTCCTTTTGCACATCCCAGTAAGCCAGGAAATTGTTTAGGTTATTGCTGTTTTTCAGGCTATACTCCAGCACCAGGTCCAGGAAACGGAACAGATACTCGCATTCGTTGTTATGTCCCAGCAAATCAAAAATTCTGATAAGCTGTTCTGTCAGTTCATATATAGAAAGGTTACCTGTTTCACGTTCCTTCAAATCAAACCCGAACACACGTAGTTGATCAAAGAAGACCTGCGGATCAGGGCTTTTGGCTATTTTTGCTATTATTTGTGTGATCTCTGTGTCGGGTATAGTTTCCAGCGCCACGGTACAAACCAGGTACAGCGCCTCTGATTTAGCCAGTGTATCGTTCGGGCGGTTGAATACGCGGAACAGTGCAATGATTAAGTTGATGACTTCGGCAAACTGCAGGGAAAGCGAATCCTGGGAAATAATATCATACCTGCGCTCCTTCAGGAAATTAGCTATGAGCTTGCTTTTGCTGTTGGTGCGGCAGAGTATAGCCATGTCTTTAAGGGCATAGCCATCTGTTAATCCCTGCTGTACCAGCTGCAGCACCATGTTCAGCATGCTCTCATCATAGCTTAATATTTCTGGACGGGCATAACCATCGTAAAGCTCTTCTGTTCGGCTGCAATCGTCTAGGTTATACTTATAGTTGGAGTCTTCGGGGTGCGTGAACATGATCTGGATATGACCGTCGCTTTTGTCACTGTCAGTTGGTACCTGCTGCTTGAAGTCCTCGTCATAAATAGAAGTGAACGTGCCAAAGCTTTCATGTTCTTTGCTGATGAAGGTAAAGAGCTCGTTGTTGAAATTAATAATCTCGGCACGACTTCGGTAGTTGGTGCTGAGGTTGTTTGGCTCCAGCGAATGGCTGACGGATTCGTAGCGCTCCCGAATAATACTCCCGTGGCGGCGATTGCTGTAAAGTTTTTCGGTGCTACGCTTGTACAGGTGCAGAATCTGCTCCATTTCGCCGCCGCGCCACCGGTAAATGGCCTGCTTTGCATCGCCTACCACCATACTAAAATGGCCAGAGGCCAGGGCATTATCTACCAAGGGCAACAGGTTGTTCCATTGCAGTACTGACGTGTCCTGAAATTCATCAATCAGAATATGGTTATACTTCTCGCCAAGGCGCTCATAGATAAATGGCACTGGCTCCTGCAGTACAATATCGATGATGCGCTTGTTAAATTCTGAAATGTGAACCGTATTCTTGTCCAGCTTTATGTCTTGCAGGCATTTCTCCAACTCATTCAGCACCGAAACTTTGTACAGGTGCGGCACGATGGCACTAATAAGAGTTAAGGTGCCTGCATACTGTTCCTTTATCTCTTCAATGTGGTAGTACAGTTCTGTCAGCTGCGGCTTTACGCTGTCGATTTGGTTCTTTGTGGCTGTGGAAGCCTTGCCAGCATACCACTTTTCATCTTCTATAGTCTGGCGTGCATAGGCATTGCCGTAGCTCAAATCCACTACATTCGTCCATTTGCTGAAATAACCACAAAGGCCACGGTTTCCTTGGAAAAAATCAGAAGGGGAGAGGCCAGCGTTGTCCAGAATGGTTAAAGCTTGCTTAGCAGCTTCTACAACTGCTTCCTCAATTTTTTGCTTTGTGTCAAGCAACTGGCCTCGTAAGGTTTTAAAATCCTCTAGCGTCAGCGCTTGCAAATCGGTTACTGCCTCGTATACCTGTTCATTTAGTAAGTTTTTAGCGAAATCTGAGAGGTCGTCGGGCAGGGTGTTCCAACTGCGGCCTTCTCGGGCCTTCTCCAATGCATACTGCTCCAGCGTCTCCGACAGTAAATCATCTTTGCTGTTGGTTACCTTATCGAGTAAAAGTTGCACAGCAGTGTTCACCAGCGTCTGCGAGTCTAGGTCTACCTCAAAGTTGTGGGGTATGTTCAGTTCCCGCGTAAAGGCCTGCACAATTTTATTTACAAAACTATCGATGGTGCTAACGCTAAAGTCGCTGTAGTTATAAATGATTTGGCTGAAAAGTACTGCGGCACGCCTGCGCACCTCCTCCACGTCCAGCGCCTCCTCAGGTTGCTCGTCCTGTAATTCTGTTGTTATGCTCTCTAAAAGTTGCTGACTTTTTTGCCTGTCTTTCTCCGACTGCCCTGGTTCATTAAAGCTACGCAAAGCACCCAATATACGCTCCTTCATTTCGGCAGCAGCGTCGTTTGTAAACGTAATAGCCAGGATTGAACGGTAATAATCAGGATTGGAAGTATGCAGCGCCAGCTTAAGGTATTCTTTTGTAAGATGATACGTTTTGCCAGAGCCAGCAGAGGAGGAGTAAATCTTAAAAACGGAAGGCATTGTTTTCAGTCAGTTATATCAGCAACTATAAAGGTACAGGAAGTTTAGGGCTAATGCCAAGAACAAAAAAGTGATTCTTTTGGCTGGATAAGGAGTAGTGTGGTACTCAGCCTGCAGGAAACAAAGTTACTACACCGTTAGGTAAGTCTGTGGTTTACGCCAATCAGCAAGGTAAATAATACGGTGCCAAATAGCTGGTACTATCTGTTTGGTGGTGGTAAAGGCTATAAAAAAACAAGCCTCCTTTGCAAGGGGGAAGCAAAGGAGGCTTGTTATGTCCTGTAGTTTAAACAGGTATGTTAATATGCATAAGCATACTCTGGAGTTTGTACCTCCGCATGCTTTTTAGGTGTTTCGAAGTTGTTTACGCATACATGGTACATAATGCGCGCCATAGACAACGAGTAGTCTGTTAGCAGGCATGTCTGTTGCTCAGCGTTAAGAGCTTTGCTGCCTGAAAGGTTAAGCTTGTTCAATTCCATTACCTCATCAAAGTTCTGGCGCAACAATTTTAAAGCTTTAAAAGACGGCTCATTATAGTAAGTTGGGATAACCTGACATACTGCGTAGCTACCGTTAGCACGCTCTTTCGCGATCATGTTGCAAAGTGACTCTGTGTTTACCTTGTCCAAGTCAGAGATGATTACGAAGAACACTTTCTTTTGCACGTTGTTAGTGGCAACGCGAAGACCGCCTGTCATCATGTTGCCAAGAAGCATGTTGCGTGCAATCTTGGTGCCTTGCTGAAAAGCTTCGTCTTTCAGGATCTTGTTGTGGATTTTGAAAGCCAATGCTCCAGAGGCGATCAGGTTAAATTCTTTGCTTTGAGATGAGATTTTGGAATAGTGTAACATAGTAAAGGGATCTAAAGGGTTTTATAGTAAAATTTTAAACAAGCATTGACAGACCTTAAAGATTAGCTCTTGAAGGTTAATACAATCTCATTAGCTCAGGGTTTAGAAGTAGTGCGTAAAGTGGCGGTAAAAAAATTGCTCAGAAGTACATTAAAAATATAGTATAACGAGTATATCTATCTCATTTAATTTTGTGTGTTACGTAAACGAGGTTAAAAAGGATATTGTTTAAGTTAAATTACTGGCATAAATACTCAAAATAAGGGTGAATGGTTGCGAGATTTGGGTGAAATAATTTTTTAGCTTCCATTTTGCCTTTTCTGTCATCATTTCTTCGGTTAAGGTAATAAAACGTTAATTAATATAACAATAAAATATCTAAAAATAAATCTATAAAATATCATTCATATATTTAAATTGATAGATGTTGTAGCCCTTTTACGTGATTCTCTAAAAAGGTTGTAGTTTTTCTTATTAATTTTTTGTAATTTTGCACCAGATTTGGAATCAGTCTGATTTACTGCATAACTGGAATGCCCATCATAATTGGAAAACCTAGTTGTTTTTAGATTTTAGTCGCTCTTTTTCGTAGAGAAAGGTATACAACAGGCTGCTCCAGATGTGTCATATTCGTATTAAGTAAATTAGATGAACAAAATCAGATTTGAAGAGCTTCCGCTTTCGGCAGAAGTACAGCGCGCTATCGCTGACATGGGCTTTGAAGAAGCCTCCCCAATCCAAACAGAAGCTATACCAGTTGTACTGCAAGGCCGCGATATTATCGGTCAGGCGCAGACAGGTACTGGTAAAACAGCTGCCTTTGGTATCCCAACTATAGAAGGTATAGATGAGCATGATAAAAGCGTACAGGCATTAATTTTATGCCCTACACGCGAGTTAGCCATACAGGTGGCTGGCGAAATTCAGAAACTTATCAAGTATAAACCTAACATCAGTATCGTTCCAATCTTTGGTGGTCAGGCATATGATCGCCAGTTGCGTGCCTTAAAGCAAGGTGTACAAATTGTGATTGGTACGCCAGGCCGTGTGATGGACCACATTGAGCGTGGAACTCTGAAGCTTGACAAAATAAAGAAAATCATCCTGGATGAGGCTGACGAAATGCTGGACATGGGTTTCCGTGACGACATTGAGTTTGTGCTGAAGCAGATGCCCGAAGATCGTCAGACAATCCTGTTCTCGGCAACAATGTCAAAGCCAATTATGGAACTTACCAAGCGTTACCAGAAAGACCCGGTAATTGTGAAGGTGGTGCACCAGGAACTGACAGTAACCAACATAGACCAGGTTTATTTTGAAGTGCGTAACAGCATGAAAGGCGAAGTGCTTTCTCGTGTGCTGGACATGCACAACATGAAAACCGTTATCATTTTCTGCAATACCAAGCGTATGGTAGACGAGCTGGTAACTAGCTTACAGGCTCGTGGTTATTTTGCCGATGCTTTGCACGGTGACCTAAACCAGAACCAGCGCTCTAATGTTATGGCTAAGTTTCGTAGCGGACAGCTGGAGATATTGGTAGCTACAGACGTGGCGGCACGTGGTATCGACGTAGATAATGTGGAAGCAGTATTTAATTACGACCTGCCACAGGATGAAGAAGCATACGTGCACCGCATTGGCCGTACAGGTCGTGCGGGTAAGTCTGGTAAAGCATTTTCTTTTGTTTCTGGCCGTTCTGATATGTATAAGCTGAAAGACATTATGCGCTATACAAAAGCGAATATTGTACTGCAGCAAGTGCCTTCTTATGAAGATGTGAACGAACTCCGCACAAATACTTTTCTGAACCAGGTACGCGAAGTATTAGAGAAAGGAAACCTGACAAAGCATATTTCAAGAGTGGAAACGCTTATAAACGAAGATTACACTTCGCTTGAAGTTGCTGCTGCCCTTTTGAAAATGAGCCTGAAAGAGGAGAAAACAAAAGAGAAGGGCAAAGAAGCTGAAAAAGGTTTAGGTTCTCTGAAAGAAGGTTTTGATCGTCTGTTCATCACTATTGGTAAAAAGGACAGAGTTCATCCAAAAGATCTTATCGACCTGCTAAGCCAGAATGCTGATATACCAGCCTCTAAAGTTGGCGACATCGACTTGTACGACAAGTTCAGCTTTGTAGAAGTGCCTTCTGAATATACTGCCGAAATTCTTGAGAAAGTAGGTCGTATAGAAGTTGATGGACGTATGGTTGTAGTTGAGAAATCGCAGAAGAAAGACGGCGGCGGTAAAGAAGGCGGCTTCGGCGGCGGCGACCGTGGTGGTTTTGGTGGCGATCGCGGCGGAAGAGGCAGAGATGGTGATCGTGGCGGTAGAAGAGAAGGCGGCTATGGCGGCGGCGGAAGTCGCTTCGGTGGCCGTGGCGGCGACAGAGATCGCGATTCATCAAGAGGCGGCGACCGTAGAGGTGGCAGCGGTGATCGCGGTGGTTTTAGAAGAAAAAGATTCTAACATCTTTCTTTAAAAAATCTGTCTATTTTTTGTAGATGATTTTCAAGTAAAGATTTAGTAATCAATAATATATAGCCCAGCTTATAATGCTGGGCTATTTTTTTGCGGAAAAATGTTCCAAAAAAAGCAACCTGCTTTTGAAGTAGCCGTTAAAGGAGTATCATAAAAAGGTTGGAAGATTAAGCTGACTGCTCAAAACAGTTAGTTTATAAATAAGGGAGACATCAGACGGATGTCTCCCTTATTGTTTTTGAGGCCTTTTGTTTCATTGCTGGAGCAATCTGAAACGTACTTTCTGTTAAACTTCCATGCTTTTTCTATTTACTGATTGTATCAGATCATAATAAATGAAGGACAGGTCCTCACTCCAAAAATTGACTTACATTCTTTAGGTACGAGCAATAAAAAAGGGGCCGAAGCCCCTTTCTAAAATATAGTTAATCAAGATTATGCATCTTTAGCTGCGTCACGCAAAGAGCGGATATGATCATGGGCGTTTTTAACGTCGTTAAATTGCTGCTCCACAATCGGCTTCAACTCACCTGGCAAATCTTTGTTCAAGGCTTCTTTGTATGCTTTAACAGCATAGTCCTCGCCACGCTCACACTCTTCTAATACTCTTGCTCTGTCTCTGGTTGACAAGGCAGACTTGATGTCAATCCACGCACGGTGTACAGTACCTTCAATTGAACTAGACTCATCGTCAGTTTTACCGAATTTATGCAACTGGTCCTGTAGCTCCGTAATCATGCTATCGCGCTGCACAGCGTACTTTTTAAAAAGATCTTTTAGGTCTTTATCTTCTACATCTTCAGAGGCAGTTTTGTAGCCTTTTGCACCATCCTTACATCTTTCAATCAGGTGGTGTACGGTCGAATATACTTCTTTATTTATTTCCATAGTTCATGTTAAATTTTGGTTCACTTATATGATATTTTACTCATATGAGTGCAAAATTGTTTTTCTTATGGATATAAACCGCTACAGATCAGGATGCTGCCATGGCCCTTCCAGCCAAATATCCAGTCGTCCAGGCTGCCTGAAAGTTAAAGCCACCTGTAATACCGTCCACATCTATCACTTCGCCTGCAAAATACAGCCCTGGCACCACACGACTCTCCATGGTGCGCATGTTAATCTGGCTCAGATCTATGCCGCCGCAGGTAACAAACTCCTCTTTAAAAGTTGTCTTGCCGTTAACTTCGAAAGGTGCCCGCAACAGCGCCTCCACCAATTTGTTCGTATTTTTGGCAGGAAGCTCTGCCCATATTGTTTCGGTTGGCACCTCAGCCAGTGCCGTTAAAGCTTTCCAAAGGCGTTGCGGTAAACCAAACAAGGGGTTTGTGCTTACTACCTTCTTAGGATGTGCTTGCCTGTAGTTTTGCAGGTTCTCCCGCAGCGTTTCCTCTGTGAATTCAGGAATCCAGTTGATGAGGGCTGTAAAGCTATAGTTTAGATCGCTAAATATCCTGGCTCCCCAGGCAGACAATTTAAGCACGGCAGGTCCGCTGTAGCCCCAATGGGTGATCAGCAGCGGTCCCTCATACTCCAGCTTCTGACCAGCTACACGTACCTTGGCCTGTGGCACAGATATACCTTGCAGTTCTTTAAGAGGCGAAGCAGGCACGTTAAAGGTAAACAAAGACGGCACAGGTTCCTTTATAGTATGGCCTATTTTCCGAAGCCAATCATAGTTTTGAGCTTTAGGGTTTCCGCCTGTGCTCACTAAAATTTTGTCAGCCTTGATGGTATTGCCGTTGCTTAGGTGTAGTACAAACTGTTGTTGGTTGGAGCTATCACTTTTAAGAACTTCTATGCGTTCAACGCCAGCCCCTTTTCTAATCTGTACGCCTGCTTTATTGGCCTCACGCAATAAGCAATCGATAATAGTGTCTGAACTGTCGGTTACAGGGAACATACGGCCATCAGCTTCGGCTTTTAACTGCACGCCGCGTTGTTCAAACCATGCCACAGTTTCGGTAGCTCCAAATGTCTTAAAAGCTTCTTTTAATTGCTTTGCTCCTCGCGGGTAATGCTGGCTAAAGGTAGTAGGCACATAGCATTGGTGAGTCACGTTGCAGCGGCCACCACCCGAAACACGCACTTTAGACAGTAGCTTGTTTGTTTTCTCGAGTAGTATCACCTCTGTTTCTGCGTTAGCCTCCGCACAGGCAATGGCTCCAAAAAATCCTGCTGCTCCGCCACCGATCACCACTACTGTTTTTGCCATTTTTGTTACTCGTTCTGAATTGATAAATTTTTATTAGGTACTGATGTCATATGCTCGATTTGAAGATTTGCGCAGCTTCCGCTTTACTGCTTTTTAGAAATTCTGTTCAGCAGAGTATAAATTTGAAAACACTAACCTGCCATCAGTAACTATAAACAAAGATACTAAAAGAATAGCATTGGGTCAGGGTGGATGAAAACGTAAGAGAGGTCTTCTTTTAGTCTTTCGCTTTTTATGAGCTTAAATGCAGTTTTTTCCACCTCGGCAAAGGTAGGAGGTGTTAGTCCAATGGCTTCGGCGGCTTTCGTGTAAAAGTCTTTACGGAGCGGGTGCTCATCGGCACAGGCATTATATACTTCTCCCCATTTTTGCTCCACTATTATTCGTTGCAGAATGGCAACACAATCCTCCAGATGAATAAGGTTGACAGGTGCATCTCCGTTCGGCACATTTGTTTTGCCTGCCATAAAACGACCTGGCCTACGGTCGCCTCCAACTAAACCAGCAAAACGAACAACTGTTGTAAGCCACTCTTCGCGTTCACAAAACATTTTCTCGACCTGTAGCAGCGTGTTATCTGGCTCTTTTTCTTCCGTAAAGATGGTGTCTTCTTCAGTCACGGTTCGGTTCAGGTCAAGGTACACAGAGGTGGATGAAACAAAAAGCACACGGTTAACAGATGAATTCAACAGTGACTTGAGCAAAAGGCGCATCTGTTGTAGGTAGCTTTCGCCGCTATCGGAGCGAAGGCGCGGCGGGATGTTCAGCAAGAGTATATCACTCTGGAGAAAGCTAGCTAGTCCTGCTGTATCAGGTTCTGCTTCTGAAAAATCTATTAAATAAGGCTCTATGCCTGCAGTTTGCAAAACAGATAGTTTGTCAGGAGTAGTGGTAGACCCCTTAACACTATATCCAATACTTATAAGTTGTTTGGCCAAGGGTAAACCGAGCCAGCCACAGCCCATGATACTAATAGTTGCTTTTCCTTCCATTGTTATTCTGTTTCCAGCTAATGTTCCGAGTTATAATAAACAAAATAACGGCATTTCTGTTAGAACTATCTATAAAGAAGAAAAGCTAACAATTTATACTTGCCCTTGCATGGACTATGATGTAGTAGTAGTAGGTTCTGGCTTTGGCTCCTTAACGGCTGCCGCCCTATTAGCAAAAAGAGGACTGAAAGTATGTGTGCTGGAGCAGGCGAAGTATGCGGGCGGCTGCGCTTCATCTTTTAAAAGAAAAGGGTACTGGTTTGAGACAGGAGCAACCACACTTGTAGGTTTAGACCTACACATGCCCCTGCGCTACCTGCTGGACGAAACGGGTATAACCTTGCCCGTACGTAAACTTGAAAAGCCAATGCAGGTGCACTTACCAAACGGTCAGCTGCTCACGCGGTACCAGGAACTGGAAGAATGGATAGGAGAGGCGGAGCGTGTTTTCGGGAAGTATAACCAAAGGGCTTTTTGGGAGCACTGTTACAAGGTGAGTAAGGCAGTGTGGCACACATCGCTGCAGCAGCAAAGCTTTCCGCCTTCCAATGCTAAAGATCTTGCTTATTCTGCGTTGCACACAAGGCCAGCACAGTTGAAGCTTATTCCTGCAGCCTTCAGAACAATGGATGATGTGTTGCGAAAGTATAAGCTACTGGACAACAACCTTTTTGTAGATTTTGTGAATGAGCAGTTGCTGATTACGGCCCAGAACTACCTGCATGAGGTAAATGAACTGTTCGGTGCCACAGCCTTGTGCTATACTTTGTACAACAACTACAACCTGGATGGTGGTTTGATAAATATGGTAAAGCCTGTGGTGAACTACATTCTTGACAATGGAGGTGATTTGCAATTTGGGCAGGAAGTGCAGGCTATCTCTAGCATCAAAGAAGGATATAAGGTAACAACAGCTAAGAATACTTTCCAAAGTAAATTTATCATCAGTGGCATTCCGCTTCATAATACAGCTGAGCTCTTTTCTGATGAAGCTATAAAGCAGCGGTTGCAGCCGTACCTTTTACCATCAGCTAAACAAAATGGAGCCTTTACGATGGGACTGGTACTAAAGCAACAGAAAACACCAGAGGTACTGCATCATCAGGTGCACGTGCCACAAGGGCTGCCCATCATCGGGAGCAAGAGTATCTTCGTCAGTTTCAGTCATCCAGCAGATGATCTTCGTGCTCCAGCGGGGGAGGTAGTGGCATCTGTTAGTACGCATATCCCTGATCCTGCGCAAAAATTCATCGAAGATAAGGTTCCCATAGAAAAGGCTATACTTGCGGCACTGCAACAACAGGAACTGATTCAACAAAAAAGCATCAGCTACAGCCAATCTGCTACGCCAGGTGCCTGGACCTTCTGGACAAAACGTGCCTACGGTGCCGTAGGTGGTTATCCGCATTATAAAAGCACAAAGCCCTGGCAAATGAAGGATGCCCGATTAGACCACAGAGGCGCTTATGTGTGTGGTGACACGGTTTATCCTGGGCAGGGCATTGTGGGCGTTTGCCTCAGCGGCATTATAGCTGCGCATAAGCTCGTGCAGGATCATTTTTAGCACATTATTAGTAGGGTCTTGTCAGTGCCGACTTTAGACCTGCTATTTCGCCTTTCTCTGTAGTGCCGAGAATAAAAACCGTTCTTCTTACTTCTCCAACACAATAGGCTTTCACATCCTGCAGCAGCTCTTGCAGCTTTTCCTGTAGCTTCTGAAAGCGCTGTTTGTTTTCTTCTTTATCTCCTGCATAAGCTTGAAAAAGCTCTTGCACTGGCAATACCTCCGTAGGGTAATGCGAAGGCATACCTGCCAATTTACGTACCGTCTCTTCGTTCAGGGCTGAAGCATCGTGTTGCTCATCATGATAAAACTCAAATGGCTCTGATGTGGCACTTTCCAGAGAAAGTCGGTCTGTTAAGTTCGATAGCTCGTTTTTTATCTCTTGTAGTTCCATAAGTTCATTTATGTTGTTAAAGGTTATACGATTTTGTGAATTAGCGTATCTTTAAATCAACTCCTATTGATGTGCTTATACGTTACAAAACAAACTATAAACAAAACGACTGATATGAAAGCTGAACCTATGTTAAAAGAAGGCGCTCTGAAAGGCAAAACAATCATTGTAACAGGTGGTGGTACAGGTCTTGGCCGCTCTATGGTAAAGTATTTTTTAGAACTTGGAGCCAACGCTGTTATCTGTAGCCGAAAGCTGGATGTGCTCGAGCAAACGGCAAAGGAACTGGAGGCCGAGACAGGCGGAACCGTATTGGCGCTATCTTGTGATGTGCGCAAGTACAACGAGGTAGAGGCGATGCTGCAGACAGCTTTGTATCAGTTTGGTAAGATAGATGTGTTGGTGAATAATGCAGCGGGAAACTTTGTAAGCCCGACAGAGCGCCTCAGTAACAAAGCTTTTGATGTGATAACGGATATTGTGCTGAAAGGAAGCTACAACTGTACCTTGGCTTTAGGCAAGCACTGGATTGAGCAAAAAGAGAAAGCAGCTATTTTGAACATTGTCACCACTTACGCCTGGACGGGATCGGGGTATGTGGTGCCTTCGGCCTGTGCTAAGGCAGGTGTGTTGGCGCTTACACGTTCGCTGGCTTCAGAGTGGGCTAAATACGGCATTCGTTCCAACGCCATTGCTCCAGGCCCCTTTCCTACAGAGGGAGCTTGGACTCGTCTGTTCCCGAAGCAGTTGGCTGATCAGTTGGACCCCGTGAAGCGAATTCCTGTGGGGCGCTTTGGGGAGCACCAGGAATTGGCTAATCTGGCAGCTTATCTGGTGTCTGATTACGCATCTTTTGTGAATGGCGAAGTTGTGACGATAGATGGAGGCGAGTGGTTATACGGGGCAGGGGAGTTTAACAGTTTCGACCAGATACCGCAGGAGATGTGGGATGCCATGGAAAAGCAAATGCGCGGCAAAGGCCAATAGTGGTATCCCTATAAAACAGCAACGGCAATTAAATTTACGCCAAAGCCAATTCCACAGTTTGTCCATATTTTGCGAGATTTTATCTTTTTGGCCCGCTGTGTATACCCTGCTCTGTAATCTGGGTCTTTCATCTGCTCATGACTAGGATAGTCCAGGTTCGACTCCTGAGGCTTTGCTGAAGAGCAGATAATGGCAGGAAATAACCCTATTAAAGGGGAGACCAAACTTGTGACCAGTGTACCTGTGCTGGCACCAGTATAGACTTTTGTAATACCTGTTTGCATCATGCTACCCCTGTACATACAAGCCATCTTTGCTTGCACCCAAAGATACCACATCTTCCACGTCGTAAACTTCTACCGTGCCGTCTTCAAAAGTGATTTTTAAAACATCTGCCTTCGACATGGTATAGATAGGACCCTCTAAGCTTTCATACCGTTTGTACTTGATCTCGGTCTGGGATATTTCAAGTACTTTCAACTTCACATCTTCACCATTTTTCTTTGTGACAATGTCTTGTGCAAAGCTGGCGTTGGAGGCACAAACAATAAAGAATAGCAGTAACAGGAATTGGTTTGCTCTCATAAAGCATTCAGATAAAAGGTTGGACTAACTGTCAAATTTATAGTCTGTTATAAATATAAGCAAGAAATAATATAGAAATTAAAAGATAAATCAAAACATTATTTCTGCATAGTTATAGTTTAAAATCAGATGCTGATTTTTTGTTCAGCAGGTAACTTTTGCACAGCAATCATATATTGAAAGGTCATGATCATTTTTTGCTTAAAGAATGTATTGATTAGCCTGTTTTGCGATTCTAAAACTAACTCTTGCACTTGAGAAATCAGCATTAAGCAATGGAGATGCTCTCTACACAAAATAGCATATGAAAAGGCTTTTGAGATACTGCTCTTTTTTTGCTTTGAAGCGTATAAGTTGTTAGTATATAGTAGCTTGCTAGAAGTTAATCTCCTTTGCCCATTTCCTTGGGACCTCAAAAGTCTAACATTAGAAAAACTTTAATTTTTCTTAATTCTATTAAATAGCTTTTGTTTAAACTTCGTTCTACCTTTGCGACCGCAAAATTTGAAAGTATTGAAAAATTATATAATTTTCCTGGTTGCACTATTTGGTGTGCTGGGAGCACAGGCGCAAACGCGTGTTTCTGGTAAAGTGACAGACGCCGTCACAGGCGAGGCTCTGCCATTTGTAAGTATCTACATTAAAAACACCAGCCTGGGCACTACTACGGACGATACAGGTATTTACAGCCTGCGTTTGGCTACAATCCCCGATTCTATCACTGTTTCGTTTATGGGATATATTACCCAATCAAAAGCGATCAGCAAAGGAACTCCCTCTCAGGTAATTGATTTCCAGTTAAGGACAAATGCTTTAAATCTTCAGGAAATTGTTATCAGGCCTACAGAAAATCCTGCGTTCAGGATTATGAGGGAGGTGGTAGCGCATAAAAAAGAGAACGATAAGCGTAAACTGATGGCTTATAACTACGAAGCCTATACCAAAATGCAGTTTGAAGTAGACAACCTTGCACCTAAAAAAGTACATAAGGTGGGGCTGCGTTCTGCGCTCTCTTCTATGGTTGATTCTTCTATGTATATAGCAGGAGAAGACGGTAAAAAAATGCTTCCTTTCTTTATGTCGGAGTCGCTTTCTGATTTCTACTATAACCGCGACCCGAAGAAGACGAAAGAGATTATCAAAGCCTCCAAGGTTAGTGGTATAGGCATTCAGGATGGCTCATTGGTTACGCAAGTCATTGGTTCCAATCACCAGGACTACAACTTTTATATGAACTGGGTAAGTGTGCTGCAAAAGAACTTTGTCAGCCCTATAGCCGATGGCTGGAAAGGCTATTATGAGTATGAATTGCTTGACAGCCTTTATGTAGGAAATAACTGGTGCTATAAAATAAAAGTTGATCAGAAAAGAAAGCAGGATCTGGCTTTTAACGGCCATATATGGATTGCAGCTGACTCCTATGCATTGCGCAAGATTGACGTAACGATTAGCAAGTCAGCGAACATAAATTTGGTTGAGAGTGTGCACCTGGTGCAGGAGTTGCTTCCTGTGGGGCAAGGGGCTTGGATACCTGCTAAAACGATGGCCACCATGAAAATTGCGAAGCTAAGCGAGAAGCGTCCTGGTATTGTTGCTAAAGTAACTACCTCTAGTAAAGATGTACAGGTAAACAATGAAAAAGAATCATCTTTCTTTCAGCAGTCGATAGAAGTAACCGCAAAAGCGAATGCTGATACTAAACTATTTTGGGAAGAAAAGCGCCATGACACGCTTACAGTTTCAGACCAACAAGCCTATGCCTTGATAGATTCCATTCGTTCTTCGCCCAAGGTTGAACGCCTGACCAATTTAGTAACTGTGCTTGCCACAGGGTATAAAAAAGTAGGTAAAGTAAGTTTAGGAGCGTACCCTTATACCTATGCCTATAACAACATTGAGGGGCACCGTTTTCAGGCAGGGTTAAAAACAAACATTAACTTTAGCGATAAGTGGGAACTGAGTGGGTACACAGCCTACGGCACAGAAGATGAGTGCCTTAAATACAGAGCTTCTGCACGCTATATATTTTCTCGAAAACACTGGAGCGAAATGGGTGTCAGCAGGAGCGAAGACCTGCAACAGGTTGCTTTACTCAGCGATCGGTTGAACAGTAGCCCTTTTTATGTCGGCTTCTCCCGATTCGGAGAATTAGAGATGCCGATGTTGATCAAGGAGTCAAATTTTTACCTGCAGCGCGATCTGATACGAGGAGTTACCCAGCGCATTGCTATCAGCAATAAAGTTTTTCAGCCACAGTATGATTTTGGCTACTATACAAGCGGGAAGGAACAGCCGCTGAACATTGCGAAAGACTTCAATACAACTGAACTCACGTATTCAGCCAGAATAGCTAAAAACGAGGTCTTTGTGCAAAACGACAACGAACGTATTAGCCTGGGCAATGGAAGTTGGCCTGTGCTTACGTTTAAGTACACGCTTGGACTGAATAATGTGATAGGCTCCAGTTTTGAATATCAACGTGCAGATGTAGGTATTAGCCAAGAGTTTGTAATGGGGAGTTTGGGAAATGCTAACTATCGCATTGATGCAGGTAAAATTTTCTCGGCAGTACCTTATCCGCTGCTGGAAGTACATTTGGGCAATGAAACTCCTTTTTATTACGACCAGACATACCAGTTGATGGATAACTTTGAGTTTGCAAGCGATTCATACGCCTCGCTACATTATGAGCAGTTTTTTGAAGGGTTGCTGATGAACAGGCTCCCGCTGATTAAGAAGCTAAAATGGAGAACGCTTGCCACCGCCAATGTACTGTATGGTAACCTTAGCGAAAAGAACCTTTCAATTTTATCACCTACAGGAGCTAACGGAACTCCGCAGCAAACTTTTATGACGCTTGGAAGTAAGCCATACGTTGAGGTGGGTTATGGTATAGAAAATATTTTCAAGGTACTTCGTGTAGATGCTTTCCATAGATTAACTTATTTAAACCAGCCTGTTACCAGAAAATTTGGTCTGAAGTTTTCGGTACAGTTCAAATTGTAAAACAGGCTGTATAGCAAAACAAGAGCCGCTATAGCATTCTGCTGTAGCGGCTCTTGTTGTTTTAGAAGTGTTCTGAAAGAACTGTTGTTATTCTTCTCCTCTGGCAAATCGTACTTTTATACCCCAGCTTCCTCTGAGAGCAGGAACATCATTACCTAAACCAATAACGGCTACTTCTGAGTGGAAACCGAACATCTTACGCTCAAACGGAAAAACGGTAAGCCCAACAGGTAAAACAAAGCCCTGGAAGTTGTTTCCTCTAAAACCCAAGCCGCTGTACATGTAGTAGCTGTCTTTGTTTATAAACTTATAGTTCAGAGTTAGTTCTGCACTTAAATCTCTTGTTAAGACATCTGTGCTCAAACGTAGATCAGGATGGAATCTGTTGAAGTCGTAGGAAACAGAGGCAAACGGCAAACTAGATTGGTGATAAGCTGCATTAAATTGACTAAACGCTTTACCTCCTGTTAAAAGAAGAGCGAAGAGAGATAAGATGTAGCATTTCTTCATGGCTAAAAGTTTGTTTTAGCCATGAATATAGCCTAAAGATTTAGCGGCTCAAAATAAAATGTTTAAACTTTGTTTTGGTGCGGCAGCTTTAAGATGCCTCATAGCAATTGTGTTACAACCATATAGAGTAACAAAAAAGCTCTGACCATATCGGCCAGAGCTTTTTCAAATTTAAAGATACAGTTTAGGTGCTCTTAATGAGGATTTACATACTCAGGATCGCCTCCCTCATCAGTTTCTGGTTTATAGTTGGCTTGAAGTTCTGCCAGTCCTTTTTTACCATATGCCAGCCTGGTGATAACTACATACAACACAGGAACTATGAAGATAGCCAGGAATGTCGCGGCTAACATACCGCCGACTACCACCCATCCTATTGTCTGGCGTGATACAGCTCCAGCGCCTGAGGCCAGCACCAAAGGAACAACACCAAGTATGAAGGCAAGCGAGGTCATAATGATCGGGCGCAGTCGGAGCTTTACAGCCTCTATGGTGGCCTCGATCAACTCCATGCCACGGTCTACACGCTCTTTGGCAAACTCCACAATAAGGATGGCGTTTTTAGCGGCCAGACCAATCAATGTAATCATACCAATCTGCGCGTACACGTTATTGTCCAGCCTTGGCAGGAAGGTAAGAGCAAGTATGGCCCCAAACATTCCCAGCGGAATCGCAAACAGGATAGAGAACGGAACCGACCAGCTTTCATACAGCGCTGCCAAAAGGAGCAGTACCAGAATAATGGAAAGTGAGAACACATAGATCGTGCTGTTACCCGCTGTAAGTTCCTCGCGGCTGAGGCCTGAGAAGTCGTAGCCATAGCCTGTAGGAAGTACTTCCGCTGCAACCTCTTGTAGTGCCTGCAGTGCCTGCCCGCTACTATAACCAGGGGCAGCGTTACCCATAATTTCTACAGAGCGGAACAAGTTATAGTGTGAGATTACTGAAGGGTTTTCAACTACTCTATAATTTACTAAAGCACTCAGCGGTACAGATTCTCCCAGCCTGTTTAGCACGTAAAACTGGTTTAGCCTGTTTATGTCCATTCTGAAAGCAGTATCAGCCTGTGCTACCACACGGAAGTTACGTCCGTAGCGAGTGAAGTCGTTGATGTAACGGCTACCCATGAACGACGACATGGTGCTGTAAATGTCTGATATGGATACACCCATTCGCTTCGCCTGCTCACGATTTACCTCCACATGGTAACCAGGAGTATTGGTGTTAAAGAAACTATAAGCCATCGCAATCTCAGGGCGCTGATTCGCTGCGCCTAAGAACATACCCATTATGCGCTCCATTTCCTTTATATCGCCGGCAGAACGCTGCTCCAGCATAAAGCTGAAACCACCTGACTGGCCAAGGCCTGGAATGGCAGGGGGAGATACCACCCGTATGCTTGCCTCTTTTATGCTTGCAAAGCGCTGATTTAACTCTGCCATTACACCGGCTAGCTGCATGGAAGGATCTTCGCGTTCGCTCCACGGCTTCAGCTGCAGGAAGAAAGTTCCTGAGTTAGACTTAAAGGAGAAGTTAATAACGTTCAGACCAGAAATGGACGTATTGTTTACAATCGCAGGAACATCTGCGAGTATATCGCTCATCTGCTGCATAACCGCTTCCGTCCTGTTAGCAGAAGCACCTTCAGGCAGCTCTATTGAAATAAATAAGCGGCCTTCATCTTCCGTAGGAATAAAGCCTGTAGGTTTGGTGGCAAATAATCCAATCGTACCAACATAAAGGCAAACCAACAGAATCAGCACTAACGGTGCAGCCTTTATACTTTTGCGAACACCACCAGAATAAGACTCTGTAGTTCTGCCGAACCAGTTGTTAAACTTGTAGAAGAACTTATTAAGTCCCCTGGAGTTCTTGTTCACATTCATTGGCTTTAGCATCAGCGTACATAGTGCTGGTGTCAGGGTAAGCGCAACAAATGCCGAGATCAATACTGAGATGGCGATGGTGATGGCAAACTGTTGGTACAGTCGCCCTACGATACCAGGAATAAAGCCTACAGGTATAAATACCGCCGCCAGAATAAGGGCAATTGCAATTACAGGTGCAGTGATTTCTTTCATAGCCTTGCGTGTTGCTTCCTTCGCTGAGAGCCGTTCGTGGTCTATATAATGCTGCACTGCTTCTACCACCACAATGGCATCATCTACCACAATACCAATTGCCAGCACGAAGCCGAACAAAGTTAAGGTATTGATAGTGAAGCCAAGCGGTATGAAGAAAATGAAAGTACCAATAATAGAAACAGGTATAGCAAGGATAGGCACTAACGTGGCACGCCAGCTCTGCAGGAACAGGAACACAACTATAATAACTAGAATCAGGGCCTCCACTAGAGTATGTACCACTTCATTGATGGATACCTGCACTACTGAAATCGTCTCAAAAGACACCACATAGTCTACGTCGGCAGGGAAGGATTTTTTAAGCTCATCCAATGTGGCATAAATACCTTCTGCGGTTTCCAAGGCGTTACTGCCTGGAGCCTGGTAAAGGAGCAACATGGCCGCAGGATCACCGTTTATTTTGGATGCTCTGCCATAGTCAAACCTTCCGAATTCCACTCGGGCCACATCCTGCAGGTATACAATAGAACCCGTTGCAGGATCGGTACGAATTACAATGTTTTCAAACTCCTCTGGGGTAGTCAAACGTCCACTCACAGTTATCGGGTACTGGAATGCCTGTGTGTTCTCCTGTGGCTTGCCGCCCACTGTACCCGCGGCTACCTGTAAGTTCTGCTCCTGTACAGCTGCTATAACCTGGTTAGAGCTTATGCCATACTGCGCCATCAAATCTGGCTGTAGCCATAGACGCATACTAAAATCCTGGCCCAGGGCACTTATATCGCCTACACCCTGCACACGAAGCAAGGCATCGCGCACAAATATGTTCGTATAGTTATCCAGGTACTGAATATCGTGCGTGCCTTTAGGGGAGTATATACCAATCACCATCATGATGCTTGGGTTACGTTTTCTTACCGTTACACCCAATCGCCTTACTTCTTCTGGTAGGCTTGGTTCCGCGATACTGGCACGGTTCTGCACATCCAGCGTGGCTATGTCAATGTCGGTTCCGATCTCGAACACCACGCTCATGTTCATCTGACCTGTACTCGTGTTGGTAGAGGTGATGTAAGCCATGCCTGGCGTACCGTTAATCTGTGTCTCCACAGGAGTAGCCACCGTTTGTTCTACCGTCTGCGCATCGGCACCTGTATAGTTGGCCGACACGGATACCGTAGGAGGCGAAATATCGGGATACTGCGTAACGGGGAGGTTCATCATAGCCAGCACACCCACCAGTACGATCACTATGGAGATCACAATGGAGGTGACGGGCCTTCTTATAAATACATCTGATATCATGTTTCTTAAGAGAATCTTGCTTCGTGAAAATTATCTTGCTGCAGCAGGTTGAGCAGGGGTGGCTTGTGGAGCACCTACTTGTACTTTGGCTCCCTGGCTAAGGCGCTGTATTCCTTCAACAACTAACTGGTCGCCTGGCTTTACTCCTTCACGCACCACAATGTCGCTGCCAAACCTGGTGCCCAACTGCACGTTCTGCTGCACCACTGAGTCGCCCTGAATTTGGTAAACATAGTATTCGCCTAGCTGCTCTGTTACTGCTCTGAACGGAATAACTGGCTGTGTTCCTATATCTTGGTTTAGTACTTGCACGTTCACCGTCATGCCTGGAATAAGTTGGCGCTCAGAGTTAGGAAACTGTACCCGTACGGTTATAGAGCCTGTTTGGCGTCCAACTGCGCGATCAATGGCCAGCAATTTTCCTGGGTAAGGATATTCCCTGCCATTGGTAAGCTTGATGGTGAAAAGAGAATCAGGTTGTTGCCCTTGCTGCAAGTCGGCAAAACGACCTATTTCCTGCTCGTTTATCACGAAGTCCACCGCAATAGGATCTACAGAGGAAATAGTGTTTAAAGTAGGCTGGCCAGGGGAAACCTGCGCACCCACCCGCACCTGCGAAATACCGATGACACCTGTGAAAGGAGCCTTTATAAGCGAGTACTCTAGGTCGGTGGACGCACTTCTCACCTGCGCCTGGGCCGATGTAACCTGTGCTTGCGCTGTCTGTACATCTGTGCGTGCATAGTCTACCTGCTGCCTGGCAATGGCATCACGTTCAGCTAAACGCTCGTAGCGCTCCAGGTCTTTCTGTACGCGTGCCAGATTGGCTCGGGTGCTCTGCAGGTTAGCCTGCGCCTGCTGGTAGGCAGCCTGGTATTTGTTTCTGTCTATTTCGTATAGGTTTTGGCCTTTTGTAACGCGCTGTCCGTCCTGCACATAGATGTTCGAGATATAGCCTGCCACCTGAGGGCGAAGCTCCACTTCATTAATTGGGACAACACTGCCTGGGTAAGTGTCGGTGCCTGTTACAGACTCAGACTTTACAGTATAAGCTGTAACAGGCACAGCGGCTGCCATTGGGTTCTGCTGTTGCTCTGCAGCCTGGTCTCCGCCGCAGGATGCCAATACAGTGGAGCACAATACGGCTGATAGCAGCCAAGTATAATTCCTTTTCATTCTGGTTTATTAGCTGTTTTAATTAACGTCTATAGTTCCTAAAGCTCTTTCGTAGTCTAGCTTGTTCGCCAGCACATTAAACAAGGCATTGTAGTAGTTAAGCTGCGTGGTGCGCAGGTCTGTCTCTGCTACAATCAGATCGACATAGGCTTTTATTCCTTCGTCGTACTGTAGTCTGATAATGTCGTACACCTCCTGTGCCAGCTCTAAGTTATTTCTGAGTGTGATCCAATCGTTGTAGCTGCTCTTATAGTTAGCCAGCGCAGTTTGGTACTCCGTATTGATGGCTTTGCGGGTATTTTCGATTTCAATGTCGGCACGTGTTTCCTGCAGCTGGGCTATCCGTAGGTTCTGTATTCTCCTGGTGCCCTGAAATACAGGTATAGCCACACGTAGACCGACTGCTGAGGTAGGGTAAGTAGTACTGTAAAGCTCAGAAAACTCGTTGTTGAAGAACAGCCTGTTATGATTGATATAAGTGGAAACCGTTGGTAAAAAGCCCCACCTACTATAGCTGGTGTTCAGTCGGAGCAATTGTCGCTGAGTCTGTAACTGCTGTAGCTCAACTCTGTTCCCGAACTCTGGAATAGCAGTGGTATCTATCAATACAGCCTGCTGCATGACATCATAAGCGAAACTCAGGCTCAAGTCCGACTCAATAGGGTAACCCATCAGCTGTTTCAGCAGTGCCTTTTTAGCGCTTATGGCCGCCTGCGCCCGTTTACGGTCGCTGCGGATATTAGCCAACGTAATGGCAGCCCGTTGATAGTCTGTCTTGTCTACCAAGCCTACCTCATACCTGCTTCGTGCATCTTGGTACTGCTTCTCCTGCCTTGCCAGGTTTTCATCCAGAATCCTGATCTGTTCCTGCGTAAGTAAAATATCATAAAAAGCTTTGCTCACATCCACCACCGTATTAATCTTGGTGTTCACGGTGTTCAGGTCTAGCTGCTCCCTTTGGAATCGCGCTGCTTTGGAGGCTAGGAGCAAATCGCTGCTAAAAAGGGTTTGGTTTGCTTCCAGCAGCAGGTTAGAGGTATACTTCTGACCGAGCGTTACAATCTGCTCTCCAAAAGGCTGTTGCTGCAGTTGTATATTGTGCGTGCCACCGTAGCTGGCGCTAATTTGCGGAAGCCAGCCTGATAGGCTGGCATTGATTTGCCTCTCACCAATGGCCTCGTCTATGGTTGCCTGTTCCACAGCCGCTCTGTTATTCAGCGCATACTCCACACACTGCTCCAGTGTAAGTTGCTGTGGTGCGGTAGCTGGGGCTGTTTGGGCCATTAGCAGCGTGGGAGACAGGAGGCATCCCAGCAGCAATGGCTTTAAACGATCTACTAATTTCATATATTCTGATAGTACCTTTTTGTGTTTCGAATTTTATCTGGATTTGCTGGTTTAGATGCTTTTCACGGGCATAATAATCATAGTTGCTATTTAAGTTAGATTTGTTTTATAATGATTTGAGTGAGATGAACCAACTGGCTATCTGTCGCGCTTCACAATACCATCCCAAACTATCTGCTGTATAAGTTTCAATGCTTCTTCGCTTAAGCTGATGGTGCCATGAACATGTATTTTAGCTGTGGAAATGATATTCCCGTGCACCATAACACCTAATACCTGCGGGTCTACTTTTCTGAGAATTCCTTCGTTTACTCCTTCTTCAAAAAATGAGAAAATCAGGTTTAGGTATGGTTTGAAACCACCGCCTTTCTTTGTAGAGTTATAGGGGGAGTTTACAAACTGCTCGTAGAATTTAAGCACGTTTGGGTTCTTGATATAGAAGAGGTACAAACTGCGCCAGACATTGAAAAATCTGTCCTGGTAGGGCAGGGTCTTGTCATCGGCCTCTTTTAACACGTTCAACCGTTGTGCTTCTATACTTTGAAACAACTCGCAGATAAGGCTATCCTTGCTTTCGAAGTAATGATATATAGTGCCTGCAGCAACTCCAGCTCTCTTGGCTACCATGCTCATAGGCGTGCCATGAAAACCGTTTTCATTCACTAGTTCTAGTGTGCTTTCGAATATGGCCTTTTTCTTTTCTGCTAACGGCTCCATTGCTTTCCTCTCTATTGAATGTTCATTCGGTTTGCAAAGGTAGGAATCTATCTTGTGAAAGAAACAGATTATTGAAAAAATAATGTACGAACATCAATTAAGTTAAAGCGACAGTTACAAATAACTATGGTGTGTTTGTTGCATAGTTTTTTTGCTATCATAAATAATTGCCTTATTAATAGGTACTATGTTGGTTAATAGTTGCTTAGGAATAGGTAGCTTCAGAAATGTAGTTAGCAAGTTGTTTGATAACCAAATACCTAGGAGAGTTTTAGGAGTGATGTCTGTTTTAGAATAATATCTCGTATAACTTATTATAATTTCAATGTTTTTAAAATTATGTTGTCAGTTTAGAAATTTTTATTTTTTGGCTTAAAACTTAATTTTTTGTTTTTGCCCCCTTTATGGCAAGTAGGAGTGGTTCTTATTTAGATGTTTTTAACTCAGTGCCCCCTTTTATGAATAGGGGGTAAGTGTAAAAACTATAATCTTGTGCAATTATAAAAATGCAAATTTGTATACAATATATTTCTATTTAAGCTGCTAATAGGCCCTTGTATTTCCATTTTTTAAAAAAAAGTGCTAACTTGTTGAGCCAATTCATACAAAACGCTGTTTATGATATTGTATTGAATCTGATTCGCGCTACGAAATGTACTTTTCACTAAAAGCCATTGTAAACGTTACGAACCTGTATTTTATGTGCAGTTCAACAATTACAATGATGTTTAAGAGTTAGAGGCACCCATCCAAACTTAATACTTGTTAAACGTTAACCGCCCAACCCTGTGTTGTGGTAAAATAACTGTATATACATCATACAATGAAAAAAGAACCTGTAAAAGACCTTTATATTCCTGAACTTGAACATGATGCCTGTGGAATAGGCTTTTTGACAAACTTGAAGGGAAGAAAAACGCATGCCACCATTGCAGATGCACTTATTATGCTTGAGAACATGGAGCATAGAGGTGGCTGTGGCTGTGAGCCAGAAACTGGCGACGGAGCGGGTATTCTTTTCCAGTTGCCACACCAGTTTCTAAAGGAAGAAACCTCAAAACTAAATATTGCGCTTCCTGAACCTGGCAAGTACGGTGTGGGTATGGTTTTCTTTCCTGCTGAGGCTGAGGTAAGGGAGCAGTGTAAGCAAATATTGCAGGAGGCTGCTGATAAGCTGAACTTAACTATCTTAGGTTACAGAGAACTGCCTGTAAGCCGTAAAGGTTTGGGTGCAACAGCGCTAGCTAACGAGCCAAATATAGAACAACTTTTTGTGGTGCACCAGGATACTACATTGGATGCCGATGCTTTGGAGCGTAAGCTGTACGTGTTCAGGAACTACACCACACACACCATTGGCAGTACCATAGATGCATCACTTCACGATTTTTATTTTGCCAGCTTATCGGCACGTGTTATAGTTTACAAAGGGCAGTTACGTACCGACCAGGTTAAAACGTATTATCTTGACTTGCAGGATGAGCGTGTGGTGTCTTCGATAGCCTTGGTGCACTCTCGTTTCTCTACCAATACTTTCCCGAAATGGAAACTGGCACAGCCTTTTCGTTTTATTGCTCATAACGGTGAGATTAACACCATTCGTGGCAACGTGAACAAGATGAAAACGAAGGAAGTGCTGATGGAGTCTTCGCTGTTCACGAAAGAAGAGCTGAACATGCTTCTTCCAATCTGTGATTCCAGCCACTCCGACTCAGCTAACTTTGATAGCATGGTGGAGCTGCTGGTTTTAGCTGGACGCTCGTTGCCGCACGCTCTCATGATGATGGTGCCGGAGGCATGGGAGTACAATTACCTGATGACCCCGACGAAGAAGGATTTCTACAAGTACCATGCTTCATTGATGGAGCCTTGGGATGGCCCTGCTTCTATCTGCTTTACCGATGGTAAGATAGTAGGTGCTATGCTCGATAGAAACGGCTTGCGACCGTCGCGCTACTGTGTAACAGAAGACGGAACTGTTATCATGGCTTCTGAGGCGGGTGCCCTTCCTGTAGATCAAAGCAAAGTGATCTCCAAAGGTCGTTTGCAGCCAGGAAAGATGTTTTTGGTAGATCTGGAGCAAGGCAGAATTATCAGTGATGAAGAAATAAAAGAGCAGATTGCCAGCCGCAATCCTTACCGCGAATGGCTGCGCTTTAAGCGCCTGAAGCTGCGTGAACTGTTGCCGCCAATGGTGCCTGCGCTTGAGCTGAATGAAGAGACACTACTGCAACGCCAGCAAGTATACGGTTACTCTGCCGAAGATTTGAAGATGATTGTAGGCCCAATGGCAGAAAGCGCGAAAGAGCCAGTAGGTTCTATGGGTGCTGATACGCCTTTAGCCGTGCTTTCGACGCAGAGCCAGCATTTGTCGAACTACTTTAAGCAGCTGTTTGCCCAGGTAAGTAACCCACCCATCGACCCAATCAGGGAACGAATGGTAATGTCGTTGTTTACGCGTGTGGGTATGGGGCTTAATATTCTGGACGAAACACCAGAACACTGTAAGCAGGTACACATTTCGCAGCCCGTGCTTTCGCACGAGAATATCATTACACTAAAGCAACTGCACAAGTATGGCTACCGACACAAAGATATTTCTATTGTGTTTGCCGCCGATGGCGAGTCAGGTAGGTTAGAGGAAGCCGTTGACAGAGTGTGTGCAGAAGCTGAACAAGCTATTGCAGACGGATATAATATCTTAGTTCTTACAGATAGAAATGTAGACAAAGGACAGGCTCCTATGCCTTCATTACTGGCTACAGGCGCTGTACAGCACCACCTGATCCGTAAGCGCATCCGTACGATGGCGGGTATTGTGGTAGAGGCTGGCGATGTTTGGGAAACACATAATTTTGCAACGCTTATAGGTTTTGGCGCGAGTGCGGTACACCCTTACATGGCCTTCGAAACAATTCTTTCGCTTAATAAAAATAAGCAACTGCAGAAGGAGGTAAGCGATCAGCAGGCCATGCAGAATTATATTAAGGCTGTAAACGCTGGATTGCTGAAAATCATGTCTAAAATGGGCATTTCTACGCTGCAGTCTTACCAGGGCTCCCAGATATTTGAGTGCCTTGGCTTAGGTGCTGAAGTAATAAATAAGTGTTTTGAGGGGACTATTTCGCGTATTGGAGGCATTGGTTTCGATGGCATTGCGAAAGAAGTGCTTGCGCGTCATCGTTACGCATTCCCGCAGCACGTTTCCTCCAGATTGCCTGTAGGTGGCTTCTATCAGTGGAAACGCGATGGCGAATTCCACCTGATGAACCCAGAAACAATTCACCTGCTGCAATATTCTACCAAGCGCGGCGATTATGCGCTTTATAAGAAATATGCACAACTTATAAATGACCAAAGCGAACGTGTATGTACGCTCCGCAGCCTGCTGGACTTTAAGCAGCGTGAGGCTATTCCTTTAGAAGAAGTAGAGCCAGTAGAAAGCATCATGAAGCGTTTTGCCACTGGTGCCATGTCTTTCGGGTCTATCTCTTATGAGGCACACAGTACTTTGGCTATTGCCATGAACCGCATTGGTGCAAAGAGCAACAGCGGCGAGGGTGGCGAAGACGAAGTACGCTTTGAGCGTAACCCGAACGGCGACTGGGAACGCTCTGCTATAAAGCAGGTGGCGTCGGGCCGTTTTGGTGTAACAAGCTACTATTTAACCAATGCTGATGAACTTCAGATAAAAGTGGCGCAAGGTGCCAAGCCTGGCGAAGGCGGTCAATTACCAGGTGATAAAGTAGATGATTGGATTGCCAAAGTGCGTCACTCTACGCCTGGTGTAGGCCTGATATCGCCTCCGCCACACCACGACATCTATTCTATAGAAGACCTGGCACAGCTGATCTTTGACTTAAAGAACGCCAACAGAGAAGCTCGTATCAACGTGAAACTAGTTTCTGAGGCTGGTGTTGGTACAGTAGCAGCTGGTGTTGCGAAAGCAAAGGCTGATGTGATCATGATTTCTGGCCACGATGGTGGAACAGGTGCTTCACCAATCAGTTCTATTCGCCATGCGGGTATTCCTTGGGAGCTTGGGCTTGCAGAAGCGCATCAGACCTTGGTAAAAAATAACCTTCGTAGCCGTGTAACGCTGCAAACTGACGGACAAATCAGAACAGGCCGCGACCTTGCCATTGCTACGTTGCTTGGTGCTGAGGAATGGGGTGTGGCAACAGCTGCCCTTATTGTGGAAGGCTGTATCATGATGCGTAAGTGCCATCAGAACACTTGCCCTGTAGGTGTGGCTACACAAAATCCTGAGTTAAGAGCATTGTTCACAGGCAAACCAGAGGATGTAGTAAACCTATTCAACTTCCTGGCTGAGGATATGCGAGAGATTATGGCATCGCTTGGCTTTAGAACAGTTGACGAAATGGTGGGCCAGGCCGATGTGCTGAAGGTGAGAGATAACATTACCCACTGGAAAATAAAAGACCTGAACCTAGCACCGTTGGTGTACAGACAACCAGAATCTACAGGCACAGGCATTTATAAGCAGATGGAGCAAGACCATGTGCTGGAAGAAGTGCTGGACTGGAAGTTGATTGATGCGGCTCAGGAAGCACTTGAAAATGCGACACCAGTTCAGGCAAGTTTCGTGTTAAAAAACACAAACCGTTCTATAGGTGTAATGCTTTCGAATGAGGTATCTAAGCGCTACAAAGGCGTTGGATTGCCAGCCGATACCATTCACCTGAAGTTCAGGGGTTCTGCTGGTCAGACTTTTGGTGGCTTTGCGGCCCCAGGCCTGCATCTAGAGTTGGAAGGAGAGGCCAACGATTACTTCGGTAAAGGGCTTTCTGGCGGGCACCTGGTAGTGTATCCTGATAAAGAGGCTAACTTTAAACCAGAGGATAATATCATTATCGGTAACGTAGCGCTTTACGGTGCTACTTCTGGTGAGGTATACATAAACGGTATGGCTGGTGAGCGCTTTGCCGTTCGAAACTCTGGTGCCAATGCCGTGGTGGAAGGTGCTGGCGACCATGCCTGCGAATATATGACGGGTGGTGTAGTAGTGGTGCTTGGCCCTACAGGCAGAAACTTTGCGGCAGGTATGAGTGGAGGTGTGGCTTTTGTATATGACCCTGAGGAAATGCTGCGTGTTCGCTGCAATACCGAAATGGTTGATCTGGAGCAAGTGGAGTTAGAAGACCACATGTTGCTGCGTCAGCTACTAGAGAACCAGGTGAAATATACTGGTAGCCAGTTGGCCCAAATCATATTAGATAACTGGGAAATTGCACTAGCCAGCTTCACGAAAGTAATGCCGAGAGAGTACAAGGCTGTACTTTCTAAAAAGAAAAATTCATTGAAACAAGCCGTTTAAGAGATACAACCATGGGAAAAGAAACAGGATTCTTAAAGTTCGACAGGTCTTTACCACCTGCCAGAGATCCGAAAGTGCGGGTAAACGACTATAACGAAATATACGAAAAGCTAGGAGAGGAGCACGCGCACGAACAGGCAGCTCGTTGCATGGACTGCGGCGTTCCTTTTTGCCACAGCGGCTGTCCGCTAGGCAATAAAATACCAGATTTTAACGACGCCGTTTATAGAAAAGACTGGGTAGGAGCCATTGAAGTGCTTAGCACTACAAATAACTTTCCTGAATTTACGGGCAGAATCTGTCCTGCGCCATGCGAGGCTTCCTGCGTGTTAGGCATTAATAAACCGCCTGTAACTATAGAGTACCTAGAAAAATCTATCGCTGAAAAGGCATTTGAATTAGGGTTGATCAAAGCGCAGCCGCCGCAGAAAAGGACAGGCAAGAAAGTAGCCGTTATCGGTTCTGGTCCTGCAGGTATGGCAGCTGCAGCACAGCTAAACACGGCAGGCCACTGGGTAAGTGTATTCGAGAAGAATGACAATCTTGGTGGATTACTGCAGTATGGCATCCCAGATTTCAAGATGGAGAAATGGGTGATCGAGCGCCGCATCAAAATAATGGAAGAAGAAGGTGTTTCTTTCTTCACGAATACGAACATTGGCGTTACAGTTTCTACAGATGAACTGATGGAATCTTTTGATGCCGTTGTGCTTTGTACTGGCGCCGAAATGCCTATGGATTTGCCTATTGAAGGCAGAGATCTGAAAGGTGTGCATTTTGCTATGGACTTTTTAGTGCAGCAGAACCGCCGTGTGCAGGGTTTGCCAGTAGAGGGAGAAGAGATTCTGGCAACAGGCAAAAATGTAATGGTAATAGGCGGTGGCGATACAGGTGCTGACTGTGTGGGTACTTCTAACCGTCAAAGAGCTAAGACTATAACGCAGATTGCTCGCATGAAGCAGCCGCCAACAGAGCGTCCTATCGATAATCCGTGGCCACAATGGCCAATGGTGCTGCAAAACTCCAGCTCGCATGAAGAAGGCGTTAACCGTGCTTGGGCAATGTTAACAAAAGCTTTTTTAGGTGACGAAGACGGTAACCTAAGGGCATTGCTAGTAGCTGACTTGGAGAGCGAGATCACACCAGAAGGTAGAAGGCATTATGTAGAGATTGAAGGCACAGAACGCGAACTGCCTTGCGAATTGGCATTGCTAGCTATTGGTTTTAAAGGCCCAGAGTCAAAAGGTCTGCTTCAGAACCTGGGTGTGGAACTTGACAACCGAGGCAATGTGGTGTCGGATATGCAGTACCGTACAAGCGTAGAGAAAGTCTTCACAGCAGGTGATGCCCATCGTGGTCAGTCTCTGGTGGTGTGGGCTATTTCTGAAGGCCGTGAGGCCGCACGTGCAGTAGATCTTTATTTGATGGGAGAAACAGCCCTTCCGTCTAAAAACCTCTCGGTGCTAGACCTAATGTCGATGTAATATTTTATTTAAACTATAGCTTCTTGAGCTGCAGTATAACCCCTTGTTATACTGCAGCTTTTTTGTTTATTAACTATGTTTATACTTTAGGTACGCAATAGTAATGCTCAAAAAAGAGGGAGATAAAACTTTAATTTTATCTCCCTCTTTTTTAATAAATATGTTTCCAGATTATATTCCCCAGGTTTCAGGAGATTGTCGCCATTCAGCAAGTGTTGCCATAGCTGACTCAGGGATGTAGCCTTGAGCTGCTGCGGCTTCTGTGAGTGCGTTATAGTTGCTCAGGCAGTGTAGGGTAATGCCTGCTGCTCTAAAGTTGTTATCTGCCACGCTAAAGCCGTAGGTAAAGATGGCTGCCATACCTACTACCTCAGCACCTGCGGCCTTTACGGCATCAGCAGCCTTCAAAGAACTACCACCTGTAGAGATCAAGTCCTCTACTAACACTACTTTCTGGCCTTGCAGCAGACGTCCCTCTATTTGGTTGCCCATGCCGTGCTTCTTAGGTTCGGGTCGAACGTACAGGAAAGGCATCTCCAACAGGTCTGCCACCAAGGCACCCTGTGCTATGCCAGCTGTAGCTACACCCGCTATGGCTTCAGCCTCTGGAAAATTGTTTTTTACTAATTCTGCCAACTGCTGCTTTATATAGCTGCGTATATACGGGAACGAGAGGGTAACGCGGTTATCGCAGTAGATGGGAGAGTTCCAGCCTGAGCTCCACTTAAAAGGCTGCTCAGGTCTTAATTTTACAGCCTCTGTTTCTAAAAGGTAAGAGGCTACCTGGTGTGCTGTAGTAGATTCCATGGCCGAATTTACATATTTAATTTCTGGTTTTTAATCCATCTTGTTTTCTTTGAAAAGATTTATTCCTTGATTTGTGTAAATTTCGATTTCATCTGAAGCTCCAAACGGCATGAACGTTTTTATTAATGATATTCCTCTGATTTTAAAAAGGTCAAAAGAAAAGGTTTACAAGCATCATTACGACTTGATATTCAATGCCGAAGACCAATTTACTTCTAAAGATCTGGTGGGTGATGTGCTGATAAAAGGAGCTAACACCCAACTGATAGACCGACTGGTGCGCCTGATGGAGGTGAAGAAGCTGAAAAAGCTGAAATCTCTGACCTTGGTAGCTGATAAAACCAAGAAGCTGACTGAGCACCTGAAGGATCAGTTTAAAATTGTAAAAGCAGCTGGTGGCCTGGTGCTAAAAGACGATAAAATTCTGATGATGTATCGGCTTGGCGTGTGGGACCTGCCAAAAGGAAAGCTGGAGAAGAAAGAAAGGGTAGTGGAAGGCGCCATCCGTGAAGTAGAAGAAGAATGCGGCATACAGGTGGAAGTGCTGGATAAGCTGCCTAAAACCTGGCACTCCTATGCCTATAAAGGGAAAAAGATACTAAAGCGAACCAGTTGGTTTATCATGCAGTGTACCGATGATAGTTTGATGAAGCCACAAGCAGAAGAGTTTATAGAGGAAGTGCGTTGGATGACACCTGAAGAGGTAATGGAGGTGCTACCAAAAGCTTATACTTCTATTGCTTTTATCGTAAGGCACTATCTTCAATCTTTGAAATCGGGAAAGGTATAAATTCGCTTACATCGCCTCCAAAACGGTGAATCTCTCTGATGATAGAGGAGTTGATGGCTGCAAGGGGAGGAGAAGTGATTAGGAAAACTGTTTCTAAGCCTTTGTTTACATGCCGATTGGCCTGTGCTATCGTATTTTCATACTCAAAGTCGGTGGTGTTGCGCAGGCCACGCAGCAGGAAGTTAGCGCCAACTTCCTTCGCAAACTCAGCTGTTAATCCTTTAAAAGACTGCACGCGTACCTGTGGTGTATCCTGGAAAAGCTCAGCAATTACCTCCACCATTCTGTCTACAGGAATGTAGCGCTGCTTGCTGCTATTGTTGCCAATAGCCACAACCACCTCATCGAAAAGCTTTGTGCCCCTAAGTGCCACATCATAATGCCCGTTGGTGAACGGGTCGAACGAACCAGGGAAAATAGCTATCCTTTTCATTTTTTAATTTTGGATGATTGAATAATTGAATTGTTGAATGAACAGGAACCAATGAGGTGAAGCCTTTTTGTTCTGCCAGTCATATTCCTTTATTCATTAATTATGTTTACTCACAAAGGTGAAGACTGTATACTTCAAAATAGCGATGTTCGAACAGATCATCGAATTTGTAACTGTAAGCTACTTCTACAGGCTTTTTGCCGAAACGAACCTGCCGGATGTACTTCGTCATGGTGTTGAACAGGGCAGAATCATGCGAAATATCACCCCAAACAGTAATTGTTTCCTGTTCTGGGTTTAATTTCTGCTCCTGCATTACAAATACGATGAAATAGATAAAATCTTCTGGACTAAGGTAATGAAAGATGTTACAGAACTGTAGGCCATTTTCGCTTACCACCATTACCGTTACATAATTCCGCTCCACATAAATATAAAAATCACGATCGCGTTTGCGTGGGGGCTGGTGCAGTACACTCGTGATGAGGGAACTCGTCTGGTGCATAAACTGCACGGGGCGCTCTGAAAAAAGGCTCTGTACCATGCGATAAATCACGCCTTCCATCGCAAAAATGTTCACAGCTTCTATGTTATCTATATGGTTCGATAGCACCACGTCTAGCTCCAGGTTCAGGTTGCTGTGCAGGCGAAGGTAGTCTTCCTGGTGACTTGGATCGAAAAGTGTAGCAGGAACTAAGGTGAAATGCTGGTTGCTTATTGACACACGCACATTCTGCCAGCGCTGCTCTTGTAGCAAGCCACTCTCTTTGGCAATTAAACGCAGCTGCTCTGCTACCTGTAAAGGCGTGAAAACAGTGATGAGTTCATAGTCTTCCAGCACCACAAACTTGTTCCTGGGCACATCGGCAACAGCCAATCGAATCGTACGAGGACTAATGGTAATGTACAAGTTACAATTGCCAGCCTGAGACGTTGCAAATGTTTCGTCGTGGATTTTATGCGAAAGTCTGTAGTGTGTACTAATCGTATTCAAAGTATAGTGCTGTGAAAAATTGCCTGCTGTAAATGCATAGCTGTAGTGCAAGTATAAAAAAAATATGGGAATAAGGCAGCACGACCTTTTTACTACAGGAAGTGATGAGGCATGCCTAGCAGGTCGTCTATCGAGAAAAGGTGGTGTAACACACGGTGTTTGTCTTGTAACGGCACCTGGTTTATCTCATCCAGCGCCAGAAAGGCAACATGCTGTATCAGTTGCTGGTCTGGTTCAGATTCTGGATCTGTGCCTGTTATCAAATTCCCGCCTTTTAGCTCTACTTCAAAAAACATTTCAACGGCATGTAAAGGCTGTTGCAGAAATTCATTTACAAAAAGAAAACGCTTTACTTCCACCTCCAGACCAGTCTCTTCCAGAAACTCCCGCTGCAGGCACTGTTGCATTGTCTCACCGTAATCTAAGCCCCCACCAGGCGGAGCCCAAAAACAGCTATTGTTCATGGTATGGCCATGGCGAACAAGCAATAGTTTCTCTTCATGTATATATATGCCGCACACTCTTACACGAAGTTTATCGGCGTAAGCGGAGGCAGCAGGATTGAGTTTCGTCATTTTTGCGAACCATAGGGATTGGTTGTAAATTTACAAAATGATTCAAACCCACAACCCAGACTTTAAAGAAGATGTTCTGGAAAAGATTCTGCGGCAGAATTTTGCCAACCTGATCGATTTTATACCTACCCTGGTAGAGGCTGGTCGCATAGAGGGCGAAGTAGTGCTGGAAGACAAGCACCGCCAGAACAAGGGCTTTGCCCACGGCGGCTTTATTGCGAGTGTAGCCGATATAGTGGCAGGTTTTGCGGCTGTTACCTTGGTTCCTAAAGACCATCACGTAGTAACTGCCGAAATAAAAGTATCCTACTTTAGCCCAGGCGTAGGCGAGAATATAGGTAAAGGATATGTTATAAAGTCAGGCCGTAAGCTCAATTTCTGTGAAGCCGAGATTTATGTGGTAAAGGGTGAACAGGAGCCCAAGCTAATAGCTAAAGCCACCGCTACCATGGCTACCGTTGTGCCAGAAGATGCCGTGAAAAGACATAAGACGCAGGACACAATACCTGAGACATAACGTACGCTGGCGCGGGCTTGTAGCTCGTGCCGCACAGCATGTAGCATAAGGTTGAATGCATTAGCCTTATGCTACAGATGTATTCATACTTAAAAAGTACGAGCTGTAAGCTAGCACTAGCGGCAAGAGTCGGTGAAGCCCCGTTATTAATTCGTAATTCTTAAATCCCACCAATGCGTCCAGTAGAAGCGCTTAAGACAAATTTTCCGTTTGAACCTACCGAAGACCAGGCAAAGCTTTTCGGTAAGCTGGACGAGTTTATAATTTCAAAACAGGAGGAGCGGCAGGTATTCTTGTTGAAAGGCTATGCGGGTACAGGTAAAACTACAGTTGTAACGTCGCTGGTAAAAATCCTTAACAAGTTTGGCTACAAATATGTGCTGCTGGCTCCTACGGGTAGAGCCGCTAAGGTAATGTCTTCGTACAGCGGCAAGGCAGCTTTTACTATTCATAAAAAGATATACCGCCAAACAGCCAACCCATATTCCGAAGGACTATCGTTCACTCGCCAGCCCAACAAAACAGACAGTACAATCTATATTGTAGATGAGTCCTCGATGATTTCTGACGACAGTGGCTTTGGCGAAAACGGCTTGTTGCGGGACCTGATGGGCTATGTATTTGAAAAGAAAAACAACAAGCTCCTGCTCATAGGCGATACGGCGCAGTTGCCACCCGTAAACCAGGCGATGAGCCCATCGCTGGATGGTGAATACCTAAAACAAAATTTCCGATGCCATGTGCGGGAGATGGAACTTACACAGGTGATGCGTCAGGCGGAGGCGTCTGGTATTCTGATGAACGCCACCAACCTGCGAAATCAATTAAAAAAGGAGCCGCTGGAGATAAAGCTGCACACAAAAGGCTGGCGCGACATCTACAAAATGACAGGGGAGAAGCTGGAGGACGGGCTGCGCTATGCTTACGATAAGTTCGGCATAGAGAATACTATTGTTATCTGCCGCTCGAACAAAACTGCCAACATGTATAACCAGCATATACGCAGGCAAATATTTTTCTCGGAAGATGAAATAGGCGTAGGCGATTACCTGATGGTTGTGCGGAACAACTATTTCTGGTTGCCCAAGGATTCTGATATTGGCTTTATGGCCAACGGCGATTTTGTAGAAATCACAAAAATTATTCGTGATGAAGAAATGTATGGTTTCCGTTTTGTCGATGTGCGTGTTCGCTTTGTAGATTACCCTGATGCGGAGGAGCAGGAGGTAAAGATTATGCTGGATACGCTGTATACCGATGCCCCAGCCCTTCCAGCCGATCAGAATAGAAAACTGTACGAAGAAGTACTGCAGGACCACATGGACATTAAAACAAAGCGGGAGCGAAGCAAAGAAATAAAAAAAAGCCCTTACCTGAATGCGCTGCAGGTGAAGTTTGCCTACGCCCTTACCTGCCATAAGGCGCAGGGTGGCCAGTGGCAGGCAGTATTTGTAGACCAAGGTTTTTTGAAAGATGATATGGTGAACGAAGAGTTTGCCCGATGGCTCTATACCGCTTTAACCAGGTCGTCGGAAGAGCTTTTCCTGCTGAACTTTAATGCACAATTATTAGTTAACTAACAAACTAAAATAGTATATTGTATCGTTTTTTACTAAATAGAGTATAATAGCAGAATCAACTTACTTAACCCTTTATAAAATGAAAAAGATTGTTCTTTCCTTCGCATTCGCAGCACTTGTAGCTGGAGGAGCTATGGCGCAGCAGCAACCTAAGAAACAGACTACTGCACCACAAGAGCAGGCTAAAAATGGCCCAGCCATTACGTTCGAAGAAACAGAGCATAACTTTGGCGATATTACGCAAGGTGATGTTGTTGAACATACCTTCACATTTAAGAACACAGGTACACAACCACTTGTAATTGAGCGTGTAGACGTAACTTGTGGCTGTACAACACCTTCTTGGACAAAAGAACCTGTAATGCCAGGTAAAACAGGTACAGTTGTAGCTAAATTCAACAGTGCAGGCAAATTAGGTCAGCAGAAGAAAGCCATCACGGTTCACTCTAACGCTGCAGCTGGTGCCGCGTATGTGTTCATCGTTACGAATATCAAAGAGAAATCAACTGCCAGCGCAAAAGCTAACTAGCAGTTTCCGCTTTCACAAAATACTTAAAGCCCTCTAAAAGAGGGCTTTTTTTATGGCTTTTAGTTTTAAAAATGCTTTCAGTAACATCCAAAGAAAATGTACTTTTCCTGAAAAATTATAATGTATTTAGATTATCAGTTCAATAAAACTATTCCTGACTATGCGGAAACTTTTAACAATAATGGTGCTTGTGCTGCTAATCGGCTGCTTGCAAGCTCACGCGCAAACCGTTGAAGAGGAAATAACAGGTAAAATAGCAAAAGGTCAGCATGAGCTGTATGCTGGCTATGGGTTACTTTCTGGACCCGTGCTTGTGCACTATTTGGGAGATGCGTTTCTGGAAGCCTTTTTTTCTGGAAGTAGTCGCAAGAGTTTTGTTGGGCCAATAATGCTGGGGTACAGCTATTTTGTATCTGATAAGGTTAGCGTTGGGTTGCAAGGGAGCTATACATCTTTCACAAGCAGAGAAACTAGTACTGATAACTTAACTAGTCGTAACTATTATTACGTACTAATGCCCCACACACAATACTATTGGGGCGATTTGGGCGGTGCTTATTTCTATTCAGGTGCAAAGGCAGGCGTATGCTACAAAGATAGATTTCCTGAAAACGGATTGGATGAGCAGCACCGTGTTATACTTGCTTTGCACTTAACAGCCTTAGGTGTGCGGTTCGGTAAAAAAGTAGGTTTTTATGTAGAAGGTGGGGCTGGCTTTGATGGTGTGGTGAATGCAGGCGCAAACATTCGTTTCTAAAACAAGACAGCCACTTTAGTAGTGGCTGTCTTGTGTTTTATAGTGCTTTTAGAATGGCGTAAAACAGTGCTCCCCAGCCCACAATAAGCAAGGTGCCACCGATTGGTGTTATGGCTCCCAGCCAGGTGATGCCCGTCATGCACAAGGTATAAAGCGAGCCCGAGAAGATAATTATTCCTATAAAGAAGCACCAGGCAGCCACTTGCAGCGCAGGTTGCTCTACTCTGAAGAGCAGCATACCAACAGCTAGCAGTGCCAACGTATGGTACATTTGGTATTTTACGGCCGTCTCAAACGTATCTACACGGTTAGAAGCCTGTAGCGTGGCAGATAAAGCGTGTGCACCAAAAGCTCCGATCATTACGGTTAAAGCGCCAAGTGCACTGGCTATCAGTAGTATTACTTTTTGTGTCATGTTTTGTGGTATAAAATGAAGGCTGCTTTCAGATTAACGTTCCTGTAGCAGCCTTACAAATTTCAGTTTTTTTAACTAAACATTATAACTGATTGAAGAGATTTGGGTAATCAGAGATAATACCATCTACGTTTAATTGCCTTAGTTGCTGCATATCTGCAACAGCATTTACTGTCCAAGGAATAACTTTTATGTTACGGATGTGGGCAGCTTCTACAAGTTTAGCGTCTACCAACTTATAGTGCGGGCTGTAAATAGTGGGGGTAAAGCCAAGTTTTTGCAGGTTTGCCGATAATCCGTCCTTGTTATCTACCAGCAGAGAAGTTTTTACGTTTGGGTATTTACGGTTTACAATCTGCAGCGTCCGCACATCAAAAGATTGTATAATAACATAGTCTGTTAATTGTTTGCGCCTGATCACCGCCATTATTCTGTCTACAAACTCTTCTGGTGCTGGGTGGTACTGTCCGTCCGTTTCAGGTTTGGACTTGGTTTCGATGTTGTAATAGACCTGGTGCAGGTTTTTGGCCTGAATGTGTGCCTGTGCTTTGTCTATTACTTCGCTCAGGAGCGGCTTGTACGTTTTTAACTTTTGCTGCTGCGGGAACTGTGTATATATTTTAGAGCCAATATCAAACTTCTTTATTTCGCTGTAGTTCATCTGGTACAGCGCATACTTCCGTTTATCGGCAGGCGGTATTTCAGCACCATTCGGCAGCAGCTCATGGCTAGGGTTAAAGTACGGGTCGTGCGAAAGAACAACATACCCATCCTTCGTAACATGGGCATCCATTTCAAGTGTAGTCACTCCTAAATCGAGTGCTTTAAGCATGGCAGGCACTGTGTTTTCTGGCATCAAGCCCCGAGCTCCACGGTGGCCTGCTTTATCAAATTCAGGCAGGCCTGGCCCTTCATTTTCTGTGTTTTTTGCTAAGCTACAGCCAACTAAAAAAAGCATGGCAATAACTGCAAAAGGAGGTATACGGTTTATCATACTCAGGTGAAACAACGCCTTTGATTTCCTCTTTTATAGCAATAGCTTAAGGTAAGTTATAAGCTAAAGGGGCTTATAAACTAAACCTTTACAGGTGTAAAATTCTAGTATTTGTTTAATTAAGCATCTTCAGAATCCCCATCATCTTCGAGCGCTTCTATCAGTTGTTCTTCAAACTCTTCCTGGCTGTCGTATTGGGTAAATTCCAGGGTAATGCCTTTTTGCTTTAGTTGGTTTACGACGTCTAGTGCTACTACCAGCGGCTCTTCTTCTTTACCTGTTAGGTCAGGGGACCAATTGGCACCTAAAAGCAGTTCATCGCCAAACATGCCAACGCACCAATTCTCTAAAAATTCTACCAACGAGATCGATTCTGCTTTATAGGAAGACCAGTCATCTTCGGCACACGCGGTGGCGTACTCTTGCTCAGACCAAAAGAGTATTACCTCAATATCCTCGTATTCGCCAGAACTGGAGGTTGCCCAGGTGTCGTTATTTGTCAGTCCCCATACTTTGTTTGTGTCTACAATACTTTCAATAAACTCCTGATAACTTTTTTCTGTTGATGCTGCTTTTTGCATAGCTTATTTAAAATTGATGGTTTTGATTCCTTTCTATTTGTTATAGTTCCTGTTCCCGAATATACCACTTCCTACCCGAACCATTGTACTGCCTTCTTCTATTGCCAGCTCCCAATCGGAGGTCATGCCCATAGATATCTCTGCGAAATCTTCGTTGGCAAAAAAGTAAGTTTCTTTCAGTTGCTGATAGCACTCACGCAGGTATCTGAATTCCTGACGTAATTTACCTGCATCGTCGGTGTTGGTGGCGATACCCATAACACCCACCAAGCGAATATACTTCATATTTCTGTATTCCTCTGATTGAACTAATGCCACAGCTTCTTCATAGCTCATGCCATACTTGGTTTCTTCGTCGGCTATGGAAATCTGTAGCATACAGTTAATTGGGAAAGTGCGGCTTACCTGTTCTGCCCGCTTGTTTATCTCCACCAGCAGCTTCAGGCTATCTACAGACTGAATAGTATCTACAAAAGAGGCAATGTACTTTACTTTGTTTTTTTGTAAGTGTCCGATCAGGTGCCAGGCAATATCGTGCGGCAGCAGTTCTCGTTTCTCTACCAGTTCCTGCACCTTGTTCTCTCCGAACAGCCGATGACCTGCATCGTAAGCCTCCTGTATTTTTTCTACGGAATGCGTTTTAGAAACAGCCACCAAACGGCAGGTAACACCCCGCAGTTTTTCATCAAAATAAAGTATATTTTCTCTTATGCTCATAGTTTAAGTAAAGGTTCTGTATTTTGTCTATATAAGTTGATTTAAAGCTAATTAAGTTGTAGTGTCGGATTATTTTGTCTTCTGTAAAGCAATGATCAACTTCTCAAAAATTGATAACTCTCTAACCCTCTAACTTTTTAACCTCCTAACTTGATATCAATCTTCCAACACGTTAGAAATAAAAGTGTTCTTCAGAAGCATCCAGAAGAGCAGGAGCAGCAGTGCCCACTTCAGGTATACCTGATAATAGTCGCGGGTATCGCGGAAGCGGCGCTCACTTATCTCTGTCTTTTCCAGTTTATCTATACTTCTAAAAACTTCCTGCAAAGCATCCTTGCTGTCTGCTCTGTAAAAACGTCCCTCGCTTATTTCAGCTATTTCCCTTAAGCTTGTTTCTTCCAACTGTGTGTCCACGTACATCGTTTGCCCTGTTGAATCAACTGCGTACGGCACCTGTCCATCTTTACCTATACCAATGGTATAAAGTTTTACTTGGTGCCCGTAAGCAAGCCTGGCAGCCATAACTGGATCAAGGTTACCAGCAGTATTTTCGCCGTCGCTTATAAGTATAGCCACTTTACTTTTCGCATCCGAATCGCGCATGCGGTTTATGGCTACAGCGAGTGCGCTTCCGATGGCTGTTCCATCATTCGCAATCATTCTGAAACCGATTGAATTTATGCTCTCGTGCAGCAACTGGTAATCGGTGGTTAGGGGCGCAAGAGAATAAGCGTCGCCTGCAAACACGACTAATCCAATTCTGTCCTGTACGCGCCCGTTTATAAATTCTTTTGCCACCTCTTTCGCGGCTTCCAGGCGGTTAGGGCTAAAGTCCTGCAACTCCATCGATCCTGAAACATCCAGCACCAGTACAATGTCTATACCTTCGGCAGTCTGTTCCAGTTGTTCGTTTACGCGTTGAGGCCTGGCCAACGCCACCAGCACCAGCATCATAAAAAGCATGAACACAGTATCTGGTATAAACCTAAGCAGGCTGGACCATTGCCAACGTACTTTCCCCTCGAACATGGCCATGTCTAGTTTGTTGCGGGTATTAGCCCTGGCTATCCCCTTGATCAGGAAAAGCAGCGGAACGGCAGGCAAACCATACAGCACCAGCGGGTACACCCAATCGAAGGAGCGAAGCGTGCTATAGGTGAACCACTGCGGGTCCAGCCAATCCCAGATTTCATCGCTATATCTTAGCATTGCGTGTTATTTCTCGTTGAGTTTTATAGCGGCCTTTAGCGAAACGACGAAGCATGCTAAGCGCTTTTCCTGTTTCTCCGTCTGTTTCTGTAAGCAAGTTGCCGTATATGGCTTTGTCGCAAAGGCGGAGGGCAGTATTCACTTTTTCGTCGTCGTTGTAGAACTCTACAATTTCTTTTGTAGTGAAGGAGTTGATAGCGCTGCGTTCCAGTTTAGTCAGGTAATTTTTCCACAGCGATACTGCCTTCTCTAAGCTTTGTGTGGAGCCTGCTTTCACAAAACGATCGACATGTGAGTTGTAGCGTGAGTTAAAGTACAGGTGATCTTTGCGAAGACGGTACAACCGATAGCGCATTCGGATGGCCTCACCAAAGATAAACCATACCAGGCTCAGGAAAACAACGGAGGCAACTAACCATACGAGCAGGCGCGGCCAGTCGAAACGCTCCTCTACCTGTACTAACCTTGTATCTGCTCTAAAATCCAAGGGCTCGTTTACCTGCTTTACCAGTTGCTGCAGCACTACTCTTGAGGGGGCTGTGGGCACTCCCACAGTGTCTCCGTCCTGCAGAATATAAACAGGTAGCGCTATGGCTTGTTCAGGCGCTGTGTCGAAGGTGCGCAGTACATATACTGCGCTATCCGTACTAATGCCGCCTCTTGTAACGGTAGGGTAGAAGTTCTTGCGTACAAACTCGAAAGGGCTAAAGCTATAGTTTGAATCTGGTAGTATAACTTCTTGCATGGCAGGGTGCTTGTACACGAGGGAGTACTGCACCAGTTCTCCCATCTTTACGGTGTCGCTGCTAAATTTCCCTTGGGGCTGGGGCAACTGCATGGCAGATGCCTGCCATGTAGGCAGCAGTATAAGTAGAAAGAGTATGATCTTAAGCACTTCTTTTGGTCGACCTGTTTCGTAGTCTGAACAAATTTACCAATTGAGGCACATAGTCCTCGTTGGTTTGTATAGAAAGATAATTGGCTTGGTACTTCTGGCAGATGCGCACTACTTTATCACGGTTTTCGGTGTATTGGGCAAAGTATCTTATCTGAAATTCCTCACCAGAGGTATTCAACCAGACGGTGCGGCCCGTTTCCTTATCCAGCACAGGCACAATTCCTAAGCCAGGCATTTCCTGCTCGCGCATGTCCAGCAGCTGTATAACAATCAGGTCGTGGCGCTTTGCCAGCATCGCCAGTTCCCGTTCATAGTTGATGTCTATAAAATCGGAGATGAGCAGGATGATGCTGCGGCGCTTGATAATATCTAGCGTAAGCTTAATGCCTGCGGCAAGGTTTGTTTTAGTTGATTTTGGCTGAAGCTCGTGGAGCGCCTTTACTATAGTATAAGCCTGCTCTATGCCTTTTGCTGGTCTTATATATTTTTCTTTTTGGTCGCTGATGCAGATAATGCCGATCTGGCTTTGCTGCCTGGCTGCCGAAAGAGCCAGCACGCCACAGATTTCTTTTCCAATATCCAGTTTCTGCTGCTTGCCCGTGCCTATTGCCTGCGAGGCGCTTACGTCCAGCATCAGAAACACCGATTGCTCTTTTTCCTCCCGATATGTTTTTACAAATGTACCATGGCCCTTCGCTGTTACGTTCCAATCTATAGAACGCACATCGTCACCGTATTGGTATGCCCGCACATCATCGAACTCCAGTCCCGTGCCTTTAAACACAGAATGGAAGTCGCCTTGCATTTGGGTGGTAATGGCTTTCCTGATTTGTATCTCGTACTTTCGTAGCTTCTGAACAAGCTCCTTCATAAACCTCTTGGATAGTGTAAGATTTTAAAATTAGAACATATTATCGTAATTTTCATCCGTGAAAAAACTTTTCTACATACTTTTTAGCATTGCACTGCTGAGCTGTACCAAACAGAAGACCCAAAGACCTGATAATCTGATTCCAGAGGAGAAAATGGTGCGGATTATGGCCGATGTGCATACGGTAGAAGCTTTAGTTGAAGCAAAGCAGCTTTACCCTGATACGGCACTGATGACCTATAACCGTGCAAAGCGTGAAATATTGGAGAAGCATGAGGTATCGGAAGAAAAGTTTCGGGCGACCTACACCTACTATCTGGAAAACGTAGACCAGATGGACAAACTCTACGAAATTATTATAGACACACTCAGTGTGCGAGAAGCCAAGTTCAACGCAAATAATACGCCTGAGCCTATCCAGGAAACAGCAGGGCAGTAGTAATTATAATTAGCTTTAGCATAAAATATATTATGCTGATAATTAGCTGATACAGATAGCCTTGTGTAAGAAAAGCTTAAATCAGTTTACTACCATTAGGCACCTTAGTTGCTGGCTGTGCCAGCACAATATTTTTCTCCTCGTCTTCGAAGCCTGTTACCAGCACCTCCGACATAAATTTGCCTACCTGTTTCTTTCCCAGGTTTACCACACATAGCACCTGCTTGCCCACCAGTTCTTCTTTGCTATAGAGCTTTGTAACCTGGGCACTCGATTTTTTTAGCCCTAAAGGCCCCAGATCAACCACCAGTTTATAGGCAGGCTTGCGTGCCTCTGGAAATTCCTGCACTTCTACAATTGTGCCTACTCTGATATCTGTCTGCTGAAAATGCTGCCAGGTAATTTCTTCCATAGTTTCTTCGGGAGCGAACATAGTTTACTTTATTGGTTTTATAGTGGCAAATATACTTGTCTGCTGTAGCTACGCAAGTACTGCTTTAAAAATGTAGTGCATGATCTAGAAAGGAGGCAAAAGCAGCTTTAGCAACACTTAGCTTTTTTGCTTCGTACTCCTAAACAATTACTATATATAAAGTTAAAGCCGAAAAGCACCACATAATCTTAAACTATGAAAAGAGAATCAGGAGCAACTTTGCCTGTATGGGTTGAAGGAATCGAAATGCCAGCCACTCATCCGCTACGAACAAATGTAACGTGCGATGTATGTGTGGTAGGCGCTGGTATAGCTGGTATTACCACAGCGTATTTGTTAGCCAAAGAAGGAAAGCATGTGGTGGTGGTAGAGGCAAAGCAAATAGCAGGCGGCGAAACGGGCCGTACGACAGCGCACTTGGCGCACGCCCTCGATGATGGTTTCCCGAACCTGATTAGTAAGTTTGGAGAAGAAGGTGCTCGGCAGGCAGTGCTTAGCCACAGAGCGGCCATAGATAAGATTGAAGCCATTGCCAAGGATGAAGGCATTGACTGTGATTTTGTGCGGGTGGATGGCTACATGTTTGCAAACAACAAAGAGCAGGAGGAGGCCTTGATGAAGGAGTTGGAAGCCGTGCAGCAAATTGGATGGCTTGATGTGGTGATGCAGAAAAAAAGCCCTATCGACACCTTAACAACATTCCCGTGCCTGCATTTCCCGAACCAAGGGCACTTCCATGTGCTTAAATACCTTGCTGGCCTTAGCGCCTCTATACTTAATATGGGAGGGGAAATATATACAGAGTCTAAAGTAGAGCGTTTTGATACTGGAGGGCCTGTTGCAACAGTAGTTACAGTGGACGGACATGCCGTTTCTGCCAACCATTTAGTCGTAGCAACCAACACGCCTGTAAACGATAAAACCACCATGCATACAAAACTATACCCTTACAGGACGTATGTGGTAGGAGCGGCTGTGCCAGCGGGGGCGGTGCCAGATGCTTTGTACTGGGACATGGAGGAACCCTACCACTATGTTCGTTTGCTTAAAGGGGCTGCTTCAGACGGTAAGGGTTCAGATCTTCTTATTGTAGGAGGCAGCGATCATAAAACGGGACAGGATGAGAATCTGGAGAAACATTTCCTTGACCTGGAAAGGTGGACGATGCTGAAGTTTCCGATGATCGACAAGTTTTCCTACCGTTGGTCTGGGCAGGTATTTGAGCCAGCCGACAGCCTTGGTTATTTGGGGCGTAATCCTGGCGATAGCGATAATGTTTACATCATAACAGGCGATTCAGGCCATGGCATGACCCACGGCACATTAGGAGGTATGATCATTACAGACCTGATCATGGATAGGCCAAATCCTTGGGCAGCCCTATACGATCCAGGTCGAAGCCCGCTTAAAGCGGTAGGGGAGTACGTCAAAGAAAACATCAATGTAGCTGCACAATACAAAGATTACATTACGCCTGGTGATGTTGAAGACGCAACGGAGGTGCTACCAGGCACAGGTAGTATTATTCGCAGGGGCACAAGCAAGGTTGCGGTTTACTGCGACCAGGATGGGGTGAAGCATGAGTGTTCTGCCATATGCCCGCATTTAGGGTGTATTGTGAATTGGAATGATGTGGAAAGCTCTTGGGACTGCCCATGCCACGGTTCTCGCTTCGATCCTTTTGGTAAAGTAATCACAGGGCCATCCTTAACAGACTTAGGCCCAGCCAAGAAATAACGTTAAGCATCTACTAACAGAAAGGCCACTGCTTTATAAAGCAGTGGCCTTTCTGTTAGTAACTTAGATTAGTTTGTATAAAGTAAAACTAAAGTGTTTTGTAAGCTTCTAAATTCGTTAATCTTGCTTCTATGCTTGTGGTCCACTCTTCCTGTACCGATGCTTCAAGCCCATGCCTGGATAGCTTATCAAACTCATCTTGCTCCGCTTTCCATGCTTCGAAAGCAGCATTGATCGCATTGTTTAAGGTTGGCTGCAGTGTTCCACAGGTTTTTCCTATTTCCTGAAGCTTCTTACGGAGTTGGCGTGCATGTACTTCTGTCAGGTCGAAGTGCAGTTGTTCGTGCGCTAACAGTCTCTCAGAATTTTTGTTTTTAGACCAAGATTCCGTTGGTAAAAACACACATTTCACTTCGTATAGGAAAAGGTTGTTTTTGCACTTTACATCTACAGCAAGGTTAGCTGCCGTAAGGGCATGGTGCGGGTTTTTATCATCAGGAAGCCCTTGGAAATCTTCCCAGGTTAATCTGCGGGATGTTGACCAAGAAAGTTGGCTCGTATTGTTATCCAGCTTGCTTCCGTTGACGACAGCTTTAACGATACGGGCAGGAGGCGGTGCAAAGGCAGGCGTAGCTATGCCCACCACAAGTGATAAGAGTAGAGAAAAGATAAACATCGGCTAAAAGTTTATATGATTCTATAACGTCGAAACACGTTCTGAATTATAAAAGTGCCAGCCTAGGATTTTATCTTTTTTGAAGTTGATGGCTTAGTAATTTGAAACGGTAAAAGAGAAGCAATGCCGCCACTGACAGCCCAACCAATAACCCCGTCCATATTCCACTCACACCTAAATTTGCTTCAAAACAAAGCAAATATCCAATTGGCAGTCCTACGACCCAGTACGCTAATAACGAGATGATACTTGGAATTCGTACATCTTCCAACCCTCTTAAAGCGCCTAAACCTACAACCTGCACACCGTCAGATATTTGGAATAAAGCGGCAATTATAAGTAAGGTAGAGGCCAGTTGTACTACCTCCATATCATCTATGTAAAGTAAAGGAATAAATTTATTACCTGCAACCATAAATAAGCCGCTGATAAGCATAAACATAACGCCCATGGCAAAGCTGCTTAACCCTGCCACACGCATCGCTCTGTAATTGCCCAAACCTTTTTGGTTGCCTACTCTAATGGTAGCAGCAGCAGCTATGCCACTAGCCATCATATAGGTAACAGAGGCTACGTTTATAGCAATCTGGTGTGCAGCTAGTTCTTTTGCACCGAGCCATCCGATCATAACTGCCGAGAAGCTGAAGGCGCCCATTTCAAAAATCATCTGTACTGAAATAGGAAGCCCCAATTTAAAAATATGGTACATGTGCAGCAGTGAAAGGTGGCTTAAACGCAGGTACTTACGAAAAATCTCGAATCGTTTGGCATATAGCACATAGCCTGCCATCATCATGGCCATAATGATGCGGGAAATTAAAGTGGCCCAGCCAGCGCCTACCAGACCCATGGCTGGTACTCCAAACTTGCCCCAGATAAAGATATAGTTGAGAAAGATGTTCAGGGAATTGGCTACAATAGAAATATACATCGCCTGCTTCGTGAGCGATAGTCCTTCTGCAAACTGCCTAAATGCTTGGAACACCATCAGCGGCACCATAGACAGGAACAGAATATTGATGTAGGGAACAGCTAATCCTACCACTTTAGGAGGTTGATCCAGAACCGTAATATAAGGGGAGAAAAAATAGCCTGCAATAAACAGTAGTATACCTAGCAGCACATTAGACACCAATCCGTTTAGTAGTAGAAGTGAAATGCGCGTGTAGTTTCGTCTACCTTCAGCACCTGCAATAAGTGGTGTAATACTATAAGAAACCCCCAAACCGAAAACAAGGGTAATGGTAAAGATACTGTTACCTAAAGAGGCGGCAGCCAACGGCACGGTACCCAATTGCCCGACCATTAAACTATCGAACACACTGACCATAATATGCCCAAGCTGGCTCAGCACTACAGGGTAAGCCAGGAAGAAATTTTTAGAGAAGTGCTCTTTGTACTCAGGAATATTCATGCTGTGTTTTGCCTGTTTCAAAAGGCCTGCAAAGGTAGCAAGATTTCGGGAGATGGAGGAGAGAGTTTGGCTTTACCTTTACTGGTGCTGGAATTGTCTCGAACCTTTCGAAGTGCGCGTGAGATCTATATTCGCGTGGTTTTTTAATTGTGCTCCTTTAGCTGTAGGTCAAGCTAGTTGAACAGACTTTGTGGGACTCTGTGAGTCCGTGCAGTCACAGACTCCACTTTGTAAGGAAGTCACGAATCTGGAAAATCGCGTCAGTTTTGTAATTCCCTTCATTGGAGAGGCTAGGGGTGGGTCCGCTATAGCAGTACTAGTGAGTCAACTGCCCCAGGGCCTGCTGTAGCCTTTGCATCGCCTCCTGCAGCTTCGGTTGCTCTACGGCAAAAGACATGCGGGCATGGCCAGCACCTCCGAAGTAATCACCTGGTACTAAATCAAGTTTAAAGTCTTGGCTGAGGTGCTGGCATAGTTCTATGCTGGTATTTAGTGTTTTGCCAGTTGTTTTATTGCTACCGAGGTAGTGGCTGAAGTCGGGAAAGAAGTAGTAGGCGCCGTCAGGAACATAAAACTTAACCTTGGGTATAGCTGCCAAAGCCTGCTGCATGATCGTTCGGTTCTCCTGCAACACCTTCAACATCGGAGCCAATGCTTTATCTGGGTTTTTGATAGTGGCTTCTGCCGCATCCTGCACAAAAATGCTCACACCCGAAAAGGTGCTTCCCTGAAAATCCATACACTTTTTAACTACAGGTTCAGGACCAAGTATATAGCCGACTCGCCAGCCCGACATAGCGAAAGACTTTGAGAATCCGTTTAGGAGGATTGTTCTTTCTGCCGACGCCCCTTCGCAGGAAAGGAGAGAAGTAACAGGCCTGCCGTAAGTAACAAAGTCATAAATCTCATCTGAAATAATGTATAGGTTTGGGTACTGATTCGTGATTTGAAGTATAGCCTCCAGTTCTTCTTTACTATAAACTTTACCTGTTGGGTTGCCTGGGTTCGTCAGAAGAAGTATTCGGCTGCGCTCGCTCAATATTTCTTGTAAAGCTTCTGGTGTAAGCTTATAACTGTCTAATAATTTGGTTTCGATTGTTTTGATACTGCCCTTGCTATACTTCATTAGTTCATGAAATCCGAACCAGGCAGGCGTAGGAATTACAACCTCATCGCCTTCCTGCAGCAGTACCGTGAACAGGTTAAAAAGCGCCTGTTTGGTGCCTGGTGTGATGAGGATCTGCGCTGGACTAGCCTCTATACCTTCGTTTTGATATCGTTTTGCCAAAGCGGTACGCAAGCCCACGGTTCCTTCGGTGGGGCCATAGGTGGTATGGCCTTCGCGCAGCGATGAAATGGCAGCAGCGGTAGCTGCCCCAGGGCTTCGGAAATAGCTACCTCCGGAGGCAAGGGTGATGTGTTCCATGTGTTAGTCTACTGAGAATAAAACATCAGCAAAAAACTGACGCTTGTCCTGAAAGACGGTTTCTATTTTAAAGCCGCATCGTCTGCCCATTTCCTCTACCTGCGGTAAGCTATACTTATAAGAGTTTTCGGTATGAATTGCCTCCCAGGCTTCAAACGAGAACGTCCTGTCGAGTGCCTCCAGGTATACTTCCTGCTTTCGCTCGCTCAGCAAAAAGCTTTTCATTACCCCTTCCTGCGGGTTGTAGAGTGGGTAGTGGCGGAACTTATACAGATCAAAATTGCCACCCAATTCCTCGTTTATACGCTTCAGCAGATTCAGGTTAAAGGCGGCCGTTACACCTGAGGCATCGTCATACGCTTTCAAAATAGTATAAGGGTCTTTTCGCAGGTCCACACCCAGCAGCAGTTTATCGCCAGCGGTCAGGTAGCTGCGTATGCTATGCAGGAAACTTAAGCTTTCAGTTGCGTCGAAGTTACCGATGTTAGAGCCTAAGAACAAGACTACTTTGCGCTCCGACTTGTTTTGTTGCAACCACTCCAGCGCCTGGAAATACTCGCCTATAACCGCATTTGACTTTATGTTAGGGAACTCAAAGTCAAGATTTTGATGTAAATGGCTTATAGCATCACCTGAAATATCAATAGGCACATAATCGAAGTCACTCTGCTGATTTTGCAGCGCTTTTAGCAATATCTTTGTCTTTAAGGCATCACCTGCTCCCAGGTCAATCAAATGGAAAAAGCTGTCCTGGGCAAAATGATTTGCCATGGCTTGGCGGTTATCGTTCAGCACCTCAAACTCGCAGCGGGTAAGGTAGTACTCGGGCAGGTCCATAATCTTCTGGAAAAGTTTACTGCCTGTGGCATCGTAGAAATAACGGGAGGAAAGCTTCTTCGGGTTTTGGCTCAGGCCCTCTGCCACGTGCTGTGCAAAAGCTGCGGTGTCGCTGGAGCCATTTGTTTTTTTGCTCAGGTCTACGATCGCTTGGTTACTTATTTTTGTTTGCATGGTGCTTATTTTTGGGCTAACCTGATACCATTGTATTGCCAGCGCTTATCAGGGTGAAAGAAGTTTCTATAAGTTGTACGTATATGGCTCTCGGGGGTGGCGCAGGAGCCGCCTCGCAGAACGATTTGGTTTACCATAAACTTGCCGTTATACTCGCCAATAGCTCCTGGTGCCTTTGTAAAGCCTGGGTATGGGTGGTAGGCGCTATAGGTCCATTCCCATACATCGCCATAAAGTTGCTGCACACCAATGGCGGCAGGGTCGGCTGCGGTTGGTTCCAGTAGCTCCGACTCCACAAAGTTTCCTTTATTAGGAGGATACACCTGTGTAGCGGCTTCCCATTCAAACTCCGTCAGCAGGCGCTTTCCCGCCCAATTGGCAAAAGCATCGGCTTCGTAAAAGCTGATGTGCGTGACAGGCTCGTTCGGGTTTAGTTTCTGCAAACCGTGCATCGTGAAGCGGTGCCATTCCTCGTCCTGCTTCACCCAATACAACGGCGCCTCCAGTTTCTGCTCGTTCACCATCGCCCAACCTTCGTCTAGCCAATGCTTAAAGTCAGCGTAGCCGCCATCCTGCATAAACTCCAGGTATTCGCCGTTTGTAACTAGGCGGTTTATGATCTCGAAATCTTCTACCAGTACCTCATGCACGCCCAGTTCGTTATCAAAAGAAAAGCCTTCGCCTCTGAACCCAATCTTATACATACCACCAGGCACCTCCATAAACTGAGCCTTCGTGCTGCCGATGCTTTGCCCATTGAGCTGCTTTCTGTAAACAGGCAGCAGTGGGTTGGTGCTCAGGATATACTTAATGTCGGTAATGAGCAACTCCTGGTGCTGTTGCTCGTGCTGCAGACCAAGCTCCAGTATAGGCAGAATTTCCACGGCTTTGTCTTCGGGTATACTTTCCAGTAGCTTTGCCATGTGCTCGTTTACATGGCGGCGGTAGGCATATATATCGCGCAGCGGCGGACGTGTAAGGGTGCTGCGCTGGTTTCGCTGCACACGGTTGCCTACGCTGTTGTAGTAGGAGTTGAATAGAAAGCTATAGTTGGGGTGGAACAGCTTATAGTTGGGCAGGTGAGGCATCAGTACAAAGGTTTCGAAAAACCAGGTAGTGTGTGCCATGTGCCATTTGGTCGGACTCACATCCACGATGGGTTGTACTACGGTATCCTCTGGCTCCAGTGGCTCACAGATATATTCGGTTTGTTTTCTGATCTTGTTGAAGCGCTTCAGCGTTTCATGGGTAATAGTGGTAGAGAGGGTGCTCATACAGTTCTTTTTAAGTAAAGCAGGTGCTATAAAGGCTTAACAGTTAGTTTTACAGAATGTTATCGGAAGTGGTGGCTTCAGGGGGTTCTGTAAAAGAGGTACACTATGGATGCTCTTGCTGCCCTGTTGGTTGCGCAAAAAGGTATCGTTTCGAAAGCTGTTTACGTCGGTTTCAAGAATTATGGTTTAACTTGTCCCTGATTTATACCTCCTTTAACTATGAAATTCTCTCTCGGTTACACACCACATACTTTGCAGTTTAAATTTGATGCCCGTACTTCCCGTGGCGCTATCTCTGAACATAAGGTCTATTACCTGAAGTTGTGGCAGGAAGATCAGCCTGAAAAAGTGGGGATAGGCGAGTGTGCTCCTTTGGCAGGTTTAAGCATAGACGACCGACCAGACCTGGAACAGCAACTACAGCAGGTATGCCGACAGGTGAGTAGCGGGGAGGTAAGTATAGGTGTAGAGGATGGTAAAGCTAATCTGTCGGAGCTACGGCTGGAAGGCTGGCCTGCCCTGCAATTTGCTTTGGAAACAGCTCTGCTGGACTGGCAAAACGGCGGCAAGCGCCAGATCTACGACAACGGCTTTAGTAGGGGCGAAGCAGGTATTTCGATCAATGGCCTGATCTGGATGGGCAACCGTGATTTTATGCAGGAGCACATTCGAAAGAAATTGCAAGAAGGCTATACTTGTCTGAAACTAAAAATCGGCAGCCTCGACTTCACCACTGAACTGGAGATCCTTCAAAGTATCCGAGAGACTGCCTCCGCCGCTGAACTGACGGTACGTGTAGATGCCAACGGCGCTTTCTTGCCGCAGGAGGCCTTCAAGAAGCTGGAACGGTTGGCCAAATATGATCTGCATTCCATAGAGCAACCCATAAAGCAGGGGCAGCCCGAGCAGATGGCGCAGTTGTGTGCTTATACGCCTGTGCCCATTGCGCTGGATGAGGAATTAATAGGCGTGGAGCAAATGGAGAAAACAGCCTTGCTAGAAATAATAAAACCGCAGTACATCATTCTTAAACCGACTTTAGTGGGAGGTCTTGCTGCGAGTGCTGATTGGATACAACAGGCTGAGGAACGCGGCATCGGCTGGTGGGTCACTTCTGCCCTGGAAAGCAACATCGGCCTGAATGCCATCAGTCAGTTTACCAGCAACTATAACATCTCTATGCCACAGGGCCTTGGCACTGGTCAGCTCTATCATAACAATATCTCTTCTCCTTTGCAGATTGCTCAGGGGGAGTTGTGGTATCGGCAAGTAGATGTTTGGGGAGTTAGTGAGATTTTGTAGAGAGGTGTATTGTGCTCTTAATACAACTTTTACTTGTAATGCTTTCTGCTAGCTTTTCGCCTCGCCGGCGGGGCCTTGCTTTTCTCCTTGATGAGATTAACCACCCCGCCTGCGGCACCCCTCCTTGAAAAAAGGAGGGGAGTGCAAAAGGATCAAGACGATTTTGAACTCGCTGACGCTCATACAAAAAATCGTCGAAAGGTGCACCTGGCATAGGCTACTTGATCTGAAATCAAAGTATAAAGGAGGTACTTGATCTATAGTAAAACACAGATACGAAAGAAAGTATCTCGCTTATCTGAACGAAGAAGAAACTTCACCAGTTTTTCCATGAGGCGCCTTGTAGGTGTTGCGGTGCCCGAAGGGCAGCACGAGCACAGCGAGGGCAGCTTCAGCTACACAGTGCCGAATGGGAAAACGAGTCCCCGCGGACTTGGAGCGCACAAAGCAAACTATGAAACATAGATTCCCAAAAACTGAGGATGAACAAGGGCTACGGCAGCAAAGGCAAGTTTAAGCAACTATTAGTTTAGGTCTCTGCTTTGTACTTTAAAAAGGTGTAAAACAGAGGCTTTTTATTTAATGTGTTGAAGCTCTGGTTAAAGACTGCATTCTGTTGCTCCTAAAGCCCATATAGTCAGTCAAACTTTCACGACGTTGGAAGCTGTGCCATTCTAAGAAGTTTAAAACCCAAAGAAGTACACGAACAACGAAACTCACATCAACCCAAATTTCATCCCCAAAAAAAAAGTACGTGGGCGGGCGGGGCCGTATACATAATTGCTGTCGCGGTTTTTGCCGATATCAAAGTCCTGCTGATACTCATTCAGAATGTTTTGGACGCCCAGGTGCAGTTGCAGGTCCTGCTGTATGCTTTTCAAGGTAAAACGGTAAGCTAGCTTGAGATTGTTTTCCCAGATAGTTTGAGAGGTTGTCAGTTCATCCTCCGTTACACCTGGTGCACCAGCAAAATGCGGTATCTGCATAGGTCCTGTCAGTACACCCGAAAAAGCCGCTGTAAAACTGCGCTGCGGCAACAGCGAGAGCACATAGTAGCCATAGGTGTTCGGGGTGCGCAGATAGTTGCGCGTGCCAGTCACGGAAGCAGACCAGGCCACAGGTGAATCATACTTAGAGTTTTGGAAAGTTACGCCTGCCTCTAGCTGAAATAGTTGGCTACAGTTGAGGCGGCTTTCCAGCGTGATGCCTTTTACAGTAGAGTTGCTGCCGTTCTTCCTCAACAGTAGTTGGTTATCTAGCTTATCTTTACCTATTTTTTCCAGTATAAAAGCATTGTAGAGGCGGTTGTAAAAGCCGTCTACTGTAAAGCCGTAAATCATGGCTTCGTTTGCCTTGTTAAAATCCAGGGATAAGTTGTAGCTGTTGGAAGTTTCTTCTTTTAAAGCAGGGTCAATTTGTATGCGTGAGATGCCGCCGCCTGCAAAGGCAATATGCATGTCGGCCTCAAAAGCCTGCGGAGCTCTGAAGCCAAGGGCGTAGGAGGCGCGCAGTTGGGTGGTGGTGCCGAGTTTGTAAAGGGCGCTGAGGCGTGGGGTAAGAATCAGCTTATCTACATAGTTGTGCTTGTTGGTTCTTATACCTGAAAGCAGGGTAAGGGCTGGCGTTACATTCCAGTCGCTTTGCAGAAACATACCTGTCAGGTGCGTGCGCTGGTCTATGAGGTAATCATAAGCTTCTATCTCATCAAAAGTATAATCATACTGGTGCTCTGCTCCGAAAGTGAAGGTATTACTGCCGCCAAGAAAATTGCCAGAAGTATAGTTGTATTGGAAGCCGCCCTGTATGGTGTGGTTGTCGGTAGTGCCCCAACCGTTTTGCCCATCAATGCCTGTGTAGTGGGTGCGATCGGTGTTTTGTGCCGAGCCATAAATGCTATAAGAGTTTTTGCCATTGGGTGATACATGGTCATAGTTAAAGCCACCTAATAGAATGTGGTGCAGGCGGTACTCCGATTGATCGGCCTGATCGGCAGGCTTGTCTAACCTATTGCCTCCATGCCTGTTCTCGTAAATGCTCCAGCCGTTAATTTCCAGTTTGCCCCGCTCATTCAGCTTAAAAAAAGAGTTAAAGCCAAAGGAGTTATTCTTCAGTTGCGCCAGTTCCGAAAAGCCATCGCCGTTGGCATCATAAGCTTCTTTATTTCTGCGCGCCCCAAAAAAGGACACGCCAGACTTACCGTTTTCGCTCACGACATTCAGGTTTGCATTCAGTATGTGGTCCCAAGCCTGCCCCTCTATCACAGCGGAGTTGGTGGCGATGGAGTAGGAGCTTTCCTGCGGCTCTTTAGTGATAATGTTCACTGTGCCCGCTATCGCGCTGGAGCCATATAGTACCGAACCGCCTCCACGTACTATCTCTACTCTGTCGATCATGTTCGCGGGGATCTGCTCCAGCCCATACAGGCTCATCAGCGAAGTAAAAACAGGGCGACTGTTTATGAGTACTTGGGAATAGGCGCCTCCGAGGCCATTCATACGCAACTGTGTATAATTGCAGGTCTGGCAGTCTGTCTCCACCCGTAGCCCTGGCTGAAAGCAAAGCCCTTCCGAAAGCGTGGTAGATTGTGTCAGGCCGAAGGTTTTGCTGTCTAGAACGTTTACGGCCACAGGGCTCTCTAATCTGCGCCTGCTGGTGCGGGTACCAGTTACTACCACTTCATTCAGCGAGGCTGCTGATTCTTCGAGTTTGATTGTTATGTTAAGTATGGAGTCTGCTGTAATACCTACTTTCTGTTCATGTGGCTTATATCCGATGCCGGTAACACGCAAGCTGTAGTTACCTGGTGTAATTTTCTCTACTTTGAAATCTCCTGTTAGACTACTGGAGGTGCCGAAGGGGGTGCCTTTCAGCATAACCGTGGCAAACGGAACAGGCTTCTGATCTATAGAAGTAACTTTTCCTTGTATCGTGGCTGTTTGTGCCCAAGCTGCCATTGTTATGAAGGTTATAAGTAGAAGTAAAGCGTATCTCATAATTTTAGTTCTGTTTCTGCTATTGATTCGATACGCTAAATTATTAATTTAGATTTATCTAAAATATTGATTAGATATATTTTTAGTTCTTGAGTAAGATTGGGAAATATAGAAAGTATAGATTGATGCGATTTAAAGCATATATGCAAAGCAAGTGAAGTTCTTGCCTGCATCGGTATTCTATAAATAATGAGGATAAAAAAGCTGAGACGGCAAAGGCTAAACGAAGTTAGGTTCCAAAGTAAACTTTCACCAGTTACAAACTGGCCTCATATAGAACCACAAGTTACGCTACCGCTAAACTTGCGCCATAGTTGGGTTAAGCAGTTAGGAGGTTGTTGGTGAGAACACACAACAACGGCTGGCTTAAATTTCTATAGAACAGAATATATATACTAGATGCTACTCAAAAGGAAAATCAAACTACAGCAAGTTTTTATCTTGTGGATCACATAGGGAAAGTTTTCATCTTTCGTACCTGGTGTTTTCGACCTGCAAATCCTCACATTTGAGGACTTGAAGCATGAAATCAGAGATATGAAGTTAAAATAGGAAAGCTTTGAACAACCTTACAAGATGAACTTTAACAAGGTTAGGATATGAATTACACTACAGATATTTCTCCCGTAGTAGTTGTTTGACCTTCTCCATACCTGTGGTGGCTTTTTCTTCGAAGAGGTGCAGGTTAGGGCGCGGACGCATGTAGGGTAGGTTGGGGTCTACTACAATAATGGGCGCTTCGTCAGGCACAAAGTCTACTAAACTAGCAGCTGGGTATACTACCAGCGACGTGCCAACCACCAGAAACACATCGGCTTTTAAGGCTTCTTCCATGGCTTTCTCCATCATGGGCACAGCTTCTCCAAACCATACAATGTTCGGGCGAAGCTGCGATCCTCTTTCGCATTTATCCCCGATATTCAGTTCCCAGCCCTTCATAGGGTATATCAATCTTTCATCAAGGGTGCTGCGGCTCTCAAACAGCTTGCCATGCAGGTGCATTACAATAGAGGAGCCAGCTCTTTCGTGCAGGTCATCTACATTTTGGGTGATGATCCGCACATTAAAATCCTGCTCTAGTTCTACTAGCGCCAAATGACCAGCATTAGGCCTTACCTCGTGTGCATTTTTGCGTCGTTGATTGTAAAAGTCGAGCACCAACTCTGGGTTTTTACGCCATCCTTGTGGCGAGGCTACCTCCATTACGTCATGGCCTTCCCACAATCCGTTGGAATCCCTGAAGGTGGCGATTCCACTTTCAGCACTAATGCCTGCTCCTGTTAAAACTACTAAACGCTTTTTCATCCTGATGTTAAGCTTGCTTATCTTGGTAAGAAGTTGGTTTTTTATATCGTCTACGTGAAGATACTTGATGCAGGTTATAAGTGTGTTTCCTTGCTTAGGAGGGACTTTTTGGTTTAACTATAAAGCTCTGGAAATAAGTTTTTTACATCTTAAATACTAAATATATTGTCAATAAATATATCTTTTACTAATATATTTAGTAAAATAGAGGCATGAAAGAGAATAAAACTATGAGGGAGACAATATATTGGACAGTTTATAACAATGATTCAGGAGGGCCAACACAGCAATTGCTGCTGTTTTCATCATCTGTCAGGGCTGGGTTCCCAAGTCCAGCTACTGATTACGCTTCCGACCCAGTAGATTTAAATACCTACTTTACCCGAAATCCTGCTGCCACTTTCTTGGTTCGTGTAGAGGGAGATTCTATGATAAACGCCCACATTGATAACGACGATCTGGTAGTGGTAGACAAATCTTTGCGGGCTGTAAGCGGCAACATCGTGCTTGCTTTTGTGGCGGGAGAGTTCACCATTAAGCGCTTCGTGCTGAAGCCAGATGGAGCATATCTGGAGCCTGAGAACCCGAAATATGAGAGCATAAAGGTTAGCAGTCCTGAAATGGGCCAGGTTTGGGGTGTGGTAGTAGGAGTAGTAAGGAAGTTTGATAAAGATCATAAACATGACAACACGTTTCGCATTAGTTGATTGTAGCAGTTTTTATGCCTCCTGCGAACGAGTGTTTAGGCCCGAACTGGAGGGGAAACCTGTAGTGGTACTTAGCAACAACGATGGCTGTATTATTGCACGCTCTAACGAGGCCAAAAACTTAGGTATAAAAATGGGAGCCCCCTATTTTCAGCTTCGGGATTTTATGGAAAAGCAGGGGGTGGCGGTGTTTAGTTCTAACTATGAGCTCTATGGCGATATGTCGCGCCGCGTCACCAACGTGCTCCTGCAGTTTACGCCTAACCTGGAAGTATATTCCATTGACGAGAGCTTTATGGACTTCAGCCACCTGAAAGAAGAGGATGTAATAAGCCACTCCAAACAGCTAAGAGAGAGGGTGCTACAATGGACAGGTATACCTGTGTCGGTGGGAGTAGGGCCCACCAAAACACTGGCAAAAGTGGCTAACCGCCTGGCCAAGAAAAAGGCTGCCGACGAGGGTGTGATGGTGTTAACTAATACATCGGACATAGAAGCGGCTTTAGAGCAGACAGAGGTGCGGGATGTGTGGGGGATTGGTCGGCAGCATGCGGCCAGGCTTCAGGCAATTGGCGTGGGTAATGCACGGCAGTTCCGCGATTTGCCTGCTGACTGGGTGAAAAAGAACATGGCCGTAACAGGGTTGCGCACGGTGCTGGAACTCAGAGGTTCTTCCTGTATCAATCTAGAGGCTGATGAAGTTCCTGCCAAAAAGAACATCTGCACCTCCCGCTCCTTCGGCCAACCTATCTCCACGCTCTCAGAAATAGAAGAAGCACTTTCCACACACACGGTGCGCTGCTCCACCAAGCTGCGAAGACAGGAATCTTATGCTGGCGCTATCACTGTTTTTCTGCTCACGAACCGTTTTGCTAAAGATGCTTCTTCTGATTATTACAGCAGTAAGAGCGCCAGACTGCCTGCTGCATCTAACAGCGAAACGCAGTTACTCCGATATGCCAATGCTTTGTTGAAACAGATGTTCCGAAAAGGCGAGCGCTATGTAAAAGTGGGAGTAGTACTGTCTGAACTGGTGCCTGCAGAACAGGTACAGTTAGATATTTTTTCTGTAGAAAACACAGAAAAGCAGGATAAGCTTATGATGACTTTAGACAACCTGCGCCAGAGGTTTGGACATGCAGCCGTAAAATATGCAGTACAGGGGGAGGAGAAAAACAGCAAATGGGCCATGAAGCATGAGCATCTGTCACAATGTTACACGACTAGGTTCGAGCAGTTGCTTCGGGCAAGGTAAGTTTAGTATTATACGTAATTATTTCTAATATATTTGGTTCATAAATTACTGTATATTAAATATATAAAATGGGTGTTTTGTAGTTTTTATCGAACCTTTATTTGCTGTTCTTTCTGCTAGCTTTTCGCCTCGCCGGCGGGGCTTACTTTTCTCCTTGATGAGATTAACCACCCCGCCTGCGGCACCCCTCCTTGAAAAAGGAGCGGAGTGCAAAAGAATCAAGACGATTTTGAACTCGCTGAACGCTCAAACAAAAAATCGTCGTTGGTGCACCTCGCTAAGGCTCTTGCTCTGTAGTAGAGAAAAGAAATTTCTTATTTCAATCAACTACCAGGTTAGTGTTCTAGCGGAAGCAGATGATTATTTTTTTGATGATCGAAGAAAGAAGCTTTCCCCGTTTTTCCATGAGGCGCCTCGAAAGTTTCTTGTGCCGCGGGAGCGGCAGCCGTTAGGCAGGAAACAAAAGCAGCACCGAATAGGAAAACAAGTCCCCGCTAATATAGGCCCCCTACCCCAACTTGGAGCGCACCAAAAAGAACTATAAAACAATAGGCTGGTAAAACTGAGGATGAACAGTAGCTACAACAGCAAAAGCCAATAGTTCAAACCTTGTTCTACCTCAAGTATAGAATTATCTGTTATAGCTAATCTTTTGTTTATCAAATTGCTAAGCCATATAAATAAGACGGCCACCAGAGATGTGGCGGCCGTCTTATTTATATGGCTTATACTGCTTAAGCTTTCTTTTTAGGAGCTACTTTTTTGGTGGCAGTTGATTTTGCAGCAGGTTTTTTAGCGGCTGCTTTCTTTGTAGCAGCAGGCTTCTTGGTTGCCGCTGGTTTCTTTTCTGCAGTAGTGGCTGCAGCCTTCTTAAAGCCGCCTCGGCCTTTCTTCTCAGGGGTAGCCTCAGCTAGGGCTAAACATTCTTCCAGCGTTAAGTCAGCTGGCTCTTTATCTTTCGGAATTTTTACATTCTTCTTATCTGCCACTATGTATGGGCCGTAGCGTCCGTTCAGCACCTGCACATCAGGGTTTTCGGGGAAGGACTTGATCAGCTTTTCTGCATCAGCTTTTCGCTTCGCCTGGATCAGGTCTACGGCCTCTTCTGCTGTTACCAGCATAGGGTCCATGGTTTTCGGAAGAGAATAGAACTTGCTGTCGTGGCGGATGTACGGGCCAAAACGACCAATGGCAGCGATCATTTCTTTTTCCTCGAAAGCACCCACATTGCGTGGCAGCTTAAAGAGTTCTAAGGCATCCTCCAGGCTCAGTCGTTCCAGAAACTGCCCCTTGCGCAAGCTGGCGTAAATTGGCTTTGCACCTGTCTCAGGGTCTTCTTCTCCTAATTGCACAAACGGACCGAAGCGCCCTAGTTTCGCTAGTATTTTTTTACCTGTAACAGGGTCTGTGCCTAATTCTCTGGCTCCAGAAATTTCTGCCCTGGATATATTCTCGCTCGACTCGATGCGCTGGTGAAACTTCTGGTAAAAATTATCCAGCATGTTTTCCCACTCCTTGTGGCCTTGCGCAATTTCATCAAATTCAGCCTCAACACGTGCCGTGAAAGAATAGTCAATCACGTTGGGGAAGTGCTCTACCAGAAAGTCATTCACAATCATAGCCGTGTCCGTCGGAAATAACTTGCCTTTTTCGGCACCAGTAATTTCGGTCTTGGTTTGCGTTGTGATGTTGTCGCTCTTTAGGGTGAGCACCTGGTAATTACGCTCTTTGCCTTCTCGTGTATCTTTTTCTACATAACCTCGCTTTTGAATAGTAGAGATGGTAGGAGCATAGGTAGAAGGACGACCAATTCCCAATTCTTCCAGCTTCTTCACAAGGCTTGCTTCGGTAAAACGTGGAGCAGGACGAGAGAAACGCTGTGTAGCCTGCATCTGGCGCAGTCCTAATTGCTGCCCTATACTTAGCGGAGGTAGCATGCCTTTTGTGTCATCATCCTGGCTTTCCTCATCATCTTTCGACTCTATGTATACTTTCAGGAAACCTTCAAACTTAATTACCTCGCCTGTGGCAACCAGTTTTTCGGGTTGGGTAGAAATACCAATGGTAGCTGTTGTCTTCTCTATTTCGGCATCTGCCATCTGGGAGGCAATGGCGCGCTTCCAGATCAGCTCGTAAAGGCGCTGCTCGTTGCGGTCGCTGCTGGCCACCATTGCTGAAAAGTCAGTTGGGCGTATGGCTTCGTGTGCTTCCTGTGCTCCAGAAGATTTTGTCTTGAAGCGGCGGGTTTTTACAAATTGCTCGCCATAAGAGTTGCGGATGGCGCTGGAGGCACCGTTTATAGCTTCATCTGATAAATTCAAAGAATCGGTACGCATGTAAGATATCTTACCTGCTTCATACAGGCGCTGAGCCACCGTCATGGTTTGGGCAACCGAGAAGTACAGCTTACGGCTTGCTTCCTGCTGTAGGGTAGAAGTGGTGAAGGGAGCAGCTGGGCTTCGCTTCAATGGCTTCGTCTCCAGGTTTTCGATGTTATAGCTTACTCCGATGCAACGCTGTAGAAATGCCTGTGCCTCTTCCTCTGTTTTATACTTAGTAGGTAGCTCCGCTTCCAAAGTCTTGCCCTGCACATCAAATTGAGCAGAAATTTTAAAAGAAGATTCAGCGTTGTGTGCTTCAATTTCGCGCTCGCGCTCTACCACCAGTCGCACGGCTACCGACTGTACTCTACCAGCCGATAAACCAGTCTTGATCTTTTTCCAGAGCACAGGAGAAAGTTCGAAACCTACTAGCCTGTCAAGAATGCGCCTTGCCTGCTGGGCGTTTACCAGGTCCATGTCAATGCCGCGCGGCGTGCTGATGGCATTTAGTATGGCGTTTTTGGTAATCTCCCTGAAAACAATTCGTCGGGTTTGGGTATTATTCAGATCAAGCGCCTGTGTCAGGTGCCAGGATATAGCTTCTCCCTCGCGGTCGTCGTCCGATGCCAACCATACAGTTTCCGCCTCTTTCGCCAGTTTGCGCAACTGCGAAACAACATCCTTCTTATCGCTGGACACAACATATGTTGGCTTGAAACCATGCTCTATGTCAATGGCGCCGTTGCCTTTAGGCAGGTCACGCACATGGCCAAAGCTAGATTTTACAACAAAGTCTTTCCCCAGGTATCCCTCAATTGTTTTCGCCTTTGCAGGCGATTCCACTATTACTAAGTTTTTAATCATTCTATGTAGTTACAGGCGAGCAAGGCTCCAAATTTGCCCAAAGATCAAATATTTTTTCAAACTATTACAACCACAAACGTATAAGTTAGGTTTAAAAACCAGCTAAACGTCTCCAATTCTTAACGAAAGTACTTAAAAAGCATCTATACGCACCACACCCGAAATATATGCAGCGACTCGTACTTATTTGTCGGCATGCCGAAACACACGAACCGTATCCTCTACAACCAGACTTTGAACGCGAACTTACAAAAAATGGGCTGCAACAAGCGCACCAAACTGGTTTGTGGCTTCGCGAAAACTACAGAAAGGTAGATGCTATACTAGCCAGTCCAGCTAAAAGAACCGCTGCCACAGCCTGTACGCTGGCACAACGCTTATACTTCGAGGAGGAAAATATTTCTTTCGATCCTGATTTGTACAATGCAAGAGAGGCAAATTTAGAAAATGCTTTGGGCAAACTGCCCGACGAAGTGAAAATTGTGCTTCTAGTGGCACACAACCCAGGTGTCACGCAATTGATTCGGAACCTGACCGAGCAGCGCATTCCTTACTTAGATCCTGCCAATGTTGTAGCAGTTAGTCTTGATATAGAAAAATGGGAGGAAATTCACTCTGTTACAGGCCGTATAGAAAAACAGAACATGTAGCGAAAGCAGCTTTTAGGGTGTTGTCGTGTGCGTAGTCTTTCTGTTTTAACAATAGATTCCCTATATTTAGACGCCACACAAGCGCATGTAGCCTTTCTTTTGTGGTTTTTACTTCAAATCTCTCTATGAAATCGACTATTGTAGCTGTTATCAATCAAAAGGGCGGTACGGGTAAAACCACTACCACCATTAACCTTGGCAGCGCCCTGGCTAAAGAAGGCAAAAAAGTGCTGCTCCTGGACCTGGACCCACAAAGCAACCTGTCTTATTCTTTGGCTGTAACGGCCCCAGAGGCCACACTGGCCGATGTTTTCCTCGGAAATCAATCACTCAAAGACATTCTTGTTGAGAAAGACGGACTGTGGATTGCACCAGGCTCCAATGATTTAGTTGATATAGAAATATCGCTGGTGTCTCAGCCAGAAAGAGAGAAATTTCTTAAAAACATGCTGGCCGATGTAAAAGGCTTTGACTATGTGTTGATTGACTGTCCGCCTTCGCTGTCGGTGCTGACGCTGAACGCGCTTACGGCTGCCCAGGAGGTGCTGATACCGCTTCAGATGGAAGTGTTGACCCTGCAGGGCCTCGACCAGATTATGAATACGGTTAACAAAGTAAAAAAGGCGTTTAACCCGAAACTTAAGATAAAGGGAATCGTAGTGGTGATGTTTGATATCAGGAGAAAACTAAGCCAGGAGGTATTGGAATATCTGCGCGAAAACGTGAAAGAAAAAATCTTCGATAGCCACATCCGTCTTAATGTTAAACTTGCAGAGGCGCCCTCTTTTGGGAAAAGCGTTATTAACTACGATGCGTCTTCTAATGGAGCCAAAGATTACATGGCGCTCGGGAAAGAATTTCTGAATGCGCACTAATGGTGCTATAAGCATGCTTTGCCGTTTCCGACATTCATGTAATTTAGCTAAATTGCATAAACTTGAACTATAGCAGCATATTGATTTAGGGCTTTGGCCCCGTCTTTTGCTTTATAAATAAATGACACCCAACTCAATTAATCTTACATATGGCCTTAGGTAAAAACTTGAAGTTGAGCAAAGAAAAGCTCATTAGTGACGTGGAAGCCAATCAAGAGAAAAAGCCTGCACCAAAAGCCAAAGCGGAAAGCAAGCCAGCTACTGCAACTACTCCTCCAAATAAGCCATCGACGGAAGAAACACCAGATGCACCCAAAAATACTTTGAGGGATGAGATTACTGCTCAGGCCAAAGAAGAGGTGGACAGTCCTACTGTAACAGATAGTGAAAACGATACAGACACACCTGAGCAGGAGAAACAGGCGCTGCCTACTAGCCCAGAATACCTAAACGAGCAGCTAAACAAGGTGCTGTATGCCCTTGATGCTTTTAAAAAGGGAGATATTTCTGTTCGACTGACAAAGCAGAACAGCGATATATTCGCTGAAATAGCCGAAGCTTATAACTCCATGGTGGAGATGATCGGTGGTGTAGGTGGTGAGGTGTCCAGGATTTCGAAGGTGGCCGGTGTGGAAGGTAACCTAAAGGCCCGTGCCTCTGCTGAAAATGCCTCTGGTTTCTGGAAGGACATGATCAACAACATCAACGGTCTGGTAGATTCTATTGCGGTGCCAGTACTGGAGGTGGGGAAAGTACTTAAGAATATCTCCCGAGGTAACCTGGATGAGACATTTCAGATTCCAGTTTCAGGTGATTTTAAGGTGATGGCGGAAACAATAAACCGTACCATCGATAACCTGAACCTGTTTGCAGGTGAGGTAACCCGTGTGGCCCTGGAGGTAGGTACTGAGGGTAAACTAGGTGGCCAGGCAAGTGTGCCAAACGTGGCGGGGGTATGGAAAGACCTAACCGATAATGTGAACACCATGGCTTCTAACCTGACCTCACAAGTGCGCGACATTTCGAATGTGGCAACTGCTGTGGCGAAGGGTAACCTGACACAGAAAGTGTCTGTGGATGTGCGTGGTGAGTTTGCACAGTTGAAGGATAACATGAATCAAATGGTGGACTCGCTGAATATATTTGCAGACGAGGTAACCCGTGTGGCACGTGAGGTAGGAACTGAGGGTAAGTTAGGCGGACAGGCCCGAGTACCGAATGTGGGCGGAGTTTGGAAAGACCTGACCGACAATGTGAATACCATGGCCAGCAACCTGACAGCGCAGATGCGAGACATTGCTAATGTGTCTACTGCGGTGGCGAAAGGTAACCTGACCCATAAAATAACAGTGAATGTAAAAGGGGAGATGGCCGAGTTGAAGGACATCATCAACCAGATGGTGGATTCCTTGAACATCTTCGCTGGTGAGGTAACCCGTGTGGCACGTGAAGTGGGGACAGAAGGTAAACTGGGTGGTCAGGCCACTGTACCACGAGTTGAAGGTACCTGGAAAGAACTCACCGATAATGTGAACCTGATGGCCAGCAACCTGACTTCGCAGGTACGAGACATTGCCAACGTGGCAACTGCCGTGGCTAAAGGTGACTTGACACAGAAGGTATCAGTAGATGTAAAAGGAGAACTTGGTGAACTGAAAGATATCCTGAATGAAATGGTGGACCGACTGAATGTGTTTGGCGCGGAAGTAACGCGTGTGGCACGTGAAGTGGGGACAGAGGGTATATTAGGTGGCCAGGCAAGTGTGCCAAACGTGGCAGGGGTATGGAAAGACCTGACGGATAATGTGAACTACATGGCTTCTAACTTAACCTCTCAGGTACGGGATATTGCCAATGTAGCAACTGCCGTGGCGAAAGGTGATTTGAGTCAGAAAGTATCTGTAAATGTGAAAGGTGAGTTGGCGGACCTAAAGGAAAACCTGAACCAGATGGTTGACTCACTGAACATCTTCGCAGACGAAGTGACGCGTGTGGCTCGTGAGGTGGGTACGGAAGGTAGGCTGGGTGGCCAGGCATCGGTACCGAATGTGGGCGGAGTTTGGAAAGACCTGACCGATAACGTGAACACCATGGCTGCCAACTTAACCAGCCAGGTGCGTGATATAGCAAACGTAGCAACTGCTGTGGCCATGGGTGACCTGCGCCAGAAGGTATCTGTGGATGTAAAGGGCGAGATGGCTGAGCTGAAAGAGAACCTGAACCAGATGGTGGACTCGCTGAACATCTTTGCAGGTGAGGTAACCCGTGTGGCACGTGAAGTGGGTACAGAGGGTAAACTAGGTGGGCAGGCCAATGTGCCAGATGTAGCAGGTGTTTGGAAAGACCTGACTGACAATGTGAACACCATGGCTTCTAACCTGACAACGCAGGTGCGAGGTATAGCTAAAGTAGCTATTGGTGTTGCCAAAGGTGACCTGACACAGAAAATTACAGTGGAGGCCCGTGGCGAGATTGCAGAACTGAAAGAGAACATCAACTTCATGGTGGACTCGCTGAATATATTTGGTGATGAGGTAACCCGTGTGGCCCGTGAAGTGGGTACAGAGGGTAAGCTTGGCGGTCAGGCCAACGTGCCAAACGTGGCTGGAACTTGGAAGGACCTAACCGATAATGTAAACTCCATGGCTTCTAACCTTACCTCACAGGTACGGGATATTGCCAAAGTAGCTACCGCGGTTGCGAAAGGAGACTTAACGCAGAAAGTATCTGTTGAAGCACGTGGTGAGATACTCGACCTAAAGGAAAACTTGAACCAGATGGTGGACTCGCTGAACGTATTTGCAGACGAGGTAACCCGTGTGGCTCGTGAGGTGGGTACAGAGGGTAAACTAGGCGGACAGGCCAACGTGCCGAAAGTGCGTGGTACCTGGAAAGAACTTACCGACAATGTAAATACAATGGCCAGCAACCTGACACTACAGGTGCGGGACATTGCCAACGTAGCAACCGCTGTAGCGAAAGGTGACCTGACGCAGAAAGTATCGGTAGATGTAAAAGGCGAGCTAGCTGACTTGAAAGGAAACCTAAACCAGATGGTGGACTCGCTCAATATATTTGCTGGTGAGGTAACGCGTGTGGCACGTGAGGTGGGTACAGAGGGTAAACTAGGCGGACAGGCCAACGTGCCGAATGTGGCAGGTGTTTGGAAAGATCTGACAGATAATGTAAACACCATGGCTACAAATCTTACCACACAGGTAAGAGGCATCGTGAAAGTGGTAACAGCGGTATCGAAAGGTGACCTGACGCAGAAACTGACTCTGGATGCAAGAGGCGAAGTGGCCGAGTTGGCAGAAACCATCAACACCATGGTGGTGGACCTGAACCGATTAGCTGGTGAGGTTAGCCGTGTGGCCAGAGTAGCGGGTGTGGAAGGTAAACTAACGGAGCGTGCTACACTACAAGGTGTAGGCGGTAGCTGGAAAGAACTGGTAGATACTGTAAACGACCTGCTGGAATCTATTGTAACACCAGTACTGGAAGTGTCTCGCGTAGTGCGTGCCATCTCAGAAGGTGACCTGACGCAGAAAGTAGAAACCGTAACAGCAGGTGACATCCTGGACATGGCGAATGCTTTGAATCTTGCAGTGGACAACCTGAACGCACTGCTAGGTGAAATAAACGACTCCTCCCTGATTGTAGGAAGCTCTTCAGAAGAGATGGCTGATAAAGGATTGGAGATGAACACCGTAACGCTAGATGTGGCCCTTGCTATGCAATAGATGGCAGAAGGTGCTCAAAATCAAGCGCTTAAAACAGATCAGGCCTTCAAACTGATCGAGGAGATTATGAAGGCCACGAAAGAAACCGCTAACAGAGCGGAAGTAGTAAACAAAGCGGCTTTAATAGGAGAGGAAAGCTCTCAGAACGGTCTGAAAACTGTGGCCGAAGTGGTGAGAAACATGGAAGAAATTTCCAGTTCAGCAGCCCTTACAGCTAAAACCATTGAAGTACTGAGCACACGCTCTCAAGAAATTTCCAAATCGCTTGGTGTCATCACAGATATTGCCTCCCAAACAAACTTGCTTGCTTTGAACGCAGCCATTGAAGCAGCCCGTGCAGGCGAGGCAGGCAGAGGCTTTGCAGTGGTAGCTGAAGAAATTAGGAAACTGGCTGAAGGTTCGCGTAAGTCAGCAAGTGAAATTGCCACGCTGGTAGATGATGTGAAGAAAGATACAGCCTCTGCCGCTACAGCGATTTCTACCATGGAAGGCCGTGTACTAAAAGGAAAAAACGCAACCTTCGAAGCATCTGGGGCCTTCAAAAATATTGCAGCAGGAAGCGGTGAGACACTCCGTACGGCACAAGACATCTTAACGGCAACCGAGGTGCAGAAGTCATCTATCGGAGACGTTGTGAAGTATGTGGAGGAAGTAGTGGCTATTGCCGAGCAAACGGCCTCTGGTACACAGCAAGTGGCAAGTACAGCCAAGCAACTATCGGCTTCCATGCAGGAGCTTACATCTTCTTCGCAGAACCTGAACGATATTGCGGCAGACCTACAAATTAGTATATCGGCGTTTAAGCTGATAGATGGCAACCTTGTTTTCACGAACAGTTCTAAAAACCGACGATTGGCTTCGATACCAACTACGCGCAAACCGCTGCGGCAGTCAGTCGGTAACAACAGGTCAGCTACGGGAAATAATAATGCTAAAACAGGTGACTCTCAGATATAGCCATGGAGAAAAAAGAGGAGAAGAAGCAAGTTTCTGGAGAGAAGGAGCCCGTTGCAGAAGCAGTTGCTCAAAACACAAAGGAACCGCGGGCAGTAGAAACAGTTCCAGCAAAGGGGGGAGCTAATGAGGAGATGGTACACCTGATCATGTTTAGGTTGGGTAGTGAATATTATGCTATCAAAATCGGGCTGGTAAAAGAAGTAACCATAACACCTACAATAACCCGTATGCCACGCACACCTCATTTTATTAAAGGTGTGGCCAACATACGGGGCGATATTATAGCGGTGATGGACCTGGAGCAGCGTTTTAACATAGAGCCTACGCCTGTAGAGCAGGGGCTGCATAATCCTAATGTAACCTATACCTTAGTATTAGAAGCGAAAGACTATAACTTAGGAATTATAGTGCGGGAGATGCCGCAGTCCATTAACCTGCCTGTCTCTAAAATAGATAAAACGCCTTCTTTTCTTCAGGACATTAACATTCAGGAGAATTATATAGAGGGTATTGCTAAAGTAAACAACCGCTTGGTCATTGTGCTGGACATGTATAAGGTGCTGACACAAGATGAAGTAAATGAATTGATAGGATAATCCAGTACATTAAGACGAAACCAAATAGAAGTATGAAAAGGATTTTAGTTGTAGATGATTCTTTCTACATGCGCACCATGTTAAAGAACATGCTTACCGACGCTGGGTACGAGGTGGTAGGTGAGGCGCCAAACGGGCAGACAGCCCTTGAATTGGCAAAATCTACTAAGCCAGATCTGGTTACGCTGGATGTGATTTTGCCAGATAATACAGGCCTTGATGTACTGAAAGGTATAAAAAGCGAACAGCCAGACATGAAAGTGATCATTGTGAGCGCTGTTGGCCAGGAGGTGATAGTAAATGAAGCAATAGAGTATGGCGCTCTTGCTTACATCGTAAAGCCTTTTTCGGAGGAAAAGGTGCTGGAGGTAGTTAGTAAGGCCTTGCAGGACGATACGAAAGCTTAACGAGTTTTTGTATAGCTAACAAAGGACAGGAGAGGATAGACGTAGGGTTGGATAAACATGCCGAAGGTAATAATCGCTGATAAATCGAGCTACACAAGAATAGTGTTGCAGGATATTTTAGGCGAGGAAGAAGATGTTGATGTAGTTGGAGTGGCTGCTGATGGCGATTCGCTTCTAAATCAGTTAATGCAAACAAACGCTGATCTGGCAATAGTAGATATCGACCTGCCACAAAACAGCAGGCTTTTGGCACTGAAACGGATTTTTAGCGAAGTGCCTGTACCTGTTATTTTAATTCTTAGCTATGGCCAACTATCCTTTAAACTGGTTGAAGAAGCTGTTGCTTTAGGTGTGTATGCTATCATTATAAAACAAGGGTCTGAGAAGTATCCAAGCTTTAGGGGCATGAAGGATGAACTGGTAGCGAAAGTGAAAGCCTTTGATAAACAGGACAAGCGGGATATGCTGCTACTGGCGCAATCGCTGGAGATGGAGCACAAAAAAGCGCATCAGTACCTAAAAAAAACATTGGCAACAGCAGAAACTGTAATTGTGATCGGAGCCTCTACGGGAGGAACACAGGCCATAGAAACCATAGTTCGCAGTTTGTCGCCAAACTTAAAAGCTTGCGTGTTGTTAGCAGTGCATTTGCCAGCTCGGTTCACTAAATCGTTTGCCAAAAGGCTGCAGGAACTGACACCACTTACGGTAGAGGAAGGAAAAGACGGACTGTTGCTGAAACCAGGAAAGCTTATAGTTGCGCCAGGAGGAAGAAGAATGGAAGTGCAACCTGTGATGGGGAACAGCGCAAATCTGAAAGTTTGTTTTTCGGAGGACGGTACAGGCCCTTTGGATTTGCCTTCGATAGATGCTTTAATGGCTTCGGTTGCCAAAAGCACTGTAAAAAATATAGTTGGCGTTATCCTGACGGGTATGGGCAAAGACGGTACCTTAGGAGCCAACCTGATCAAGAGCAGAAACGGAATTGTGCTGGCACAAGATGAAGCAACATCAGCCATTTTCGGGATGGCTAAATCCGCAATAGACAGCGGTTGTATTAACCAAGTGCTGCCATTGGCACAGATACCTGTGTTTATAAATAATTATGTGGCAGAGCAGCAACAGGTCAGTGTAACTGGCGGTATTGCATGAAATCGAGAGAAGAGGAATATAAAGAAATATTTGTAGCGGAAGCGCTGGAATATTATGATGCCCTGAACAGGCACATAAGTGAACTGGAGCGCAAGCCACAGGATGATCAGATTCTGGCGGAGGTTTTCCGTTTGCTGCATAACCTGAAAGCAAATGCGAAAGCCATCGGTTATCTGCAAATTTCTGATGTGTCTCATAAGCTGGAAACGGCGTTTAGCCTTATTCGGAACAGAGAGCTCACGTTCAGCGATGAGGTGGTTACAGTGCTTTTCGATGGAATTGATTTGCTTGGCGAGCTGATTCATAACATCGATAATGAAAATTACGGGGAGGCAGACCCTGTGCTGCTGCGCAATCTCGATATTATAGTAGATAATCTTTCTGACAGCACCATTGAACTGGCGAAGGTGCAGAAGTATAACACTTCTAAAAACTTATCGCTGTCAGACCTGATTTATATTCAGATAAAAAAGCTGGACCACCTGATGAACCTGGTGGGCGAGTTGATGATAGATCGAGATCGTATCATCTCTATCAGCAGAGAGCTGAATAATGATGAACTGCAGAACGTAAGTTCACACCTGTACCGCATTACAGAAGACCTGCAGTATAGCGTGATGGATGCTCGTTTGGTAAGTATAGGTACGCTGTTCAACAAGTTTCCGCGTATTGTGCGCGACATTGCGGCCGCTGAACACAAGGAAGTGGACCTGGAACTGGCAGGGCAGGATATTCAGATAGACAGGAATATACTGCAGATAATGACAGACTCTTTGCTGCACCTAATGCGGAATGCCATTTCGCATGGTTTGGAGAAGCCAGAAGAACGGGAGAAAAAAGGAAAGCCTAGGGCGGGGCGGGTGTCTTTAACAGCTCAGAATGATAGAGAGAATGTGCTCATCAGATTTTCAGACGATGGAAAAGGAATTGACCTGAAGCAGGTAAAGAATACGGCTATAGAGCGGCAACTCGTAACTGCTGATGTAGCCAACGATCTGTCTGAAGTAGATGCTTTATCGCTGCTGTTCGAGCCAGGATTTTCTACCGCAAAAGAGGTGACAGAGTTTTCTGGCAGAGGCGTTGGCTTAGATGTCGTGAAAAATGCCATCGACTCCATTGGAGGACGGATAAGCATAGATTCTAAACAGGGGAAAGGCACTACTTTTACGTTGAGGCTACCAACCTCAATTGCTGTTAAGGGTGCGCTTCTTTTTGAGGTTGATGAAATATTTTACGCCATTCCGCTCATTCATACCGAGCAGGTGGTGTCTTTAGATAAAGATGAACTACATGAAGTTGGAAGCGCTTTAGTGACCGACATATTAGGAGAGACCGTGACAGTAGTATACCTGCACGAGCTTTTGAATGCGGACCCTTCAGACATGAGGCTGGGCGATAAAAGAAGGTTAAAAGGACAGGTGCAAAACATTATTATTGTATCTTATAATAACCGCAAGCTTGGTTTGATTGTAGATAAATTGTACAGACAGCAGGATATTGTGGTTAAACCACTTCGAAAGCCGTTAGATACAATAGACCTATATGGCGGAGTAACGCTGCTGGGAACAGGCAAAGTATGCCTGGTTTTAGATGTGCCTGCCATTACACGTTTTTATGTAAACAAAAGATAGGATGCGGCGATGGACGAAAATACTACTAATACGAGAACTATGACAGAACCTCATATTACGGAGTTAGAGCGCGATATCATCAAAGAAATTCTGAACATTGGCTTAGCCCGTGCTGCAGATTCCTTTGCGGTTATAGCCAAAGATAAAGTGCTTTTAAAAGTGCCTGATATCAAGCTTATAGAGGTTAAAGAGTTGCTGCACCTGGTAGCTAGCTACGAGAGTACCCATATCATCATTCAATCTGATATAAAAGGAGACTTCAACGGAGCCACGCTCATGCTTTTCTCCGACGACCACATTGTAAGGCTATCAGAAGTTTGCCTAACCATGCTTGATGTGCAGAAAGGGGAACTGAGCACGATGCAGGAGTCACTTTTGCTAGAGATAAGCAATATCATAACAGGCGCTCTGGTGACGCAGCTTGCTAATATTCTGAAATCCAATATCTATGGGTCGCCTCCTAAGGCTCCTAAAAGTCATATAGCCGATTCCTTGAAAGACATACTGGTACAGCATCCGCTTTTTCAACCGCTTGTGTTTACAGTTATCACACGCTTTACCCATAACACCAAAACCGTAGAGTTGCCGCTACTGCTGTTCTTTGATACAAACACTTTCCTGAAGATATTAGACATCATCCGAACATTCAATTTTGGAAATACTAATTTGATGGAAACCGATTGAAGCTAGAAACAGTAAGTGTAGCATAAAAACAGCTACTCTTACTTAGCTAATGCTAAAGCCTAAAACAAACTTAAGCCGATACGAAATTGCAGGTTACGTACTTATACTAACAGGAATACTAGTGTTGGTATGGGGCACAGTCAAATTTAACTTGATAAGAGAACTGTACCTGGACCCAGCCGAGCGAAAAGGCGATGTGTTTGGGCAGTTCGGAGAGTTTGTAGGAGGCATAGTCGGATCGCTTTGGGCGCTGGCAGGTGTTTTTCTTTTCTTTGCCACCCTTACTTACCAAAAAAGGGAATTTGAGCTTCAGCGCATCGAGCTGCATAAAACCCAGAAGATTTTTCAGCAGCAAAACTTTTCTACCCTCTACATCAGCTTTATCAATAAGCACAACGATGCCATCAACTCCCTTACCGCTTACGATATAAATGAAAGCGTGTGGTCGGGCACAAACTTCTTTGTTTTTCTGCAGGAGAAAGTGCTTACCTCGTTTGTGCAGAAAGTGCGTAGCTTAACTCCGCAGGAAAAGAATGCTGAAACACTGCACAATCTATATAAAGAATACTTTACCTACCATTTCAGCTTTTACCAGTCCAGCCTTAACCCATACCTCAAAAACCTGAGTGTGCTCTTTAAGCTGATTCAGCGTTACCGCTCTGAAACGGAAGATGAAGGCGAGTACTACAGCTTTATAACCAAAGCTAACTTTACGCAGTCTGAGCTGTTCCTGATCTACCACGTAATGCTGTTTAACCTGCTACCAGAATTTAGCTACTTTCAAGATACTTTCGATGTTTTTGAAGATATGTTGGAAGAGTATAAAGTTGAATCTATAGTGGCAGGAGAACTTAAGTAGGAGGGAAGCTACGAAAAAAGTTTTAAGTAAAATTAAGTTGCTGCGAGCCGAGTCTCCAGCCGAGCAAGCAAACTCAGAAACAAGTCAGAAGATTTGTCAATCTCTTTTAGTCCTTCGTGCGCTTGTTCAATCAAGCCTCTTTTGTAAAGCTGGAAAAGTTTAGCGGCTGTTAAAGATAAGGCGTTATGGATTTGGCTTAGCTTTATAATTTCAGGCACACTAGCGTATTTCACTCTTCCGACAGCACTAAACCAAGTACCGATAGGCCCAGAAGAAGAGAAAAAGAATTCATCGTAGGTGCCGCCATACAAAACAGAGCGCACCTTCGACTTAAACAGAATATGTTTAATGCGAAGTTGTTGTAAATCTACCTGCGCTTCGTTCATGAATGGTGCTTATTTTTAGCTTCTTGTGTCACTATCACTGTTGCTGCGTTCCATAATTTAGTTCTTGTAGCTGTTGCTTAAGCTTAAAAACCTCTGTCATTTCGTAGCCACAAACCAATATGCCTGTTATTTCACCAGCATCATACATGGGCTGGTAAGTAAAAGTCACATGAATATCCTCTAAATTCCCTGTGTTGGTTTTGTCTACTCTAAATAAAACATTTTCTGCTATCAGCTCTTTGCCTGTGGTGTAAACTTGGTCCAATAGCTCCAGAAACCCTTGTTCTCTCACTTCGGGTATGGCCTCTGTTAATCTTTTGCCTACTAACTCTCTGCCAGGAAAAATTTGCTGATACTTTTCGTTTACCAGCTCAAACCTATAGTCCCTGCCTTTCAGGGTGCAAAAGAAAATTGGTGATGTCATGATTAGCCGTTCCAACGTCTGGCGTTCTGTTTCTGCTTTCTGATAAGCATGTTGCACCTGGTCAGATAGCGAAGACATCTGTTCATTCGTCTGCAGCAGTTCCTGCACAAGTTGCCTGGTATCGTGTATATCGGTAGCGCTGCCAACCCACATCATAACTTTGCCGCTTTCATCCTGCATCGGCACACTTCGGTGCAAATGCCAGCGGTAACTGCCATCTTTGGCCCGTATCCGCATCTCTGCCTGAAAGTCTGTGTTGTTCTTAAAAGAAGAAGCCCAGCGGTCCATCAACATTTCAAGGTCTTCTGGATGCGCTACCTTTTTTAAGCCTGCGTCTATCAACTCTTTTACTGGCAAACCAGTATATGCTGTCCAGCGTTGGTTAAAGTATGTGGCGTCGCCTGCAGCGTTGGCTGTAGAAATAAGTTGAGGCATTGCTTCCGCCATAAACCTGAACTTGTCTTCGCTTTCAGATAAGGCAAGTTTTGCTATTTCTCGCTCTGTTACATCAATGGTTCTTTGTATAATATATATCACCTCGCCCGCATCATTCAGCACTGGTGTATGAGAAGCCTCCCAATACCGAATGTCGAAGCCGCCTCCCTGTTCCTTAGGTTTTGGAATATCGTACCTCAGCACATCTAGGTAATCAACTTCTTTTGTTTCCAGAACCTTGTCGAGCGAAGTGCGCAGTAGTTTCTCGTTTTTAGAGGCTGTATTGTTCGGGTTATCAGGAAAAGCATGTAAGAAGTTTTGCCCGATCAGCTCATCATGGCTTCGTAACGTTGCCTGTAAATATTCTGCTGTGGCCGCAAGTACCACATAGTCTGGAGAGAGAACTACAATAGTTTCAGGAATATGATTAAATATTTTAGCGAAGTCCATCTAAAAGCATACTGTAGTTTAAACATCGATTGTCAGGCATTAGAGGAGATTATAGAGATAAGAGGTGCAAGTAAGTGATTAAAAAATAAGCTTTTGTTGAAAGTACAGGTTTTGAGTAAGGAGCCAAAATTAGTTTTACTTGAAGAAAAGTGTATCATGCTCTGCCATATGCTGAACATCAGTACTGTCTTCAGTAAAAAGTCTTATGTCTTGTGTCTTGATACTTGTGTCCCTTTACTTATCTGAATAAATTTCAACCTTTTTACGGCTTTGCTTGTGCATAGTTTGCCTTATTTTTTTGATGAATAGTAGCGTGTGGAGCGGTATTGGCGTACCATAGAAAAGACAAATATTTAACTAATTGGTTAGTAACAGGGTATACGTTCTTGCAAGAGTTCAGCTTTTGATTATACCCATAGTTTTCGTTTTTTTGCTGACTTATACTTTTTTAAACCTATTTTCAGATAGATGAACGCCTTAGGAAGACACATACTAGTAGAATTTTACGATTGCTCTCCTGAACTCATGAACGATGTCGTTCATATAGAAAACAGCATGGTTGCCGCTGCCGAAACAGCCGGAGCCACTGTTATCAACAGCACCTTCCATCACTTCTCGCCTTATGGTGTGTCTGGTGTGGTGGTTATTCAGGAAAGCCACTTGGCTATACATACATGGCCAGAGTATGGCTACGCAGCTGTAGACTTGTTTACCTGCGGCGATTCTGTTGACCCATGGGTTTCTTATAAGTTTTTAAAGGAAGCTTTCGAGGCAGGACATGGTTCCTCGATGGAGTGCCGCCGCGGGCAGCTTGATCTTTTAAAACGTAAAGATTTTAATCTGGATCAGCTGCGCGATGTGTCGCCTAAGCCACAGGAGCAAGCAGGCATGATTACACGCGACGTGTGGTTTACGGAGCGCGACGAGAACATTGCTTTGTCCTTGAAGCACACAGGCAGGCAGCTATACAAAAAAGAGTCGGATTACCAGCGCGTAGAGGTTTATGAAACACTGGCCTACGGCAATATGCTGACTTTGGACGGTATGGTGATGTGCACGCAGAAAGACGAGTATGTGTACCACGAAATGATTACGCATGTGCCAATGTTCAGCCACACGAAAGCAAAGCGGGCCTTGGTGATAGGCGGCGGCGACGGTGGTACCGTACGTGAGCTGCTGCGCCATGAGCAACTGGAAGAGGTAACGCTGGTGGAGATTGACGAGTTGGTAATTGAAGCCTGCAAATTGCATTTACCTGAAACTGCTGTGTCTTTTGAGAACCCGCGCCTGAACCTGTTGGTAGAGGACGGCATCAAATACATAAACGAGTGCGAAGACGGGCGCTACGATTTAATTATAGTAGACTCAGCTGACCCAGTTGGCCCAGGAGAAGGTTTGTTTACCGTAGAGTTTTACAGCCAGGTACACCGTTGCTTAACGCCAGACGGCGTCATGATAACGCAAAGCGAATCTCCGCGCTTCAACAGCGAAGTGTTTGTAGAGATTTATGAAACATACCGCAAGATCTTCGGCAACGACAACGTACATTGCTATTTAGCTGCTATACCTACCTACCCAACTGGTACCTGGAGCTTCTCTTATTCTTCTAAAGGAGAGTCGCACCCGCTGCGCTTCGACCGTGAGGCTGCTGCCAAGTTTTCAAAAGAAAAAGGACTAAAGTATTATAACGAGGATATACATGCAGCCGCGTTTGCGTTGCCAAACTTCGTAAAGGAACTATTAAGCAGCCCATCTGAAGGCGCCATTGAAGAATACTCAGCTGAACCGACAAATGAATAGCAAAGAACAAAAAATAGCTAACTTCGACGCGAACGGAGTAGGTGACATCAACGGTGGCCTGTTTGGTTTGCCTTTTTCTATTGAAGAATCGGAAGTAGTGCTGATTCCTGTGCCCTGGGAAGTAACTGTCTCTTATAGTGCTGGCACGGCACAAGGTCCTCAAGCCGTAAAAGAAGCATCGCCGCAGCTCGATTTGTACGAGGCAAGCATAAAAGATGCCTGGAAACTGGGTATCTGTATGGAGGAAATCTCGGAAGAGTGGGAGGCAACAAGCGAGGAGCTGCGCCAGAAAGCAGAGGCATACATAGGCTGGTTGGAAGAAGGAAGCCCTGCTGAAAGTAAGAGTCAGTTTGAGAACCTGCCTGCTGAAGTAACTCAAAAAGGAGAGGAGCTACTGCAATGGCTAAAACAAAAGGCTCTTGGTTATTTGGAGCAAGGCAAATTGGTTGGCGTTTTAGGCGGCGACCATAGCACACCACTAGGCCTGATGCATGCGCTAGCCGAGAAGCACGAAGAGTTTGGTATATTGCAAATAGATGCTCATGCCGATTTGCGTGATGCCTACGAAGGTTTTGAGTATTCTCACGCTTCCATTATGTTCAATGCCCTTAAGCTGCCGCAGGTAAAGAAGCTGGTGCAGGTGGGCATCCGTGATCTGGCTCAGTCGGAGGCGGAAATGGCGGAGCAGTCTAACGGCCGCATCGCTATTTTCTACGATGCTGTGATGAAGGAGAACATGTACGAAGGCGACACTTGGAAGAAAGAGTGCAAGAAGATAATAGCTCAGCTGCCGCAGAAAGTATACATCAGCTTTGATATAGACGGACTCGATCCGAAACTATGCCCAGGCACAGGAACTCCAGTACCTGGTGGTTTAGAGTTTGAGCAGGCGGTATACCTCATTAAGCAGTTGGTAAAGTCTGGCCGTGAAATAGTTGGTTTTGACCTTTGTGAGGTGGCCCCAGGCGATTCAGAATGGAACGGAAACGTAGGTGCACGTTTGCTGTATAAGCTATGCAACTTAATGGCTGTTTCGCAGCATAAACTGGAAGCGCAGTTTTAATCCGTAACATTTTGTTAACCTAAAGCCTTGCATCATAACTTGATGTAAGGCTTTTTGGCTTTGTTAGCTCAACCTTTCTTTCCATCTTTAGCAGTCCTGCATCCGTAAGAAATAAGGGATTATAAAAACTAGAGCTTATTGTTCTGAAACTTAAAACAATACTATGGGATTTGTTATAAGAATTTTGATTGTAGGAGCAGCGGCCATGCTTTCCTCCTATGTTTTACCAGGAGTTAAGATAGACGGCTTTCTGTCTGCTGTTTTATTAGCCCTGATACTGGCTGTACTAAATGCTATTGTCAAACCCATTCTGGTATTCCTGACAATACCGATCACAATACTTACAATGGGTTTATTCCTGCTCGTGATTAATGCCATTATTATCTTGCTGGCAGACGCCCTGATGGGAAGCAGTTTTGAAGTGGCGGGTTTTCTGTATGCGCTACTGTTTAGTCTGGTGCTAGCCCTGATTACCTACATCTTAGATATGATTTTCGATACATCTAAATAAGAAACTGAGCGCTGTAAAGGAATAGGGCCTGGAAGCTTATGTCTTCCAGGCCCTATTCCTTTATTGTTAATATCTTAGCTTACTTCTTGTTCATCCATTCTTCACAGGCTTGCGCACATTCTGCACAGGCATCGGCACATTTCTGGCAATGGTCTGCTTCATGCTTGCGACATTCTGCTTCGCACTGACGGCAAATTTCGATGCACTCCTTCATAACGTGCTTGGCATGTTCAGAGCCTCTGGCCACAAAGCGGGAGGTAAGGGCGCAAATATCGGCACAATCACGGTCCAGCATAATGCAACGCACCATCATTTTTACATTATCCTCTTGTAAGCAAGCCGTAGCACATGCTTCGCAGGCAGTTATACATTTTACCAATACATGTTCCAGGTTGTTCGTTATTTCAGATTTCATAGCTTTTTTGTTTGTGAATGATTTAATGCTTTTTGTTTACGCCATTCTTTCTGCCATTGTTGTTTCTGCTGCTTCTATGCACTGCTGTGCTTGCAAACTTTTATAGTTACCTTTGTGTTAGAGGCAAGGCAAAAGCAGCACTAGTTTTATGGTTCAGATGGATATAAGAGAGGCAAGAGAAGCACTAAAATTATACTTTGGTTACGATAAATTCCGCCCCATGCAGGAGGAGATTATCTCAAACCTTTTGCAGAAGCAGGACGTGGTGGTGCTAATGCCAACAGGTGGCGGTAAATCGATTTGTTACCAGGTGCCTGCCGTGGTAATGCCTGGCATCTGTATTGTAGTGTCGCCGCTTATTGCTCTTATGAAAGACCAGGTGGAGGCGCTGCTGGTGAACGGTATACCTGCGGCTTATATCAACAGTTCTCAAAGCTCTGAACAACAATATGCTATCGAAAACCAGTGCCTGGCGGGAGAGTTGAAGCTGCTTTATGTTTCCCCTGAGAAGTTATTGTCCTCTGGCTTCCTTTCTTTTCTGAAGCGTATCAACGTATCGCTTTTTGCCGTAGACGAGGCACACTGTATCTCTGCTTGGGGCCACGATTTTAGACCTGAGTATACACAGCTAAAGGCACTGAAACAGCAGTTTCCGCAGATTCCCGTTGTAGCACTTACTGCCACAGCCGATAAGCTTACACAAAAGGATATGCAGGAGCAGCTGTATCTCCAGAATCCAAAGGTATTTATTTCCTCGTTTGATAGGCCGAACATAAACCTGATGGTAAAGCCAGGCCGAGACCGTTTTAATAAGATAACAGAGTTTCTGGAGCGGCACCATAAGCAGCCAGGCATAATTTATTGCCTTAGCCGTAATGCCACCGAATCTATAGCGAATAAGTTGAAGACAAGTGGTTTTAGTGCTACCTATTATCACGCGGGTATGTCACCGCAGCAGCGGGCAAAGGCACAGGAGGCTTTTCTGCGCGACGATGTGCAGATAGTGTGTGCTACCATTGCCTTCGGTATGGGTATCGATAAATCGAATGTGCGTTGGGTAATACATTACAATCTGCCCAAGAACATCGAAAGTTATTACCAGGAAATAGGAAGGGCAGGGCGTGACGGTGCGCAGTCGGATGCGCTGTTGTTTTATTCTTTTGCCGACGTGATGAACCTGCGCAACATGCTGCAGGACAATGATGCTGCTAAAAACCAGTCGGAGTTGCAATTGGTGAAGCTGGAGCGCATGCAACAGTTTGCCGAAGCGGCCGCCTGCCGCAGGCGCATTTTGCTGCAGTATTTTGGCGAAACTTTAACAAAAGACTGTGGCAACTGCGACATTTGCCGAAACCCTCCCAGCACCTTCGATGGTACTTTGCTTGTGCAAAAGGCCCTTTCTGCCATTGCCCGTACGCAGGAAAATGTGAATATGACTTTGTTAGTGGATGTGCTACGTGGTTCCCGCAACAGCCAGGTTATGTCTGCTGGCTACGATAAGATCAAGACCTACGGCGCAGGTCGCGACATAAGTACCATGGACTGGAACCGTTACCTGCACCAGATGCTGAATGCGGGGCTAGTGGAGCTGGCCTACGACCAGAACTATACCTTAAAGCTGACAGAGCAAAGTAAGCAGGTGCTGTTTGAGGGACAAAAGGTAGAGCTTGTGAAGTTTGAGGAAGTGAAGCAGCAGGAAGCGGAGGCAACTGTGCGTTCACGTCCGAAGCGGGAGCTGGTAAAAGATGCGCTGTTCGAGCGCCTACGCCAGCTGCGCAAACGCATTGCCGACGAAGCCAACGTGCCGCCTTATGTAGTGTTTACCGATAGCACACTACAGGAAATGGCGGCAGAAAAACCAACAAACCGAATTGCGATGCTGGCTATTTCTGGTGTGGGGTCGCAGAAGTACGAACGCTACGGCCATGAGTTCATCAACGAGATTATGAGCTTTATGACGGAAGAGCAATCGAAAGGGAATAAGATCAAGGGAGCAACCCACCTGGTTACGTTTGAGGCACTGCAGCAAGGCCATACGGTAGAGCAGATTGCCCAGCAGCGAAACCTGAACCCGGTAACTATCTTTTCTCATATTGCCACCCTATATGAGCAGGGGTATAATGTATCGCTGAATAACTACCTGACGAAGGCTGAATACAATGCTATAGCCAAAGCTATTGCAAAACTTGGGGCGGATGCAAAACTGAAAGATCTGTTTGAGGCGCTAGGAGAGCAGTACGAATACTTTAAAATAAGGCTTTCAGTGGCTGTTTATAAGAAAGAGCACCAATAGAGCATTATAATTTTGCAGGAAAGGCTGCCTTAACTCAGGTAGCCTTTCCTGCTTTAGAAGGACTTGGAAAAACAGGAAATAAAAAAATGCTAAATAAATTAGTAGTACTACAGCTTGTTTTAGTAAAATATCGTATATTTACAAATGAAAAACCTGTTGCAGGTTAATTTTTTTGTTTTACACTAAAACAATTGGCATCATTTTGCAAACTGTAACTACAAATTTGAGGTTTCTGAGAAAGAATGCTGGTTATACCCAGGCACAACTCGCAGAACGTTTAGATATAAAACGCTCTTTAGTAGGGGCTTACGAAGAGGGGAGAGCGGAACCTAAGCTAAGCACACTCGTTAATATCGCGCAGCTATTCAATGTTTCTCTGGATAGTCTGATCAGAATTGATTTATCACAGCCCGATACCAATGCGTTATCCTCCGATGGTAATGGTACGTCTGGGGCAGGCGGTAAACTGCGGGTGCTGGCCATAACGGTTGATAAAGAGGATAAGGAAAATATTGAGTTGGTTCCTTATAAAGCTAGCGCTGGATATTTAAATGGCTACGCCGATCCAGAGTTTATGGAGGAACTGCCTCGCTTCAACCTGCCGATGTTGGGAAGTGGTGGTACCTATCGTGCTTTCGAAATTTCGGGTGACTCTATGCTGCCGATTGCCTCTGGAACTGTTATCGTAGGTCGCTTCATCGAAGAATGGTCTGCTATAAAAGACGGTACGCCATGTATTATTGTGAGCCAGAAAGAAGGCGTTGTCTTTAAAAGACTATACAATAAAATCAAAGATGCTGCTGTGCTGCGCCTGCACTCCGATAACCCCGTGTACTCTCCGTACGAGCTGCATGTAGAGGATGTACTGGAGATTTGGGAAGCTAAATCATACATTAGCTCTACTTTCCCAATTGCAGATTTGTCTTTAGATAAACTGTCTTCAATCGTGCTGGATCTTCAGAAAGAAGTCCTTAAGCTTAAAAAGGCGGAATAGTCGTTAAGCGTTGTTTTTTGATTGTTGTTCGTTGAAAGCAGCAGTCATTTAGCCTTATATCTTGTGTCTGTTTAAGGTAAAAAAGAATTATAAAACAACAAAAGAGCCTGTGCAGCAATGTGCAGGCTCTTTTGCTTTTAGCTTCTTAGAAGCCATTTTTCTAACAACTAAAGATATTCTTCGTAATTGCTATAGAACTAACTATAGATATATAACTGTAGCTGAACCTATACCACTAGCACTATGATAAAACTCATTACCGCAGCCGAAAGACATCAGGCGAGCATCGATGACTGGCTAAAGTCAAATTATCTTTTCTCTTTCGCGGACTACTACGATCCTGCAAATGTGCAGTTCGGACCTCTGCGAGCCTTCAATGATGATTATGTAGCTGGAAAATCAGGTTTTCCGTCGCACCCTCATGCTGACATGGAAATCGTAATGATTGTATTGAGTGGCACATTTACACATAAAGACAGCTTAGGAAATGATACAACCATAGCCGCAGGTCAGGTGCAGCGTATAACGGCTGGTACAGGCATTACACATTCCGAAAGCAATGACACAGAGGATGAGGCGCATTTGCTGCAGCTGTGGTTTTTACCCAACAAACGCGGTTTGGCGCCATCTTATGAGCACATGCCGATAGACTTCCTGAATGCTGATAATAAACTTATACCGCTGGTAACGGGGCAAAAGGTTCTGGAAGATGTGCTTTACATGAACTCTAACTCTACGGTATATTATGCTAATCTGAAGCAAGGGGATGAGATAGACTTCAGAACCTTTAAAATACGCAAGACGTTGATTTACATGCTCAGCGGCAATTGCCTTATTAATAATTTAGAGACAGAAGCTAGCGACCAGGTACGATTAGAGGACCAGGAGGTTGTTGCCATACATGCCACAGCCGATTCTTCTTTTATTTTGGTAGACGTTCCTGCCTTAGAAGTGAACTACTAAAAAGAGAAATATTTTGTACTGATTGGCTATACTTGCGCAAGCAAGTATAGCTTTTTTTTGCTTAGCTCTTTTCTCTTCAAAAACGTGAAGCTAGCTTCCTGCCTTTCAATTTTACTCCTTATCTTTATCACCCGACATTAAATAGGACATTACACCATGAAGCAATATTTAGACCTGATGCAGCACATCCTGGACAACGGGGTAAAGAAAGAAGATAGAACAGGAACAGGTACATTAAGTGTTTTTGGTTACCAGATGCGCTTTAACCTGGCTGATGGTTTCCCTATGGTCACAACTAAAAAGGTGCACCTGAAGTCTATCTTGCATGAACTGCTTTGGTTTTTGAAAGGCGATACCAACATTCAATACCTTAAGGAAAACGGCGTTACCATCTGGGATGAGTGGGCAGATGAAAACGGGGATTTAGGCCCTGTTTACGGTTCGCAGTGGCGCAGCTGGCCAACATCAGATGGCCGCCACATCGACCAGATTTCACAGGTAGTACATCAGCTGAAAAACAACCCTGACTCCCGCCGCATTATTGTAAGTGCTTGGAATGTTGCTGAAATCGAGAACATGAAACTGCCGCCATGCCATGCCTTCTACCAGTTCTATGTAGCCGAGGGTAAACTTTCGTGCCAGCTATACCAGCGTTCAGCCGATGTGTTCCTAGGCGTGCCTTTCAACATTGCATCTTATGCTTTGCTGGTACTCATGATGGCGCAGGTAACAGGTCTGGAGCCAGGGGAGTTTATCTGGACAGGTGGCGACACGCATTTATACCTCAACCACCTGGAGCAGGCTCAGAAGCAGCTTACAAGGGAGCCAAAGCCGCTGCCTACGATGAAGCTGAATCCTGATGTTAAAAACATCTTCGACTTTAAGTACGAGGATTTTGAGCTGCTTAACTATGAGCCACACCCAGGCATAAAAGCCCCTGTGGCGGTGTAAGTTAAAGTATAAATAAAGTAAAAGGCCCGAAGCGTAAACTTCGGGCCTTTTACTTTATGGATTTGTAGACCACATGCCTGCTTCTTTCACAAACACGCGGCGGTTCAGTTTTAATTGTGCTATGATTAACTCTGCCAGGTCCTCTGGGTGCATCACACGCTCAGGGTCTCCTGTAATTAAGTTGGCGCTGTGAGCTAACTCTGTAACTACCGTACTAGGCGTTAACGCTGTTACTCTAATATTATGCTTGCGCACCTCCTGCATCAGAGAGTCTGTTAGGCCCATAACGGCAAACTTAGAGGCACTATAAGCACTCGTAACAGGCGCACCTTTCAGGCCTGCGGTAGAGGAGATATTAATGATATCGCCAGTCTGGTGCTCAATCATACCTGGCAAAACGGCACGGGTGGCATAATAAACACCCAGCACGTTCACCTGAATAATTTTTTCCCACTCTGCTGGTTCGAGCTCCAGGAACTTTCCGAATTTGGCAGTACCAGCATTGTTGATCAGAATATCGATTGAGCCTAGGTCATTGATAGCTTTGGCTACTGCTGCGTTTACGGCTTCTATGTTGGCTACGTCGGCTGTAACTACGGTTGCCTTCACGCCAGTTGCTCTAACTTCAGCGGCTACCTCTTCTAACTGGTTCTCGGTACGCGCTAAAAGCGCCACGTTTACGCCTTCGTTGGCAAGTGCCAGTGCTACGGCACGCCCAATGCCTTTGCCAGCACCCGTTACCAAAGCGTTCTTTCCTGCTATTGATTCCATGTTTTATCTTCGTTAATGTTTGTAGCTACAAATATACTACAGACAGAAGTTTTAGAAGAACGAAAAGGGAATTTTTGGTGAGTGGAGTAGAAGCCTTAGCCGAGAATACGGCGTATTTCGTTGGCGCGCAGCATCAGTTCTTTGCCTTTTTCTTCGTCTTCGCTGTCTATGATAGTTTTGAAATTCTGAAGCTGCTCTATATAACTTCCCAATGCCTCCGAAACATTCTGCCTGTTCTGTGTAAAGATAGGTGCCCACATAGATGGGGAGCTTTTTGCCAATCTAACGGTGGAGGAGAAACCACTGCCTGCCATATCAAAAATATTCTCCTCGTCTTTTTCTTTATCTAACACCGTAATGCCAAGTGCAAAGGAGCTAATATGGCTAAGGTGCGAAACATAGGCCAGGTGCAGGTCGTGGTCTGTTGCACTCATATAGCGTAAGTTCATCTCCAGGTCCAGGCACAACTGCTCTACTAACTGTAGCGTTTTTGGGTTGCTCTTTTCCTTTTCACAGATGATCATGGTTTTGTTTTGGAGCAGGCTTACAAAGGCTGCTTCAGGACCCGAATACTCTGTTCCTGCAATAGGGTGGGAGGCCACAAACTGCCCGCGCTTCGGATGGATCTCCACCGTTCTGCAGATCAGCTCTTTTGTAGAGCCCAAATCAATAAGTGCGGCATCAGCGGGTAACAGATCAAGCACAGGAAGTATTTGTTGGGCTATTACACTTACAGGCGTTGCCAGTACCACCAGGTCGGCCTGGGGCACAGCCTCTTCTAAAGCGAGCACCTGATCGGCTATACCCAGTTCAATTGCTTTTTGAGCATTAGCCTCGTTTGCATCTACGCCTAGTATTTTAATATCCTGATGCTTCGCCTTTACTCCTAAAGCCAGGGAGCCACCGAGTAAGCCCAAACCGATCACACAAATTACCATGACTGTTTTCTTGTTTCGGAGCCGAAATTACGAAAAGCATGAAAGATTAGCTAAAGGCTATTCTTCGCTTTTCTTGGCTGCTCAGTGTTGTCAGTTCTATAATCCGTACCACATCACGTGCCTGCTCTGGTTTCACCACCAGTTCTTCCTCGCCTACTAACGCTTTATACACATTCTGGTACAGACCTGTATAGTCGCCGATTTCGCTTTCTACTTTGCCTCTTACTTCTACACCGTTTATGTTGGTGCTGATGTTACCCCACAATTCTTCAGGCTCCGCACCCCAGTTTGGCGTATGCTTTGGCAACTGGTTTGTCTTCAGTATCTCTTCCTGCACATCCATTCCGTATTTTGTAAATGAGCCTTGGTCGCCAAGCAGCCTGAAATGCGGGCCAGCCTCCTTCACTAACATGCCAGCTTTCAGAATTACTTTCAGTTGATCGTAATACAACACTATTTCTGCGTTATCAGTAACGTGGGAGCCTTGCCTTTGCACGCGCAGGTCTCCATAAACTTCCTGTGGCAGTCCAAACAGGTAGAGCGCCTGGTCTATCAGGTGTGAGCATAAGTCGTAAACTATACCTGAGGCAGCATGATTTTCTTCTTTCCAGGTATCTGGTTTAATAAAGTTACGGAAACGGTCAAAGTGCGCCTCATACTCTACCAGGTTGCCCAGCAGCTGGCTTTCCACTACTTTTTTTACAGTTTTAAAGTCGCTGTCCCAGCGTCTATTTTGGAATACCGTCAGCAATTTATTTTGCTTTTTCGCCAGTGCTATCAACTCATCAGCCTCGGCAGTAGTGGCCGTAAAAGGTTTGTCTACAAGCACGTGCTTTCCTGCCTGCAAGACTTCTTTAACCAAACTATAGTGGGTGGAATTTGGAGTGGCGAGTACTACAAAATCTATGTTTTCATCAGACAAAATAGCCTGCGTATCGTTCACAATTTCTGTATCAGGGTAAAGAGAGGTAGCCACGCTGATGTTTTCTTCGCGTGTTTCTCTTATTTTCTTGAGCTGAAAACCCTCTACATTTGTGATGAAAGGCGCATGGAAAACTCTGCCAGCCATGCCGTAACCAACTAATCCAACCTTTATAGTTTTACTCATAGTTCGATGATTTTTTGGATGTATAAGAGCTAAAGTAACAAACAAATCTTAATAAGATGCCTTTGTGTTATAACTTAAGTAGCTGCTTACGTACTTTTGCGGTTAACATATGAGTATTTTCAGCATGCAAAATTCCGTTTCCTCTGCCACTACGCCTACTTTAACAAGGCTAAACCTATGGGTGATGTCTATTGCTTCGGCCATGGTGGTAGCTAACTTATACTATAACCAGCCTTTGCTGGGCAAAATATCTGCAGATTTTGGCGTAACAGAGGCAAAGGCTGGCTCCATTGCCATGGTAACACAAATCGGTTATGCCGTGGGTATGTTTTTCGTGATTCCACTAGGCGATATGCTGAAGCGCAAGCGGCTGATAATGATCGATTTTGTGCTCATTATAATATCGCTGTTGCTAGCAGCCTTTACCACCAACATCTTTTCGCTTATAGTAGTCAGCTTCTTGATAGGAGCGACATCTGTTATTCCGCAACTTCTGATACCAATGGCAGCGCATCTGTCTAAGCCTGAGGAGCGGGGCCGAACGGTGGGTTTTGTGGTAAGCGGTTTGCTCATCGGCATCCTGCTTTCCAGAACGGTGAGTGGTTTTGTGGGGGAACATCTTGGCTGGCGCGCTATGTTTTTGATTGCGGCTGGTATGATGTTCGTGCTGTGGGCAGCTCTATTCTTCCTGCTTCCCGAAATTGAGCCTAGCTATAAGGGCAATTATAAAAGCCTGATGAGGTCTTTGGTACAGCTAACAAAGGAGGAGCCGTTGCTGCGGCTGGCCGCAATGCGCGGAGCGCTCTGCTACGCCTGCTTCGGTGCCTTCTGGACAACGCTGGTGTTCCTGCTGGAGGGGCCGCCCTTTTACACAGGCAGCGATGTGGCGGGAGCTTTCGGTTTGGTCGGTGCCTTTGGTGCTTTGGGTGCTTCACTTATGGGCCGCATCAGCGACAAAGGCAATGCCTTTGCGGTCACGACCATTACTATTCTGCTGATCGTGGTTTCCTTCATTATCTTCGGCCTATCGAGCAGTAGTATTATTGGTTTAGTAATCGGAGTTATATTAATGGACTTAGGCGTGCAAGCTACGCATATAGCAAACCAGACCCTTGTGTTTTCGCTACAACCAGAAGCACGGAATCGCCTGAATACGGTGTATATGGTAACCTATTTTATGGGTGGGGCCGCTGGTACTTATTTAGCTAGCCTGGCCTGGCAGCATTGGCAATGGAATGGGGTGGTAGTAGTAGGACTGGTTCTATCTTCTTTGGCCTTACTGGTACATCTGCGTTTTTTAAAACAAAACCGTAACAAATAAGGCATTTGCCTTATTTGTTACGGTTACTTTATTTGTTTATAATGTATAAGAGAAGGAGAGGGTGCAGACTTTACTTCTTAAAATTGCGGCCTGCCAGCACTTCACTTTTATTTGCTCCCATACGATAGGCCTGAAAGTAACCCGTACTGCTGGGTAGGTGATGCAAACCTATTTCATCACGCGTGTTTTCAGTAGTCGCGAATGCTTCTGTTTTTTCGTAGAGAGTGTAGTCTAGGCCATCTAAAGCTTTTAACAGCACAATGCCTGGCACACCCGCTCTATTCACCCATTTGCCACGGACTACCTTTCCGTCTAACGTCACCCATGTGTAGGTGCCATTTGCCTTTATTTCCAGAGGGGGGAGTTTCATTCCGCCACTAAACCGACGATATAAATCACCGTTTTTTGTAAAAGTAGAGGTTGCACCGCCAACGTGCACCTCCCATTTTCCTACAAAAAAGCTGTTGTCGATTTTTGAAGACGGATTAAGTACCTGGTAGCAAGGGTACGAATATCTTAAAGATGCATCCTTCTCGTCTTTAACTGTATAAAGCCGCTTTTCAGGATCAATACCGATGACAGTTCCCCAGCCTTTGGTTACAAGAAAACCGAGGCCGTCATACATTACGCGATCACCTACTTTCACTTTTTGTCCAGGCCAGGAGGCTACAGTTGATAAATTCGGGTTTACAGGATTCGTTTTTGTTTTCGTCTGAGCGGTTGTTGCATTTGTTTTGGCAGTGCTCCGCATGTTATAAGCATGAAACCACTCGCTGGATTCCATGCCGTCGCGGCTGTACTTAACCTGATATTTGTTTTCGTCTTTCCCTACAATTTGACCAGTGTACACTTTCCCGTCCCAGCGACGCACTTCGGCAGTCTTACCAACAGCAAACTGTACTTCGGAATTTGGTTGAAAGCGTGCTTGCACAAAACTCGAACTCACGCGGGTATCCAAGGCGTGGTTGTTACAATATTTTTCTCCATCCAGGTGTACCTGATAGGTGCCGTAACCAAAGTCTGTGTCTCGGTAGGCGCCCACCACAATGCCATGTGCTGCGTCGCCCGAACTAAAAACCTCAACCTTGTCTCCGATTTTAAATTTGGCTTGTGCCTGTGCATTAAGTGCCAATCCACAGCAAAGCAAGAAATTAAAAGTAAGCCATCTTTTCATGTGAAAACATCTGTGAAATGAACAATTATTTGTTTGCTACTACCGAAATCAGGAAATATATACTTATACTTTAAATATAAATATTATTTTTTAAATTATGAATATACTTGCGGTTTCTAATAACCCACTGATGCTTATTAGAGTATGCTTAGCAGTAGTATTGGTCAAAAATTAGCAACATGCAAAAGAAATTCAGAATTGCTGTAGTAGGAATAGGAGGCGTAGGAGGTTTTTACGGCGCTAAACTAGCACAGCAATATGCGTCATCTGAAAACCACGAAATCATTTTTATTGCCAGGGGAGATCATAAAGCTAAAATAGCAGAACAGGGTCTGGTACTTGATTATGCTGATACAAGAGAAGCTATTAAACCAGACCTGGTAACGAATAACTTGGAGGAACTGGGAAAGCTCGACCTGATTCTGTTCTGCGTGAAAAGCTACAGCCTGAACACCGTAGCAAAAGCTTTAGAGGGAAGTATAGATGAGAGTACCTATTTGCTGCCGCTGCTCAATGGCGTTGAAAGCATTGAGTATCTAAGCCAGCTTTACCCAAAAAGTAAACTTTTGTGGGGCTGCACCTATATCATATCCAGTGTGGCAGCACCAGGCGAGGTAAAGGTGCAGGGCAAGCTGAACCGCCTCGTGTGGGGAAATCCTGGGTTGCGAAATGAGGACTTGGCACAGATCAGGCAGTTGTTCGATGAGGCTGGCATACACAACGAGCTATATGAAGACATCAAGGATAAAGTATGGGAGAAGTTCTCCTTCATTTCGCCACTAGGTAGCTTTACTTCTAGTACCAATGTGCCCGCAGGTAATATACTGCGTAATTAAGAACTGGCAAACCAACTTCGCACGCTGATAAGGGAGCTAAAGGCAGTTGCCGAGGCAAAAGGCATTCGTTTACCTGAAGATATTGTAGAGAAGAACATCCAGCTCCTGAATAAGTTTCCGAAAGAAACTACTTCTTCTATGCACCGCGACTATCAAAATAATAACCAAACAGAGCTCGAAAACCTTACAGGCTACATTGTGCGGGAGGGAGAGAAGTTAGGAGTTGCCACACCTGCTTACAGAAAAATTTATGAAACGCTGAAGAAACCATAAGTCTAACGTTTGATAGCCTAGCGGAAAGTAACTGAAGAATTACGGCTGCAACAATCACTCTACACGATAGCTAGGCAGTGCACCTAAAGTGCCAGTAGTAGAGAGGCTAAGGCACGTAAAGCTTCTAAGTTAAAGTACAGGATAATAACCATAATATTGAAGTTCAGGCTTTTATAATTCAAATGAAAATGCTATGTTTCATGTATGGCCGATAAAATCAGGATAAAAATAAACAAGCCATGCGGTGAAAGCTGGAGTGGAATGGAGCCTACGCAAGAAGGTAGGTATTGCTCTGCCTGCTCTAAAGAAGTGGTTGATTTTACTGATTATACCGATAAGCAACTATTAGAATTCATGAGAGAATACAGCGGCCGACTTTGTGGGAGGCTTCGTGAAGACCAGTTAAAGCAGTACCCGCTGCAACTATCTGCTTCTCCTTTAAAATTATCAGCAGTTAAAGCCTTTTTTGCTACGGCTGCGGCTTTGGTGGTCCCTGCTGTGGCAACGGCAGTCAGTACGCCCACTCTACAACAACCCGTAAATGTTCTCCAGAAAGACTCAACAAGTATAGTTTCAAAAGATGCCACACACGCCGCGGCCGATTCTTTGGTAACTATACAGGGAAAAGTAGTTCATAATGCTACAAAAGAGCCCTTGCCAGGAGTTTCAGTAACGGTAAAGGGCACAACAAAAGGTGCTCTAACGGATAAGGATGGCTATTTCTGGCTTTCAATAAATAAAACGGATAACTTAACGCTTGATACTTCTTATATTGGTTTTGAGAGGACAGAAGTGCCTATAGATTTAAATGAACAAACGGTTGTTAATCTTGGTGATATCTTACTTAAGGAGGATTCAAATGTGTTGTCAGGAGAGGTTGTAATAGTGCACAGCAATCCTGTAAACAGGTATGGTGGCGAATAAAAAGTCTTTTCTACTAAGGGCTGGCGTGGCTGCTATAAAGCTTGAAAATCAAACTGCTCTATATCCCTTGCGTAAGTGTCCGCTTGTACTAAGCCTGCTACATAACAACAGCGGTGCCAAACAATAAGGCCTGCTTCTGTAGAACAACGATATCTTTGGAGCTTCAGTCTTGATCATACAGCCTCCAACTGAGGCTTATCTTTTCTCTTACTTGCTTTTATCAGTGTGACTACCAGCAGCATGAGAGCCACGGCAATGCCTACTGCATAAGAAACATTAGTAGACAAACTAAAACCTTCTGGCGCCACCAATATATAGGAGGTAGCTACGGCAGACATAAATACGGCAGGTATCAACGTTACCCAGTATGGTTTTCTTTCCTGTATCAGGTAGGCGGTAATCATCCAAAGCACGACTGTTGCCAAGGTCTGGTTTGTCTAGGCAAAGTAGCGCCAAACTATACCGAAATCTACTAAGGTGAGGCTATATCCTGCTGCAAATAATGGTATACTAATCAGTAGTCTGTTTTTGAAAGTAGTTTGCTTCAGTTTCGTGAAATCAGCCACTATAAGACGGGCACTTCGGAAGGCAGTATCACCTGAGGTAATAGGGGCAGCTACAACTCCTAAGAGCGCCAAAATGCCACCAATCTTACCGAGTAAGGAATTAGAGATTATACTGACCACATATGCCGCATTGCCTTGCTGCTCCACAAGCGTATCGTTCAGCTCGCGCACGCCACCGAAAAAGCTCATGCTGATGGCGGCCCAAATCAAAGCCACCACACCTTCCGTTATCATAGCACCGTAAAAAATGCTTCTGCCTTGTTTTTCGTTCGTCATGCATCGGGCCATCATAGGAGACTGTGAGGAATGAAAGCCTGAAATAGCGCCATAGGCAACTGTAACAAATAGCATCGGGAAAAGCGGGAATTTTTCTGGACTGCTATGCATGTTTGTCAGGTTAGCTAGAGTAAGTTCAGGTACAGGCAGGCCTTGTGCAAACATTACCACCATAATACCGACAGCCATAAACAGCAGCGCCACGCCAAAGACAGGGTATAGCTTTCCGATTAGTTTGTCTATTGGTAGTACCGTGGAAAGTATGTAGTAGACAAAGATAATCCATACCCACATGGTTGTACCTCCACCAATGCCTTGTGTCATGCCATCCAGAATTTTGGCAGGCCCCATAATAAACACAGCTCCCAGCATGATCATCAGGATAATTGTAAACACACGCATGAGTTGCTTCATGCCTGTGCCTAGGTAACGGCCTGTAGTTTCTGTTACACTCTCGCCGTTGTGCCGCAGCGAAAGCATTCCAGAAAAGTAATCGTGCACACCACCCGCAAAAATAGAACCCAGCACAATCCACAGAAAAGCCGATGGTCCCCACATGGCACCTGCCACAGCACCAAAGATTGGCCCCAGGCCCGCAATATTCAGGAACTGGATGAGGAAAATTTTCCACTGTGGCAGAGGTACATAATTCACGCCATCAGCCATGGTAGTGGCTGGTGTTGGGCGGGCAGTATCTATTCCAAATATTTTCTCGATGAGCTTGGAATACAACAAGTAACCGAGCAGGAGGGCTAGTATGGAAAGGAAAAATGAAATCATATAAATAAGGGAAGATAAATTCTAAGGCACATGAAAGGTTTATCTCTTACATCGGATTACATAAAATGAAACAGAAGGACGTAATGTTTTAAAATAAATAGCATAAGGTTTAGTGCTTTTAGGCAGTTGTAACACCCGAAGAATTTTATTTTAATTTCAATACCTCACGTATCGTTGTCACTATGGTAGCATCAGTAGTCATTTCTGCATCCTGCAGCTTACTAACCTGCCTGAGCCCTGCTATATTTCCTGCAAAAACAGCTTCGGCATTTATTATTTCAGGAGGCTCAGCATAAGTTTCTTTTACGCTGATGCCTTCGCTTTTGCACCATCTCAGAATATTCCGCCGCACAATACCATTCACACATCCTGTATCCAACGCAGGGGTATAAAGTATACCTTGCTTAAACCAGAACAAATTAGCAGATATCAATTCCGAAGCTTCTTTACGATCATTCAAAAGAAGCAGGTCATCATACTTTGTCTCTTTTTTCTCTGTACCAGCCAATACGTATAGCAGGCTGTTAGGGCCTTTGAAGTGGGAAAAAGGAGAGAAACTGGTATGCACAGAATGGGCTACTCCAATATGAATAGGTTCATGTTTCGGGGCAGTGGCAGGCTGCACAGTAGCGAGCCATTCTGTGGTATTTGTTTCTGGTGTAAACAAACCTGCTCCACCACGCCATACCTTCAGTTTCAGTCTGCCATAGTTCTGGCAATTGTTTTGGGTAGCCAGTTGCAGCAGTTGCTCTTCCAGTGCCTCGAAATTTTCTAAACCTGAAGACAATTGAAGCTTAAGTGCATGTGTAGCTTTTGCCATACGGCCCAGGTGGTCTTGCCAGAAACGTATTTTCCCATCCTGCACAATCATCGTTTCAAAAAAACCATCATTGTACTGGAAGGCCCTGTTCGTAATAGGTAGCCGCAGTTCCTCTTCGTGCAGCAGTTGGTTATTATATAGCAGAAACACAGCTTCTGGAGTTAGAAAGTTAAAAGGTTAGAAAGGTATAAAGTTTTTTGGAGGTATGCGGCCACTCGTGTAATTAATGGTAGGTAATTCTTCCTTCCTTAGTCTTCTTACCAGCTTCCTTGTAGTTGAATCGCAAGACCTATTTCAGATAAAGCTTAACCAAGTTCGGTCATTCTCGTTTTTTAAATTTTAAACCTAATCTAATAAAACTATGGCTGAAGCTAAAGCTTATGCAGCATATAATGCTACCGATCCGCTTGCACCGTTTAACCTGGACCGTCGTGAAGTGGGGGAGCATGATGTGCAGATTGCTATCCGCTACTGTGGCGTATGTCACTCTGACCTGCATCAGGTGCGCAACGAGTGGGGTGGAACAATGTACCCGCTTGTACCTGGGCACGAAATTGTAGGCACTGTTACAAAAGTAGGAAGCAAGGTGACCAAATTTAAAGAGGGCGATCTGGCAGGCGTAGGTTGCTTCGTAGATTCCTGTCGTACTTGCCCCAGCTGCCAGGAAGGGCTGGAGCAGTATTGCGAAAAAGGCATGGTGGGCACCTATAATGGCACCGAACGAGACGGCACAACTAAAACCTACGGCGGTTATTCTTCGCAGATTGTGGTAGACGAGAATTATACTTTAAAAGTACCAGAGAATCTGGATCTGTCGCGGGTGGCACCATTGCTGTGCGCAGGCATCACCACTTATTCTCCTATAATGCAATGGAAAATTGGCCAAGGACACAAGGTAGGTATAGTTGGTTTAGGCGGCCTTGGCCACATGGCCGTTAAGATTGCTGCTGCCAAAGGTGCCGATGTAACTGTATTAAGCACATCGCCTGATAAGGAAAAAGATGCCCGTGATTTAGGAGCGCATAACTTCGCTGTTTCCAAAGACAAAGAAACAGTAAAAAGCCTGTATAACACCTTCGACTTTATTATCAACACGGTGTCTGCTCCGCACGATTATAACCTGTTCCTTTCCATGCTGAAGCGTGATGGCACCATGATCTTGTTAGGAGCACCACCAGAGCCGTCGCCAGTAGCAGGCTTCAGCCTGATTGGTAAGCGCCGTCGCTTGGCGGGTTCTTTGATAGGAGGTATAGCTGAGACGCAGGAAATGCTGGACTTCTGTTCCGAGCATAATATTATGTCTGATGTGGAAGTAATCAATATGGATGAAATAAATACAGCCTATGACCGCATGATGCGCAGCGATGTGAAATATAGGTTCGTGATCGACATGGAAACACTGTAGAAGAACTTTTCTTTATTTTTAAGAAAGGGCCGTGGCTAATATAGCTGCGGCCCTTTCTTTTTTATACACAATCATCATTGTGTAAAGCTCCTCTATCAAAACTAAGTGGTTTGGGATGTAATTATCGTTGGCTATCTGAAATAAGAATTAGCTTAGAAGAAGTAAAATTAATTTGGGTATTATAGGATATAGCTATATATTGGCTAACATAAAAGTGTGTGCTCACCTAAGTTTGCGAACTTAAAAGTTTAATTAGTCGTATGCGTTTTTTGACCTGCCGAGGCAGCTGCTCGAAAACTACTTAACATAGGCTTCTTTTTTACCCGGTGGAATTCCACACATACTTTACATTCTTTTAAGAGAACAAACTGATGCTGGTTGAGCGAAAGTGTTATTTAGGTTTAGTGTTTTAACATTATATGCTGACATAACATTAGCCACTATAAATACTAGTCAATGAAATTGTACTGCTCAAAATTGATCTATCTCAAGAAATAAATTTGATATGGCTGAGAATGTTTATGATGCTATTGTTGTAGGTTCGGGTATCTCTGGAGGCTGGGCTGCTAAAGGATTAACAGAGAAAGGCTTAAAAACCATTATGTTGGAGCGAGGCCGTAACATAGAACATGTAAAAGACTATGTGAATGCCACTAAAGAGCCTTGGGAATACGCCCATAGAGGTGGCCGTACCCAACAAATGATTGCAGATTATCCTGTCTTAAAAAGAGACTATGCTTTATCTGAAAACAACCTGGATTTTTGGGTAAATGAAAAGGAAAGCCCTTATACAGAAACAAAGCGTTTCGACTGGTACCGTGGTTACCATGTGGGTGGCCGTTCGCTTATGTGGGGGCGCCAGAGCTACAGGCTCAGCGATTTAGATTTTGATGCAAACGCCAAAGATGGTGTGGCCGTGGATTGGCCTATCCGTTACAAGGACCTGGAAAAGTGGTACGGCCATGTGGAGCGTTTTGCTGGTATAAGCGGCTCAAAAGAAGGTATAGCGCATTTGCCCGATGGTGATTTTATGCCGCCTATGGATTTGAATTGCGTTGAGAAAGATGTGGCTGCCCGCTTAAAATCGCACTACAAAGGCAACAGGCACATGATTATTGGCCGTGTTGCAAACATTACTTCGCCTATTCATAGCAGAACAAACTGCCAATACCGCAACAAATGCCGCCTTGGCTGTCCGTTCGGAGGCTATTTTAGTACACAATCCTCCACATTGCCAGCGGCTTTGGCTACAGGTAACTTAACGGTTCGTCCGCATTCTATAGTAACAAAAGTTATCTATGATAAAGACACCAAAAAAGCCAAAGGCGTGGAGGTGCTTGATGCTGAGACAAACCAGACTTACGAGTACTTTGCTAAAGTAGTGTTCTTGAATGCATCTACGCTCAACACCACCTGGATTTTGATGAACTCGGCCACTGATGTGTGGGAAGGAGGCTTAGGCAGCAGCAGCGGTGAACTAGGGCATAACCTGATGGACCACCACTTTAGAGTAGGCGCTTCAGGTATAGCCGAGGGCTATGAGGATAAGTACTACTATGGCCGCCGTCCGAATGGCATATATATACCGCGTTTCCGAAACATGAACGGTGAGAAGCGCGGTTATATACGCGGTTTTGGCTACCAGGGTAGGGCCAGTCGTGATGGGTGGAGCAGAGAAATTGCCGAAATGAACATAGGCGCAGACTTCAAAGACGCTTTAACCGAGCCAGGAGATTGGGCGTTGGGCATTACGGGATTTGGTGAGACGCTACCTTACCATGATAATAAAGTAACTTTAGACAAAGAGAAAAAAGATAAGTGGGGGCTTCCGGTGCTGGCGATAGATTGCGAGATAAAGGAAAATGAGAAGAAGATGCGCAAAGACATGATGGAAGATGCCAGAGAAATGTTGGAGATAGCTGGTTTGAAAGATGTGAAAGCTCATGATTCTGAGTATGCCATGGGTATGGGTATTCATGAAATGGGAACAGCGCGAATGGGAAGAGATCCAAAAACCTCTGTCCTGAATGAGTGGAACCAGGTGTGGGATGCGAAGAACGTGTATGTAACAGATGGTGCTTGTATGACCTCTGCGGCTTGCCAGAACCCATCGCTGACGTACATGGCCCTAACAGCCCGTGCGGTAGACCATGTCGTAAGTGAAATGAAAAAAATGAATGTATAGCCTTACCTGTTATTCCGATAGCAACATTCAAGTATGTCTGAAATAAAACCGACTCTAAACACCAACAGCAACTCCAGGAGAACCTTCCTTAAAACGGGTGCGTTGGCAGCTGCAGGCTTTATGATTGTGCCACGCCATGTGCTGGGAGGCAAAGGTTTTCTCGCTCCCAGCGACAGGTTAACCGTGGCTGGTATAGGCGTAGGTGGCAAAGGCGCTACTGACTTAAACAGTTTTTTTGAATCAGGTAAAGCCGATATTGCCTTTCTCTGCGATGTAGATGATCGTAGAGCAGCAGCTACAAGAGCCAAATTCCCGAAAGCAAAATATTACAAAGACTGGCGCGAAATGTTTGAGAAGGAAGCCAAGCATTTTGATGCTGTTTCAGTTTCTACGCCAGACCATAACCATGCCGTACAAACCATGGCTGCTATGCAGTTGGGCAAACACGTGTATGTACAAAAGCCGCTGACGCACGACATCTACGAAGCCAGAATGCTGACCGAGGCTGCTAAACGCTACAAAGTTGTAACCCAAATGGGTAATCAAGGCGCTTCTGGCGACGGGGTGCGACAACTGAAGGAATGGTATGGCTCCAAGGCCATCGGCGATGTACATACCATTTACGCCTGGACCGACCGCCCTGTATGGCCACAAGGCATTGCCTGGCCAACCTCTAAAGGCAGCGTTCCGCAAGAGCTGGATTGGGATTTATGGTTAGGAACAGCTCCTTATAAAGAGTATGTAGACAAGCTGGTGCCGTTTAATTGGCGCGGCTGGTGGGACTACGGCACAGGCGCGCTAGGAGATATGGGCTGCCATCTATTGGAAGCACCATTTAGTGTACTTGGTTTAAAATATGCCACCGATGTGCAAGCGAGTGTTGGAAGTGTGTATGTAGATGAGTTTAAACGCGGCTATTTCCCTGAAGCATGCCCACCCTCAAGTCACGTTACGTTAACTTTTCCTGAAACAGATAAAACCAAAGGCCCTGTTACGGTGCATTGGATGGACGGAGGCATTCAGCCTGAACGACCAGAAGAACTTGGCCCCAACGAAAAGTTTGGTGATGGCGGCAACGGTACGTTATTTATCGGTACAAAAGGTAAGATGATGGCCAGTACCTATGGCGCAAATCCTAGACTATTGCCCACTGCTCGCACAGAAGAATTTAAAGTTAAGAAAAAGCACCAAGTGGTGCGCGTACCAGGTGGTGCCGAAGGACATTATGCGCAATGGGTAGAGGCTTGTATAGCAGGGCATGGCAACATGGAGGTCAGTTCTCCTTTCGAAATAGCTGGTCCGCTGACTGAAGCTTTGCTGATGGCAAATCTGGCTATTCGTGGTTTTGATATTCGGAAAGCGAGAGAAAACGGAGAAGGTTTTGACTACCCTGGCCGTTATGTAAAACTGCTTTGGGATAACGAAAACATGCGGGTAACAAACTTAGACGAAGTAAACCAGTTTGTGAAACGTGACTACCGCAGTGGCTGGAGCTTAGGAGTTTAAGTTTAATTTATCAAGTTCTGAAACTAAGGATAATACTTAATTACTTAACTGTTCCATTATGCATCTAAGCTTTAAAGGAAAGCCGATGCAGCAGTTTTAAACCATGAATTGCAGCTATTGTTAAACTGTATACTATTATGATGAATAGAAGAGAAGCCATGTCGGCAGTTGCCTGGTTACTGGGCGGTACTATTGTAGGAGCCGACTTACTGGTGGCTTGTACGCCCAACAGGCAGCAGGTAAATGTTGAAGATCTTTTCAAGCAGGAGCAGGTTTTAATGTTAGATGAAATAGCCGACACTATACTTCCTGAAACAAACACACCTAGTGCCAAAGCCGCTGAGGTGGGGCCATTTATGGCCGTTATGGTTAAGGATTGCTACACTCCTGCAGAGCAACGTGTATTCACAGAGGGCTTAGGCAAACTAGAGGAGGCTTGTGAAGAAAAGTACGGCAAAAGCTTCTTAAAATGCGATGCTAAGCAACGCAAAGAGCTCCTCACCAGCTTAGATCAAGAGCAGAAGGCGTACATGCATACAAAAAAAGCAGAGGAACCTAGCCACTACTTCCGAATGATGAAAGAATTGACCTTGCTTGGCTTCTTCACCTCTGAAGTTGGGGCTACTCAGGCGCTTCGGCACGTGGCAGTACCAGGCCGCTACGACGGTAGCATGCCCTACAAAAAAGGAGACAGGGCATGGGCCACTTCTTAAGAAGAAAATCTTTTAAACCCTAATTACTGTTACACCAACAGAATCTGGTTTTGAGTTTGGGAATGTTAAAGCATAATCCTATTTTCAAAAATCAATATTCTGATGAACACTTTACTATGAACAAAAAACTAAGATTAGGCATGATTGGCGGTGGCCAAGGCGCATTTATTGGCGCTGTGCATCGCATTGCCGCACAAATTGATGGTGCTTACGACCTTGTTTGCGGCGCCTTCAGTAGCAATCCAGAAAAGTCTAAGGCCAGCGGCGAACTGCTGGGGCTAAAGCCAGAGAGGGTCTATGCCTCTTATCAGGAATTGTTTGAGAAAGAGCAGCAGCTTCCTGTGGATGAGCGGGTACAGGTTATCAGTATCGTTACGCCAAACCACGTTCACTTCGAGCCCACTAAACTGGCTCTAGAAAGCGGCTTCCATGTAGTATTAGACAAACCCATGACTTTCTCTTTGGAGGAAGCCCTTGAACTGCAAAACGTAGTGGAAAGAACAGGCAATTTATTCTGCCTTACGCACACCTACACTGGCTACCCAATGGTGAAAGAGGCAAAACAGCTAGTAGCCTCTGGTAAGCTCGGTAAAATTCGCAAAGTTTATGTGGAGTATCCGCAAGGCTGGCTGAGCACTTTTGAAGAGGGTGGCGATAATAAGCAAGCCTCCTGGAGAACTGACCCGAGCCAAAGCGGTATCGCAGGTGCTATGGGCGATATCGGTACGCATGCCTTCAACCTGGCGGAGTATGTGACAGGGCTGGAAGTAACGCAGCTTTGTGCCGATATCAACATAGTAGTAGAAGGACGTAAACTGGATGATGACGGCGCTTCTTTCCTGAAGTTTAACAACGGGGCTACTGGTGTGCTGTTTGCAACGCAGATAGCGGCTGGCGAAGAAAATAACGTCAAGATAAGAGTGTACGGCGAAGAGGGAGGCTTGGAATGGAAACAGGAGGATGCCAATACGCTTTTATGCAAATGGCTCGATCGTCCTGCAGAGATTTTACGTACAGGCGGAGGTTACAATAGTAGCTATGCTCAGCATAACACCCGTACACCTGCTGGTCACCCTGAAGGTTACTTAGAAGCTTTTGCAAACCTGTACCGCAATTTTGCACTGTGCGTGCAGGCCAAACTAGAAGGCATCGTAGCGCAGCCTGAGTGGCAGGACTACCCAGGAATACAGGATGGCGTGCGAGGCATGGCCTTTATCGAAAACGTGATTGCCTCTGGCAAATCCGAACAAAAATGGATCGACTTTAAAATCTAATTTAAACTATGACAACTATACAAGGACCAGCTATTTTCCTGGCTCAGTTTCTGGGCGACCAGGCTCCGTTTGATACACTAGAAAACATTTGCAAATGGGCCAAAAGCCTTGGCTACAAAGGAGTACAGATTCCGACCTGGAACAGCAATTACTTTGATGTTCAGAAAGCTGCGGAAAGCAAAACTTATGCCGATGAAATAAAGGGTATGGTGGAAGGCCTGGGGCTTCAAATTACCGAACTATCCTCACACCTGCACGGCCAACTTGTTGCTGTAAACCCTGCTTACGATAAACTTTTTGATGGTTTTGCCCCTGAGCAGTACCACAATAACCCTAAAGCCAGAACAGAGTGGGCTGTGCAGCAGCTAAAGTATGCGGCTAAGGCATCGCAGAACTTAGGATTGAATGCTCATGCCACTTTTAGCGGAGCCCTTTTATGGCACACGGTTTATCCATGGCCACAGCGTCCTGCTGGTTTGGTAGATACTGGCTTCAAAGAATTAGCTGACCGTTGGTTGCCTATACTTAATGCTTTCGATGAGTCTGGCGTAGACCTGTGCTATGAGATTCACCCAGGAGAGGATTTACACGATGGCGTGACGTACGAGATGTTCCTGGAGAAGGTAAATAACCATCCGCGTGCCTGCCTGCTGTATGATCCGTCTCACTTTGTGCTGCAGTGCCTCGATTACCTTTCCTATATCGATCATTATCATGAGCGCATTAAAATGTTCCATGTAAAGGATGCGGAGTTCAATCCATCTGGGAAGCAGGGCGTATACGGCGGCTACCAAAACTGGGTAGATCGTGCAGGTCGCTTCCGTTCTTTAGGCGATGGCCAGGTTGATTTCAAGTCTATATTTAGTAAGCTTACAGCTTATGATTTTAAAGGATGGGCAGTGTTGGAGTGGGAGTGTGCCCTTAAGCATCCCGAAGATGGTGCCCGTGAAGGTGCTCAGTTCATCCAGGACCACATTATTAGAGTGACAGAAAAAGCATTTGACGACTTTGCTTCTGCAGGTGCCGACGAAGCATTCAATAAAGCCATACTAGGCATAAAGTAAAACTTATAAATGATAAAACTGACATGAAAAAAATATTCCTGGCTGCAGCATGTGTGGCATTTATGGCTGCATGCGGTGGCAATAGTAATTCTTCTGAGTATGAAGATGTATACGAAGGCGGTGGGGCCACAGAGACAACAGCAACTGCTCCTGAACAACAGCAGCCTGAGCCTGTGGTAGATGCCGAGCAAAATCCTTACGAAAAAGGTGAAAAGCTAATAGCTAATTCGGATTGCCTTTCTTGCCACAAAGCTGAAGGTAGGTTAGTTGGTCCAGGCTATAACGAGGTTGCTGAAAAATACGAGCTAAATGATCAGAATGTAGACTACCTGGCACAGAAAATTATTAAAGGTGGTAGCGGCGTTTGGGGCGAAATACCTATGTCTCCGCATCCAGATCTTAGTAAGGAAGATGCTAACGAAATGGCTAAGTACATTTTGTCTTTGAATCAATAATTCATGCACAGCAAAAGGGCTTTTCCTGCAGTAGTGCTAGCCATTCATTATGTTGGCTGGTTCAGCATGTAACAAAACAACAGTGAGTTCAGAAACAGACAAACCAGAAAATATAATCGCTTCTAGTGCTGTTGCGCAAGGTAACTGGATTTCTTTGTTTGATGGGAAATCACTGACTGGTTGGCACAGCTACGGGAAAAGCACTGCTGGCGAAGCCTGGAAAGTGGAAGATGGCGTTCTTCGATTAGACGCTGCTTCAGCAAAGGAGGGTGGCGATCTTTTGACTGATGATTCTTATGAGAATTTTCACCTGAAACTGGATTGGAAAATTTCGCAGAATGGCAATAGCGGCATCATCTTCTATTTGAAAGATGAACCTGCGCAATATCAGCAAACTTGGGAGACGGGGCTGGAAATGCAGGTGTTGGACAATGAAGGTCATCCAGATGCTAAAATACCTAAGCATCGCGCTGGTGATTTGTATGACTTAATTTCTAGCAGCGAAGAAACAGTAAAACCAGCAGGAGAGTGGAACCAGGCTGAGATTATCAGCAACAATGGCTTACTTGAGCTTTACCTAAATGGTACTAAGGTAGTAACCACAACGCTTTGGGACGATAACTGGAAAAAGATGGTGGCAGAAAGTAAGTTCAGCTCTATGCCAGACTTTGGCACTTATAAAACAGGTAAGATAGCCCTGCAAGACCACGGCGATGACGTGTGGTTTAAAAACATCATGATTAAGAGGCTCTAGCGTAGAAAGTGCTACAAATTTTAAAATAGCTTTATGGCGCAAAAACATAATCGGAGAACAGCTGTGAAAAGTGTGCTAGCAAGTGCTGCAGCCGTTACCACTACAGGGCTTTTAACATCTTTTAGCTCTAAAAATCAGTCTGAAGCATACAAACCGAAGGGTAACATCAATCATTCTGTTTGCCGTTGGTGCCTAAATGACCTTTCTGTGGAGGAGGTGTGTAAAGCCGCTAAAGATTTAGGTATGGTAGGGGTAGATCTTGTGGGGCCAAGTGACTGGCCTATACTGCAGAAGTATGGTTTAGTCTCCACGATGTGTAATGGGGCTGAAATCGGTCTTAGTGAAGGCTGGAATGATCCCAAACATCATGCAGTACTCATAAAGAATTACACTGACATGATTCCGATGGTAGCTAAGGCTGGCTATCAAAACTTGATTTGTTTTAGTGGTAACCGCAATGGCAAAGACGATGAAACAGGCCTGCGAAATTGCGTGGAGGGCTTGAAGCAAATTATGCCGCTAGCCGAAAAGCATAACGTAGTACTCGTGATGGAACTGCTTAACAGTAAGGTTAACCACCCCGACTACCAGTGCAATCATACAAAGTGGGGAGCCGAACTTGCTAAAAGATTAGGATCAGATAACTTTAAGCTGCTGTACGACATTTACCACATGCAAATTGATGAGGGGGATGTGATCCGTACTATACAGGAGTATCATCCTTACATTGCGCATTACCACACGGCTGGAGTGCCAGGTCGTCGTGAAATAGACCACACGCAGGAGTTAAACTATCCTGCTATTATGAAAGCAATATTGGCAACAGGCTTCAAAGGATATGTTGCCCACGAGTTTCTGCCTGCACATAAAGATAAAATTGCCTCATTCAGACAAGCCGTTCAAATTTGTGATGTCTGATCAATCTGACTAAACTGCATGATCTGTTTTAGTTCAACAACAGCCATGGCTAACCTTTTCAAAATACCATGCTCTACATAAAGTTTAAGTTTACTACATAAAACCGTATCAAAATATAAACAATGACAACAAGACGATCATTTATACAACAGGCTGGATTAGTTTCAGCTGGTTTGTTTTTAGCTCCTTCTCTTATCGGATGTAGTGAGTCGGCTGGCAGTACAGGTGAAATTGGTTTACAGCTTTATACCTTAAGGGAGTACATAGGTAAGGATGTAAAAGGTGTATTAGCTAAAGTGTCGGAGGCAGGATATAAAGATGTTGAAACTTATGGATACTCTCCCGAAAGCCATTTCTTTGGGGTGGCGCCAAAGGATTTCAAGCAGATTTTGGATGACAACGGACTGAAATCATCAAGCGGACATTACGATTTTAACGAATTTATCAGAAGCGGCAACGAAGACATTATCAAGGCTTACATTGACGGTGGTTCTGCTATAGGGCAGGAGTATATTGTGGCGCCTTACATTATCGAACCACTTCGCCAGAGCGCAGACGACTATAGAAAAGTAGCTGAAAGGCTTAACAGAGCGGCTCAAATGTGCCAGGAGGGAAACATGAAACTGGCTTACCACAACCACGATTTTGAGTTTCAGAACCATAATGGCACCACTGGTTACGACATATTGCTTTCTGAAACAGACCCCGAACTAGTAAAGTTTGAACTAGATTTATACTGGGTGGTAAGAGCAGGAAAAGATCCTATCGCTATGTTTAAGCAAAATGTGGGCCGATACGTGATGTGGCATGTAAAAGACATGGACAAAGCCGCCCGCACCTTGAACACAGAAGTAGGAAGCGGAACAATCGATTATAAACCAATATTTGAGCAGGCAGATGTTTCTGGCGTGAAGCGAATTTTCGTAGAGCAGGAAAACTTTGCCATGGATCCTTATGAAAGTATCTCGCAAAGCAGCAGTTATGTAAAAAACAACCTGTTGTAGTCTTAGCAAAAAAACCAAAAGCGGCTCCTCTCTTATGGCAGGAGCCGCTTTTGTGTTAGGTATCTATACATTCATTTATTTTCCAATCCTGAAACGTGTCCAGTAAGTGGTATCGGTGGTTTTCACTTCAATAAGATAAGTGTCTGGTTTTAACTTCCCAACGTTGTAACTCCTAGCTTTTTTAGTGTTGCTAACAGGCTTTTGATATACTAACTGACCAGCCTCATTAGAAATTTCCAGTACACCGTCCTCCTTCAAGGGCTGATCAAAATCAAGCTGGAATGTTCCCTTTTTTGCAGGGTGCAGATTAATTCCTGAAAGTGTTTCTAAACCAGCATCGTAATCACGTTCAGCTGCAATTATAATGTGCTCGTTTATTTGAGGAGGTACAGGTGTTGTTTGGGCTGATGCTGTAATGGAAAAAGCGGCTAACGGAATGGTTGCAACAAGAGCCAGTACATACTTTTGCGTCGTCTTCATCATAGGTCTTCTCGGTTAAAGTATAGGTATAGCTCCTTAAATGCATTTTTGGGGCCAATCTTTTTAGCTAATCGTTATTTTTCTATTCTGCTTATCAGTATACCTTCCTCAGCATCAAAACACCAAGGGGTATCTGGTTTTAACATTACGCCACCCAGCCACATTCCTGTGCCTAGCCATGCTGTATATACGCTCTGTTGCTGCAGCACAGCTGTTCCTTCGGTAGTCAGCTTAAATGGAGCCTGCTGTATAATAAGCGTTGGCTGTAACTGTGAAACAAGTAATTGAATTTGCCAATCGCCATATCCGTAGCCAGGAGCTTCTTTCCAAAACTGCTGCATGAGTTTTTCTTCAGTGTCGTAGCCTTGGCAAACTAGCTGTAGTAGTAGCTGTTGTGGCGAGCTTAGACCATTGGTGCAACAAGTAAAACGCTGGAAGTGCAGGCGAAGTGCCTGTTGCATGGCAGGAAAAACGAGTTCTTGTTTTTGAACAAACGCTTGAAGCTGAAGTGGGTTAGGCCCAGCATAAAGCTTCCATAACTGATGTGCCTGTGCCAGGCTTTCTGCGTTAAATTGCTGTCGGTTCTCGAAAAGCTGCCCTAGTTCCTCTTTTTGTTTTAAAGCTATGGATTGGCCAGCAGGTGGCGAACAAATCGAAACAATATTGGGTGCTTTCTGGTGCAGGCGGTGCAGGATGTATAATAGGTTTATCTGGCACATCATATCCCTGTCGAACCACAGTACTACCTCAAAGAATGAGGAAGCTGTCTCTAGTTTTTGCAACTCATCCAGTACCTTTTCTTTATAGTCAGTTTCAGGAACTGAATAAGCGGAAGAAATAAACTTTTGGCGCCGTTCCCAAAATTCCTTCTCGGGTAAAGCATCAATAGCAGGTCCTTCAGAAAGTACTTCTCGCCAAACCATTACGTGCCCAGGTATAGATGCCTCTTTGAAAGCTTTAAGAGAGGCATCTCCATTAAGTATGTGTAGCGTGGAGAGTTTTTTCATTTGCCGTACATCCAGTTTAATCTTACATCATTAAAAAGGCAGCCTTGATTTAGGGCTGCCTTTTTAATTTGATACTATTTCTTAGTAATTTATTCTGTACGCTACTAAACGGTTATCAAAGAAGGTAGGTACTAAAAGTAGTCCCAGCCTTGGTGAATAAGTGATGTCGGCTGTGTTTTTCTTCTGGTCTTTCGTGTCTAGTACCTTCCATTGCCTGGCTTCGCTGTTAATGTAGAATATTTCACCGTTCCAGTTCGATACAAAATAATTACCGTCGCCAGTAGCAGCTATGCCGTCTCCCGCACCTACACCGTTCGTAAAACTAGTGAAACGTCTTGTTTCTGGGTCCAGCAGCTGCACATCGCCGTTGCTAGAAAAGGCTACCACCATCCGATTGCCTTCCAAGTATAGACCATTAGGCCTTTCGTTGTTCGTGTTCTCTACCCACATACTTACACGTCCGTTGCGTAGCTGGTATATATGTTTGTTTTTCGAGTCTGAAATAAAGACAGTACCGTTATTGTCTATAGCTATGTCATTCAACATACCTGCATTTTCTGCACTGTAGCGGCCCAATATAGACCCAGATTGTGTAGAGATGGCAACTACCTCATCTACATCTGCCACATACAGCACGTTGTTGTAAAGCGCGATCCCCTTCGGGTCGTTTAGGCCTGAGACCCAATATAATTCTTCTACCTCTCCGCTGGTAGAGACTCTGGAAATAAAGCCATCTCCGTCTTTACGGTTTTCTGATACTTTGTTGATGTTGCTTACATACAGTATGTCTCGATTCTCGTCATAAACAGTAGACTCTGGGGTGCGAAGAGTGTTGTCTGTTGACCAAGCCTCTGTAAGAGTGACGGGGGCTCTGGAACTGCGTGAACCACTGCAGCTAGCAAATGTTAATAATAGCGAGGCAATAAAGACATGTAGTAACAATTTCTTCATGATTTCAAATTTGATTTATACATGTGTACGGTTACAGATAACACCTGTTGTAATGGCTGAATTAGGTGGGTAGGCCAAGCTTCTGCATCGTTCGCTGCTTTGAAATTTTACCTGTGGCAGTCTCAGAGAATTTTGGTGAATAATATACCACGCGTGGCATTTCAAATTTGGTTAATCTAGATCGAACTTCTTGTAGCAGCTGCTTTTCTTCTTCTGGTGTTAACTTTTCACCTTCTATGATGAGAATTAGTTTGTCGCCCAAGAATTCATCTGGCTGTGAATTCACAAAGAAGCGACGGTTATTTTGAGTATTGGCTAGTACTTCGGCAATAGCTACTTCTACTTTTTCCAGCTGCACTTTAACGCCACCCGTGTTAATGGTATTATCGGCTCGGCCAACCCAGCGAAAGCTGGTGGGAGTGAGGAGCTCCACGATATCATTTGTCTTCTGCTCCTCATTATTTGTCACATCGCCTCTTATGGTTAGGCAACCACGGTTATCTATTCCTACTTTTATGCCATCAAAAACAGTATAATAGGCTGCTGCATCAGGGCCGTTCAGCAATCGAACCGCAATATGTGAGGCAGTTTCCGTCATGCCATAGGTGTGGTAAACAGGAGCGGTAACACGTTGCAGCTCGCGTTGTAATGTTGTGCTAACAGGTGCGCCACCTACCAGCATGCCCTTCATCTGGTTAAGTCGTGGGAGCAGATCGGGCGTTTGCTCCAGCATTGTCTGTAGTTGCAGGGGTACAAAAGAGGCAAAATCAATATTCACCTCGGCTGGTACCTCTGAAAACGGATGGCTGCTTGGCTCAACTACTATCATTGCCATGTCTGCTATAAACCCGCGGACTAGCATCATAATGCCTGCAATATATTCGGTGTTCAGGCACACCAGCATGGTGTCGCCAGCTTGTAGGTTCAGTAGTTTAATGGTGCGGCGGGCACTTGCCTCCAGTTGCTTTCTTGTCAGGTTTATGGTTTGAGGGGGGCCTGTGGAGCCTGAAGTCTGCATCGGGAACTCCTGCACGCCATTGAGCCAGTTGCGGCAAAACTCCAGTGTTTTACTTTCATAGCCGTTTAAAGGAATGCTGTTTCTGAATGAGTAGTTTACCAGCTCGTCGTAGTAAAATTTTTTGCCATTGAGAAAGAGGTGCTTTTCTGACATAGAATCTGAATTTTGCTGCTGATTGTTTCTTGCTTTATCAGACTACGAAATATATTAACTTTTTGCTGAATATGTTTGGTTAGAAACTTCAAAAGGAGCTTTGGTTGTAAAACAAGATGAGCAGAAAAGTATAGTATCTTCCCTGCTCATCTTGTATATTTATTTGCTGATTCTAGACCCGCTTTTGCCTAGTATATCAAGGGAATTTCGGGTACTTAGAAAAATCGGGTTTGCGCTTCTCCAGGAAAGCATTCTTACCTTCTTTGGCTTCTTCTGATAAATAGTAAAGTAACGTAGCATCACCTGCCAGTTGCTGTATACCAGCCTGACCGTCTAACTCAGCATTAAACGATGCTTTCAACATACGTAACGCCAGCGGACTGCGCTCCAGCATTTTCTCGCACCAGGCTACTGTTGTTTCCTCTAGCTGCTCCAACGGCACAACTTTATTCACCAAGCCCATTTCCTTAGCTTCCTGCGCGTCGTACTGGTCACAAAGGAACCATATTTCTCTGGCTTTTTTCTGACCAACAATGCGTGCCAGGTAAGATGCTCCGAAACCACCGTCGAATGAACCAACTTTAGGTCCCGTCTGTCCGAAGCGTGCATTCTCAGCAGCAATGGTTAAGTCGCATACCACGTGCAATACGTGTCCACCACCAATGGCCCAACCTGCCACCATAGCCACTACTGGCTTTGGTATGCGGCGAATCTGCATCTGCAGGTCTAGCACGTTCAGGCGTGGTACGGTGTCTTCACCAATGTATCCACCGTGTCCGCGTACACTCTGGTCGCCGCCACTGCAGAAGGCTTTTCCGCCTTCACCAGTTAAAATGATGGCACCTATATCAGGGTTCTGGCGCGCCAGTTCCATCGCTTCGCTCATTTCTGTTACGGTGCGTGGGGTAAAGGCATTGTGTACCTGCGGACGGTTGATGCTGATTTTAGCAATGCCGTTATAAAATTGAAAAAGAATCTCTTTGTACTCTTTTAATGTGGTCCAGTTATACTTACTTTCCATTTAAACGATCGTCAGTTAAACATATGCGGCAATACCGCTCTCCATGTAAAAGTACGATATTGCCGCATTTGTTCTAAGTAAAAAGGCAATTTTAGGTACAGGGAGCTCTAAAATGAATTTTCTTCCACTTGCTCGGGCCTCGGGCGCAGCACCAGGTTATCGACGGAGTAGCGGCCTGGGCCAATAATCATGAAAAAGAGTAGCAGGCCAAGCACAATAAAAGACAGCCAAAGTTCGGTGTTTTCGAGGTAGAAGCCATTCTGAGGGTTTACCAATAACGCTGCTCCAACAAGTATAGGAATCTGTAAAAGAAGCGCCAGGCGTGTAAGTGCACCAAAGGCAATCATCAAACCACCGATCATATGTACGAAGCTGAAAAACATGTTTGCCCTTCTCAGATCCTCGGCGTCAGTTTGCATGCTGAGTAAGGCAAAAACATCTACAGTGTTTTGAAGAAACAGCACCCCTTTGATGAAGAGGAATAGCCCCAGAGCAATTCGGAGAGCATCCATCCATACAGGATTATTAGCACTGGAAACTCGTGACTTTTGCTGCGCGTGGTGAAGAATATCCATAACAAAAAGCTTTAAATGAAACATATATAGCTATTTGTTTAAGATACGAAATATTTACAACACTTGTTAAGTGAGCGGTAACTAACAATGTCTCGCTTCTTCTAAACAGAGGTTTAAAATGCCTTTCTTAACGCCTGTTTATAGGTGGCAAACAAAGCTGCATTTTCTTTGCTATCGGTAAAGACTTCGAGAATGCTTACACCTTCTTTTTCTGAGAAAAATAAAGGCAGGACCTGTTCCAGTTCTTCTAAAGAATTGATGGCTTTATAGTTCATGCCGAAATCCTTGGCTGTGTTTTCAGCACTTAAAGTTTGTTTAGTTTCGAAAAACGGCTCCAGTTCAGGTTGTTGCTTTGGCCCATCTATTAATCTAAAAATGCCGCCTGCATGATTGTTTAAAAGCACAATGCGCAAGTTCTGCGGCAGGTAGTTGTGCCATAAACCGTTGCGGTCATAAAAGAAAGCTAGATCGCCTGTGATTAATGTGGTGATTTGTTGGCTGCTAAGGGCGCAGCCAACAGCCGTACTATTGCTGCCATCTATGCCACTGGTGCCGCGGTTGGCGTATACTTGCACCTGTTGCTCAGGCTGTAGCGCAATGATATTTGCATAGCGCACTGCCATGCTGTTGGCCAGATTTAGGTTGCTGTGTTGGGGTAATGCTGCCACCACTTTTGCCACAATAGAAAGTTCGCTATACGTTGCGTCTGACAAATACTGTTGTAAGAAATTGCCTGCTATCGCATTCATTTCAGCCCAGGCTTTCGCATACGTTGCATCAGTTTCTGTACTACCAGCCAAAGTAGAAAAGAAATTTTCTGGAGCACAGCGCACAATCTTTGTTAAAGCCTGAAAAGTATCTGCTACCTGACCAGCTGGCTGCACATGCCATTGCCCCTTTGGTTTGTATTTGCGCAGGTGCAGTTTAAGGCTTTTAGAAATGATAGACTTGCCGAAGGTGATGAGTAAATCAGGTTGGAAAGCTTTCAGCTTTTCTTCGTCAGGGCAGGAGAGAAGCGCATCCTGGTACCGTACCACCGACGGCAGATCCTGAATATTGCTGATAATATCACCTACCACCACAGCACCTGTAGCTTCCGAAAATGCCTCTAAACTTTGCAGTAGTTGGGGGTTATATATATCCTGACCTGCTACTACTAAAATTCGTTTGTACTGCTGTATTTCCTGCTGAAGTTTATGCAGTTGAGACGCACTAAGATCATAGGAATTAGGCTCTTCCGCAATTACTTTCACCTGCGCATCAAAGCTTATTTCCTCGCCTGGGGCAGGATAGAAAGGCTCGCGCAACGGTATATTGATATGCACAGGCCCAGCAGGAAAAGCCACAGTTTCGTTTAAAGCTTCCGAAACCATGCGTTCGCTATGCCAAACGGCATCCTTGTGCGAAAAATCTACTGGAAAAGTATATCTCTGCTTTATGTGCTGCCCATATACGTTTTGCTGCCGAATCGTCTGCCCGTCCAGTTGGTCTATCCATTCAGGAGGACGGTCGGCGGTAAGAATTAGTAAAGGTACCTGCTGGAAATAAGCCTCTGCCACGGCTGGCGCATAGTTAAGCGCCGCTGTGCCCGAAGTACAAATTAGTACCGTTGGTTTTCCTGTTGTAAGGGCCATGCCCAAAGCAATGAAAGCAGCGGCACGTTCATCTGTTACTGTCCGCACATTCAGCTTCGGGTGTCTTGCGAAAGCAATGGTCAGAGGCGCACAACGCGAACCAGGAGACAGTACTACCTGCTCCACACCTTTCTGAGCACAAATCTCGGCTATATTTACAACAGGCTGTATGATCATAAGTTAATTTTGAATAACTGGATTTTGAATGATTAAATATTGATTGTGCAAGATCGGTTGCCGTTGTTGCGTCTTTTGACCAACAACCATAATATGTTTGAGAGAAATGAGGGCTCTTTGCTACTCCTGCTGTGCTTGGAGTTGTTGGTGTAAACACGCAACAACGGCGGAGGCTTCTACAAGGAGCATGTAGTCATTCAGATTTTCCAAACCATTCATTATCTTTCATATCTCCACATCTCCACATCTCCAATTTTTGCATCTTCAAATATCCTCATCTTCAAATTTTAATCCTGAATCAGTTCTAAAACATGTTGCATGGCGTACATCTTATGCTGTGTTTCCACCCACTCTTTGGCTGGATCCGATTCGGCGGTAATGCCAGCACCAGCGTAGATAATGGCTTGCTCTTGTAAAATTTGCATACAGCGCAGGTTCACGAAAAGATGTGTTCCAGCCTTGCTGTTTACTGGCCCTAAAAAACCGCTGTAATAGCTGCGATTATAACCTTCATGTTCCAGTATAAACTTAAGGGCAGGTGCTTTCGGTAAACCGCAAACGGCAGAAGTGGGGTGCAGCAGTCGCAGCATTTCGGTGCCTAGGCTCGGAAAATCTACTTCTTTTAAATCAACTTTGAAGTCGGTGCGGAGGTGCATTAGGTTTCCGGCTATCACGGTGCGAGGGCCAACTTCTGTATACTCACGCAGGCGCAGGCTTTTAAAACAAAGCAGAATATAACGCTCCACCATGGCCTGCTCCTCAATTTCTTTCTGCCGCCAAATGGCATCTGCTACACTTTCAGTAGCAGGCTGTGTGCCTGCTAAGGCAACAGTATGAAAAATCTGCTGCTCGTTAATGCTAACTAAAATTTCTGGGGAAGCGCCAGCCCAAGTGCCCACACCAGGTGCCGAAACTACAGAAACAAAAGCTCGCGGATGCTTCTGGCACATAAGCTGGAAAGCTGCGGCCAAGTCAAAATTTTTTGGAAGGGCTACAATGTTTGATCGAGATAGAACAACTTTCTCCATCTCTTCAGCCTGTATAGCACTAACGGCGTGCGCTACCTTTTGCTGAAAATACTCATCCGATTGCTGCTCATGAGATTGTTTAGAAGAGGAGGTGTGCCAGGTTGAATTACTATCATCCTGCGTCAGCGCCTTTTCAAATTCTGCCACTTCTTGTGCAGGCGCATCGGTGGCAGCTTTATGAATACCTGCTACCTGACTGAAGTATAAATCAGCTTTTATGAAAAGGTTCTGCATTGATTCAGACTCTTGAAAAGGGCAGAAGAGGAAACCGAAGGGGCTGTTCTCTAATGTAGGTGGTGTCGTCGTATACTTGTCCTGTAAAGAAACTGCTACGTGAGCTTCGGATGTATTGGGTAGCCGCCAGGCGGCTACTGCTTTACCTAGCTTAAGGGCCGTATGAATAGTTTGTTCTAAGGTATAGTTGTGTGCTGCTGCACCTCTTGCCGCTTCTTCAGGGGCAGATGCTTGTGCCATAGTTTTATTTTTTGTCGATCACGGCTACCGTCATGCGGCTGATGCAGATCAGGTCGCCCGCCTCATTTGTAATTTTCGTTTCCCAAACCTGCGTTGTCTGCCCCACATGTATAGCCGAAGCTTTGCCGTATGCCCAGCCTTCTCGTATGCCCCGCATGTGGTTGGCGTTTATTTCCAGGCCCACACAGGCTTTCTTCTCCAGGTCTACCTGCAAGGCAGCTCCCATACTGGCTAAAGACTCTGCCAGAACAACAGAAGCTCCTCCGTGCAAAAGGCCCATCGGCTGGTGTGTACGATGGTCTACAGGCATTTTACCACAGATGTATTTATCGCCAATCTCAGTTATTTCGATGCCAATATGCTCCATCATGGTATTTTTACACCACTCTTTTACACGCTCTACCGTACTATTGTTTTTATGCATACGCTGCGATTCCTATATTTATTGCGGAATAGAAATGATAACAAGACAAAAGTAGAAGAATTTTGAGTATTAAGAAAATATACCTTGTCCGCCACGGACAGACCGACTATAACCTTAGAGGCGTAGTACAAGGCAGTGGAATCGATTCTGTGCTTAACTCTACAGGGCAGCGCCAGGCAGAACTGTTTTTTGAGCAGTACAAAGATGTTCCCTTCGATAAAGTTTATACTTCTGCCTTGCAGCGCAGTGTGCAGTCGGTGCAGGGTTTTATTGATTTGGGTATTCCACACGAAAAACATGCGGGGCTGAACGAAATAAGCTGGGGTACACGTGAGGGCACACGCATGACGCCAGAGGAGGATGCCTATTACTTTGACATGCTGCAACGCTGGACTAACGGCGAAACAAGTGTATGCATAGAAGGAGGGGAGAGCCCTGAGGTAGTGGCTGCACGGCAAAGGCCTGTGGTAGATCTAATATTGAGCAGACCAGAAGAAGAAACAATTTTAATTTGTATGCATGGCCGCGCGATGCGTATTCTGCTTTGTGTGTTGTTGAATTATCCATTAAGCTGCATGGAGGAGTTTGAGCACCAGAATCTGTGCCTCTACAGACTTGACTATACAGGGACTATGTTTCAGGTAAAGAGCTACTGCGATGTGGAGCATCTGGCTAAATTTAACGAAGATGCACAAACGAAAGGCTAAGCGCCAACAATAAATAACAAGTATAGTTTGAATAAAATATTTTTAAATCTAATTTTGGGCTACGATACATTAGACGAAATTAGGCGACATAAAACAAGATAATATGGCTGAAGTTATTCGAATGCCAAAGATGAGTGATACGATGACCGAAGGGGTAATTGCATCTTGGCTCAAAAGTGTTGGTGATAAGGTTAGCTCTGGCGACGTACTGGCAGAGGTAGAAACTGATAAAGCCACCATGGAACTAGAGTCCTACAACGATGGCACTCTTTTATACATCGGTCCTAAAAAAGGCGACTCGGTACCAGTTGATGCAGTAATCGCTATCATTGGTAAAGAAGGAGATGATATCTCTGACTTGGTGAACCAAGCAAAAGGCGGTGGCATTGCTGCTCCTCAGGAAGAGAAAAAAGAAGAGGCACCAGCTGCGGCTCCTGCCAAGCAAGAGGCTCCTGCTGCAAGTGCTAAAGTAGATACCAGCAACATCAAGGCTTCTGTTATCCGCATGCCAAAAATGAGCGACACCATGACAGAAGGTGTGCTTGTTTCGTGGCTGAAGAAAGTGGGCGACAAAGTTAAGTCTGGCGACATACTGGCTGAAGTTGAAACAGACAAAGCTACAATGGAACTGGAAGCGTACGAAGACGGAACGTTGCTACACATTGGTGTAGACGCAGGAAGTTCTGTACCAGTTGATGCTGTAATTGCCGTAATCGGTGAGCAAGGTGCTAACTATCAGGCTTTGTTAAGCGGTGGTGGCGAAGCTAACCTAGATTCACGTGAGGAGAACGCGAAGACAGATGAAGATATCCAGTCTCGTGCAGCGTCTTCTATGAACGAAAGTGCAGTAAATACCACTGTGCCAGGCGCAACAGAAACTTCATCTTCTACAACAGATGAAGGCGGAAGAATTAAAGCTTCTCCGCTTGCTAAGAAAGTAGCACAGGAAAAAGGCATCAGCCTTTCTCAGGTGCAAGGTTCTGGCGAAGGTGGCCGTATTGTACTGCGAGATGTAGAAAGCTTCACGCCATCTGCTGCACCGCAACAACAAGCTGCCGCTAGTCCAGCTGCAACGCCGGCTCCAAGCATTATGCCTGGTACTGCTACAGAAGACTACGAAGAGGTAAATGTATCTCAGATGCGTAAAGTAATAGCGCGTCGTTTGGGTGAAAGCTTATTTACTGCTCCACACTTCTACCTGACCATGTCTATTGATATGGACAAAGCGATGGAAGCTCGTGCCAGCATGAATGAAATTTCTCCTGTTAAGATCTCTTTTAACGACTTGGTGATTAAAGCTGCTGCTGCTGCCTTACGTCAGCACCCTGCTGTTAATTCATCATGGTTAGGCGATAAGATTCGTTATAACAAGCACGTACATATTGGTGTGGCTGTAGCGGTAGAAGAAGGCCTGCTGGTACCAGTTGTGAAAAACGCTGACTTCAAGTCGCTTTCTGCTATCTCTGCGGAAGTAAAAGACTTAGGTGGCAAGGCGAAGAGCAAGAAACTGCAGCCTGCGCAAATGGAAGGTAGCACGTTCTCTATCTCTAACTTAGGAATGTTCGGCATAGACGAGTTCACAGCTATCATCAACCCGCCAAATGCTTGTATTTTGGCAGTAGGTGGTATTTCGCAGGTACCTGTGGTGAAGAACGGTGAAATTAAGATCGGTAACATCATGAAAGTTACGTTGTCTTGCGACCACCGCGTGGTAGACGGAGCCGTGGGTTCTGCCTTCCTGCAAACATTCAAGAACCTGTTGGAGAACCCAGTAAGAATCTTGGTTTAATTCCTTTCAGTATAAATAAAGAAAAGCCTCTTCGGAAACGGAGAGGCTTTTTTATGCTTGCTACTTTTAATTATCTTCAGACATGATGATGTTGATCTAAATGATGTGATATGAAATATCTGTTTCTAGTAGCTCTCTTCTTGCATTCCCCCCTCACATTTGGGCAAAATCTAAAGCCTCAGGTAGCGCAGGTAAAAGACAAATCTCTTGTTAAGGTTCTGTCATCTGTTGAGTCTTTCAAGACTTTTCATGCAGATGAGCTTGTTGTTTCTGTTGTCCTTGTCAGTAACGGATCTGGTAGCGTTCAACTTGCAGAATCCGATGAAGTGTCATACAGCATCATTCTTTCAGTTTCTGAATACGGGGAAGCGCAATTAAGTAAATTGTATTAAGTTGGTCCTTTTATCAGTCCGACTTTTTCTGAGTTAACCGAAACAACCGACGGCCTTTACTTGAATGCCTAAACGTAGTCTTCAATTACTATTCATCAAGATACCACATTCTATTGTCAACGGTGGTATATGCTATCAGACCATCTTGCTTACTATAGAAAAGTTCGCGCAAGCTATCTGGAAAATCTGGATAGTAAGGAAAACGGATATGAACTACACGGTCGTAATTTTTACCACCGAGCGATACATTATCTATAAGCTCAGCAGCAACTCTGTATTCGTTTACATATTCCTGTATAGGATTGCTACTGGTAAATAGTGCAGCATAAGTATCATCGTGGTAGTATGGAGCAGTGCTTCTGAAATAAACAAAACTACGCTCAGCCATTATCAAAATCTTCAGATTCGAATGATTTGCTTCGAATAATACCTCCCGCGTCTGGACTTCTTCATAGCCATTTCCAAATGAAGGAGGCCGAACTTTCACCTCCTCTTTCACCTTCACAGTAAGTTCTTGCTGGTCACCTGCAAACGTTGAAAAGCTAATTTTCCCGTTCGTTTCATGCAACCACGCTTTCGTAGAATCAGACATGGCTACTACGCCTACTTTTTCTTTTTTACAAGAACTGAGAAGGGTAACAAGAATGATGGCGAGGCTGAGGTGTCGAAAGGTAGTACAGGTCTTCATAGAAGGTTAGGCTGTTGAGGATTTTGTATAGATAGTTTTACAGTAGCTTGCTTAACTAAAAATAAGGTTAACTATCAAACAAAACAAGCTACCGTATTGCAATACTCTAGTAATTGGTGACAACCTGCAGGTTTAGCGTATTGGAATTTCCTTCTGGAGGCGTAGTGTAGCCACGAAGAACAAAGGTGTAAATTCTTCCAGAACTCAAACTGATATTCTGTACTGTCAGAAGTTCTTCATCTGTTGCGGCATCGCGAACTACAAAGCCGTAAGTGTTAGATGTTATTTCGCTGTAGGCGGTGTTTTCTTTATAAGCTGCACCCAATTCCAATGTTGTGCTTGATGTACCTGTTGCATTTATTTCTACTGCAGGGGCATCAGGGGACAAGTGAATAAAACGGATACTAGACTTTCCTCCATTAGGTACGACAAGGCTATCTTTCACCACTAAAAGTTCCAGATTCTGCACCGCGTTTGTTGCGAAGAGTGAATACGCCTGGTCCTGCTGGAAAGTGATAGCGGTGTCAAGAAGCGCATTATCATCATTAAAAGGTGTTAACTTTAAACTTTTTGAACCTGACCCAATATTGAAATACGAAGCGTAGTTCGAGTACTTGAAAGCCTGCGTATTTATTTTATAGTTATTTAAGTAAACGTCGAAGTCGGGTGCATCTGGAGAAGCATGATAAACAGAAGCTACAGCAGGATAGATGGGCGAAGCCTCTTCTTCTTTGTCTATACATCCTGTAAATGTCAGCGCTAAAGCGCCGCATAACATAAGGGTTACTTTTTTTAATGAAAAGCTGGAAAAACTTTTTTTCATGGGATGGAATTGATGTAAAATATTAAAATGAATTTAAAAGAAAAGGCTATTATGCCCCTTTAGTACTGCCTTCTTTTATCATGCAGATAGCAAATAAAAGAAGATCATAGTTCTTATGCTGCTTTTTAATCAAATAACTAGCCAGTAAAACAGCTGATCTACTATTGCATCATACATAATACTGACCCTAATGCTGTCACAATGGTTGCATGTACTGATACTACTATATTTAAGCTGCTTTAAATAAGCATTCAAAAATGGTGTAGCAACTAACGCAACTTTACTTCCTCTAATAAACAGACAATATGGCGCATTCTACTGCTTTGGCTTTTTCTTTGGAGATAACGTAGTTTTACAGAAGAAAAGAAAGTATAACGATAAGCTGAATAGATAAAACAGATAATTCATGACGAAGATAAGATCAACTACGGTATTAGGCGTTTACCACAACGGAGAAGTAGCTCTTGGAGCCGACGGACAGGCAACCATGGACAAGCACATTGCTAAAAGCAATGTGAAGAAAATACGCAAACTGCTAGACGGTAAAGTGGTAACAGGTTTTGCCGGTTCAACTGCGGACGCTTTCACATTGTTAGAGCGTTTCGAAGAGAAACTAAATGCCTATAACAGCAACATGAAACGTGCTGCCATTGAGTTGGCAAAAGACTGGCGCAAAGACCAGTACCTGCGCAAGTTAGAGGCAATGATGGTAGTAGCTAACAAAGAAGAATTGCTGATCATCTCTGGTACAGGTGATGTGCTGGAGCCAGACAGTCAAATTGCTGCCATTGGTTCTGGAAGTATGTTTGCCCACTCTGCTGCCTTAGCTCTGAAGAAGCATGCGCCACATTTAACTGCCGAAGAAATGGTACGCGAAAGTTTAACGATAGCTGCTGATATTTGTATTTACACCAACCATAATTTGGTTATAGAGAAGCCTGTTTAGGGTAAAATATTTTTTGTAGTGGTGGAATTTTATGGCCCCATACTTGTTATGTACTCGAATGAAAAGGATGATATTCTGTCATTAGGAATTCGCCAGGCCTTTCTGGTTTGAACTGCTGCAGTTTATGCTCCGTAAAGTATAAATCATAATAATTCATAACTTGCGGACTCAAGCTGTCCTATTGGGGCAGGCTTTAAACCAATGAAAATGGAAGTAACAAATTTTTTAAAGAAACACTACAAACACTTTAACGCGGCCTCTTTAATTGATGCTGCCGAAGGATACAAAACGCACCTTAACGAAGGTGGTAAAATGCTGGTTACATTGGCAGGCGCCATGTCTACAGCTGAATTAGGTATTATTCTGGCCGAGATGATTCGTCAGGATAAAGTGCATGCTATTTCTTGTACTGGTGCCAACCTGGAAGAGGATATCTTCAACCTGGTTGCCCACGATTTTTATGAGCGTGTACCGCATTACCGCGAGCTTTCTGCTGCTGATGAAGAAGCTTTATTAAGCCGTCACTTAAACCGTGTAACAGATACTTGCATACCAGAAGAAGAGGCGATGCGCCGTTTGGAGCACGTGGTGTTGAAGTACTGGGAGAAAGCAGATAAAGCAGGAGAGGCTTATTTCCCGCACGAGTTCTTCTACCAAATGCTATTATCTGGTGATTTGGAGCAGTATTACCAAATCGACCCAAAGAACAGCTGGATGTTAGAAGCAGCCAAGAAAAACCTGCCGATCATTTGCCCAGGATGGGAAGACTCAACCCTTGGTAATATTTATGCAGGTCACGTTATCAGCGGTGATATTAAGAATGTGCATACCATGAAAACTGGTATACAGTATATGATGCAACTAGCTGATTGGTATACTGAAACTGCTAGAGAAGAATCTAAAATCGGTTTCTTCCAGATTGGCGGTGGTATAGCAGGTGACTTCCCAATTTGCGTGGTACCAATGCTTCACCAGGATTTGCAGCGCACAGGCGTTCCGCTTTGGGGCTACTTTGCACAGATCTCTGACTCTACTACTAGCTACGGCTCTTATTCTGGCGCTGTGCCAAATGAGAAGATTACTTGGGGTAAGTTAGGAAAAGACACTCCAAAATACATGATCGAATCAGATGCTACAATTGTAGCGCCTTTGATCTTCGCGATTGTACTAGATATGTAGGTTCTAGCTACTAAAAGTTAGATTCTGTACTATAAAGCAAAAAGCAGCAGTTGGTTTTCCAGCTGCTGCTTTTTTATGGCTCATAAATTCTAAATAAGTATATGCTGATAAAGTTTCTGCTTAAGAATTGAGTTAAAATTCTGAAATAACAGTATAAACTATAAAAAATATACATGAAAAGAATCTTCATCATACTTATCGCTTTACTTACATATGTAGGAGCGCAGGCGCAAACCGATAATCTTCGTTTGGGCGCTAAAATAGGACTTAATATGGCAAATTTGAGTAATGATGCCACTGTCTCGGAATCTGATGCGGCTGTAGGAACCGAATTTGGTGTATACGGCAGAATTGGAGATTTTTTTTATGTACAGCCAGGCCTTGACTTCGTTACAAATAAAGTAAATCTCATTAGGACTATGCAGCCAGCAACAAGAGACAGAGATGCATTAAGGGTGCGTTATCTGCGTGTGCCAGTTTTATTCGGCATCCAGACTGAAGCAAATAACAGCTTTTTGTCAGGTATGCGCTATATGGCTGGGCCATCTTTCGCTTATGCATTAGGTGTAGCAGACAATACAATCGGTATACGAAGGGACGATATTACGAAAGCACAGTTTGCACTAAATGCTGGTATTGGCATAAACTTGTGGATATTAGAAGCGGATCTAATGTATAGTCATGGTTTTACTGAAGTGATGAATAACAACAATTCAGGTGGCAAGTACCGTAATCTTTCAATTACAGTTGGCGCCTCTTTTTAATATATCAAAGCTGTCTTAAAATACAGAAGCCAGCTATAGAATAATTATAGGTTGAGAAGTTAATTTTGCTTCTCGAGCAGTTCTTCTGCTCTAAAAACATCGTCTGCTGCCTGTAAAATCTTCCCTTTCAGTTTTGGGTTGTAGCTTGGGTGCTGCTCTAAAAATGTTCTTACAGTTTCTGCGGCACCTGGGCTGCGGTAAGAGCTGAAGGTGGCCATTAGCCAGTTGGTAGGGAAAAAGATATCGCCAGTTAATTGTATCTCTTCCAGCAGTTCTAAGCTTTGTTGCAAGTATTTTTCAGAGGTTTCAGCGCGAAGCGGATGGTGCAGGTAACTTAGGGCCGCTGCCACCCATGCCTCTTTTTCCCTGTTCTCCTGCTTGCTAAGTGAGGCAAAGAAGGCATCACGTACCGCTACATCAGCAGAAAGAGCTGGCATGATAAACTGCAGGCGTTTCTGGCGGTCAGGATTTTTAATGCGTGCTAGTTGTTTTACCAGAATGTCGCTTTTATAGTCTCGAACTGCCATGGCTAAGGCCAGAGAAGTATAGTCATCCTCAGAAAGTTTAACGCCATCAGGAGCCTGTTGTGACTCCCATATCTGGTATAGTTTGTCCTGTGCTTTTTGGCTGAGGGCTACGTTCTGGTAAGCCTTGAAGAGCAGTTTCTTTTCGTTAGCAGCTTCTCTTCTCTGCACAGCTTGCCACAGCTTTTCTTCAACAAATGTTGTGATAGAGTCTCTAGAAGCTGTCGGAATAAATTTCCAGTATACTTCATTCAATTGTCCTGTCAGCAGTTTCAGGTTTAGCTCCTCTGGCTCCCTTGCTAGTTCGGTTAAGGAGTTCAGCAACAAGATATCAGGCGAGATGTCTTTTTGGTTCAGCATACTTTCGTATAGGTTGATGTAAGCTGAAGCTCGCATTACAGGATCTTTCAATGTGTATACCAAAGCTAAACCTTCCTGGCTAATTGGAAACTGGCCATAGCCTTGCCCCGAGGAGTTGAAAAGCACGAACAGCGGCTTTTCTTTACCAACAGCCTCTGCAACAACCTCCTGCTTTTCATCCATGTTTACAGTTAGCTCCTCTACACGATCTTTGTATACCAAGGCAATTTCGAACAACTGAGGCCAGAGGCGATCAGAACCATCTTCAGCTTGTTGGGTTATGGTGAAGTTTGATAATTTACCGTCTTCTGTTTTTAGTTCATAGTTAAATGTTGGACGACCTGGTTCATTTACCCATACTTTGTTCCATGCCTGCAGGTCCTTTTCCGTTCTTTTGTCCAGTATCTCAATTAGGTTTGGCCAGGTGGCATTGCCGAAAGCATAAGTTTTAAGGTACTCTTGCAGCCCTGCTCTAAAAGCGCCTTCTCCCATCAGCCTTTCCAGTTGGCGCATCATAATGGGTGCTTTATGGTAGATGATGCTGCCGTAAAGCGTTCCCGCATCCTGTAAATTGTCCAGTGGCTGACGGATTGGATTGGCACCTGCCGTGCGGTCAACACCATAGGCCGCTGGAAAATGGTCGATCAGGAACTTGAGATCGTTGTTAGATACTACGCCTGCTGTTTGGGAGGCTTTATCAGCCATGAAGTTGGCAAACACTTCTTTTGTCCACACATCGTTAAACCACTTCATCGTTACCAGGTCACCAAACCACATGTGGGCGGTCTCATGGGCAATCAGGTTCCCACGCGATACTTCCTGGTCTTTGGTAGCGCCCTCATCTAAAAATAGGGAAGAGGCTTTGTATTGTATAGCCCCGACGTGCTCCATGCCGCCGTACTGAAAATCAGGTATGGCTACAAAATCAAACTTCTGGAAAGGGTAGGGTATACCCGTGTAATCCTCCATAAACGACAAGGCATCGGCGTGAAGTTGAAATATCGGCTCCAGGCTATGCGCCAGCTTTTCAGCGTCTGTTTCCCGATGCAGGAAGCGCATGGTTCTGCCATTTAACTGTCTAGTTACAGCTTTGAACTCTCCTGCCGCAAACGAGAAAAGGTAAGTGCTGATAGTATCGGAGTTGGCGTAATGATAGGTTTTGCGCTGACCTGCCAGTACAGAGTCCTGTAATGGCGCGTTGGCAATTGCTATCCAATCCTCTGGAATAGTCAACGATAATTGGTATGTTGCCTTTAGGTTTGGCTGATCGAAGCAGGGGAAAACAGTGCGGGCTCTGTCGGGCACCAGCAAGGTGTAGAGGTAGTTTTCGTTGCGGTTCAATGATAAATCCCCTGCTATAAACTGAATTTTTACCTCATTCTTTCCCTTTCTCAGATGCTGAGGCGAAATAACCAAGTGCTCTTTTGTATGAACGATGGCGACCTCTCTTCCATTTACCCAAACCTTTTGTAAGTGGTCAGGCTGCTCTTTGAAATCGATTTGTAAAGGATCTCTGTTTTCTTGTAAGATGAAGCTGATAGTTTCATTCGCCTGAATCGGTGCCGCTTTCTGCACTGGAATATCAAGATCTATCTTATAAGCTACCTGAGACAGTACTTGTGCCCGATGCTCCGCTAAGGCCTGAGAAACGCCAGTTTCTATGGGAACAGCAGGAGTAGTTGAAACCAGCTTGTTATGACAGGCAGCGAAAGAAACCAGAGAAAGAGTAAATGCACTGGCTTGTAAATAGAGGTTTATCTTTTTGATCATTTTAAGACAACATGTATACAAAGACTAAAGATACATTATTTGCCTGAGCATTAGAAAACCTGTCAACTCATTGGGTGCACAGTAAAAAGTCGGAGCCGCAATGTTGCGGCTCCGACAGTACAATTAATCACAAACAACTTTTTGAAATGGAAAAGCTTTATTAAGTATATGGTACTTCTTAAGCTGGAACCATCATTTTTTCTTCACGGTCCCAGTGGCGATGCTTGGAAATAGCCACGATGAATTGTGCCGTAAACTCACTAGCCTCAGCGTCGCTTCCTGCTGTTACCACACCTTTATTGGATATTACATTACCAGAAGTTTTATCTGCAAACTCAACACCTAAAACTTCGGCTTTTTCAAGAAGTCTGATTCCGCCACCTGAGGTGCCGATGGGTTTGCAGTGCTTAAAAGCTTCGTTTACAAAATGAATAGCATCACCTTCTTTTAAGAGAGCTTCTATACTCTTTTCTCCATCAGGAATATAAATGGCATCGTACATTATGGAGCCTGTTGTAATATGGCTCTTGTCTGTTTCCAGTTCTTCGCCTGTGCTAGATTTGCGCATGCCATGGAACTTAGACACGATTTTGGCACTGGCACCAGCTTTCTCTAGTGCATCCTTTACCTGTTTTACTTCGCAGTAGTCATATCCGTCTTCCAGTAGTATGGCTACTTTTCTTGAAACGGCTGTTTCAATTTTGTTTTTCTCCATACTCACAAACTGCGTTTCCTTTACAGATTTTCCTTTCTTCATTGTTTTAGAAGCCTCGTTGTTTTCATAATTGCCTGTAGACTCCTGATTGAAGTTTTTCGGCACCTCCACACCAATACCTTCAGACACCATCTCGGCTAGTTCCATCGATATTTTAGAGAAGTGGCCTAACATGCGCTGCCGTATTTCCTTCGACATCACTTTGCCTAGTTCAAAATGAGCGGCTTTCACAATGTGTTTCTTTTCTGGCTCTGTCATGGAGTTCCAGAACAACGTAGCCTGGCTATAGTGGTCGTTAAAGCTTTCGCTGCGGGCACGTATCTTTCTGCCATCAACTTTCTCCATATAATGCACATAGCCGCCCATGTTTTCTGGGGCCATCATAGGGCAGCCTCCGCCAAGGGTATTTGGCCAATAATTTACCTTACCCTTATTAATGGTGTGGCGCATAAACCCAGCTCCTTGATTATTATGTGTTCTAGCAAGAGGGCTGTTTATTGGTAACTCCCCAAAGTTTGCACTATGGAAGCGGTTTAACTGTGTATCGATGTAGGAGAAAAGGCGACCTTGTAGCAGAGGGTCATTTGTAACATCAATACCTGGTACAAAGTTGCCAGGGTGGAAGGCCACTTGTTCTGTTTCTGCAAAGAAATTTTCTGGATTGCGGTTTAGTACCATCTTACCTATTGGTCTTAATGGCACCAGTTCTTCGGGTATTAGCTTCGTAGCGTCTAGCAGATCAAAGTCAAACTTAAACTCATCTTCCTCTTCTACAATTTGTACGCTAAGTTCATATTCAGGATAATGGCCCATCTCAACGGCTTCCCAAAGGTCGCGTCGCAACCAGTCAGCATCTTTACCTGCCAGTTTCTGAGCTTCATCCCACACAAGCGAGTGTGCACCAAGCTTAGAGCGCCAATGGAATTTAACAAAACGCGCTTTGCCAGCTTCATTTATCAAACGGAAGGTATGCACGCCAAAGCCATCCATCATCCGAAAGCTTCTTGGTATAGCACGATCAGACAGCACCCACATAATCATGTGCATGGACTCTGGCATAAGGGAAGCAAAATCCCAGAAAGTATCGTGTGCAGCAGATGCCTGTGGAATTTCGTTATCAGGATCTGGCTTTATAGCATGCACCAGGTCTGCAAATTTATTTGCATCCTGTATAAAGAATGGAGGCATATTGTTTCCCACTAAATCATAGTTACCTTGCTCGGTATAGAACTTCGTAGCAAATCCTCTCACATCTCGTACCGTGTCGGCCGAACCTCTGGAACCCACTACTGTGGAGAAGCGCACAAACACGGGGGTTTTAGTGTTGGGGTCTGTCAGGAATTTAGCTTTTGTAAATTCCTTCAATGTATCGTCGTAGGGTTGGAAATAACCATGTGCTCCAGAACCTCTAGCATGCACTATTCTTTCTGGGATAGACTCATGATCGAAGTGAGTCATTTTTTCACGGAAGTGGAAGTCCTCCATCAGCAAAGGGCCTCTCGATCCTGCCTTCAGTGAATCCTCAGTATGACTAACGCGAACACCCTGGTCCGTTGTCATATACTGGTCTTTTGCGTCAGCTCTGTACTGCTCTAGTTGCTCGTTTTTGCTGTTCTCGTTTACATTTACAGATGACTTCTCACCTTTTCCTTTCATTTCTTCGTTGTCCATAGTTTGTAGATAATGCTTTGGTATAGTATGTATAGTTTAGCTTAAAAAAATGATGCCTTTTTATAAAATGCAGAAGAACAGTAAGATATATAGGGGGTATCTTCCTAGGAAGGTTACGGAGCAAATTTTAGAAAAGTTTGATTTAATCTCTAAAAAATAAAATTAAACCAATATTCAAATTGTATCTACTATAGGTTTATGTGCTGTTTCTTCTTAAAATAGAATATAGGTTAGGACTAATAAAGGAAGCGGAACTTGTAGATGAGTAGATTGGGTTCCCTCAGATTTGTAAAGTTTTTGATAGGAGCCAATAAATGCACCTTCATTTTTTATGAAACAAATCGGAATTTCTGTACTGGAAAGTGAAATAAAAAAGAGGAGGAAGAATTATGCTGTGTTGAAGCCTGTAAAACACTAGAAAAGCAAATTCTTGCAGCTAAGAAAAAAAATTTGGCTACAAAACTATGGGTAAGGTTACGTAGACCTTTTGCTGCGTTGAAGTTTCGCTCTAAACAAATTCTTAGCTGATCAGCTCAGCTCTACCGAATTTAAAATGCTCTTCTTTTAGGTAATAATCACCGCATTTCTGCAGCAGCGTAAGGTTATCGAGTTTAATCTCCCAATTAAAGTTGTACTGTCCTAAAAAGGTTAGAATTGGTCCCAGCACTTCTGGCGAAGTATCGCCAAGGGCCAGTGTAATATGTGGTAGCCACAAATTAGGGTTATAATATACGCCCATTTCACTACTCATTTCGGCAATGTCGCGGTGCAAGCGGGCATGCAGTTGGTTAAGCTGGGCTGTTCGTAGTACAGGAATAAAAATCACAGGAGTCTCGCCAGGGAAGATACCCAAACCTGTAGTGCGTATGGAGAAGGGAGCTGTTTCGAAACAGACCTGGTCCAGATAGGTCTTCATCTCTTCAATATCTGGTACCTCTGCCATCATCAGGGTTAGGTGTGGGTAAGGCGTAATTTTAACCCCCTTCAAGCCGAAGTTTGTCTCTAACTGGTTGATAAGTTCTAAAACTCGATCAGAATGCACCCGATCTAATAGCGATGTAATTGCAATCATGAAACGTTTAGTTTTAGCCAATAAACAGATTGGCCCCTTTTCGTTGAGTTTTCAGCATGAAAAGCTCTGGCATTAGCTGTATAATCTTTATCTATCAAATCGGGTAAAGCACAAATCAAATTTACTGAAAGAAGGCTTCTCCCAAAGCTGACACACAAAACTATGAAACGTGGCGGCAGGCATAATGTTTAGTAGGGGCAAATACTCTACAACTAAATATAATCAATTTCTCCAGTATTAGTTTGTTTTCAAGCTTGCTTCATGCTTAGCGTTTGACTATTTAAGTTGCTTATACATCGTTTAAAATATATGAGTGTGAGCTTACATAAGCTATATCTGTAGCCATCTCCTGTCTTTGCGCAAAAAATTAAGTAAATTGCAGCTTATAGTTACCAGAGCACATGATTTCTATCAATAACCTGAATTTCCATTTTGGCAGCCGCCCGATGTACGAGGATGCCAACCTTCATATAAAACCTAAAGATAAAATTGGTTTAATTGGCTTAAACGGCACAGGTAAATCTACGCTGCTGCGCATTATTGTAGGAGAATATACTCCTGATAGTGGTAGTATACAAATGAGTAAGGAAACCACTATTGGGTTTCTGAACCAGGATTTGCTGAGTTACGAAACGCATGAAAGTATACTTTCGGTAGCCATGCAAGCCTTTGAAGAGGCACTAATTCTGCAACAGGAGATAGAGAAGGTTCTGGTAGAGTTTGAAACTGATTATCGGGATGAGTTGGTTGACAAACTGGCGGGACTGCAGGAGCGTTTTGAAGCACTTGGAGGTTACTCCATGCAAGCAAGTGCCGAAGCCATTTTGGAAGGTCTGGGCTTTACGACAGAGGAGTTGCAACAGCCGTTAGCCTCTTTTTCTGGTGGATGGCGCATGCGCGTGATGTTGGCAAAAATTCTACTGCAAAAGCCTTCGCTACTCTTGCTCGATGAGCCTACTAACCACTTGGACTTACCTTCTATCAAATGGCTAGAGACATATTTGGAGCGATTTGAAGGTGCTGTAGTGGTGGTATCGCACGACCGTGAGTTTCTTGATAAAACCACCAATATAACGGTAGAGGTAGCCAACGCTAAACTGAATGTGTATGCAGGCAACTATAGTTTTTATATAGAAGAGAAAGCACTTCGAAATGAAATTCAAAAAGGAGCTTACGAAAACCAGCAGGCCCATATAAAGCAAACAGAACGCTTCATAGAACGATTTAAAGCGAAGGCGACCAAGGCAAAGCAAGCCCAAAGCCGTATGAAGCAACTGGAGCGCATGGATCGTATTGAGGACGTAGCTCCTGATGCAGCTAAGGTGAATTTTAGCTTTAAATTCAGCACCCAGCCAGGTCGTCATATATTTCGATTGGAGCACATGAGTAAGAGCTACGGCAATAAGCTCATTTTTAGAGACACCAACGTGCATGTGGAGCGAGGCGATAAAATAGCTCTAGTCGGTGGTAACGGTAAAGGTAAATCTACACTATTAAGAATTATTGCGGGTACCGAGCCAATCAAAGGGAAGCGTGAACTGGGCCACAACGTGATCATGTCGTTTTATGCACAGCACCAGTTGGAGTCGCTTTCAGTAGACAACGAGATACTACAGGAACTACAGCAGGCAGGTTCTGGCAAGTCGGAGGTAGAACTGCGAACCTTACTTGGTTCTTTCCTTTTTACAGGCGAAACTGTTTTCAAGAAGATCAAGGTGCTGTCGGGAGGTGAAAAGTCGCGGGTGGCGCTGGCGAAAACGCTTATATCAGAAGCCAACTTCCTGATGCTCGATGAACCTACCAACCACTTGGACATGCAGTCGGTTAACATACTGATTCAGGCGCTGGAGCAGTATGAAGGTACCTTTATCGTGATTTCGCACGACCGCTACTTTGTAGAGAATGTGGCAACCAAAATATGGTACATCGAGGATTATCAGCTGAAGGAATATCCTGGTACTTACCACGAGTATGAAGCTTTCCAGGAGAAACGAGAGAAAGAGGCTAAAAAAGAAGCAGTCAACGCGCCTGCTGCAAAGCAGGAAGAGGTTAAACCAAAGCAGCAACGAGATACTTCTGAATATAACGCGCTGAACAACCAGTTGAAGCAGGCGAACAAGAAGCTAAATGAGGTTGAGAAAGCTATACAAAGACTGGAACAGGAGTTAGCAGCCTACGAGACTCAAATTGCTGATCCGAAAGTTTATAGTAATGTAAATCTGCTACAGGAAACCTCGCTTAAATTTCAGACTGTTCAGAAAGAACTGAATGCAAAACAGGAGAAGTGGGAAGAGCTTATGCTAGAGGTTGAGGATTTAGAAGGAAAATTGGCTGATTAAGTTTCAGCAACTCGTACAAGTAAAAAGCGCCTCAGGAGATTATTCCTGAGGCGCTTTTTTTGTATAGTCTAAGATGAACAGCTGTGGTTAATAGGCTACAGCATGCTCTGGTTTCTTTATCTCTTCATAAGACATAGTTTCGTCGTGCTGGCTCAAATCCAGTCCTTCTACTTCTTCAGCAGGTGTTACACGCAGTGGAGTGATCAGATCTGTTATTTTAAGTAGGAGCAGCGAACCGAAGAAGGCAAAGATAGAAACCCCAACTAATGCAATTAGGTGCACCAGGAATAAAGTGGTTTCTCCAAAAATTAAACCATTGCCTGTTTCGTTGCCACCATTGATGGCTTGGTTTGCAAACACGCCTGTTAAAAGCATACCTACCATACCACCTACACCATGGCAAGGGAAAACATCCAGTGTGTCATCTATTATATTTGTTCTGGTACGCCAGTCAACTACCAAGTTACTGATGATAGAAGCAATGACACCGATAGCGATAGAGTGAGGAATGGTAACAAAACCAGCAGCAGGTGTTATAGCAACCAAGCCTACCACAGCACCAATACAAGTACCCATCGCAGATGGCTTACGGCCTTTTACTGCATCGAAAAATACCCAGGCAATAGCAGCTGATGCCGAAGCTGTTGTAGTTGTAGCAAGTGCTATCGCAGCTAATGAGTTTGCGCCCATAGCAGACCCTGCATTAAAGCCGAACCAGCCAAACCAAAGTAAACCTGTTCCTAATAATACATATGAGATGTGTGCAGGTGCATGATTCGTATCGTTACGCTTTTTCATGTACAAAGCAGAGGCCAAAGCAGCCCAGCCAGCCGACATGTGTACAACAGTACCTCCTGCAAAATCTAATACACCGTAGTTAAACAAAAGGCCGTCGGGGTGCCAGGTGGCGTGTGCCAGTGGCGTATAAATGAAAACGATAAATAAACCGATAAAGAGAACATATGATATGAACCGAATACGTTCAGCAAATGCTCCGGTGATAAGGGCAGGTGTTATGATGGCAAACTTTAGCTGAAACATAGCGAACAGCACTAGGGGGATAGTTGGAGCGGCCACCCATGGAGCACCATCAATCACGCCATTCATCATAAAGAAGGTTCTTGGGTCACCAAAAATACCTCCTATAGAATCTCCGAAGGCAAGGCTGAAACCAAATACCACCCAGATAACCGTTACAACAGCCATACAGATAAAACTCTGTAGCATAGTAGACAGAACATTCTTTTTGTTCACCATGCCGCCGTAGAAAAAAGCCAGGCCTGGTGTCATGATTAATACTAACGCGGCGGCAGTCAGCATCCAGGCAGTGTCTGCCCCGTTAATCTCTCCATTTTCTGTCGTGCTAGGTACAGAGGGTAAAAAAAACGTAGCCACTACTATGGCCATCAGCAGGAGAAAAGGAATTTTAGATAGATTTTTAGTCATATAAAAGGTGAGTTAAGAGCTTGAATAGCGAAATTTAACACACCTTTTCATTATTATCAAAAAACAGAATCAGAAATTATAAAAATAGTAGTAAAAATTCACTTCTTGTGAAAAGTACACATTCATAAAGTTCTTTGTTAGGTATACAGCTTATGCTGAAGCTAAGGAAGCAGGAAATATGTTATAAACGGCCTTACTCTAAACCAGCCGTGGGAAGTATCTATTGACTGAGCATTGCTTGTAAATATACAAGCTCAGGCAAAGCTAAAGGAGCCCACATGATAAAGAGACAATTCACATTGCCTTATACTCAGCTATAAACATTTTTAATTTTATCAATCCTTTCTCATGATTAAGCATCCAGCTGAACGATCAATCCTTCATCGCCAGCGAGTGCAATGGTTTTGTCTAGTGTGCTTCCTTCTTGCTCTGGATCTGTTGCTAAAACGACTGTTCCTTTGTAGTGATGATGCTCAGGTGCAAACTTGCAAGGCTTGTGGCTAAGGTTTAGTATTACCAGGAACTGCGTTTGCTCATGCTTTCGGATATAGCTGATGATGCTGCTATTGGTAAAGACTGGTTCGAAAGCGCCTACATGCAAAGCTGGTTCCTGCTGACGCAGCTCGATTAAACGCTTGTAATAGCTGAGCATGGAATATTCATCGTCTTTTTGCTTCGCTACATTTACACGCTTATAGTTTTTGGCTAGGCGCAGCCAAGGTTTACCTTCGGTGAAACCAGCATTCTCACTATCGTTCCACTGCATGGGAGTGCGGGCAGGATCGCGGCTAAGGTCCAGGTCGGGCATATTAAGCCCTTGCGGGTCTTGCACCTCATCCTGCGGAATTGGTACATCGCGCATGCCTAATTCGTCGCCATAGTACATGGTTGGCGTGCCTCTGAGCGTAAGTAGCAGCATGGCAGCTATTTTCGCCTGTTCGTTGCCCACCCTGCTGGTAATGCGGGGCTGGTCGTGGTTTCCGATTACCCAGTTAGGCCAACCACCCTCTGGTAAAGCTCCCTCATATTCATTTATCACAGAAGCTATTTTGGTAGCGTTCCAGTCAATGTTTATCAGCACAAAGTTGAAAGGCAGGTGCGCGCCGTCCAGCTCATTTCCATAATAGGTTACAAGGCGGTGGATAGGCAGGTAAATCTCGCCAATTAGCAGCCGCTCGTCATACTGATTTAGCAGGTTACGCATCATTTTAACGATATCATGAACCTCAGGCTGGTCGGTAGAATAGGAGGCCAGTTGCTGTTCGTAAGTAGACATGCTAGGCTTGTAGTCTGGGTTGGGCGGGTTGTCCCTAAACTTATCATCCTTAATGATGTGGTAAATAACGTCAACCCTAAAACCATCTACTCCCTTCTCAAGCCAAAATCGCATTACACCCATCATGGCTTCCTGCACCTCAGGGTTTCGCCAGTTCAGGTCGGGCTGCTCTTTCAGAAAAGCATGGTAGTAGTACTGCTGCGTATGCTCGTCCCATTCCCAGCCGCTACCGCCAAAAACACTGAGCCAGTTGTTCGGCTCACCCCCATCTTCAGCAGCATCTTTCCATATATACCAATCTCTTTTAGGGTTGTCGCGCGAGGATTTTGACTCCAGAAACCACGGATGTTCGTTAGAAGAGTGATTAGGTACCAGGTCCAGAATCAGCTTCATGCCCCGCTTATGGATTTCCTGTAACAGTTCATCAAAGTCTTCCATAGTGCCGAAAAGCGGATGTATGCCGCAATAGTCTGAAACATCGTATCCGAAGTCGGCCATTGGAGAAGGGTATATAGGCGATAGCCACACAGCCTTTATACCGAGCCACTGCAGATAATCTAAACGGCTTATAATACCTTTCAAATCACCTACACCGTCGCCAGTACTATCCTGAAATGAGCGCGGGTAAATTTGATATATAACTTCTTTTTGCCACCAGAGATACTGTTGTTCCATCATTCAATTTGTGGTTAATACTATTTCGGGAAAACAGTTTTATGTACGGAGGAAGACTACTATAGATATATTACCTTCTTAGAATGGATGAAAGCACTGGTTAAAACCTGTATTTAGGTGCTTTTAATGATACAAAAAACATTTGTTTATAAGAAAAGTGTAAAGCGTTTTTGGTACCTGATTTTGTTTAATCAAAGCAATGATATACATGAGATTAGCTCGTTGTCTAGCAAACTAAGGCTTCTAAGCGTTAGGGGCTGTTATTTAGCGACATGTACTGAAGAAAAAATTTCACTGTTTTATTAGCTATTTTAATAACGAGATAGGTATTTATTACGTTAACTTTGCTATATCTGCTGAATAAATCCCTGTGGCATAGTTTTGGCAGTACTAACAGTTCATACCTAATATTTTTGCATGGCTGCACCAAAATTCTCTGTACAGCAACAGTCATTTCACGCTGAACTTAAAAAACGCATCAACCTTTATTTTGAGGAGGCGCAAATTCCTACCACTGGTAACTATAAATTATACACCAAAGCAATTGTGTTGTCGCTAAGCTTGATTGGTATATATGTGCATTTGGTATTTTTTACGCCCGTAGGGTGGCTTGCTTTGCTGGAATGCATTGTGCTGGGAGGTTTAACTTCAGCCATAGGTTTTAACATTATGCACGATGGTTCGCACGGCAGCTTTAGTAAGTTTAAAAAGATAAATGAACTGGCTGGCTTATCGCTAAATGTACTTGGAGCCAATGTGTTTATGTGGAACACAAAGCACAACGTGATCCATCATGCCTATACCAACGTCGATGGCATTGACGATGATATTGATGCAGGACCTATGTTGCGACTTTGCGAAAGCCAAAAACGTCTGTTTTTTCACCGCTACCAACATCTGTATTTTTGGTTAGCTTACTCCATGCTGTTCTTTTATTGGGTGTTCTTCTCTGATTATCAGAAATACTTTACGAAAAGAGTAGGAGCGCTACCGCTTAAAAAAATGCAGCGGAATGATCATATTTCGTTCTGGGGATTTAAGGCTTTGCATGCAGGGTTCTTCGTAGTACTACCTATATTCATGGTTGGTTTTCTGCCTTGGCTGTTAGGTTTTTTGCTCTACGGCTTTTTTGCAGGGTTCGTCATGAGTATTGTTTTTCAGTTGGCGCATACAGTAGAGGTAACAAGCTTTCCAGTTCCTTTAATCGACACGAACAGATTAGAAGACGAGTGGGCGATTCACCAACTTAAAACGACAGCGAATTTCGCTACAAATAACAAATTAATTACTTGGTTGGCAGGCGGTTTGAACTTTCAAATTGAGCACCACCTTTTCCCAAAAATATCGCATATACATTATCCAGCCATAAGCAAGATTATAAAGCAAGCTTGTGCTGATTATGGCGTTACCTATAACGAATTTCCCAAAATGCGTTTAGCTGTAGCCTCGCATGTGGCTCATTTAAGGCATCTGGCTAGAGCATAGAGAGAAACCTTGTTCAACATAAAAGCCGCTACAGTTTTGCTGTAGCGGCTTTTATAGTTTTTACCATTTTGGGTTTATCGGGAGAGGAAGGTTTTTAGCTGAATTTAGTCACAACTATACCACTACCAATCGTAATTGCATCTTCTACTGCACCAGACAAAACATTTGGCAGCTTTACATTTCTGTTTAAAAACCTGCGCAGGTAAAAGCTTCCGTATGTTGCTGCTATGGCGGCTAGGCCACCTAATACAGCACCTGTAACCGCACGATCCTGATTTGCTATAAACACGGCTGCACCTACTGCACTACCTGCTGCGGTTCGAAACAGGATGGGGGCTAAGGTAATTCTATCAGGAACATCAGGAAGTTTGTCTCCTGCCATTTCAGAAGCAGCCAAAAGTTTAAGCCCCGTAGCAACGGGTCCTTTTTGTAAATATTTAAGCGGGCTGTTCTGCAATCCACCAGCTGGAGCCAAGCTTAGCTGATGACTTAGAATAGCGGGTGCTGTCAAAGATCGCATACCTGCCACTGCGCCTAATCCAAGCGCCTTCCATTGATAATTTTTTATATTTGTTTTCATAGTATACTTGTTTAGCTATACCTGTATACGTTAAAAGTTTCCTTTGTTCTGTAGGTATACCTGGCATAGAAAGAAACCTTATTTTAAAGTGAAGCATCATAATACGCAGTAGGTCACGTATAAGCACCAGGATAATATTTTGAAATTAAGAAATAAAAGACTCTGACACATGAGCACTTCCTATAAACCAATTGATACTACTTTTCATGAAGAACTAAAGGCCTTGGCAGCCAAACGAGCCGCAGCACGTATCCAGTTCTTCAGCGACATAAACGAGTTTTTTACCAGACATGCTACTTTAAAAGAGCTGGTAACAAAAGAAGAGGAGGAGTATTTGGTGCTTACCACAGGCGAAGAAATAAGGCTGGACAGAATTGCCAGAATTGATGATAAGCCTGCGCCAGGTTATGATGAAGTGTACTTTAAATGTGATATAGGCAAATAGTTGCGCTATATGTATTTCCTTCTGAATATAAAATCTAAAACCTGCTTTAGTGTCTGCCAACTTTTATGAATAGCGTTAAGAGATTCTTAGGTTTAACCTGAGGAAGGAGAACCACAAGCTAAGGGACTGCCGTATAAGATTGAATATGTATAACATATAGCAGCGGCAACTAACACTGCTTCATCCAAAATAAGCTATGAAAAACGACAAAGTACAGCAGGCATTGGCTACAGTAGGAGATGCCATCGGGAAAGGTATACTGGCAGGACTAGTGGGCACGGCAGCCATTACAATTTCACAGATGATCGAGATGCAGCTTACGAAGCGACAGCAAAGTTCATCTCCAGCAACGGTAGCTGGGCAGGTACTAGGAGTTGTACCAAGCGATAAAGAGGAAGCTTCAGAATTGAAGGGCGAACCTGTTGCGCCTGACAAAACAAACAAAGAAGTAAAAGAGGAGCATACTGCTCGCTTTACGCAAATGATACACTGGCAGTACGGCACTTCATGGGGTATGCCCCGCGGATTACTTTCCGTTGCTGGCGTTACGGGATGCCCTGCCACAGCAATACATTTTGCAGCCGTATGGGGTGCTGCTCAGGTTATACTACCTGCGGCCAATGCTTCAGAGCCTATAACTAACTGGACACCTAAGCAAATAGCGACGGATGTATTCCATCACAGCGTTTATGCCATTGCGGCGGGTTTATTCTATGACTACATAAATAAACCTCATGACTAAACAGTTCGCAGTAAATTCTGCTGTTTACGAAGAAGAACTTTGCTGCGAGCTATACAGCAGAAGTTGTAGACTATTCTTCAAAATGGTTAATCTTTAGCGGCGGAAATCGCCCTCAGCAGACTGTCGTCGTTCAGTTCTTCCAGCCAGTTTTTTGGCAGCTTTAGCCTGATGCTTTGCGCGCCACCATCTGGTGTGCAAACTACAGGTACTTTGCCATCCGTATCTTCAGTTAATTTCTCAGCCTGATCTTTTGTTTTCTCACCTCCTAAACCACCACTATAGGCCTGCACACAAACCCAAGTTGTAGCATTTTCGTCTGTTACTTCACGTTGCTTCATTTGTCTAAACATTTTTCAGTTCCTTCTCATACTGTTATAGGTTGTATTAAGATATGCTTATTTTGGAAAGAGATTTAACTAGGGGATGAAAGAGTAGGAGTAAACTGAATTTTTGTTTTACTTAAAGGGTACTAGCTGCTGCCACAATATCATTCATAGCACCCATGATTGGAAACTTCCTACTACTGCTCGCTTCCTGGCTTTTGCTTCGGCTGGAGAAGAAGAACCTGCGTGTCCTAGGGCTTTCTCCTACAGTAGAAAGAGGTTTTGAGATTTTACTAGGTTTCTTAGTGACGGCTTTCTTGGCAATATTACTAGCACTGCTGCTTGCCTTTGTCGCGCAATTTGTGTGGTTGCCAAATGAAAGTATGCTTAATTCCATTGTCTTTCGTGACTTGTTCAACAGCTTCCAAACTGTCTTCTACGAAGAGCTTTTGTTTAGAGGCTACTTGCTTTATAAAGCCATCACACTTCTAGGGGATAGAAAAGCAAACATGCTCAGTGCGGTTGCCTTTGGTATGTATCACTGGTTTAGCTTTGGTGTGTTCGGCAATCCTTTACTGATGCTATGGGTGTTGTTTTACATGGGGCTGTGGGGACTGATGCTTGCCTATGCCTACTCCAGAACGGGTTCTCTGGCTTTACCGATTGGTTTGCACTGGGGTTGGTATTTTATACAGCACCATGTCTTTAACGAGCAGGGCAGTGGCTTTTTTACAGCTGTTACCAACATTCACACCATGTACCTGAGCAACCTTGAAAGCATGCTTTACCTAAGGCTTCCAATCATTGCTTTCAGTGTCATTCTGGTTGTTTTTCTAGCTAAATTGAAACCTAAAGTGGGTAAAGTAAGCAAGATAAAATCAAAGGTTTCTCGGTAACCTGATAAGCTATAGATGATGGCTTTTTATAAACCACAGAAATAATTTGTTAAACTAGGGCTTCATTTTCAGGTAATTGAGGCTTTTGCGATACAGAATGTCTATATATGTATCTTGAACCTGTACCTTCTCTGCTTAGAAATCTGTATATTATCTTCTAGACCTAAACTTCAAGCTTTTAAAGAAAAAACAGATATGGATGAATTTATGCAAGTTGCCATAGAGGAGGCAAGAAAAGGTTACGAAGAAGGAGGGATTCCGATTGGATCGGTGCTGGTTCACAAGGGCAAAATAATTGGCAGAGGCCATAACAAGCGTGTGCAGGAAGGAAGCGTAGTGCTGCACGGTGAAATGGATGCCTTGGAAAATGCGGGACGCCAGCCAGCCTCAGTGTACCAGGAATGCACGATGTACACGACTCTTTCTCCCTGCCCGATGTGCTCTGGAACTATGCTGCTTTATGGAATACCGAGAGTTGTAATTGGTGAAAATAAAACATTTTTGGGTGAGGAGGAACTGCTGAAATCAAGAGGTGTAGATGTGCAGGTGGTGGACAGCGAAGAGTGCTATAACCTGATGCAGCAGTTTATAAAGGAAAAGCCAAGCCTGTGGAATGAGGATATAGGTGTTTAATGCAAATATGCTTCAAAATCCTAAAAGTTAAATTAGATAACATAAATAAACACTATGAACAACACTTATGAAGGCAAGGTGATGTGGTCGCACTTGGATGCGAACATGCACCTTCGTCATTCTGCCTATGCCGACTTTGCCGCTCAAGCGCGTATTGCTGTACTGGATAGCTTGGGGCTTGATTTTAAAGTTTTCCAGAAACTGCAGATCGGACCAATCCTGTTTCGGGAGGAGTTGGTATATCTGCGCGAAGTAGGAATTAACGATAACATAAAAGTGACGCTGGAGCTAACCAAAAGCAGGCCTGATGGTTCCCGCTGGTCTATCAGGCACGAAATTTACAGAGGTGATGGCGTAAAGGCCGCTGTTGTAAACGTTGACGGTGCCTGGATAGACATTGTAAAAAGAAAGCTGGCACAATTACCTGAAGATCTAGCTGAGAAGTTTTCGCACTTGACAAAGAGCAAAGACTACGAAGAGCTCTCGGCCTAAATAAATCGGCAGTTGCTTTCTTGAAAGCAACTGCCGATTTGATTACCTTATTGCCACCTGCCTCTCCTGTTGATTATGGAATGCAGAGAGTGGATCAGGTGTTTTTTGTACATTCTTATTTCGTAGGCTATGCGTTGCCAACACAGCTACTGAGAAAAGCACAAACGCCACCACCTGGTGTAGCACTCCTAAAGCCAGAGGAACCGCCAGCATTAAGGTTGTGATACCCAATGCAACCTGCAAGAGCGTGGTAAGCAGCAACAGCGTGATCAGGTTTTGGCTATAGTAGTTAAGATTACCACGCCTCGAAACCCGCCATAAATGCACGATAGCTGCAAAGGCTACAATAGCTATCCAGCGGTGCAAAAACTGCACAACGGTGCCATGAGACCATAGGCTTGTCCAGCTAAGGTAAGGCCACAGTTGCGAAGGGAAAATTTCGCCATTCATAAGTGGATAGGTGTTGTAGTAGAAACCAGCTTTCAGGCCAGCCACAAAAGCTCCTAGTATAATCTGCAGCAGGAGCAGAGCCAGCACTAGCTTCGAAAGCATTTGTAGTTTTGGAGTTGAGCCGTTTTGCTTAGGCCTTAGCTGCACCACGTCTGCCACTGTCCAAAGGATGGTGGAGATAAGCGCAAGTGCCAAGCACAGGTGCGCAGCTAGTCTGTAGTGGCTCACATGCGGCATATCTACCAGGCCGCTTTTTACCATAAGCCAACCCATCAGCCCTTGGGTTGCCCCTAGCAGCAGTATAAACAGGAGCCTTTTAAACAACCACGGCGCAATTCTTCTTTTAGCCAGAAAGTACAGGAATGGCAGTATAAATACCACACCGATGGCTCTCCCTAGAAGCCGATGCAGGTATTCCCACCAAAAAATCTGTTTGAATCCAGAAAGAGTCATGGTGGTATTGAGCTTCTGGTATTCAGGAAACTGTTGGTATTTCTGAAACGTAATCAGCCATTCAGCTTCGGAAAGCGGAGGCAGGGTTCCAGAAATAACGTTCCATTCCACTATTGAAAGGCCTGAACCCGTCAGCCTTGTTATTCCACCAATAACCACCATTGCCAGGATGAGCAGCACACTGCTGAGCAGCCACAGCACTATGGGTTTATCTAAATTCTTATGTTGCATAAAACTAAACTCTATAACCTTACAAAGTACGGCTACAAGCATTTGGTTCCAGATGATGAACCTTCTTTTACATACTGACATTTGTCATTTGTCAGAACAGATATTAGCTCCTGATTTATACAAAGAAGCCCCTGCTACACGCTGTAGCAAGGGCTTCTTTGTATTTTAAATTTAAAGTTTTTAATTACCTGTACGGTCTAGCTCTTCGAGGTTAACATTCCGTTTTTTGGTTGTAAACTCTTTGCCTTTGCTGAATCTGTAGCGCAGATTCAGCCTTACGCCTTGTGCTCCTTGGTATTGGTTTATAGAGTTTACATTTCCGTCAAGTACAGTCTCTACAAATAACAAACGGCTTCTGAATATATCGGTGAAATTGAGCGTCAGGTCCAGCTTGTCGTTCATGAAAGACTTTTTAAAACCTGCATCAACCCACCACTGGTCACCCACAGTATACAAGCCGTAAACCGTAGGACTTTGATAGCCAGCATTCACTTCCATTTTGATACCGTGTGGGAGTTGGATGTTCTGATTAGATTGTGCTACAACTGCAAACTGTTCATTTAGTACAGGTTGATCATCTATAACTTTTGTGAACTTCTGGTAATAAGAAGTAACCGTATTATTCATCTGCCATTTGTCTGAAATGCTTACTGGTGCTACCAAAGTGGCGCTGGCATTTATCATTTCGTCAACGTTTTGCTGCTGAAACACCGTTGTATTGTCCTCGCTGTTGTAGGTGGGCACCTCGGCCATAAAGCCTTTTGTAACAGCATAGCCCAATACCAGATTATAACTTTGCTTTATAGTCTGAGTCACTTCAAAATTGTTTGTGTACTGTGGCCTCAGGTAAGGGTTGCCCTGTGACCAAGTATAGGGGTCGAGGAAAAAGATAAACGGGTTCAGGGACTCGTAGTAAGGACGGTTAATCCTTCGGCTATACTTATAGCTGAGCTGGTAGTTATCGCTTACTTTTTGCTGTAGAAAGAAAGTAGGGAAAAGGTCCAGGTAACTTCTTTTGGTTTCTTGGTTAAGGGTAACCGATCTTCCTCTAGATTCAGTTTGTTCTGCTCGCAAACCAGCTTTCAGGCTCCAGTTTTCCCCGAATTTGGTTGAGAAGCTGGTATAGGCGGCATAAATATTTTCTTTGTAAATAAAGTGGTTGCTTCTTGTAGGGTCCAGTACATCTATACCGTCCGACGATTTGTAGAAGCGTAGTTCATTATCAGAGACAACATAGCTGGCTTTTAAACCTACTTCAAGTTTACTCTTTTTGCCTACGGCAGTGGTAAAATCGGTTTTAGCAGCATAAATGCTGTATCTGTTTGGGTTGTTGCTTTTGAGCAGCATACGCTGAGTAGGAGCGTTGTTACCAAGGCTATCTATAGTATTCAGAAAATTATAGTGTTCTTTGCTGTTTACCTGGGCATAATCCAGATCGGCAGATAGTGTGGTTCCAACTGTATCTAGCTTACCAGTGTAGTGCAGATTAAAGGTGCCATTTGTAGTAGCACTTTCTGATGCGTTGTTGGCATCTATGTATAAATCGTTGGCTGCGTTGCCATCTCTTAAGTAAGAGTCTGTTAAAAAGAAATTGTTATAGTCGGTATAGCTAAGCCTTGCCACAGCACCTATGCTATGTTTATCGTTTATATCATAGTCTGTTCCAAGGCGCAGGCTCGGAGTATAACGCTCAACTTCTTCATAGCTTTCCTGTTCGAGGTAGACTTTCCCGTTATCAACGTTTAAGATTCTGTCCATCGTCATGTCGCGGTAGTTCATCCGTTTGGCCATGTCCAAGTTGCCAAATGAATTCCACTTGCCTTTCTTGTGGCTAATGTCGGCTCCTGCATTGTAAGAACTTAACTTGTTATATTGGTAACCAGCATAAGCACTGCCATTCATGCCAAACAAGGTGTTCTTCTTCAGGTTGATGTTAATGATGCCAGATGCTCCCTCCGCATCATACTTGGAAGAAGGATTCGTGATGATCTCCAGGTCTTTCAGGTTTTCAGCGGACATGCCTTGCAGCAGGTTCTGAAGGTCCTTACCTGATAGGTAGGATGGCCTTCCGTTAATCATAACTTGCACACCTGCTTTACCATTTAGCTGAATATTCCCATCCTGGTCTACCCAAACGCCAGGCGATTTGGCCAGCACTTCGAAGGCTGTGCTACCAGAGGCTAGCGCAGTGCCTTCCACGCTCACCACCATTTTATCGGCTTCGTTTACAATGGTAGGGCGCATTGTCTGCACAGTCACTTCTTTTAGTGTTTTCACGTCTGGCATTAGCATGAGTTTGCCAAAGTCTTTCTTAAAGGAAAGATCATCTACTACAAAAGCCTCTGTTTGCGTAGGTAAATAGCCGAGACCTGTTAGGCTGAGCAGGTAGTTACCTTTTGGCAGTGCTTTTAACTCAAACTTGCCGTCTATGTCTGCTATAGTGCCTGTTACCACATTTTTAGTACTGGCATCTAACACAGCAATGTTGGCAAAGCCCACGCCCTGGGCTTTATCGTCTACTATGATACCTGTTAGCATAGGATCTGACTGCGCAGAAGCAGCTTGCATGGAAACAGATAGGAAAATTATGCTGAGGAGGAAATGGTATAGGTTTTTCATGGTTTTATTTTGTGAATGAGTGGTAGAATTAGGCATCGGATTTATTTTCATGGTTTTACTGTGTAGGCTAATGCGTTGCTTATATATGTAAGTCTAAAAAATTTAAGTGCTGTTAAACATATCTGCCTGACTTTTACCATTATGATGCTTTCTGGTGGGGGATGGTTGCTCGGCCTTTTCTGACATTAGATGAACTGGAGTTTAAAACCAACCAATCCAGAGATATAATCGACAAACTATTAAAAATTTTTGCCGACTATGGGGTTTTGCTACAAGCACAGATGAAGCTTCGGGAATAGCCTTATTCATATGAAAATCTTAATTCTCTTTTGAAGAAAGGGAGAGAATTATTTAGGATGTAAAAAGCGAATCAGAGTCCTCACTCTAAACACAGCGTGTATGTAGTAGCTGCTCAGTACGTGGATTAGTGTTTTAACATATTATTTTAAAAGATAAGTACAATTTAAATGAGTCAATAAAAATTCTGTTCAAAATTTTTCTTTCAAAAATTTCATATTGTAGGATTACTTAAAAAAGTAATTCTGTAAAAATTTGTTGGTATAAGAACTAGTCGTTGCCAATCCTTACATGTCCAAAAAGCAACAGATGAAAGAAACAATATTACATCAAGTGCTAAGCACCTAGTTCTCTGAAATGATGTTCTAAAAAAAGTTGCTAGCTAAGCAATTAGGTGTGTTGAGGTATTACTAAATGGTTTTATCTAAAAAAATAATTTTTTTGCAACCTAATAGATGTTGATCCGTAAGGCAGAATATGCAAGGTGTTATGGTGAGCGTTTGGTGCAATTAATAATAGAGTAGAAGGGGGAGTAACGCGCAATGCCGTCAACTTAAGGTTCTTAGTTCGTATAAACCTA
>NZ_JAJJWH010000027.1 GCF_020907245.1 Pontibacter harenae | reverse complement strand
TCGCGGGAAAGGCACAGGCGCTGGACTGGCTGCTGAGCCTGGAGTAGCAGCCCTGCCCGCTTTACCGTGACAAAGGCTGCCAACGGCGCGTCTGCGGGGTGACTACGGTTTTCCCGTTGCCTTCTCAAAACGCACATTTTCAATGGCCAAAACACTTAGATAATCTTGTTGCAAAAAAAGGTATCACAACAATTTAATATTCAATATATATCAGTCTTAAATTTAATACGTTACAGCGTATCTATAAAGTAATTGTTTAAGCAAAAAGGCATGCCGTTTTGTTGCAGAAAAAGGTTGTCTGCACCGTTCGGCGATGGTCTCACATAGAAGGCGATGCTGAATAAATTCACTTTATGTTTTATTAATTACGTAATTATTACGTAATTCGTGCAATCTTACACCATATCCGAAGCCTATGCCCAAGTACAGCAGGGAAGAGTTTCCCGCTAACTCCATCGTCTACGAGAGAACCTGCCCCTACTGCGCGCGCGACTTCTGGGCAAACAAGCCCAGGGCCGTCTACTGCTCTGCCAAGTGCCGCGTCTACGCCAACAAGCGCAAGCGGGAGGCCCAGGCGGCAGGCACTGCGGAGCACAAACCGCTGAACCCCGTCGATGAGAGAGGGAATCCTGGCCCCGCGCTTGTCGGGGAAGGCAGCCGCATGCGCCTGGACTACCACAACCCGTTTGACGAGGAGATCAGAAAGATAGATCCCCATGCAGATTTCGAGCTAAAGCACGAGGCTGGGATTGTGGTTCAGTCGGAAGAGTCGCTTGCCTCCTATTACACACTGCGTCTCAAGGGCTGTATGTACTACAACAAGGCCGTAAGGTACCTGCTGCTTGAAGACCAGATCAATAACTTCAGGCAGCTGACGCCGCCGCAAAAGAGGTTCCTGGCAAGTGAAGAGTTCAGGGTGGACGCAGAAATAAGCAGGCTGAACAGACTGTTACGGCAAATCACCAGGTGAATGCAGCTTCCGTTCAACGAATAGGCGAGCACGGTCGGAGCGCACCTCCTGTTGCGTTCCAGAGAAACCGTTTCCAGTTGAGCATAAGCAAAGTTATGGGCTAGTCCCTCTCTAGCCAATTGGAGGGTTGCCGCTTTGGGTGCTTTCACGGGCGGCCGATTACTTTATATTGGCCTGGATATATAGTATATTCGGCAGGCCTGTTACGGTTTCTGTCGATCTCGACGGGTAAGCCGCATAGATTTCCGTACATACCGTAGTCAGCGCCATCCTGAAACTATCGATTAGAAAAACAAGGTGATATGTCAATAACAAAAGAATCTGAATTGGAAGGAATGCAAAAGGTGAGCGAAGCTGTAGCCTTTGCCCTAAACAAAATGGTGAACCATGCCCAACCCGGAATGACCACAAAGGAACTGGATGACTACGGAGCAAAGATCCTTTCCGAGTTTGGGGCACGATCAGCACCCCATCTCACTTACGGCTTCCCTGGTTGGACCTGTATAAGCGTTGACAACGAGTTTTGCCACGGCATCCCGTCAGAAAAGCGGGTACTGAAAGAAGGGGATTTGATAAATATTGATGTTTCTGCCGAGCTTGGCGGTTATTGGGCCGACAACGGAAGTTCGTTTGTCGTTGGCAATGACATTAACCATCATCAAAAGCTGGTTGACGCATCAAAAGAAATACTGCGAAAAGCCATTCACAGCATCAAAGGAGGTGTAAGAATATCTGAAATCGGCAGTTTGATAGAAACAGAGGCTAAAAAGAGGGGGTACAGGGTCATCAAAAGCCTCGGCGGTCACGGGATCGGCAGAAGCCTGCACGAACAGCCTGACGAACTGCTCAACTTCAGAAATAGGTTTGACCAGAGAAGGTTCAAGAAGAATTCAGTGGTCGCTATCGAAACGTTTATTTCAACCACATCAACCTATACCAAAGAGCTAAGCGACGGGTGGACACTGGTTGGGGATAGAGGGGGCTATATGGCTCAACACGAACATACGATTGTTGTAACCGATGGCCAGCCGCTTGTACTGACGGCAAGTAATGGCATTTTCGATTAAACATGAGCATGGAGAAAACAGACTTGGTTTTACAAATGCCAGCCCTGGCCTTGGCTTAACCAAGGCAGTACTTAGCATGTTTTGGCTTATCGATCTGTAAACAAGAAAAGGCTCCCCGATATGGAGAGCCTTTTCTTGTTGATAAGTTTATCAGTAAAACTTTTCAACTTTTAGCCGTTTCTTTATACGGTGTACCTTTATATCCAGGTTTTGAATAAACTGAAAAACAGCACAATTTTTCTGTAGCCTCATGCATGACCATTCTCGCACAGAATACCTGCTACAGAACGTTTTTATTCAGACTGATCTTGAACATAAGGTAAATTATAAGGCAATAAATATATATTGATAGTATATTATATCTGTGGTTTAAAATAGCCCTCAGCAACAGCGCTCACCCTCAAGCCAGTTTTATGGGAGCCTTAAGAGACAGGCTGCTTAAGTTGGGTAGACACCAGTTTACCAGCTTAACCTCAGGCACCATGGCAGGCCTGTTTACTGCCGTAAACTACATGCTTTTTCATATAGGAGAAGGTTTAAAGGTTGCCACCTTTGCCTGTGAAAGCCCCATGACAACTAAACGACAGGCTCTACGGTGTTTAATATTGTATTATTATCATAAAAGCATATCAATATTAAAAAATAGCTGAATTTTTCCGCTAAAACTGGAATCAATGCTACCGTCTTTGTGTCTGTCTTTTAACTTTTAGCCAAAGTTAATTTTTATAGTTTTAGATTAGTTTGTTGTGGTATGATAGGGTAGTCTGTGGCTACCCTTTTCTTTTCAGACGAATTTCCTTTTTCCTGCAACTGCTGCAGCCAGAGACACTAGAGGCTTGGCTGCTATATGCCCTCTACTGAACATAGCCTTTTATGAAGCAAACGGCCTCAAAGGCGTCTTGAGATGGCGGAGGTAAGCACTGCCTCGGCATTATCGTTGATTCCGTACGCCTTTACCACAGGCTGCTTCTGGACTCCAGTGCTTTCCGCAGAGCCCAGGCAAGAGGCAAAGCTACTGACCGACAAAACAGAAGGAAGAGAACCCGCCGCGGCCCGTCTTCGTTAACCTGCTGGTATGGAATTTGACTTCAACAGATTCTTGGACAGGCTTGAGGAAAAGGCGCTGTCAAGGCAGGAAGCCGCCCGAATGGTGTACGAGGAGATCAGGGCCGCCGAAAACCAGAAGATAGGCTTCCTGGACCAGGCCAAGGAGAACCCCTTGTTCTACCGGGACATCAGCAGCCAGATCGACAACTACATCACCTACCTCAAGGTGCTGCACAACAAGATTGCTCCGCATATCCGGGAAGAACTGGACGAGCAGGTGTACCAGACAGACAAAGCCGTAATAGACCGCACCATGGAGCTGGTTGCGCAACTCGAGCAGAACGAGTACGGTAGAAGGGCCAAAAGAAACGCTCCCCCGCATAAGACCGACCCGAACGGTACCAGTCTGGAGCCCTAAGTATTTGATTGCCGCCCGAAGCTTTATCTGGCCTGCCTTGGCGGCAGCTATCTGCCCTCTGTTTAGGGGGAACAGACAACGGTGCCAGGCTTACAGCCTGCAAGTCACTGGAAAAAGGCACTTGGCTCAAAGCAGAGGGTTCCGAACGCAGGTCTTAAAAGGCCCTCAGCCAACCCTCGGCAGCCGTCACGGTCTCAAAGCCTTCCACTATCCCCTTCTCCATCATGCGGATTGCCTGCTCAGTAGACAGGCGGCTGAACGTATCTTTGGAGTACACACAGGCATGGTACTGGAGCCCCCTTCCCACCGCTCCGGGGTTCCAGTCATAGGCGACCCAGGCGGACAGGTCCGCCCATATACCCTGTACCTCCAAATGGTTGTCAAGCAGCTTATGGCAATACTGTTGCCGCAGAAAGGTGCTGATACTCTCATACCCGCCCATGATAGCTTCACCTGTGAGCGGACCCGCCCAGTTGGCGACCAGTATGTCATCCACAAGGTTGTACTCTATCTCCAGAAAGTCCGTGGCAAGGAGTCTGAAATGCTTTATAATTGTGTCCGATGATGTCCCTTACCCGGTGCGAGCCCAGAGTAATGGGTAGTAGCTGAACTTAAGGGTATCGTAGGCCAGGGCTACGGCAAGATACCTTGTAGCCTACGATACCCTTGCCAAAGTTAAGGAGTTAGACGACAAGTTTTGCTTTTGCTTTGAAAACGGCTGTGCGGACAAGTCTTTGCTGGTCTGGGTTGAAGGGTGCACCTTTCGCTCATTTTCCACTGCTTATGGAACAATTACCAGCGTTTGCAACTACTTAAGGCTTATTACCAGCCACCAAAGCACGTTTGATACCGAGCGCTTTTGCGGAGCAGACAGCCAGGGCCAATATGGGGTATATCACACAGACCCAGCACCTCCCTTACAACGTCTTGGACGGCAGTGCCCAGAAAGGTGCCCCGCAGCATGCAGCTGTTATAGCAAGCCCTTGATTTTATTAAAACTCATGTTCTGGGACACAAGCAACAGGCCAGCTGGCGAATATGAGGATTGGAAACCGTGGCTAGGCACAGATTTGTTGGTCTGCTGCAGGCTAAGTGTAGATGAATTTTGTTAGCTTTGTCGTTAACAATTTCCTAATGATTAATTAACATTCCTTTAATGTCATGAAGCCTGCTGAAACAACAACCCAGAACCAGCCCTACGCGGTGGCCGTCCGCATAGGGGAATTAGTTAAAGCCGCGGGAACAGAGGCTGCAAGGGAAAGGAGGGCACTCATGAAGCTCCTCGTAGAGCTCGAGAGCAAGAATCTACAGTTGATTGAAAGCAGATAGGTTCTGCTTTGGCAGGGCGTGCTCGCTGCCTTGAAGGGTTGCCGTGCCAGGTGTAGACTGTGCAGACAGGATGAACAGCCGCGGAAGCCTCAACAGGTAAAGCCGTCTTCTACCTGTGCTTGGGATAACCATGAAAAGAGAAAATGCCGCCTACCTTTATGCGCAAAGGTAGGCGGCATTTTCTGCTCTTCAAACTAAGGCGGAGCGATATAAAGACTTAATAATATAGGTAACCTGCAGCTAACACCTTCCTCGGATGCAGCTTCACTGTCAGACCTGCAAAGCCGTTGAAGCAGGCGCAAGGAAAACCCGTGGCTCTCGTAGAGCGGGCTTGGGCGCTTGTAAAGGACATTGGTCCGCCCAATAGGCTGCAGGGCATTACGTACGGTTAATGAAACCTTTACGCTGCCTTAACACACAGGCTATAGTGCTTCCTTACCTTTGAGCCTTGACACAGGCCCCATAGATGCGGGCTATCATAAGTATAATGGCTAAGAAGAAGGGAATAGAGTTCAACGTACTGCCATCAGGCACGGAGCTGATAACCCCATTGGGGGGCGGGAAGTTTATCGCTTATAAGAAAGGTAACTTCAAGACGCAAAATGTGCTGGTGGAGCATGCACCGTGTAAAAGGAAGTGGTACACGGAGAAAGAGGTGGAATTGGCAAGCGCGGCGGGGAAAGCACATGCAGCACGAGAGGTTCGCAGACAGGCTTTCATCGAGAACTTCTTCTACTATCCGCTGTAGCCTCCTGCAAAGAACCGAAAGCAGTCAAAGAATGCGTAGCCTTTGCCTTACGGGTGGCAAGGTCCGCGGAGCCGAGTCTCCCAGCGGTACATCCCAGTCAGGCGCTAAAGATACAGCGCCACCATCTTTCGCCAGTAGCGGGGCCGGTGGGCTTCCCCGTGCCAGACATGGAGCGTGTTATGTACCCCTTTTCCGTGCAGCGCGCGGCTCAGGTAGCTGGTGCTGCCCAGGAAAGGGTCATCCTGCCCCACTGCCAGCGTGATCTCCAGCCTCCGCAGGGAGTCCAGCAGCTCTAGGCCGTCTATGCTGGGGACATACTGGTTGGGCATGTTGAAGTAGACGCCCTCACTCCAGTGGCCCTGCAGCAGATCGCGGTAGTGGCTCATCTGCTGGCTCAGGTCATAGCGGCCGCTCATACCCACCACCTTGCAAAAGAAGCGTGGGTGCTTAAGGGCAAAGTTAACGGCGTGGAAGGCGCCGAGGCTACAGCCAGCCGAGACCATGGCTCCGCCAGGGTTCTTCTGCCGAATCAGGGGAAGAACCTCGGTCAGGATATACTGCTCATACTGCAGGTACCGCGCCACCCTTGCCGACGGGTGGCAACCCTCGCAGTAGAAGCTCTCCGTGTCCACGCTGTCCACGCAGAAAACCTGCAGGTGCCCCTGCTCGATCTTGTCACGGATAGCCTCAATCACCCGCCAGTTCTCATAATCGTAGAAGCGGCCCATGCGCGCTGGGAAAAACAGCACGGCGGCGCCCGCATGGCCAAAAACCAGCAGTTCCATGTCCCGCTGCAGCGAGGGGCTGTACCATTTGTGGTATTCTCTGTTCATCTGGCGGAGATTACAGCTGCGCCTCCGACTGCGCAGCTGGAGCGATGCTGGCCCTTATGACCCTTGTCCACAGCTCGTAGCCCTTTGCGTTCATATGCAGACCGTCCTCCTCAAAGAACTCGTCCTTAGGCTGCCCGCCAGTGTCCAGCATCCTGTCGTATATGTTGATGAACCTCCAGTTGCCGTGTTGCCCGAGAATCTCTGTTTGGATGAGGCGGTTGGCGCGGCTGAATTCTCCGAGCAGATTCCGGCGGCTGGGGCTGGGCTTCAGGGAGACGAAGTAGCAAGGCAGCCGATCACCGAAGCGCTGCCTGGCCCGCGCCACGAACTGCTGAAAGAAAATGAGCACCTCCTCCGGGTGCCGCCCGTCCCCAAGGTCGTTGTCGCCGGCATACAGCACCAGGCAGTCAGGTGAGTAAGGGGCAACCGTGCGCTCGAAAAACCAGACGCAGGCCGCCAGCGTGGAGCCGCCAAAGCCCAGGTTCACCGGTCTGTACTCCCTGAAATCCTCCTGCAGCGTCTGCCACAGCCTGACAGAGGAGCTTCCGTAGAAGAGCGTGGACGGGCTACAGGCCAGCTCCGCCCTTTCTTTCTCTAGTCGCAGCACTTCTTCTTCGTACCAGTACATAAGGCGCTTTTAATATATATAAGGTGTGTGGCTATGATATTTGCATTAGAATACGAATAAATTTGTTTTTGTTTTGCGCTCTTCATTATTCAGTCTTTCACGGGTCTTTCGCAGGGTTGCTTGTGGCCTGGGCGGTGCTGAATCAAGCAACGAGGCTCGATCTTAACAAGGGCTGCGGTAAAGCAGATTGTACAGGAATCACCACCCACGATCAATAAATTTCTTGATGAGACAAATAGTATTGCTTCGCCTCAAGACTAGCGAAGGTGGCCAGTGCGTGTACAGCATGTGAGTCAGCCTGAGAATCATTTTGTGCTGCAGACAAGCCAAGACACCTATCAAGCCAGAGCAGTTATCAGTGATTACAGGTAAGGAATCCAAGGAGCGGAGGGCAGCACTAGATTCCGTTTTGGCATGTAAAAACACAAAGTAGTTATGCTGTTTGTGAATGGGTAACTGATATATGAATAAGTAGAATTAGTTTGCTCGACACTTTAGTTTGAAGCACAAGCATGTTTCAGCTAATGCGAAGACTCAAGAAGCTATCAAATTCGGTATGTACCCACCGTTTCACCACTATCCTTCATCATATTAATTTTAAGGTGCTGGCGGTTTGCCTGTAACTGGATAAGTGTCCTGTTGCCCTCTTTTGGGCCTCCGCCAATAATAATAGGATAAGAATGATCTTTGTCTGGTGGGTGTACACCATAGCGGTGGGTATGGCCAGAAATAACCATGTCGATCTTATGTTTCTCAAACAGTGGGTGAAATAGCTGCCTGCAATGTTTGGTCCCATGCCATTCCCCAGCATGAAAAGGGGGAATATGCATCAAAACAACCTTATATTTGTAGTATTTAAAGGTTTTCTTCTGTAGTTCCTTTTCTAGCCATTCGGCCTGTTTTTCCCTGAAGCTATCAAAGTCTACAATATCGCTGTACTCAGGATGCCCATCTTCTTTGTCCTCTCCAGTGTCTATCACAATCCAGTGCACAGGCCCTTGCTTAAAGGAAAAGAAGTACTCGTTGTCTTCGTAGGTGAAGTAATTCTTGAAGTCCCTCGCAAACTTTCCTCTGGTTTCATGGTTACCCCTAATCATCAGGAAAGGAATTTCACTGGCAAATATATGTGTGCAAGGCTTCAGCAAGTGATCAATAATTTGCTGCTCATCGGTCTGGTAGTCAAACATGTCGCCATTTAATGCCACAAATTCATACGGAAACTCTTTATTTAAAGCCAGCAACTGCTCGAAAGAGTGGGGGCGGTCATGGATGTCGTTGAGGATCAGACAGGAGACCGATGAAGCCTCTGGATTCCTTGTCTTGAAGCGGTAAACCTGACTGGCAATTTCCTCCCCGTACTGAAGATCATAGGGGTCAAACTTCACGATCTGCCTACTGACCACGCGGTACTGATATTCGGTGCTAGGCTTCAACCCCTTGAGTTGAATGGAGTTTAACTGATTGTTAGCCTGAACAAAACCATCTGCAAGGGCAACCGCTTTCTGGTTTAGCTGCTTCTCTCCATACTCTACCCAACTATAGGCATTCTGACTGGTAAGGAACAGTATATTTACAGCTTGCTCGGTCAGGCTTTGCAAATAGGGCGCCGATCTAAACTTGAACTCCGTTGGACCTGCATCCTGCGCAACTGCCTGTGAGACGGGGAGGGATGATCCTACGGCCCCTACTAGCGTTATCTTTGAAAGATCACCTATAAAGCCTCTTCTTCCTGGCTTCTTTGCATTTCTCATATTATCAGAAAGATACATCATTAATCGGGTTTATACTCAAAGGCGGCAACTACAGGATAATGGTCAGACTCCCGGTACGCCCACTGCGGAACCTCATAGTTTGAGACAGTCAGCTTTTCCAGGGCCGTGTACATGATGTAATCGATCACCCTATTAGGGTTAGAGGTGGAGAATGTAGGTTGGCTGCAGTTATTGTTTCTACACCCTAGCACGAGTTGCGTACGCAGTATGCGTACAGTTTCAGACTCGGGTAAAGCATTGAAATCGGCCCCTACAATAACAGGCTTGTCAAAGCTTCGGATCAGACTTGCAAACTCTTCGGCCTGTCGTATACGGTTTGCCTCGTTGCTAAGGTGGTCGAAATGGGTGCTGATAAAGTAGAACTCCTCCCCTCCTACTTCTACTGTTATGCGGGCAACCGACCTTTGCTCCCCTCCCAGCTCAGGCACAACACTCAAACTATAGGCTTTTGAATCTTTAATAGGAAACCTGGATAATACGGCGTCGCCATACTCCCCGCCATAGTTGTTAATGGCCTTCGCAAAGAAATACTCCATGCCACACAGCCCGGCTAGCTCCCTGGCTACATGTACATTTACCCCGTTTCTACTGGTATAGGCATCCACTTCCTGCAAGGCAACCAAATCCGGCTTTACGCGCTTAATGACATCGGCAATTTCCTGGAGGTTCGGGATACCACCGGGTCTTGCCCCCCAGATGTTATAGGTCATCACTTTAAGAGGGAGGGTTTCTTTTACAGGTATTACTTCGGTGCTTTCCTCGTCGCTTTCGTCTCTTTGGCAGGAGAAAAGTAGCAAAGACAGAAAAAGGTAATAAAACAGGCATTGTATTCTATTGGATGATCGAATCAGCATACTAGTACTTAGGTTACTTAAATTAACAGAGCCACATAAAGGGAGCTACCCATAAAGCACCCAAATACTTTATGGGTAGTGCCATTTGCTGTGCTAAAATGCCTTTATCTCGGCTACGTGCGTTCTGTACACATCCTGGTGGCTTGCGTTGATGGTGATTCTAAAATACCTTGCCTCCATTGCAGTAGGGAAATAAATGGTATTGGAAGCAGTGTTTTCCAATACATAGCTATCCGTCTCTACCCAGCTTTCACCATCAGTGCTTATCTCGACTACTATATCACGCGGGTTACCGTTTCCACCGACCTGGTTCACCCTGCCAAATATTTCCAAGCCATGAATCATTTTGCTCTCATTCATGTCTATGGCAACAAAATGCGGGTGCCCCGGGCGGTTGCCGTTAGCGTCCCTTCTCCACTGCGAATGCCAGAAAGTATCCAGGCTTCCGTCAAAGGAGTGTCGTGCTCTGCCACCAGTTCTAGAGCCATCATTCTCATCCGAGGAATAACTGTGAACTGTCCAGTTCTCCTGAGAGAACTTCTCGTAAGGATTCTCATCGAACTCACCCGATACGAGGTAATAAACTGTTTTCAATTCCTCATTCACCTGCACATCGCCACTTACATCCTTTATCGTTACGGGCAGTAAATGAGGTCGTGGACCTGTAAGCTTTAGCGGGTTAACCTCGATGCTGATGCTGTTACTGCTAGATTTACCTGCTGCAAGTACTACTGCATTAGCACTTATTCGGTAACTTCCTTCTGGCATAGCGGGGTAATCAGTACCGTTCAAGGCATTAAATTCATCAACCAGCGCCGTAGTGGCCTCAAGATTTACGGTTATGTCCTGATTCTGAAAGTTCACGCCTCCATAACCTACGCCCAGCTTTATGCTATGCCACTCATCCTTCATGGCATAGGAATACTGTACAGGGTTTTCTATGGCATCCTGCAGAAAGACTTTCGAGAAAGACGCAGCATTAGGAACCTCAAACTCTTCCGGGCTACAGGCATAAAGGCATTGAAGGACGGCAGCGAGGAGTAGCCAATTAAATTTATAGTTTAGCTTCATTTGATTTATTTTAAAAATTACCAACCAGGGTTCTGCACACAATTAGGATTTCTTTCTACTTCGCGCTGAGGAATAGGGAAAAAGTAGAACGCTTTTCTGAATACTCTGTTTTCAAACACGGTTCTTTGGAAAAAATTAGGGTCAGTGGCATAGTTACCAGCGTTTACATTCATCCCCCAGAACGGTCCTGCATCGGTCTGTTCTGCAATCTTCCACCTTCTGGTATCAAAGTAGCGAAGATGCTCCATAGCCAGCTCTACTCTTCTCTCTTTCCAGATCCTTTCTCTCATCCCGCTTTTCCCATTATCTGAGGTATAGCTTGGTATACCGCCTCGCTCTCTTATCATATTGAGGTAGCGCAGTACATCAGCGTGCCCAGCACTGTATTCATTCAGCGCTTCTACATAATTCAGCAGTATCTCGGCGTAGCGATACATCACCAATGGCCTGGCAACATACTTGCTTTCTCTAGGGTTACTGTCTGGGTGCACATTCTTTCGGAACAGGTAACCAGTTTCAGAGTAGTCATGAGATCCTCCCTTTCCCGATTCTCCGCTATACCATAATTCTACCTCTCTTACACCCAAGCTGGAAGTTGTATTTATCCAGTCGCTTCCGCTATAGATCACCGATGCGTAGAATCTTGGCTCCCGGTTTACATACATGTTGAAGGTATTAGCCTTGGTGTACTTACCAGCCTCAGTCGAAAAGCCTGCCTCTGAATATCCCGATAAAGGATTGATGACAGGAGATCCATCGGTGTTGTATCCTGATATAGGAGCCTCGCCGTTAGCCATCTGGTAAGCATCCACAAGCTGCTGGGTTGCACCCATGCTGGCGAATCCGTTGGCCAATCGAGGTGTTAAGGATCGTTCGTAGCTGGATAGTGAGTTCGAGTTTCTTGCAAAGATCCACTCAGAGTTCCACGGATCCAGGAACAGATCCCTGTAAGAGAGGAAAGGATCAAACGCCCCGTCGGCTCCGCTCTTTTTGTAAAGCGCCAAAAGCCCTTGTGACTCGGCCAAGTCAATGATTTCTTTGGCAGCATCCGCAGCTCTCTTCCACTTCTCAGCAGAGAAAGAAGTATTCATCAGGGGCGTTCCATCAGGGTTTACGAAATTGCTGTAATCTGAATTGCCATTAAATAAAGGGCTCGCTGCGTACAGCAGCATACGGCTCTTCACTGCCAGACACAGCATCTTTGTAGCCCTGCCATAATCCCTTTCCGGCTGTAGTGTAAAGTGTAGGGGCAAGTCCTGGGCCGCCATATCTAACTCCTTTACAATGTAATCAACGCATGCATCAAAAGGCGTTCGGCTCATCTGCATACTTGCGTGGTCGGTAGACAGATCCGGGGCTACAGCCTCATCTCCTAAGATGATGACAGGCCCATACTGCTTTAGGAGCTCAAAGTAAAAGAAGGCCCTTAAAAACCTGGCTTCCGCTTTATACTGCTTAATAAGGTTTGCTCCCTCTCTGTCCTGTAAAATCTGCTCATTTCCATCTATATTATTCAGAAAAGTGGTGGCTGACCTGATTCCTTTATAATAGTGATCCCAGAAAACCCAGTAGTTTGAGGCTGCGCTCCAGTTACCGAGGTTCACCCTGTACGGATTGTTTCTTTGGGATACATCAATATCGTCCGAAACCACATCCCATGGGGTATTGTTCGTCCTGTGGGCCTCGTCTCTAACATAGTTGTATACATTGGCCAGGTACGACTCGGATAGGTCCTTTCTGCTGAACACCTCTTCCATTGTCATAATATCATCTGGCACCTGATCCAGGAATTCGTTCTCACAAGCCGTGGAAGTGAATATTAGTATCAAAAACACCACAACTGATAACAAGCCCCCAGGCCTTTTTATTGATTTTATGTTTTTCATCTCTATTTAAGTTTAAAATTTCAGGTCAACACCCAGTGTGTAAGAAGCGATGTTGGGGTAGCCTGTGCCTCTCCCATCCCCCAGCTCTACATCCCAGAACTTGAACGGGCTCCAGGTGAACACATTGAAGCCTGCCAAAAATATACTGGCATTGTCCAGTTTAAGCCTTTGTGCGAATGCCTTAGGCAAGCCATAGCTTAACTGCACGTTTTTAAGGCGAAGGTAGCGCCCGTTCTTTAACCACCAGGTGCTCGTTGCGTAGTTGTTGTTTGGACTACCGTCAGAGAGCCTGGGGTAAAACACATCCTGACGGGGGTTGTCAACTGTCCACCGATCTTCAATATTGCTTAGGAGGTTGCCACGGCTCATGGAAACCGAGAAAGGTGTTACCCCTTCGCCATTCATGTATATATCTACATTTCCGACTCCCTGGAATAAGGAAGAAAGCGTAATATTCTTGTAGCCCAGGGTCAGCCCAAAGCCATACACAATCTCAGGAATGGTACCATAGCCAATCGGAACACGGTCAAAGTCATCGATCTTGCCGTCACCGTTGACATCCTGGAACATTATGTCTCCCGGCTGGACTGTGCCAGTGTGTAGCGGGCCATTGGCAATTTCCTCCTCTGTTTCGAACAGGCCTAAGGCTTTCAAACCGAAGCGCTGCCCAACTTTCCTTCCCCTCTGATCCAGCCATGGATAAGTAGGCGAAGGCTGGTCGTTATCGATGATCTTATTTCTACTGAAGGTAAAGTTCCCTATCGCCTGGAGAAAAAAGTCATTGAACCGCTTGGAGTAGGTCAGGCTTGCATCAATACCTTTATTCTCGATAATCCCCAGGTTCCCATAAGGCGCTTTCTGTAAGCCGACATAAGCTGGAACAGCACTTCTGTTCAGGAATATACCTTCTCTTAGTTCTTCGAAATAATCAACCTGTAAGTTCAGATCGCTGTTAAGGCTATATAAGTCTATACCCACGTTTGTTTTAGTAGCCGTCTCCCAGCTTACATCCACCCCGTACTCTCCAATATCATACCCTCCATAGTTGTTACCCCGGTCTTTACCGAATGAGTATCCTGTTGTAGAACCTACTGTTGACAAATATGCAAAGCGTCTGCCTGTAATCTGGCTATTACCCACTATACCATGCGAGAAACGCAGCTTGGCCATTGGAAAAACTCCAGAGATCGGCTCAAAGAACTTTTCCTCGCTAACAACCCAGCCTAGACCAACAGAAGGAAAGAAACCAAAGCGTTTGGAGGGGGCAAAGTTTTCAGACCCGTTGTACCCGAAGTTCAACTCCAGAAAATACTTATTGTCATACCCATACGTGCCTCTACCAGAAACACCCATATAGCGATAAGGAAGGGAGCTGTTGAAGTCCCCGGCCTGGGAGTTAAGCATATCGCTCTGGTTGTAAAGCAGCATACCTTTTACCTCGTGCTTCTTAAAGAACTTTTCATAGTTCAGGGCGCCTTCAAAGTAGATGGTGCGTTCTCCCGTACTGTTGCGGCTGAAGTTCAGGTAACGCTCTCCCCTGTAGGTTTCCTCATAAAGCATGTTACCGTTTTCATCGCGGCCTGTTGCCAGAAAAGTGTCAGGTCTTTTGGTTCGGCGCATACTTGTGTAATTGTACACATCAAAAGAGAACATAGCTGTTGCCGAAAGACCGTCTAACACCATCGGGAGATCCTGTGTTACCCTTAGATTCGAGAAGAGTTGGTTCCTCCATTGGTTGGCGTAACCAGTGGCGGTAAGGTTTCCGTATGGGTTATCCAGCGCCCCCGAGCGCTGGTCGGCGATTTCCCCGTTCTCGTAGTGCACCGGGTGAATGATGGGGGTAACGTAGTATGCCTTCTCGAAGATGGTTGCCTGGCCTGCTCCAGGATAATTAGCGTTAGCCAAGTACCCCTGTACACCTAAATCAACTTTAGTGGTGCTGGAAGCTTTAACAGAGAGGTTGGTTGTCAGATTATACCTTTTATACCCTATTTGGTTATTATAATCCACAAGATCGCCCTGCTTGTACAGGCCCACCTCATCGAAGAAGCTCGTTCCCACATAATAAGTGGCACTTTCAGACCCTCCGCTGATGTTTAGGTTGGCTCTGCGCTGGTGCCCGAAATCGTTGAAAAGAGCATCCATCCAGTCTACGTTCGGATACAGGTAAGGATCCGTACCCTGCTCTGTCATCGAGATAGCCTCATTACTGTAAATGGGCGCACCTCCTCGATTTACTATAGCCTCGTTAGACATGCGCATGTAGGTTGGCCCGTCTGCAAACTCAGGCAGTTTAGTGAACTTTGTCACTCCTTCGTAGTAACGGAATGAAAACTTAGGTTTGCCTGGCGTTCCTCTCTTCGTTTTGATGATAACGACGCCATTGGCTCCCCTAACGCCATACACAGCAGTCGCGGAGGCATCTTTTAGAACAGTAAAGCTTTCTATATCTTCAGGGTCTACGTTCGCCATTGCCCTCGGAGTGCCATCTACCAGCACAAGCGGCTTACTAAGCCCCTGACTGAAAGTGGAGATACCTCGTATCCAAATGTCAGAATCGTCAAAACCGGGTTCGCCAGTCCGCTGCACTCCGATAACTCCCGATATTCGCCCTGCCAATGCATTGGTCAGATTTGCTGTCGGCACCTGTAGAGCCTCGGCTTCCACAGAGGACTGGGCCCCTACCAAACTGGCTTTTCTTTGCGTACCAAAACCTACCACCACCACTTCGTCCAGTGCAGCATTATCCTCTATCAAAGCAATATTCAGGACTTCTCTTCCCTGAACCTGGATTCGCTGTGTTACGTACCCTAAGTAACTGGCAACTAAAACCGCATCAGAGTTTATATCAAGTATGTAATTGCCGTCGGAATCCGTAACAGTGCCTTTGGCAGTACCCTCTACCGACACAGTAGCGCCAGGAAGAGCGACTCCTTTCTCATCTGTTATTTTACCCCTTACAGTTATGTCTTTTATCTGTTTTGCACCGGGGCTTTCAACCGGCCTTATATTCACCCCGATGGTATAGTTTATTTGCTTAAAAGTGAATCCTGTCCGTTTTGAGACGGATTGAAGAAGACTCTCCAAGTCTATTTCTCTCTTAGGCAGTCTGACTGTCTGACGAAGGTCCAAGTCACTCTTGTAGGAGAATTTAAACTGGGTCTGTTTTTCGACTTCGTGAAAAAGGCTTTCAACAGTAGGAGACTGTCTATCAAACCTGACAAAGGTCTCCCTTAGGTCTTGCCCCTTCACTTCGCTTGCAAAGCTGATAGAGGTTCCCACATAGGCTATAAACCCTATGATGAAGATCCGCATCGTCAGCCTGAGGAATAAGATGCACAAATGTTTTTTCATTTTCTCGGTTTCATTAGAAATTAATTATATATGTCAGCTAGCATAACCCTTTGAAAAGCGAACTACAGTCGCTACAGTTTTAGCAACCTTTGGCTCTTATGATAAGCTTCTTGCCGTCTATCTTGTAGTCAATATTGACAGAGAACCGAATCAACTCCATCAGTTCTTCCAGCGACAGATTGGTATAGGTGCCGGTAAGCTGGCAAGGGGCATCTGATTCAACAGAAACGGTGACCTGCACTCCATACCAGGCCTCCAGTTTAGGTGCTATTTCCTGTAAAGGCGTTTTGTCAAAGATCAGCTTACCCTCTGTCCATCCGAAAACACTCTCCGGGTGCTTTATCTCAGCCTTCGTAAGCTCACCTTTATGGAATACACCTTGCTGGTTAGGGGCAAGGAAAACAGACGTGCCCTGGCTCTTCTCCTCTACCCGCACTTTGCCTGTTTTCACAGAGACCTTCTCTAACTCAACCTGATGAGAAGAAACACTGAAGGATGTACCCAGCACCTTAGTTATCAGGCCTTCTGTCTCGACAACAAAGGCTTGGCCCTTGTTTTTCTTTATATCAAAAAAGGCTTCTCCGGTAAGTTCCACTCTCCTTTCCTGCGAAAAGTCCCGATAAACCAAAAGCTGGCTATTACTATTAAGATAGGCGACAGAACCATCTGGCAGCTCAAGCTTTTTTCTTACTCCTGGACCACTGCTATAAGTGTCGGATAAGGCTTGAGCCGATTGAACAGGTGTAGTATTTCGTGCTTGATATTGGTAGAACCAGGTCATGCAGGCTAGAGCGAAAACAATAGAGGCGGCGATTCGGAGCCACCTGCGCACTAGGGGCTTTTTCTTACCTACTGGTGACTGCATTCTCTGAAGAGTTCTTTTGAATAGCTCTTCCTGAAACTGCTCTTTACTTAATTTCGTGTAGACAGCCGCCTCCTGATTTTCCTGATCATCATACCAACGATCTAACAAAACCTTCTCCTCTTCAGAAAGCCTCCCTCTTAAAGCTTTGGCAATAAGAAGCTCGATTTGGCTGCTACTCGGCTTTTCTCCATTCATTGTAGGTAAGTGATAAAAAGGGAGCATCACTACCTCTGAATTTGATTAAGCGTTTGTTAAATACCGCTTTACATATTTAACATAAGCTTAATCATTAATTTTTGATATTAATAAAGTGTCTACACTGGACAACTTGCAATTGATCGTAACTACTAAGGGGCTTTGGGGGAATATCGTTGCTCAGGCATTAATCTAAAGGACTAAGAGCCGTATGCTGACACGATTAGTGAAAACTGGATGACAACAGCTTAATTAAGCAAGGTGAGGAACAGTAAAGATGGGGCATAATCCTTTAGCTCAGCACGTAAAACAGTCAAGGACTTGTGGAGGTTATTATGGACTGTCTGCTGTGAAATATTAAGAGCATCGGCAATCTCATGGCTTTTTAGTCCTTCGAAGCGACTCATTCTAAAAATTAACTGCTGCCTTTCCGGAAGTTTGTCAAGCGCAATTTCAAGTACTTCGAAAAGCTCTTCAAATTCTAAGCTAGCATCACAAACACTTATGTGGAGATTCTCAGGTGAGCTTATATCCCTCTCCCAGCGTCTGTTCTCAATAACTTTGAATACATGGTACTTTACTGCTGTATGCAAATAGGAATTCAAGCTTCCTGTGACTCTAAGGCTGTTTCTTCTCTTCCACATGTCGGCAAAAATCTCTTGAACAATATCGCTGCATTCATCCTGTGACTTCAACCTCTTGAAGGCAGAAGCATAAAGGGATTCCCAATATTTTTCGAAGATTTCTTTGAAGGCATTGGAATCATCCAGCTGCTTTATTCTTTCAATTAATTCAGTATCTGCCCTTAACACTTCCATTTCTATATTTTCCTCAAAGATATTGGAAACAGAAATTGAAGTTGGCTGTAAAACCTTTACTAAATTGTTAAGATGAACCAGAATTCTCTCGTTTCTCTTAAATCAATTCCTGAATAGAAGATTCTAGAGATTAGAGCACTTTATAATTTCGATGTCAAAGCTTTGGTTTCAAACTATCTTCACCCAGATAGTTAATATCTTATTTGTACAATACAAATGGTGCCAGCTTCCCAGAAAAAGGAGGGTTAAATGAGACAAATATGTAAAGGGCTAACGGGCTTTGCAAAAAAAAATTAAATGCTTTTTAGCTTTTGTGAGTGGTAACGTTTATCAAACTTGGACACCTGTCAACTCAACATCCTGTCTAGTTATAAAATTAAATGATGCCTTAATCTGTAGCCAATAACTCTGCTATACCTAGGTCGGTTATATCGCTGCACAATAATTGGATAAATGTTCAGAAATAGATTCGTGATGATCAGCCACTTTGCTTCATCTAAGGATTTGGTAAACCAAACAGTGAAAGCGAATACAATCATGGCTATGATTAAATGGCCAAATTCTGATTCCTTGGTATTATAATCACGTGCTCTCAAGGTAGTCAAATTAGCCTTCATTGGATTCTTTTGCCTATACATCTTCTCCCATCCTATCCATACCAGAATCTTTCTATAGAAATGGACACCGAAGTACTTGTATAATTTACCTTCTTTTTCAAATGGCTTGTCTTCAAAATACCCCCAGTCCATCTTTGGTTTAAACAGATTAAACAGGATGGTGTACCATGCCATTAGTAAAAAGTTGAATGAGATACTAAAGCCAACGCTTGAATAAGTTAATATCCTTACTTCGACATAGCTTACCCCTAAAACAAGCAATGTAATCAAAACAGATGAAGACCAATTTCTAACACCCTTGTTCATAGCTTATTTAATATTTACAGTTCCCACTAACTTGCGGATATACAGAATGACATACAGTTTATTGTCGTTTTTGACAAATAATCGTAACTGGATTAACGAATATACTATATATTAAACTTTTAACTGCTGGATCCTCTCCCGAATTTTCCAATCTCATAAAACGGCCGTTTTTTAAGGCAAATTCACCAGCATACCTCGGCCTAAAACATGCATCTGCCTCTTATTTATTTAAGACACAAAAATAAATATTCCTTGGAGTGTGATTTTTTGGAGGACCTTGCGACTAATTTACAAAATCTAAATTTGAACATGCGGACTCCTATTGCTACAGAACAGTTTGTTCAGATTCTAAAAGAGAATAGGGGCATTTTATTTAAGATAATAAATACCTATTGTAAAGATGAAGAAGACCGCAAGGACCTAGAGCAGGAAATTATAATCAATCTATGGAAATCCCTGCAAACCTTTTCCGGAGACATTAAATTATCAACCTGGATTTACAAAGTGGCTTTCAATGTCTCGGTTTCCTTTTATCGAAAAGATGCCCTACGAAAAGCCAAAACATCCTCGCTCAGCGTTTCCATTTTCAATGAAACAGATTTTGGGGACCCAAAAGAAGACCTTAACGCAAACCATGTTTTACTACATGATTTCATTAATCAGCAGGATGAGTTCAATAGAGAAATACTGATTCTCTACTTAGAGGACCTGAGCTACAAAGAGATTGCTGAAATCGTGGGTATCACAGAGAGCAACGTGGGTACCAAAATCAATCGGCTTAAGAAAAAGCTAAAAGAATACTTTAATCACTTAAAGCAAGACAGCATATGGAATTAGATGACTTGAAAGACACCTGGAATAAAGGAAAAAAACAAATCGAAAGCAGGTTGACACTTAATGAAAGACACATCCACGATTTAATCATTCAAAAGTCGCAAAGCCGGTTTACTGCTTTGCTGGGAATCTCTATTATAGGACGCAACTTAGCGCTTCTGTATATGGGTGTTTCCGTTTGGTTTGCCTATACCATGATAGATGAACTGGCCTACAGTATCCCGGCTTTTATAGGAGCAGCGGCCATGCTGTTTTCATTTATTCAACACCGGTCGTTGAAACAACCTGATTTTAATAGTATGGATACCCTGACTTTACAAAAGTGCATTTCCCAATTCAGAATGCATACAGCCAAAATGGGCAAATACGATGCAGCCATTGTCCTGGTATGGATTGTAACCTTAACACCTATCATCTTAAAACAACGCTTTCGTCTATCTATTTATACTGATCCAGCAAATTTTATCACTTTCTTTTCTGTAGTCCTGCTTATCTCCATTTTAGTTATCTTGTTTTCAGGTAAAATATATCACAAATGGGATGCAGAGTTAGCCGAAAGTGAAAATGATTTAAAGAAAATCGAGGTGTTTGAAGAAGATTGAACCAGCCTGATATTATCAACTAAAGTACGTTCTTTAAAAAGGAAGCAGGCACTATAGAAGCTTGCACCATAAAAGATACTCAGGATTTTCTAAATTATATATGAATTCAGAAAAGCTAAATTGTAAATCCCGATAAGCGAATTTATGTTTAATAGAGAGGCAACGGTTAGTATAAAAATAGTGCGAGCGGGCGAAGCGTAATTGCCCTTAGGACAATCAGCGCTGCAAACGAACACGAAGCTCGATTTGAGACTGATTTAAGCATTGTTTTTATAAGTTGTTGGCAATAGTATTTTTCACTATTATTTCATTTACTTTTTGAGTATCAGATTCCGCTATATCATTTAAGTCGAACGTAACTTTATTTCCATTGTCTTTCGTTATTGTCAACTTTTTTTCATTCAGTTCAGTCGTTTTAATTTCATCAAATCTCAATGTTTTTCCTACAAAGGAATTAATTCGGATATATGCTCCTTTTTTATTCCATTGAAAATAATTCTTATTCCAAAATATCCGTGTAAAATAAACTACTTGAAGTAAACATCCGATAGCACTGATCCACTTATTCATTATTGGGTTTTCAAATTCGAAAACCTCGAAGGTTCCTATCAGTATAAAAATTAGAGCAAGGATTAAGATGGAAATCCAAATTCCATTTCTCATATTATCGAAATATATTCTTTTCATTTAGGTTGAGTTTATATTATTGCCAACTATGGTATATTCGGCAGTCAAGTTCCGGTTATTAGTCGAAAACGACCGATAACCGGAACTTGACTGCCGAATATACGATCTATCCAGAGCAATAGGAAGCAACCTGCTAAGTGTTGCTGCTCCCGTGAAAGTACCAAAAGCCGCACCCCCTCCAGGAGGCAGGAAAGGCGGTTTCCCCATAACTGCTTTTATGTTTAGCAGGTTAAAGGCAGCGTGAAAACCGGAGTTGCTTTACGTTGCCTCATGTTGTTGAATAATGTTGCCCATTTAGCAAAAACCAGCAATTGTGGTAGTTGCTATCTGTTGTCTCGGAAAAAGGAGGGTTAAATGAGATTCAGGTACAAACAAATGTAAACATTGACAAGGCCGGCTCCCATGAACAGGAGCCGGCCTTGTAAGCTCTATAATGATAAGTGACGTCTCGCTCAAAAGAACAGTGGGGACTTAGATACGCAATTTTTTCAGGTAAACATTCACATCATAGAATACACGTAACTTCCCTTGCAGCACAAATCGAACTGTTGTTTTCATGCGCTGCCGGCACCAGGCTTTCTTATTTTAGCCTTTCTATTATTAGTGATGAAAAGTATTTCACTCCTGTTCTTATGCTATTCTCATCAACTTCAAAATTAGGTGAATGAGGCATTGAGATAATTCCCTTTTCAAAATCGGAAGCGCCAAGCAAATAGTATACTCCCGGGATTTTCTTTTGAAAAAATGAAAAATCATCACTCCTACCGTCAGGAATTGCTCCATACAAAGGCAGCACTTGTTTGTTATTGTACACTCTATCCAGTGCTGACATAGTCAAAGAGGTTAAATTCTCATCATTCATCACAAGTGCTGTCTCTCTGTGAAATTCTATTTTGATGAATTCTCCTGCAAACTCAGATTGTTTGATGGTTGATTTTATCTCCGATAGAATAGAGTCTAATTGATTATGCTTTTCAGAGCTTAGATAGGCTTTTACGAAAAATTCTTTATCGCTTTCTATGATTTCTATATTAGGGCTGACCGTAATATAATCTTTGAAGATAGTGTTTGGATTTCCCAGCCCAACATTAGGGTCAAGTAGGTTTCTGTTATCCCAAAACTCACCACCAAGTGCCACATTTTGAAGATTCAAAAGAAGCTCTTTTATGTAATCTATAAGTGCGTCTTTATTTGTTTTATTTTTAAACGCAATCTCAATCTGTCTGTAATCCGCGTAAAGGTTATTCGCTTTGGTAGTTACAATCCCCTCAGGCATAGGTGCAATATGCAAGGCATAGATCTCTTCTGGATTGATTATATCAAACAATCCGTCACCAATCATCGCTTTTGCACCTTTCAGGTTTTCTTCTGCAGGTTGAAATATGAAATAAACCGTCCCGGAAAGATCTTCTTTTACACGTGAAAGCACATTTGCTATTCCAAGTGCGATAGTCGTATGTACATCATGCCCGCATATATGACGTACACCTTCATTCTCTGAAGGAAAACTCACCGCGTCAGGATGGTTGGATGCGAGGGCATCAATATCAGCCCTCCAGGCAATGCGTTTCCCCTTTTTGTTGGTTCTTAATATTCCAACCACGCCATACCCGCCAATCCCAGTATGAACCTCTACGCCTAAAGATTTTAGATATTCCGCTATTTTTTTTGATGTCCTTTCCTCTTGCTCGGTTAATTCAGGATGCCTGTGCAAGTCTCTTCGCAAGTTTACCAGGCTGTCGAATATGTGATCGGTTTGTTGCTGTATTTTTAGGTGAGATATATCTGTTTGAGTAGTTTGTCCAAGAATCGTTAAGGACAGCATGATGAATTGTATAGTCAATGCTGCTTTTTTGATTTTGCTGCTGTTTTTCATTTCTAAGTCATTTAACTTTGTCTTCCGCAAAGATGTGGTTCAAAACCAATAGAGCCCTGACACATTTGTGACAAAATCATTTTTTGGCAATCCTATTTCTAATTCTACTGAGCGACTGCCTTTCTATACCCAGAAATGAAGATAAATGCGTTAAACTTACACGCTGAGCAAGGTCTGGGTTTTCGTTCATAAACTTCAGGTACCTTTCTTCTGCCGTGTTAAATAAGAAACTCTCAACTCTGTCGCTCAAAATGGTTAAGACCTTTTCTGCAATCAGCCTACCTTGCATTTCGCTGTTTTTGAATTTTTCATAGCTCTCTATTATTGTTGTATAGGGAAGTTGGACTACCGTGGTTGGCTCTAAGAATTGCAAGTAGTACTTTGTAGGTATTTGCCTGACGAAAGATGGGTAATCAGTGACATATTCTTTTTCTTTTGTAAATCCTGTAGTGATTTCGTTTCCCTTTTCATTTATGTAATATCTCCTGATAAGACCCTCACAGACAAACCCTATATTTGTTTGAATTTCGCCGCTTTTCAAATAGAAATCCCCCTTATTGAACGGTTCTAACGAAAGGTTTCCTCTGATAAACTCCTTTTCCTCTGCTGTAGAGTAATTCAACTGCTTTAGATACAAATCGAAATACCCTTTTATTGCTTGAGTCATTTTCTGTCTTGTTGCCATCCACTGGATATAAGTAATCATTCCGATTAGCCGCCCTAAACAGGGGTTGGATAAGCAGCATCTGACTGCTGAACATATCACATGTTCAGTCAGTGTAAAGTATTCCGGCAGTCTCTGCTCCTGTGAAAGTACTAGATCTGCCCCGATTTCAGCCTTTGAGGAGTACTTCTCTTGTAACAGTTCTTTATGTTCAGCAGATAGCCATCCGGACACAGTACAAGCCGCGTTGCATCATGTTGTTGCCTATGTAGCACCTACGCTTTCGCACTATGTACGAAACAGCTCATGGCCGAATTTCCTGCATTTTGAAGTGCCTTTGCGCATGTGGAAATGATCAAATCCATATTTCAATATAGCAAATATCTAGGAACTTCACCACCCCTGGCAGCCTTTCGGACTCATCAAATCTGCCAAACGTCACAGCGCGTTGTTTCAGGTTGTCTTTTGTTGCTATTTCCCAAAAATAGAGGGTTTTCTGATACAAATGCGAAAGGGGGTAACGGTATTCGTGTAGACGATGTGCAAGGCGTAGCCGAAGCATGGAGCTTACACGTGGTTGGGCAAAGGATTTCCTTCTAGAGTGTAACCTCAATCAAGCCGAAAATCACTTTGTCTCCGTACTTTGCCTGTGCCTTCGCTTTGTCCAGAAACAGTATTTTTTTTATTTGCTCCTGCTTTAAACTAGCAAGTTGGCTACGCCGCTCAGCATAGGTGGAGGTCAGCTGGCCATTGATAGCTATGGGCAACTTGTACTGCGTGCCAACTTGCTGCACCTGACTGTGCACCTGCCTGTAGACGTAGTTCTCAATGTCCAGGTCAGCCGATGACTTCACCATCGCGCACTGCTTCCCCGTAAACCCGAGCTTTGCCAGCTTCTCTTCGCTTGCCGCCTGCTCAAAGTGCGCCAGCTCCTGTCGGGGGACAACGTCTGTATAGGAAGTGATCAGGCCGTCCACCACGTGGATGCATTCTGGGTCGTACATGTCCACAGCAACGACGTCTTTGGTAACTGTCATCACCTCGAGGTGGTTTGGGTTTGCCTTCTGGCAGAGCCCCTTGGTATAAGAGGCCAAAGAAAGAAGGCAGAGCAAAGTCAGTTTTGTTTTCATAAGAACGGTGGTCTTTTTAAGTTAAGTTAAGTTACAAATTATTTTTGGGACCTGGCACAGGCTTCCGCTCGAAGATTTCCCGGGTGTAGAACAAGCCGTCCATGACTTGCGGCAGCCGCATGCGCACTTCCCTGTAGCCGAAGGGACGTGCCACCAGGGGCTCCTGCAGCCACTGCGGCAGGCCTGGCTTGTTGAGGTCCAGAAACAGGTAAGACTGGCCTGTCTTCCCCAGAGCATACTCTATACTATTGTCCTTGTGCTTCTTCACGTTGATCAGGTGGAAGAAGAGCAGTTTGCCGATATTGCCTTTGTAGCCGGTGAAGCCGATGTTGTAGTAAGCGTCACCGTAGGCTCTCTTGATGTAATCCCCCAGCCTCAGGTTGTTTTGGTAGAACTCGCGCTCTATGTTTTTGCCGCTGTAAGTGAGATGGGAAGAGGCGGTCCAGACTATTATTTTCTTATCCCTGTACAACTCCCGTTGCAGGAACACCAGGTTCTCCCCCATCTGCGCGTCTCGCACCTCTGCTTTTGTGAACCTCTTTCTTGCCTCTGTGAGCGTGCTGCGGCAGAACTGCTGCCAGAAAAGAATCTCTTGCGCCGGCGCTCGCTGGGCCTCTTCCCTATCGTCGAGCTCTACCAGTACGCTGGCTAGCGTGTTGTGCAGGACAAGCGTGTCTGCCTCACCCAGCTTGTTCAGGTAGTCTGAATAGGCGACGGCGTTTTTAAGGGCCATCCTGAACTTACCCCACTCCGTAGTGTCTCCTAGTACTGTGGATCCAGACTTTTGCAGGAACGCCTCGAAGTCTGGGAGTAGGTTATCCTTGGAATAAATGCTGGAGAACTTGCAGTCGACCCCGGCTATGATCAAGGGGTGCTCTGTGTCTTTTTGCCTGTCGATGTAACGGAAAAGCTCTTCCGTCTCCTCAGACACCCAGAAAGGGTAGATGGATTTTCTGGCCGCCTCTATGGCTGGACTTCCCTCCTGTATCTGCTGCCATGCTTTATAACAGTCATAGAAGCCGCTCTCGAAGGCAAGCACGCTGTAGCCGAGCTCCTGGTGCAGGAACTTGATCAGCCTTGTCTTTGCTTTGAAAGTCTGCCCGTCGTAGTGTGTCTGCTCTCCAAGGCCCACAACAACCTTGTCTTTCAGTGCAGCCTTTAGCGGACTCAGGTCCGAGTAATTCTCGTGTCCTGGTCAATGTTCCTGATCACTACCGCATTGGCCTGCAAATAAGCGACCCTTTCGTCTGCGGACTGGCCAAACCCCTGCAGGGACAGGCAGAGCAGCAGCATAAGCGGGAGCTGCCTGGTTAGTCTGTTTGTTTTCACCTTGTGTTTAGCTGAGGATATGTAGTTTTACAATTGCGCATATTTTCCGCTGGAGCTTACAGTGGCTTCGTTGAAGACAGAGACTGTTCCAGTCCCCAGTCGAGCAGATCCGAATAGGTCAGCTACTGCCTTTTGCTGTTTCCTTTAGAGTGAGCCTGCTTTTTTCAGTGGTACTACTATACCCCTCGCCAAAGTATTTAAATTCTTCTAAGGTAATATCTATGCCATTTACAGCTAGATGCTCTATGGTCAGGTCTTTGACATTGTTGCCCGAGACCGTCAGCAGCACATTCTCTGTTCTGGCAGGCAGCGGGAAGGTCTGCAGCAGACCACTATTCCCGGTCAGCTGCACGGCGCGATACCCCACCACGTTTTTTTGGCCGTCCACAAACAGCAGGCCCAGGAAAGCGCCCTCATTTGAAAGGGAGGTCCCGATTGTGGCAAGGGTGCTGTTCAGGTTCACCATCAGCTTGCCCTGTTTGCCAGCGCTTTTTACAAGTTCAGGGCTTAGGTTGAGGTTAAGCGAGAACTGCTTCAGCTCCGTTTCGGGTTTGGTGCGTAGTTTCGGAGTTGACTCCCGCACGTAGAGCAGGGCGTCAAAGGCAGTGGCCAAGTTTACCGTCCCAGTTGGTGAATTGTTTGAACCCAGCAAAACACCAAAGGTCATGGTCAAAGGACTGTTAAAGTATTTGGTAAGGCTTGGGGTGGCGTTTAGCTCCAGCAGCCCGATAGGAGCATCCACTACAGTACCCACTACTTGCCCTATTTTACTTGTTTTCTCTGGGACACTTACCTCTCCGTCGTCGTTTCCCGCCCAGTAGGTGCCAGACTTCACTTCAGTGCATATGGCGTAGAAATCTTCACCATATGTGTTGTGCAATAGCTTCCCTAATCTTGCTTTATAAGACTGGGTGAGTTTATAGCCAACATTCTTCTCCAGGTGCGCATTATGGGCGTACACTACCATCTTTGCACCCGGCCTAGTTTTCTCAACCCATTGGATATTGGCCAGCATGGCCTCATCTCGGAACTGCCTGTCTGACCACTTCTTGTGGAGGTAGTGGTCAGACAGAAAGCAAATGGCGTGCTCCAGCGTGACAGTGCTCTGGAGAAGCCACCGCTGCTCATCGCTTAGTTTACCCCCATATTCTGCCTGTTGCAGTGCCTGCCGCAGCACGGCCACCTTGGCGAGTGCTGAAGACAGAGTGATTCTGCTAGCGAAGGATTCAAACATTGGCTCCGGGAGAGCGGTAAGCTCCGTAAGATACTGCCGGACCTCCTCCGGCAGCTCAACGTTCAGCTCTTGGCAAAGCCGCAGCGCATCGTAGGCTGCCCCACGAGGAGACATGGCGTCAACACCAAGCATCCACACTCTTTCTTCCGCTGGTCTGCTTTCATTGCAGACGCGTATCCATTCGGCCAGTTCCCTGAACTCTTCCTCCACAAAGGCAGCAGGGCTGTGGCGCATGTACCGTATAGCCGTTTCCGCATCGCCTTTCCCATGCACAATATAGTCATTCAAGGCGCGTGTGTCGTAGAAGTTAGCCTCGGCAAGTACCACCACATTAAAGCCCTGCTCGAGAATCAAGCTCTTGGACAGGCGGGAGAAAAGCTGTTCAAACTCCGCTGTGCCGTGTGTGGCTTCCCCTAGTCCCACAATTCGCTTCCCTTTGAGCTTTTCCATAACAGCTGAAGGCAGAACCTGAGCAGCTCCACCGATCGGAACAAAATACTGCTGAATATCCTGCCTAACTTTTTTAGAAGGTTGCCCAAAAGCTGTCTGACACGAAATTAGCAGCAACAAGAGCAAGTGAATGTGGTTTCGTACTACCTTGGATAATCTTGCTTTAGCCAATTTTATCTTTTTGAATGCATTGATTAGTTTAGTTATGGTGCCATGATGCACAATAGGTAACGTAGGAAAGGAGTGCCTCCTCAGCTCTGGCGTTACAAACTATTCCGGCCTCTTTACCCGAATATGAAAAAGGATGGTAGAGTCAGGCACGATAGCAAGAATGGGAAACTTCACTTGGGAATCTGGTTGCATGATGGGCATGTCAGATTTCAGTTCCTCCGTCTTCTTTGGGTGCACGTTTGCTTCCTTTTGCTTTTGCAGGTATCTGCTTGTCCCGCCATTTTTATAGATGCAGTCTAAGACAGACGAAGAATCGCTCCCCAAATATTTCAGGTCAAGCTCTTTCTTCTCGATTGGTGGGAACAGCTTTGCTTGCTGCTCGACTGCCTGAGCGTAGGCACCAGCCACACATAAGACAAGGCATGATGCAGTTAATATTAATGTTCTCATATATTTTATAACTCTTGATGTCGTATTAAATTGTTCATCTTTGAAGCAAATCTAATTTTTATACCTTTTTCCTCTGTAACTCATCTTTTGCCCAATTACAGTATATGCCACATACGGTATTTGATACAAATGCGAAAGGGGGTAACCGTTGGTATAAAAATGTGCGAGGCCGTCGGCCGAAGTATGATTTTTATACCATTTTAGGTGCAGCTATTTTTTTATAGTACATCATAATTTTTTCTTTAAGCTCTTCTTTGTCTTTAATGAAGCTCAAGTGTCTTTTGTATCCTATCGCTAAATAATTATTGTGGTATAATACATAGGTATTTTCATTATATTCAACAGGTTCTGCTTGTAATATATTTTTAAGTCGGTCAAAGGAGGATTTACCTTCACAAATAATAAGATTTGGTTTCACGTCCTCAATTGTTTGCAGAACAAATTTCTTAGATAAATAATAGAGCTTATGCGACCTGCCGTACTTATCCAGTAATTTATTTAGGTTTTTCTCGTCAGATGTAGCAAAAGGAAATTGATTTATTTTAACAGCTTGTGAAAACTGAATTCCGAGTCCCAATTCCGTAAATACCTTCTGTACCTAACGTCTCGTATAAAAACTGTGCGAGCGGGCGAGCAACAAGTTTCGATTCGAGACAGATTTTAGCATTGTTTTTATACATTGGTGGCAACTGGCTTTTTTTAATATATTCCAAATTGTCTTAAATGGTGATCGGTATGTTTGTAAACTAAAATTCCAATTTCTTCCTTAGTCATTTTACCAAAGAAATCGTGGACGAAATTGGGGTTGTCATGATTTTCATATTCTTTAATCAATGAAATCCATACAGATTTTTCAAATTCCACATCAGCAGTCGTTTCCTTTACTTTGAATTGGTCCGAGGTTGGAATATTTTTATCAAAAGGTTTTTCATCTTTTATCATCTTCCTTAATGCTATTTTCCCAAATAACTTTCCAAAAAATGCTTGTTTATATGTATGATTGTCTTTTCCGAGAATCCAACTATTCCAATAAGTATTGTGCTTAAGCATCTGGGAGACGTTCATCTTGCCCCAATCAGGTTCATTGCTTTTATTGATTTGATTAATTCTCTCGATCAATTCTTCCCTAATATTTTGGTCAAAAATTGTTTTCATTGCGCCAAATTTATTTAAACCCTAAAATAAATTATCTCATTCCTGATTTATACAATCTTAGCAGCTTGTTGCCAACTAGCGGATATATGGAATAAACACATACGGTTTATTGTCGTTTTTAACAGATAACCGTAACAGCACTAACGAATATACTATATCTTAAACTCATAATAACTGGATGCTCCTGTAAAATTTCCAATCTCATAAAACCCCCTAATGCTGGGAAGAATCTGAGCGGTAACGGGCAAAGTAAAAAAGTCCCTGATCTACCGAGCAGCGCGATACAATGATTCCCGAATTGCCGTCCTAATATTCAAAACAGCTTTGCTGCTTTTGAGATGGGTAAAAGAGAATTGATGAAGAGAACTAACGGTGCTAAACTGCCTTATTCTTTAACCAGTGTAAATCAAAACATCCCCAGCAAAGAATATCTTTACTGGGGATGTTTGTTACAGCTTGATCTATCAGATAACTTCAGAGTGATAATGCCCCCTCTCCTACCCTGTTTAGGCGGCGAAAAGCTCCAGCTGTCCTTCCAGGCAGTAGCGGTTGTTGAACTTTGGTTTCAGGGTTCGGATGTAGTGTTTTTCCAGCTTCAGCACTTCCTGCTTATCGTGGTACTCCTTCAGGCAGATTACAGATTGTTCAGAGCACTTTCCTTTGTGTTTAACCATGCGCCAAAAGATGTTGCTCGTCTCCCCTACATAAACGCACTCACCAGACTCGAAAATAAAGTAAAGGAAGTATGACCTATTATTCTTAACATATCTTAGCCTCCTGTACTCTTTTAGGACTTCTCTCCTACTTAATCTTTGAAATTCTGTAATGAACATTTAAAACCTATGTTTAGGTATCAAAATAACAGCAGCAACTTAAACTAAAAGTAAAGCAATGTTACAAATGCTTTACTTTTACTTCTTGAGTCTTAACTTGATATAGTCCTTAGCAGTTTTGAGCTGCTTTAACTTGTTTCTTTCTTCTACTGGCAAAGGTTTCTTTGACGCAGTTTGGGTATCAACAAAATCTTCAATTAAACGCTCAAGCTCTCTTTTGATAGTCGTTCTATTCCAATACTCTATCCGCTTTAGCTTTAGATAAAGATCTGCTCGCATAGCAGTACTAAAAGGGAGATACAAATCAGGTGATTGAATGTATTCATTTTCATTGACCATCGAATTAGCTTCCTCATTCTTTAGTCCTTGACTTGCTCTTACTTCTACCTCTTCTTTTTTAGGAATCTCACTTTCCTCCCTTAATACTCCCTTTATTCCATCTGTATCTGTCAATAACGATTGTAAATCAGATTTTTTCTTAGCCATGAAATATTAATTTAAAGTTCAACAACAAACATTATTTAAGCAGAATTAATTACTGTAATTATATACATTACGTTAATTAAAATAATATATATAATTACTATCATCATAAATGAAGAGAAATTAGTTTGAGTTTATCCGACTTAGTAACTCTTTAGTAAGCTGCAGATAATCCTTTGCTCCATTACATTCTTTGTCAAAACTAAATATATCTTGACTATGTGGTATGGCCTCAGCTAATGCAATATTCTCCCTTATTGTTGTGTCTAATAAAAGATCTTTCAAGTCATTCTTGAGTTTTGAATAAACTTGCTTATGAAGATGTTTATTAGTTCTAGTATTGAAACGAGTTAGAAAAACCCCAATCAACTCCAGGTCAGGATTAAGCCTCTTCTTGATCTTAGATGCTTTATCAATTAGGCTTCTGATACCTTCAATTGAATAAAAGTCTGCTTGTACTGGAACAACATAGAAATCAGCATAAATGAGTGCATTTATAGTTAACGTGCCTATAGCTGGCGGACAGTCAATTAGAATGTAATCATACTGCTCCAGGTTAACATCCTCCATAGCATTCACTAAGTAGATAGCAGACTCTATTTTATCTTTAGCTATATCATCTTCTGAATCTGTTAGCTCATCGGCAGCAGGTAGTAGATCTAATCCTACTGAGGTTTTGATACGCGCCTCATCAAACCCGACTTTATTTAATAGAAAGTCACCTACAGTGTATTTGACAGGGCTTCTGTAAAGGCTACGAGTTAAATTTGCCTGAGAGTCGAAATCAATCAAGAGAACTTTAAATCCTAATTCTCTTAATGCTGCTCCAACTGAAAGCGTAGAAGTGGTCTTACCAATTCCCCCCTTTTTATTTACTACAGCTAAAGTTTTTGTCATAGTGCAATGATAAATAATGTTTCCGATAAAAACATAATGTTAGTAATTTTAATAATTATCGCAATTAAAGTAATTAAACAATTATTGCATATGCACACGTTTTTGCTTATTCCTTAGAAATCAAATTTGAGAGTACTGTATTGATATAAGCTGCTGAGTCTTTTATACTATCCTTCTTGAGTGTATACTTATGATAGATCTGATAATGTATGTCTTGCGCAGGGATCCTAGACAAAAAGAAAATAGCAGACTCTGATGAAAGTCCCTTTGATGTCATACTTCTATATGCATTTTCAACATCTTTACGCTCCTGGAGATCAGTAATGCTTTCTAATAAGTCACTAAGAGCAGATTCTGCAGCAAACATATCAGGCAAACTTGCCTTGGCTACTTTCCTAATAGGATTTTTGCTCTTTTTAGGAGCAGCCTTTTCTATTAAGCTACTTTCATTATCAAAAATGAATAAAATATCAGTTACTTTCTTACCTGTTTTAAGTGGCTTATAAGAAATATTTAAAACCGTCTTAACCTCGGTAAAAGCAGGCTCTAAAACGACACGTTTGAAGTCAAAATAATCCTTATATTTTGTTTCGGCATCCTCTCCAAGAAGCAGCTTCTTGAGCTCCACTATACTTTCTGTATATTTACCTAATGACTCATACGATTTAAGCAACCAATATAACCGATGACTATAACTACTCTTTAAAGTCATTAGTAGCTGGATTTCACTGAGAGTGAAATTATCTTTAAGCTGTAATAAGTACGGTTTGATCCTGTCAGCAAAGTAGCCTTTAATATAGCCAGTGCCTGAATCTAACTCTAGTTCTTGAACAATACGAACTTTATGAAAGTCCTTTTTTTTACTACCTACTTTGGCTAAGTTTATTTCCTTATTGAAAAGATCTTCACATGCCTGCTTGACTTGTTTATACACTGTTCCATTAAGACTATATGGCACAACGTCAGCAAGCTTGATTTTTATTTCTTTAAGTTCTTTTTCTTTATATCCTATTGTAGCAAGCATCAAAGTAAAAATACGCGCCTCAATGAGACCAAATGAAAGGTAAGATCTTATTAAGTAATTATGCTGGGCAACTAATCTTGAATCTTGCTTCTCCTTCTCTTTAACAGCTGCTGTAGATACTTCTTCCATGAAAGTCTTTTATATTAGGCTGTTAAAATATATTCAAACTACGGAAAAACCTAAAATTTTTGTAGGTTTTTCGGCGGTTTAGATAAATTTGTCGGTTTATATAGATAAATTTATCGGCCTTAAAAGATAAAAACATCGGTATTATTAGATAAAAAAGTCGGTTTATGTAGATAAATTTATCGGTTTTAAAGCACTTAAGCGATTGTTAATCAGAAACTTATGCCTTTAGAATTAAGAATAAAAGAATCTATAAGAATTTCTTCAATGGCTTTGGAGACTTTTTTTTAGGTTTCAAATTAAAAAAACATCATTAATAAGATTCTCAAATATGTGAAACAAACGCGCGGCGAAACTCATATTTGTTGCCTGAACAGTCTTTTTAAGGCCTTTTCTAACAAACAGAACCAGATTACTTAGATAAATTTGTCGGTTTTGAATGTTTTGGAGACTCTTTCTCCGATAAATTTATCTAAGTAAACCGACAAATTTATCTATCCTTTTAAGCTGATTTATAATTATTAACATTGCATTAATTAGTCTCATTATTAATATGTTTGCAATTACTATAATTAACGTAATTACTTATTTTACTATTCTAACAATCAATATTTTATGTAAACGTTTATCATTTCTGTATTTTGAAAAATGCAAATAAAGATAAAGGTGATTCTTAAGTTATCTTATTAATTTTATCACCCTTGTCACAGTTGTTATTTCAAAAAGCTTGAGACTAATGAGGCAGCTTTGTAGGTTTTGCCGCTCGCATAAATGCATGTGAACAACAAGGTATTTGTAGGCTCTGGTTAGAAAGCGGTACACTTGATATGTTCATAAACTTGATTGATTAAGTGTTCGTCCGAATCTCGTTATAGAGCCACTGTAGTTACTGAGTCTTCTCTAGCATTAAAAAATTAATATCTAAAATACTCTATGTGATAGCAGGTATTAATGTTAAAGTTTAACGTAGCGAGTTATATCAAAATGAACTAACGATATATTAATTACAATAATCTTATACATTATAGTAATTACTAAAATTATTGTAATGTATAAGATTATTGTAATAGACGTAATGATCGTAGTTACCTGAATTGATAAAGAAGTATAATCATCTTCTTTATGCTTTCTTACATTGTTTGATAGTTTTGACTTGTTGATACCCATTATCTCTCAATCTGATCGTAGCAGTGCTGCCTCTCCTGATAGAGCTGCTGGGTTAGCTTTCACTTTTCGAAGCCTAGATGAGCAGCTTGTCATAATATGTATAGCTTCGGTGTGCCCAGAGATCAGGTTGCGTTTAACCCTAATCATGGATACTGCGGTAGGGTAGGGGCGGACAAAATCTTATCCAGCTGGTTGTGCACATACCCATGTAGGATATGCATGTACACTGCCTTTGGATGGATTTGCAAGAGCCTTACTCCTTATTGCTAGAAGAAGGGCCGCAGCCGTTTGGCAGCATGGTGCCTTTCTTCTAGCAATGAGGAACGCTACAGCTTGGCGATCAACTACTTGAGTTGATTCTTCATAGAGGTATGGTTCGCTGACAGTCTTTGCTAGGGGAGTACAGCTAAGCTGCAGGGTGGAGCAGGTGCTCTATAGTAGAAATATCAACCCGTTTCCTGGCCTGCCACAGGTCATACTGCTTCTGCAGGTTAATCCATACCTCGGGAGTCGTCGCGAACGCTGCAGACAGCTTCCAGGCCATCTCGGCGCTGATGCCGGCATGGCCGTTAAGTATGTTCGATAGCACTTTGCGGCTAATGTGGAGCCTTGCGGCGATCTCCGTTACTGACAATCCTGTTGCGTCAGTGTACTCTCTTAAGATTTCGCCTGGATGAGGCGGGTTGTGCATTATCATGGTTTTAAAGTATAGCTCCGACAAATAATTCAACATGCCCGTTTTCGGGCGGCTCCTACTAGTGGTAGTCGAGGTAGTTCACATCCAAGACCTCTACTCTTTCCCCGACGAAGATGAAGACTATGCGGTAGTTTCCGTTGACCTTCACCGACCAATGATCCTTCAGGTTCCCTTTCAAAGGGTGCAGGTCCCAACCAGGGACGTTTACGTCCTGCACATTCTGTGCAGCGTGCAGTTGGGCCAGGATTCTCCTGATCTTGGGTAAGTGCGCAGGGTTTAGCTTGGATCCGTCCCCCTTAAGGAAGAACCGCTCTAAGCCTTTGTGTTTGAAACTCACAATCATACCGCAATTATAACGTGTAACGTTATAAGTTACAAGTTAGGTTCGTTTTTTTACCTGTTGCGGTTGACGTTTTGGCAGGATAAACTTCTTACCCTGCCTATACAGGGCATCAGGGACTGTACCCATGGTTCAGGCTCCTGCGGGTTTCTCCATGGAGGTGATGCCGTCGATGTAGCGGTAGCATGTTGCCCTTCCGATGCCCAGTATCTTGGCAATCTCCCCGACTGACCTGTTGCCAGCGTCGAAGAGCACCTTGGCCGTCCTTGCCTTCTCCGTGGCCGCCGGAGAAAGGCCCTTTGGCCTGCCGCCCCGCCTTCCCCTGGCCTTTGCCGCGGCGAGCCCCGCGTTGGTGCGCTCGCGGATGATCTCGCGCTCGAACTCTGCCAGGGAGGCGAAGATGTTGAAGGTGAAGCGGCCCGTGGCCGTGGCCGTGGCCGTGTTAATGCCGTCCTGCAGGCTCACGAAGTCAACGCCACGCTCCTGGAACTCCGAGACCAGATCGATCAGGTCACGCAGCGAGCGGCCCAGGCGGTCTAGCTTCCACACGACCACCGTGTCGCCCGCCCTGAGCTGGGAGATCATCTTCTCCAGCTCGGGTCGGTCCTTGCTCTTGCCCGACTTCTTCTCTTTGTAGAGCTGGTCACACCCGTAGTGGGAGAGGGCGTCTGTCTGCAGCTCCAGCTTCTGGTCCTGGGTGGAGACCCTGGCGTATCCTATCTTCATGATCTGTATCATTAACTCGTCTCAAATATACAAATTACCTTTTGATTAATGAGACGGCAATTCGGGAATACGCTGATTTCTTAAGCTGCTCTGGAGGGCTGATTTGGGAAGTGGCTCCCAAGCGTCGGTGTAGTCTCATAAAACGGGGGTTTTATGAGACAGGAAATTTTAGAGGAGTATCCAGTTATTGTGAGTTTACTATATAGTATATTCGTTAGTCCAGTTACGGTTATCTGTCAAAAACGACAATAAACCGTATGGTTATTCTATATATCCGCGAGTTAGGCAAAATATAAATCAATTTGATGAAGAAAATAAGCTTGGGTATTTTACTGTGGCTGTTTATAGGCAGCACGTTGTGTGCTCAAAGCATCTCCGACGTAGTGCTAAGCCAAGATGGAAAGAGAATGGCTTTTGTCAAGGACGGTGACTCACTTTTCGTTAAAAGCGTGGCTACAGCAGAGAAGGCTGTCTTTATTGACAGTGGCTTAAGGGATAACGGCAACCAACGGTTCCTGCACTGGACTCCTGACTCGGGGACCCTTGTCTATGAGAAAGGTGAAAATGTTAGAATATATAGTTGCAAAGCACAGACAACAAGGCTTGTACGTCACCAGTACCTGGATTCCCTTTCGTTATTCCAGTTTTACCTGATCCAACAAACCGCAGTCAACAACCAAGATGAGCTGTTCTTTTCTGCTGAGTTGAAGAACACGGCAGAAACACCTTCCCAGCTCTACAGGCTAAACCTAAAAAGCGGAGCCATCAGGCAACTTACCGATTCACCGTTGCATGTCAGCAATGTTGCCCTATCGAAGGACCAAAGATACCTTACATTTGCTTCATACCAGTTCACTGAAAATATTCCACAAACCAAGATTACCATCATAAGCCCAAACAGCGGAAAAGTTATAGCTGAGACAGGCATTTACACCGGCAGTTTCTTCTCGGAACTCAAATGGTCTGACGAAAGCACGCAACTCCTTGCAATCGATAGCGGGAACAACAGTAAGTTGTTGACCTTTGACAGCTGGAGCGGTTTAAAAGAAGGCCCATCACTCAGGCTTTCTTCAGATGAGAGGCCCATCACCTTCTATAACAAGAAAAGCGTTCTGTATGGGGATACAAAAAGCGGAAAGAGCAGAATAGGTCGCTATGACTTGGTTGACCACACGAAGAAGATCTTGGTTGGAAACGGAGCAGAGTACCTAAGCTATGATGTTGGCCCGAGAAAGAGACAGCTTTATTTTTTAACCGAGTCACCAAAGCAACCGAAGACACTTGCACGAACTGTAGTAGGAAAGCATGGCATTCGTAAGGTTACCTCTGTTAACAGCTTCAGCAGCAAGAACCCCTTGCAGGAGTACTACCATTTAACCTACTGGTACATGAATGCAGATGGAGATTCCACATCAAGCCAAATCTACTTTCCTAAAACGTTCATGCCAGCGAGCGGTAAGAAGTATCCGCTGCTCGTAATCCCATACGGTGGCTATGATAACTCATATCCGGACTTAGGCTACTTTCTAAATGAAGTAGTTTTTGACTATCTCAACCAAGGCTACATCATAGCCTTCCCGAACACGAGGGGAATTGGCTACGAGAGGCAAACAGACAACTATGGTAGGCTGCAACTCGAGGATACGGAGAAGTACATCCATGAGCTCGGCAAAACGCACTCTATAGACCAGAGCAGAATAATTGCTCTGGGCCACAGTCATGGTGCTACGATGGTATATTATTATTCTTCACTGTTTTCAGGAGGAGTTGCCATCAACGGAGCCGCAGATTGGATAAAGCAGGCAGAGCGGAAGTCGATGGCTGGCTTGCCTTTTGGGATGGGAGGAATGCCTGCTGAACTTGAGGCTAAATATGAACAGTTCTCCCCATACGAGAACATTGAACGGCTTAAAGCGCCACTGCTGATTATAGCGGGCAAAGAAGACACTCAAATTCCTTATGACCTTAACGCCTTGGCATTCTACAAAAAAGCCAAAGAATCAGGCAAGCAGGTCAAATTGATCGTGTTCGACGATGAAGGGCATTTGATTGACTTATTCACCAATAAGCAGGTTCTAAAACAAGAGATTAAGGCTTTTATATATGGCAATACTGAAAAATAACTTGTGCCTAACAAAAACTAAAACACACCAAAGCGTGCCTTAGCCAAGCCGTTAGGCAAAATACCAGCAACTAATAATATGTATAAGTAAATGTAGAGATATGAAAGCAAAGCTTGCTATTTTTGGAGACTACAACGATACTTTTAGACCACATAAAGCGACAAATGAAGGAATCGAACATTCTATTAAAAAGTTTGATATTCAACTTCAGTATGATTGGATTGCAACGGATACAATTGAAACAGATTTTGACAAAATTATTTCCACTTACAATGGCTTTTGGATAGCACCAGGAAGTCCGTATAAAAGTATGGCTGGAGCCTTACGTATTATCAAGTATGCAAGAGAGAACAGTATGCCAACGCTTGGTACTTGTGGAGGATTTCAACACATGGTAATTGAGTTTGCCAGAAACATATTAGGAATTTCAGACGCAGAACATGCAGAATACGACCCTTACTCATCCAAACTTGTTGTTAATCCATTAAGTTGTTCACTGGCAGGACAAGTTCTTGAAATTGAACTAACTGACAAAACTTCCAAAACATTTGAAATTTTCGGGACGAAGAGAATAAACGAAAGATATTACTGCAATTTTGGACTTAATCCAGAGTATCAAAACCAACTTGACGAAAAGGGGTTCAAAATTGTTGGCACAGACATACATAAGGAAGCAAGAATTTTAGAATTGCAGAACCATCCTTTTTTTGTTGCTACACTTTTTGTTCCACAGGACAACTCATCCGTTGAAACACCCCATAAATTAGTGACAGAGTTTTTAAGAACAATAACAAAAAATAAGAGCACTTACGCCTAATCCAGCACATAAACCAAGCTCCGGCAATGCCTTGCTCGTTTTATGTACAACCCGTTAGTACGCCAATTAATAAATTTTCACCATGAACTTCTATGCAGAATAGCTTTAAAACGAATCGGCTGTTACTGAATCCTATAGATTTAAGTGATGCAGATTTTATTGTTGAGCTGGTAAATCTACCTGATTGGATTAAGTATATCGGTCAAAGGCATATTGACTCTACTGATGCAGCAAAAGATTATATTGTTAGAATGATTGACAGTGCAAACCTTAAATACTGGGTTGTTAAATTGCAGGAAGGACAGACAGCAATAGGTATCATTACCCTTATCAAACGAGAGTATCTGGAACACCATGACTTAGGATTTGCTTTTTTGCCTGAATACAGAAAGCGGGGCTATGCCTATGAAGCAGCGGCGGTAATTCTATGTGAGATGAAAAAAGACCCCTCTCATACACATGTTCTTGCTACAACTAAAACAGACAATAGAAATTCTATCAGGCTACTGGAAAGTTTAGGTCTACAGCATGAGAAAGAAGTTCAAATTGAACAAGAAAGTTTACTTCTGTATTCCATTGCAACTAATTGCTTGTGATTAAATGCGGAGCATACTTATTTGAGAGACAAGAAAAACTAACCGTTAAACCCTCACCCAATTCGTCTCATTTAACCCTCGAATTTCGGGAAAAGCGCAAGAGACGACATCCCAGAGCAACGGTGCAGTGCTGCTTTATAGATCAGGTGGGCCTGAGAGGCTGCCAGGGGTGATGAGCTCCTAGATATTTGCTATATTGAAATATGTACTTGATCATTTCCACATGCGCAAATGCACTTAAAATGCAGGATAATCAGCCATCAGCTGTTCCGTACATAGTGCAGATAAGCGAAGGTTTACGCATATCCAGTAATTAGCTGTTATTTGAAAAAGAAAATTAGTGTGCATAAAACAATGAAGTATAAGCAATATCTTCTTGGGTTATTTTTTATAGTTCTCACAGGTTGTTCGGGCTATACAAAAAAGGATGGTAAGGTTTATTTGAGAAGTTCAAACGAGGCAAGGATTGGTGTAAGATATTTGGAAGTAGAAAATGCTGATTACAGCTCATTTGATGTTATCAACCATAATACAAACTTAGACCTTGCTAAAGACAAGAATCACGTATTTATAGGAACTTCTATTTTAGCTGACGCTGAACCATCAGCTTTTGAACACATCAAGGAATACTACTGGAAGGATAATAATCATGTGTATCTATTACGGTTCGGAGATACTGACTGTAAGATAAAACAAGCAGATATAAGAACCTTTGAAGTTATAGATGACAATCTTTGGGCAAAAGACAAACATCATATTTATTATGGGTTTGATAAATTAAATGGTGCAGACCCAAAGAAATTCAAAGCCATAGATGAAGATTGGGGCAAGGATGATAGTTTCTTCTATTGGCATGAACTAAGAATTGACTCTCTAGATTACGCTTCCGCTATAATTCTTAGCCCATATTACATAAAAGACAAACAGCATGTATATTATAATGACAGATTAGTCGAAGGTGCTAATGCTTCAGCGTTTGTTCCTGATGGTGTCGGCTCGTTTGGGCATGATGATAAGAACATGTATGATAGGGAAAAAAATGAAGGCCCTATAACAGAACAGTACAGAAGGACCTACATTGATAAAGAATAGAAACAACAGTTAACAAAAACTAAAGCACACCAAGGCGTGCCTTAGCCAAGATGTTACCACCTCACTCAATTCGTCTCATTTAACCCTCTATTTCTGGGATCATAGCGGAAAGCGGTTGCGACTTGCATCCTATTGGGAACGCGTCCCAGTTTAACATAAAAGAGGTTATCAGCGAAACTGCCCCAGTTGACTGGAATCGGGGCCAGCGGTTTTGGTACTCTGCCAGGGGTAGGAAAAAGGATAGCAGACGTTTTCGAGTGGCTGAATTGTTTCCTATATTCGTTTATGTCCTAGAACTGGGAAACTTGAAACAAGATAAATGATCCACACATGAAGAACCTCTGGCTCACGCCCCTATGTGCACTTCTTATGACAGTAGGCTGCTCAGAGAAGCAGATAAGCACTTCCAGTAAACCATTTGACGGTTTCAGGTTGACTGGCACCGTCAGGGGTGTGCCAGACAGTACCTTCATCTTTGTAGACAAGGCTGATAATATATCGGGCGAAATAACTCCGCTGGACTCTGCCATGGTGATAGACGGGAGATTCGAGTTGGCAGGGGCAATGGAAGAACCGGCTATGAAGGCCTTGATCAGGAACCGGGACTTCAGTGACCTCAGGTTCATCTGGCTGGAGAAAAAACAGATACTCTTCAACGCAGAGAAAGGCAGGTTCAGTCGGGCCACCATCTCCGGTTCGGAGACAGAGCTGAAAAGCATCGAAATGCACGCGGCCATAGTCCCCCTTCATGGCAGAATGGATAGCCTCAGATCTGTTTTGAAGAAAAATAGTCTGGCTGAGACAGAGCGAGCTTTGGTGGAAGACAAATTAAAAGGGTTAGAAGAGGAGATAAAGCAATGGAATGTCTCCTTTATCAAGCAGAACCCGAGCTCCATGCTAAGCGCCAGTATACTGAACATCAGTAGCACTAAATGGGGGCGGAAAACGACCGAGGAGTTGTTTGCCGGCCTCTCTGGAGAGATCAGGAACTCTAGATACGGTGTTGCCATTTCCAATTACCTGCTCCTGAACAAGAGCCCGCATATAGGCGATCAATTCGCCGACTTCTCCCAGCAGTCATTGGATGGCAGGCTGGTAAGGCTTTCAGACTACAAGGGAAAGGTCGTCCTGGTGGAGTTCTGGGCCGCATGGTGCGGTCCCTGCAGATTAGAAAACCCTAATCTGGTTAGGACCTACAACAGCTATAAGGCCAAGGGATTTGAGGTAGTGGGTGTCTCATTGGACAGTAATAAGAGCGCCTGGGCAAAGGCCGTAGAGAAAGACGGTCTGCCATGGGTGCATGTTAGCGAGTTGAATGGGTTAGAAAACTCTGCAGCAGTGGTCTATGGTGTCAGCGCAATTCCTGATAATTTCCTCATCAATAGCAATGGGACCGTAGTGGGAAGGAACCTTCGAGGGGAGAAGCTCAATGAGATGCTTGCCGAACTTCTAAAGTAGAAGCCCTCCGCGCACTTTTTAACATATGGTCAGTTATCGTAGAAACCACCCCTACTCGCCAAGATCGGGGTGTCTTGGTACTTTGAAGGAAGCGTAAAATCACAGGCAGAAGCTTTCGGCATACTGAACTATTCCCATGTTTGTTTGGCCTATGGGTTTATGCCCCAGCCCTGTTAAACTTAAAACAAGATAACCGATCCTAATATGAAGAATTGCTGGATATTACCTGTTATCGGAGCGGCCGCTATATTAGCAAGCTGTGCAGAGAAGCAAATAAGTGCGTCCGTTCCGCCTCCTGACGGATTTAAGATTACAGGAAGTTTGAAAGGCATTCCAGACAGTACGTGGGTATTTATTGAAAGCGCTGAAAATTCTAACACTAAACTACCGATTGACTCTTCTCTTGTGATAGAGGGGAAGTTTGAATTGGAAGGGAAAATAGAAGAATCTACCTTGCTCTCCGTGCTTAGGACTAAAAACAACAGTGACTATAAATTCTTCTGGCTGGAAAATACAGTTATCTCATTTAACGGAGAAAAAGGCAAGTTCAGAGCAGCAAATGTAACTGGCTCTGCAACCGAGAGAAAGAACAATGAATTGAACAACTTTATCACGCCTGTAGTAAAGGCACAAGACAGCCTCCGTGCCTTAGTGGGTGGAAAGGGTTTGTCAGAGACAGAAAAGCAGAAGCTAGCCCTTGAGGTTGGTAAGCTTGACAAAGAAGAAAGGCGGAGGTACATCGATTTCGTAAAAAGCAATCCAAGTTCCATCGTCAGCGCCAAAGTATTGGACGTGTATAAATCAACCTGGGGCAAAGAGAAAACGGAAGAATTGTTTACTGCATTTTCTAATGAGAACAAAAACACAAAGTACGGTTCCTCTATATCAAATTACCTGCTCCTAAATAAAAACCCACAGATAGGTGACCAGTTTGTTGACTTCACTCAAAATTCGCTGGACGGGAATCAAGTACATCTTTCAAACTACAAGGGAAAGGTCGTCCTCTTGGAGTTTTGGGCGTCTTGGTGCGGTCCCTGCAGAATAGAAAATCCTAATCTAGTTAAGACCTACAGCCAGTATAAAGCTAAAGGATTTGAGGTGGTGGGAGTTTCATTGGATATAAGCGGAGATAACTGGAAGAAGGCCATTGAGAAAGACGGTCTACCGTGGGTGCATGTCACTGAATTGAATGGAGATAAAAATTCAGCCGCACTGATATACGGCATAAGCGGAGTTCCTGATAATTTCCTCATAGACCGAAACGGCGTCATTATAGCTAGAAACCTGCGAGGTCAGGAACTTAATGATAGACTTCAGGAATTGTTAAAATAGAAACACTCTGCACATTGTTTAACATAAATTCGCTTATGGGCCGATAATTTACCTTATCTTGTATATAGCCATCCGCTAGGACAACTCCCATAGGCGACGGGTGAGAGCAGTAAGCTGTTGCGGTCTTAAGTACTATTTCTAAGCGGGCTGCATTCGTTTTCAACATGACTCAGCTGAGGCTCTACGATAAGCAGTGCCAAACAAAAAGCGTCTAAAGCCGAAGTGCCCGCCTCTTGTACAGGAAGCGGGCACCTCGGCATCGAAATAAAGCTTTTCTTAGCTGGCTTTCAGTGTGATGGTTCTTTCCACACTGTTGTAGGGACCAGGCAGTACGTTGCCATCCTCGCCAATCAATTCGAGCTTGATTGTGTTCTCGCCCATCGGCAGTCCCTCAATGGCATAAGGCAGCCACCTGTCCAGCATGAACTCTGTTCCGTTGACGGTGGCCCTTACCTTGTTGCCCTCAGGGGAAAGGTCTGTGTTCACCAGGTAGAAATCCAGCATGACGCGCTTAGTCTCATCACCAGTATACTCCCCTTTCGGGCGGCTGTAGAACATGTGCGGCGCCTTCCCGTCGAAATCTGACTTCTGTGCCGATTTCCCTGCTGTCACCACGCGCAGGTCATAGGCGCCTTCGTGCTTGAGGCTCTCGTGGTAAGAGCGGGACAGGAAAGAGAGAATCACGTGCTCGCCCTCTTCCAGCTCTTTTGTGAAGGCAGTGTCGTAGTGTGCGGTGTACGGCTCGTTGTCCACGATGTTATGGATATGCTGCCCCTGGTGCGAGTTTGCCATGTGTTCTGCATGGGAAGACTCCGTCATCTGGGTGAGCTGGTAGTTCTCCATCTCATACACAAAGTTCACCGGGCCCGTCTTAACTGTGCCGCCCGCCGCAGGCTCGGTTAATTTCAACCTCGCGTCGGGGAACTTCGGGGAGTCGTCAAAGGCATACACTCTCAGGCCGTCCTTGCTCATTACCTCCCCTGCAGGCGTGGGGGCATCGTTTGCCGCAGCGGCGGAATCCTGCATCGCCGCGGAGTCTTGACCTGCGCCTTCCTGGTTTTGCTCATTAGAGTTACAGGCTGTAAAGGATAGCACTAGCGAGGAGGCCAGTAGCAAATATGTTTTTTTCATATATATGGGATTATGTTAGTGGTCTGGCTAAGTTACAGATTTTATCTGTCTCGGATAGGAGGCAAGAGGCAACACACAGAACTACAACTGTCAATACCGTGCTCGCAAGCACTGGAACAATGCAGTTTAGAAATACCTCATCGAACCCGTACAAGGTGTTTGTGAACGGCCTGGAATTGTTTACTGCGGAAGGAAATCAGGGTATGCCATCAACTATGCGCCTGTAGGCTCTTACTCTGTGAGGGTACTGCAGGTAAGTGGCTATGCAGTCTATCCAACGGATAAAACCTATATGAGTAGTGTTACCTGTGGCGGTACGATCACTTTATCCTTTCCAGAATAACCAAACGGACCAAGTTATTAAAAAGCCCCTGCACAACAGGGGCTTTTTTGTTTGTTACTAGCCACAGTTCGAGCTTTCCCGGAACCGAGACCGTTGGAGGCGAACCGACCGCTACAAAGGAACAGGCGCATTTAGGGTTCAAACGTGCTAGCTAAATACCAGGGGGTGCCTTATATTTACACAATGGACCCTATCTTAAACGAGCTGCAGCAAGCAGCAGACGGACTCTATTTCAGGAGCGAGTCCGACCATCCCTTCGAGACCGTGGACATGGGCAGGGCAGAGCACCTGGACCCGAGCCCAGAGCAGCTGCTGGCCATGCTCGGGCGGCCCTTTGACGTTGCGGCGGAAACCGTAGACCTGCCTTACTTTCTCCGTAACATGACGCGGGTGCGGCCCGAGCAGAGCGAAAACAGGCGGCAGGAGGCCGAGCGCTTCCAGGCACTGGAGCAGACCCTGCTCAGCAGGCTCAGCAACGTCAAGGTCATTCGGCTAGGCAGCGTGCGGGTGGAGGCCTTCATACTGGGGAGCACGCCGCAGGGTCGGCTGGTGGGGCTCAAGACGAACCTTGTCGAGACCTGAGCAAGCCGTGTCCCGCAGCTGGGGATTTATCCCTAATTTCGCCGCTCAACCGAATTTTCCAACTTATAACCGATTACATGTTACAACTCTACATGCGCGGCAGAAGCACCCTGGTGCTCCTGCTTCTCTTGGCCTGGAGTGTGTCGGCCACCGCTTTGGCTGGCCCGAGCGCCGCACTGGCCCCCGAAAACTTCCCAGAGACCTTCGAGTCCGGCACCAAGGGCGGCTACGCCGCAGGGCCCGCCGAGCTGGCCAGCGGCACCTGGACGCTGGATGACGCCCTGCTGGGCAGCACCGACGCTGATAAGAAAGAAGGCACCAAGTCGGTGCGCATCCGCAACGCGGGCAGGCTCACCATGGACTTCTTCCTGCCCGAGGGCGCGGGCACCGTCACGGTGCGCCACGCCGTCTACGGCAACGACGCCGGCAGCGGCTGGGAGCTCTGGTCCATGACAGACGCCTGCGACTGCGAGAAGTGGACGAAGGTGGGCGCCACCGTCATATCCTCCTCCACAAGCCTGCAGACGGCTGCCTTCCGGGTAAACACCGCGGCACCCGTACGCTTTGAGATCCGCAAGGTGTCGGGCGGGAGCGCCCGCCTCAACATCGACGACTTCTCCGTGGGCGACTACGACTCCACGGTGCCGACCTACCCCGACAACGACCACCTGGCCCTGGGCAACCCGAGCATGGCGGTCGCGGACGTGAACACCCCCAACAACTACCTGATGCGCAAGCCGCAGTACGCGCTCTCCTACAGCCGCGACCGCGGCACCCCGAACTGGGTCAGCTGGCACCTGGACGCCTCCGACAGGGGCAGCGCCCCGCGCCAGGACGACTTCCGCGAAGATCCGACGCTTCCCGAAGGCTGGTACCGCGTCAACGAGGACAGCTACCGCGGGAGCGGCTTCGACCGCGGCCACAACACCCCATCGGCCGACAGGACCTCGACGGTTGAGAACAACTCGGCCACCTTTCTGATGACCAACATGATCCCGCAGGCCCCGCAGAACAACCAGCAGACCTGGAACAACTTCGAGCAGTACACCCGCTCCCTTATCGCCTCCGGCTATGAGGTGTACCTGATCATGGGCAACTACGGCGTGGGCGGCACGGGAAGCGGCGGCGGCACGACCAGCACCATCGACGGGGGCCGCGTGACGGTGCCCAACAGAGTATGGAAGGTGGCCGTGATCCTGCCTGTGGGCGACAATGACGTTTCCCGTATCTCGGCGGAGACGCGCATCATCGCCATCGACACCCCGAACTCGAACAGCATCAACGCCAACTGGGGCGCCTACCGCGTCTCGGTGGACGAGATCGAGGCGGCCACCGGCCTGGACCTGCTCTCTGCCCTGCCGGAAAGCGTGCAGGCGACCGTGGAGGCCAGCGTGGACAACGGACCGACGAACTAACCAAGCACTGAGGAAAGAAAAGAATGAGACATCTCTATAGCATACACACACACCGCAGTGCGGGCAGGACTCTGATGTCCCTGGCACTGCTCCTTTTGCTGCCGCTGCTGGCGGCGGCGCAGACGCCGTACAGGCTGTCGGACGGAACCTATACGGAAAGCTTCGCCGGCATCGCCGACTGGGCCGCCGACTTCGCCTCGGGCGAGGGCGCCGCGCCCTTCAGCCCCGCCGCGCCGAGCCCGACGCTCCCCTCGCAGAACAGGGTGTTCTCCACCGGCACTAGCGGCGGCGTGCAGAAAGGCAGCGGCAGTATCGTGCTGCTGGCCACCGGCTCGACCGACGGGCAGAACGCGGCGGCCTTCGACCTTGCCCTGGACTTCACGGGCACGGAGGCGGGCACGCTGAGCCTGGACTGGGCGGCTGTCAGCAACTCCACGGGCAACAGGCGCGCCACCTTCAGCATACAGGCCAACACGGGGGGCGACGGTGCCTTCGAAGAGGTTCCGGGCAGCGCTGTCACCATTGCCAACAACCCCGCAGCGCCCATGGCCGGGGCGCTGACGCAGCTCGCGCTTCCCGCCAGCCTCAGCGGCAGGGCGGACGCCAGGCTGCGTTTCTTCCTGGTGACCTCGGAGGGTACCGAGACAGGGGACCGCGCCTCGGGCAGCCGCCCGAAGATCAGCCTGGACAACCTGCAGGTGACGGCCACCGCGGCGGGAGACGGCGGAGAGACGACGACAGAGCCCGCGGTCTCTGTTTCCGTGTCCTCGCTGCCTGATTTCGGCAGCATAGAGGTGGGGTCCGTTTCGGGCTCCAGGACCTTCACCGTGAGCGGGCAGAACCTGACAGGGGACGTAGTGATTACGCCCGCCCCAGGCTTCGAGATACGCATCGGCGACAATCCGTTCGCCTGCTGCGCCATCACCCTGAGCCCTGTTGACGGCACGCTGGAGAGCACGACGGTTGAGGTGCGTTTCGCCCCTGCCGCGGCGCAGTCCTACAGCGACAACATCATCATAGGCGGCGCAGACGCGCAGCAGCAGGTGGCCGTGACGGGCACAGGCATCGCCGCCGTCTACCCAGCCACGCTTTCCACGGCCCAGGTGACGGATGTAACCTACACCACGGCCACGGCGGGCGGGCAGATCGCCTCTGACGGCGGCAGCCCGGTGACCGCCAGGGGCACGGTGTGGTCCACGGAGGTGAACCCGACGGTAGAGGGCGACCCACACACGACTGACGGCGAGGGCACGGGTGCCTTCACCAGCAGCATCGCGGGCCTGCAGCACGGCACGGTCTACTACGCGAGGGCCTACGCCACCAACGCCGTCGGCACCGCCTACGGCCAGGAGCGCACCTTCACCACGGCGGCCGTAGAGCTGGCCGCCGAGCCGACGGCGCCTTCCAGCGTCACCGTCAGCGAGGTGGGGGGCACGAGCATGAAGCTTTCCTTCGGGGGCGGCGACGGCGCCAAGCGCCTGGTGCTGGCCCGCATCGGGGGCGAGGTGGACGCCGTGCCTGAGGACGCGGTGACCTACACGGCCGACGCCGCCTTCAGGCAGGGCCAGGAGATCGGCGCGGGCAACTTCGCAATTTACAGCGGCACAGGGAACGAGGTGACCGTGACGGGGCTGCGAGGCTCCACCGAGTACCACTTCGCCGTGTTCGAGTACAACGACAACGATACCGAGGCGGCAGAGAACTACCTGACCTCTTCAGTGGGCAGGGCCAGGAAGACCACCGAGGGGACGGCGGGCTTCCTGGCCTTCGAGGAGAACTTCGACTATACACCCCAGACGCTGCTGACCGACAACGGCTGGGCGGCCCACAGCGGCGGGGCCACGAACGCCATTCCAGTGGCGGACGCGGGGCTCAGCTACGAGGGTTATGCTTCGAGCGGCATAGGCAACAGCGCGGAGATCAGGGCCAGCGGCCAGGACGTGAACCGCGGCTTTGACGCCATGGGACCTGGCGAGCCCGTTTACACGGCCTTCCTGGTGAACGTTTCCCAGGCCAGCGCCGGGGGCGACTACTTCCTGCACCTGGGCCCATCTAGCCTGGGCACCACCTTCCGCAACAGGGTGTATGTGCGCTCTAGCGCCGAGGGCGGGGTGCAGTTCGGCATCAGTGGCAGCGGCTCCGAGCAGGCCTACACCGAGGCCTCGTATGACTTGAACACCACGTACCTGATCGTGACCAAATATGCATTCGACGAGACGGGCAGCACGGCTACCCTGTATGTGAACCCCGCCGGTGCGGAGCCCTCGGAAGGGCAGGCCGTGATGGCGGAGGCGGGTGACAGGTCGCCGGCTGACATCGGCACCATCGCCCTGCGTCAGGGTTCCTCTTCGCCTGTGCTGACACTGGACGGCATCCGCGTAGGCACCTCTTACAGCCTGGTGACGGGTTTCGAGGAAGAGGAAAGCAAGACGGAGCAGGAAATCGCCTTCGGGCCGATAGAGGACAGGACCTTCGGCGATGCGCCGTTTGCGCTGACCGCCACGGCGTCTTCCGAGCTTCCCGTGACCTTGACGGTTGTGTCGGGCCCTGCCACCCTGGAGGATGGCACGCTGACACTGACGGGCGCGGGCCAGGTGCGCGTACGGGCGTCGCAGGCAGGGAACGAGGCTTTCGCCGCCGCCGCCGATGTGGAGCGGGCATTCTGCGTGAGGCCTGTGACCCCTACAGTAGAGGCAGACGGAACGGTGCTGCGTGTGGCAAACCACACGGAGGGCACCACGGCTTACCAGTGGTACCTGAACGGGGCAGCCATCGAGGGTGCCACCGAGAGTAGCCATGCGGCCACGGAGCCAGGCAGCTACACGGTGACGGCCACCGTGGGCGAGTGCGTTTCCGAGCCTTCCGCGGCGCAGGTTCTGACGCCGACGGGCATACGCGACGAGCTGCTGACGAAGGGCGCGAAGGCTTACCCTGTTCCCGCGACAGACAGACTGCACATCGAGGCAGGGGAGACGGGCAGCGGAACGGCTAAGGTCAGGCTCTATGACCTGGCGGGCCGCCTGGTGCTGACGCAGCAGGTGCGCACGGCAGGCACCCTGCAAACGGAGCTGAAGGTAGGCTCGCTGCAGCGCGGCCTGTACGTGCTGGTGGTGGAGACGCCGAAAGGCTTTATCACCAAGAAAATCACCCTGCGCTAAACGGGGGCAGGCGGATCCGCCTGCGCTTGCCGCGATAGCCTTCCGACGGTTTTTCATCGGGGGTGTCTCCGGTAAGGGAATTAGGCGTATATTGCGACAAAATTTAAGTAACGAATAGTATAGGCGCGGGCTTTTGGCCTGCGCCTATTTTTTTTACTGCGAGCCGCCGTGGCATGCCGCCTTTTAGTGCCGCGACAGACACAGCGCACGGCCATAGCCCGCACTGGTTTCCCCCTGTTTTCGAGGCACTTTTTTAGCGACATAGTTAGCAATATAAACTGTGGTGCCGACGCCATAGAATGTACCGCTTTCACCGCGTTTTTCGGCGGTTGAATGGCAGGTGGTTCTTGGCACGGTCTGGGCCTTGCGGAAACACCGCTTTAACGCAGCTGTTTTTCGCTGTGAAAGAACCGTTTCCCATAGGGAAAAATACCGCAGGGGAGTGGGTATTCTGGACAGCGTGCGCGCCACCGTAAAATATTCCCAGCGGAAGGGCTTTGTAGGCCACAGAAGTAGCTGCGATAGCGGGGCTTTTCTTAAATTGTAACAAAGTGTTACACCATAGTCGCCGTAAGAAACGGTATCGCCAGCGGCGCAAATACCGCAGTTTCACCTTTCCGATCCGAGATGGCGCACGTACAGGCTTGGCTGTGCCTGGAAAGCCATAATAGCGTGATGTTTGTCTTTCGTGCAGACAAGTAGGTAAGACTCAAAATCAGGGTGTGAACATGTGCCTAGAGCGTAACTCATAGAAACGCGCTCACAATGCTCTAAACGCATTTTTTACAGACATAAAAGTACAGCCTTTTCACGGGCAAAAACACCGCAGACATGGCACAGCGGCTTATCTAGGCAGAAAGGTGCATACGATAGGGCCAGCGACTACAATATAAAATCACCACAGATTTACAATTTACCGCACTAGACGTCCTGTTCCTTTAGGAGTAGGGGGCCAAGCTTAACGGCTTGGCTCCGAATGCCTAGGGCTCTTGTCTTTCGACCATGGCCCTGTAGGCGGCGTAATCCTCAGAGTCCATGTGCTGCCTGACGTACTCCTCCTGGCCGACGTCGTTCTTCTCCAGCACATACCTGGTGAAGGATAGGACGGAGCGGCACTTCTCGAAGCCCAGCTGACGCATGTGTCTCTGAACATTCTCTGGTAGCCCTTCCAGCCACTCGAGGTAATCCTCCTCGCTGGGTTCGAACTCCTGGGACTGTTGGTGGTAGCGGTAGACGATGTTGCCGTATGTGAACATCAGCTCGTGGAAGCGCCTGTCCTCTGGCGGGCACGCGTCCAGGAACGCCTGCTGGTCTTCTCGTTGGGGTGCTTTACTTTGATCATGCTTCAGTGGCTTTATCACAGGCGGTAGCGTATGCAAGCTACCGTAATCCTCTCTTTTTACACACTGCAGTAATTCCAGTGTGGCAGCGGTTGGCGGCGGCGAGTTTATTGATGTATAGAGTCTCTGTTTTGCTGGGCAATTATTTCCCTTACCAATAGTGATCCCATTCGTTCGGCTTCTGTTTTGAAGTTGTCGAGATGAGCCCACGTTAAGCGCTTGGCTGAGAGCCAGCCGTTGGATGATAGGCTTTCTGTGTTTGGTATGCTGCCAGAGCCATTGATTACCAGCCCGTCGTTTAGCTTAAGTTCATATGTTGCCTGCAACGCAATCGGCTGTGGCGCGATTGTTTGGTTCCCACTGGAAATACGGAAAAAGATGAAATTAAAAACCTGGCCTTTGTTCTCATACATGAACTGGCCCGGTACCTGCTGCAGGTTAATCACCAGCTTTTTGCCGTCCAGATGATTATTTTGTTCAAGGCTGTCGGCGGCCTGGTAAATACCCTTACGGATGTAGGTAGCCGCTACGTACGGGTCCAATTCGCAGGCAATTGTGTTATTCCAGCTGAAGTAGAAGATAGCCGGAATAAAATAGCCTTTTACTTTAGTAACCTTGTTTTTACCAGCTTCGACAGCAGGCAAGTTCACTGTAAGCCATTCTCGGTGTACTAGGGAGTTAGCATCGGACTTTGCCTGCTCGTTTACAAAGCTGGTGTATTTATTTATACTTACACAACCAGTAGAAAGTATGCACAGCAATAAGAGGCAGTAAAAGTGCTTCATAAAAAAGGACGCGAAGTTGTAAGTAAGGTTAAATATGGTTCACTGACTTCTATATAAACAGTCCTGTTCCAGTTATTTGTAGATTCCGCTTATCTGTCGAAATCTACAAATAACTGGAACAGGACTGTCGAATATACTATATAGGCGATCAAATATAAAGAGACTTGCTGTAAGTTTCTGCTCCTGCCATAGCACCAAAAACCTATGCTTCGATTCCAGGCTGTGGAGGCTGTTTCACCGATAACTTACATTATTTAAAATGAGTCAATGACGGAGCGGTCCGCGGTGCGGTATGTTATCTTAAATGTCTGGAATAACACAGTCATTAGGTAACATGACAGCTAAATAGAATAGCTATAAATTTTGAGTCTTATAATTTACCTTATGTTAAATAGGATTATTTTAAGTTAAAGATGCTTAAGTAGTTCCCGTCCCTTCTCCGTTGTGAAGTACTGATGCAAGGAACTGTTAGGCTGGTTCTTAACAGTTCAGTCTAACAGGCTCCAATCCAAAAGCGGGTCAATGTAGCGCCTTACGTTTTTAGTGTGGTTGGTTATGCCTAGGCCTTGCTCCAGTATTCTCCCTACGTTTCGTCGGTTTAGTGACATAAGCCAAGACCTTTAGGTGCTCCGCGCTCAACTGTGACAACAACTCCTTTATGTGGTCATTAGCTTAGTCACTAGCTTGATCACTAGCCTAGTCACTACTGCCTAAGCTTGCGGACAAGAAGGTTGGATGGCAGAAAAGCTCTACTTCGAAAAACGTGCGCTTATCATTCGTTCGGAAAACAGAGGATAAGTAACAATATCCGAAGAATAGCTACTTATCAAAGTAAAGAGCAAAATTAGCCTCTATCTCCTTTACCTCTTCGTCCGTCAAGGCGGCAAACTCTTTTTCCTTTGCCCTTTTAGACAGCTTGCCTTCCGACTGCTCTAAAAATTTGATCAGCAAAGCCACCATTTTATCAGGCATCTGGAAACGGTCGTCCAGCCAGGTTTTCATGGAGTCATACTGCTGCAGATATGCCACCTCTTCCGGTATGATCCTATCGAGGGTGTAGGCCACGCAGTCGAACAAAAACTCAGCCTGTAGGGTGGCCTCGAAGTAGCGGTAATAATCGATCGTGTCATTC
>NZ_JAJJWH010000026.1 GCF_020907245.1 Pontibacter harenae | reverse complement strand
GGAGAGGTTGTGAGCTTTGCCGCTTCCTCGTTCCTGCCTCCCGATATGGTATACGTATGCGAAACCTCGCTGCGGGAAGCACTTCAGGGAAACAGGTTAAGGTTTGACCTGGAACTTATAACAGCAGGCAAAGAGCGGAGGGTGTTTGATGCCACCAAATATCCCATCATTGTAAATGGGGAGGTAATTAGTGTGCAGACTGTAGCAAAGGACATTACACCGATGGTGCGCTCTTACGAGACAGCCAGGCGCCAGGCTGAAAAGCTCAACACAGTATTCGAAAGTATCACCGATGCCTTCTTCACCATCGATAGAGGCTGGAACGTCACTTACATCAACAGGGAGGCCGAAAGGTTGGCAGGCTTTGACAAGAGACGCCACATAGGTGAAAACCTGTGGGATGTATTCCCTGAGCAGGTTGGCGGTGAGTTTTACAACCAGTATCTGCGGGCCTTCGAGACGGGAAAAGCGGTGCATTTCACCGCCTTCCTCAAGGAGGTGGGCAACTGGCTTCAGGTAAAGGCCTTTCCGTCGGCGGCGGGTATGTCAATTTATTTCGATGACATGACTGAGCAGGTGAGGACAAGGCAGGAACTGGAGAAACTCTCCCTTGTGGCAAGCAAAACAAACAGCAGCGTGCTTATAGCCGACAAGGACTGGCGGATTGAATGGGTTAATGAGGGCTTCACAAGACTGATGGGCTACAGTTTGCAGGAAGCAATCGGAAAGAGACCTTCTGAGCTGCTTCATAACCAGAAAACAGACACCGATGCAATCAACTCTCAGCAGGAAAAGCTCTTTTGTGGTGAGGGTATCTCTTTTGAGGTGCTGAATGAAAAGAAAAACGGGGAGGAGGTATGGGTTAATGTGGAGATAAACCCGATCTGTGATGATAACGGTGAGCTTGTGCGCTTTATTGAGGTGCAGACGGATATTACAGCCCTTAAAAACTCAAAGATAGAACTGTCCAAACTGACAGAAGACCTTTATAGGAAAAACAGCGATCTGCAGCAGTTTACTTATATCGTCTCTCATAACCTCAGGGCTCCTGTCTCCAATGCCCTTGGGCTGGCCCGCATGCTGCCAAGGCTCGAGAAGGGTACAAAGCTTTATGACAATTGCCTGACAAATTTTGAACGAAGCATACTCAATCTGGACACTGTTTTAAAGGACATGAACACGATCCTGAGTATCAGGGACGGCAAAGAAACTTTGGAGCAGGAGCCTTTGCAGGTTAGGCTTGTGCTGGAGCAGGTGCTGGAGTCCCTTCAGGAAACCATTAAGGGTTGTGGGGGCAAGGTGATTATGGATATAGATGAGGGGCTTTCCGTAAGGGGTAACAAAGCTTACCTTTATAGCGTGTTTCTTAACCTGCTCTCCAATGCCATCAAATACAGAAGCGAGGAACGCCCGCTGCAGGTGGAGATAAAGGGGAGAGGCAATACCGAAGGGCATGTTACCGTTTCCTTCTCCGACAACGGCACTGGCTTTGATATGAAGTTGGCAAAGGACAACATCTTTAAACTCTATAAAAGGTTTCATACCAGCAGGGAGGGCAGGGGAATCGGGCTGTACCTGACTAAGACCCACTTGGAGGCAATGGGAGGCCGCATAGAGGTGAACAGCGAGGCAGGGACAGGTACATGCTTTAAATTTTACATGCCTGCACATAAGTTTTACTTACCTAAGCAGTAGATGAAGATATTTATTGTTGATAATGACCATATAAGCAACTTCTTGGTAGAAAGCATGATGCTCTTAGAAGATGCTGCGTTAGACATTAGCATTTTCATGTCTGGGACAAGGGCTTTGGAAGCCTTACGACTAGGTGGCAATAGTAGCGTACCAGACCTGATTCTCCTTGATCTGGATATGCCTGTAATGGATGGTTGGGATTTTTTGGATGCAATGGCGACGCACACTCCTAAGCTTTACAAAAAATGCAGTATCTATATCCTGACTTCCTCTCTTGACTCAACATACATAAACCGAGTTGTTGACTACCCGATGGTGTCGGGAATAATACAGAAACCTGCCAAAGCGGAGGAAATGAGGCAGCTTGTGCAAAAGGTGAAAAGGCTAAGGGCTGCAAACTAATGTGTTTGCAGTCTGGTGGAAACCCATCAAAGGCCACGATAACTATAAATGCCTACTAAGCCGAGACTATGCGCCGTGTGGAAAGGTAACGGTAAAAGTAGTGCCTTTGCCTACTTCACTTTTAACAGAGATCTGTCCTCCTAGCGACTCCGTCTGAATTTTGGTTAGGTATAGCCCTAGGCCTTTTGCCTGTTCATGCTCATGAAAGGTTTTGTAAAGGCCAAAGACTTTATGCCCCACCTTTTCCAGATCCATTCCTAGCCCGTTGTCAGATACAGAAAGGCATACGCGGTCATTTTCCTGCCAGCTCCTAATCCTGATGACAGGCTTCCTGTCAGGTGAGTAATATTTAAGGGCGTTGGAGACAAGGTTATGCAGAATGCTCTCCAGGTATATTAAAGGTAGGGTGAGGGTGGGTACCTGTAACTCAGTTTCGAAATGAGCTTCTGTCTTTTCTACGGCTACTCCCATATTTTGTATTTCCTTCTGAATAATGCTCTCCAGCTCCACTTCCTCAGAGGGTAGTTGCGCCTGCAGGTCTATATTCAAGATCAGGTTCAAGTCTGAGATTGTCCGCGACATATTACCAGCAACCTCCGCTACTTGATCCATGGCAAAAGCAGCATTAGCTTCGCTAGGATTGAGTCTGTAAAGCTCATGCAGACCCTCTATGTTATTTAGCGGCGAGCGTAGGTTATGCGACATGATTAGTGCAAAGTCCTGTAGTTGGCTATTTTTAAAGCTAAGGAGCTTGGCAGTGGTTTCCAGTTGGGCGTTCAGGTCTTTCAGTTTGGCTGCCTGGTCCGTTAACCGTAGGGCGGTAAGGTCTTTTGCGAGCAGTTGTCCTATTTCAATCTCGTTAATGCTCCAAGGCAGAGAGTTTCCTTTTACCACTTGTTCCCAATTTTCGAAAGACTTCCGCGGGTGCAGTCGCATGCCTTCTTCCAATACAGACTTATCTGGGTTGCCCGCCCAGATGCGTTTTTTCTTTATCTCTGGTTTAAAGAAAAGCAGGTATTCCTGGTTGTAGCGCGAAATTTCCAGAGCCAGCAAACCGCTTGCAGTCTCTCTATAAGCCTCTGCCTCTGAGAATTGTTTGGAAAGCTGCTGTGTGCTATACACTTTTTCATCCATACGCTCCTCTAGCCATTTTGCCAGCTTACTAAGCTCTGAACTTGATGGTGTAGTACCAAAAGTAAACACCTGCTTGTTCAAGACTAGTGCTACTCCTGTGGCTTCGGTAAAGGTCAATGGGTCGAGGGTAGCTTGCGATAGGGCGGAAACCAGGTCTTCGTACTGCATCAGGTGCGATATGAAGGCCTGTTCGTTTCTTTTGAAAACGTTGTATTGCTTCATATCCCGCTTTTCCTGAAGAGCGGCGATGGAATCAGCGAGTGTTTGCGTTATTAACTGGCACAGTTGTCGCCTCCATACTTCAATAAAGACAGGTTTTTTATGCTGGCAGGCAAGTACGCCCCAGAGCTTGCCTCTTACCACAATAGAAAAAGACATGGAGGCAGCTACGCCCATGTTTCTCAGGTACTCCAGGTGTATCTCAGAGGGGTTTCGGAGTTCCGATCTCAGGATATTGGAGGGTGCACCTGTTGAAGGGTTGACATAGGGGATGATTTCAACGGCCTGCGCACCGACATTTGGAATTTGCCTAACCTTTTTTTCCAGAAGCAGGGCTCTGGCAGGTTCAGGAATGTCGGTAGCGGGAAAGTGATGGCCTAAGTAAGATGTCATTCCTTCTTTACGACATTCAGCTATCACTTCGGTATGCCAGTCGGTGTCAAAGCGCATGATGTATACTTGGTCGTAGTCCAGCATATCCATCACTGTTTCGGCCGCTGCTTCACCCAATTCCTCCACAGACTCGATTGTGTTCAGATGCTCATGCAGTCGGGAGAGTATAGTATTATGCTTTATCTTCTCTCTGTCTAGGTAGGAAGTATAGCGTTCGCACTCAAGTACAATTTTTCCTTCCGATAAATGGCTAAACCCGAAGAACTTGCTATCTGCTACAGAAATAATGATTGGCCCCGAATGGTCTGGTTGTAGCAGAAGCTCTGGATTAAATGCCTCCTCATGCGCTGATAAAAGCACCTGTAAAGGTTTGTCGATTAATTCTTCAGGGGAATGATCAGGAGAAAAATCACTGATGTTTTGGCTTACCTGTTCAATAAGAAGAGTCTCTTTATTCAGTATTAGCAGAAAACCGTGGGGCTGAATGCGGCCAATGATGTGGATAGGTTCTTTGTCACAGTTTGTAAGGTCTACTTGATAGTCTTTATAGTTTTGCATACTGTTGTTATTCATAAGCCCGCATTAACCTTTCAGCTGTTTACCGTGCGAGGAGGCTTATATTACCCTTCTTCAAGATGATTTCTGTAGCAGGTATCGCATCCCTTCTATGTTGGCAGTATATGCCTTGAACAAAGATAAGGTTTTGATTTATAGGATAAGTACCCACTCTGGAGGTATAAAGTACTAAAACCAGATGTAAATGTTATACTACACAAACTTGCAGATCATATCTTTTTAGATTCATGTATAGAGTAGATTTATAAGAGATTGAGGATCCACTATCTCTTAACCGTAATTTAAAGAGAGTTTAACCAGCGCTTAACATAGGAGAGGTAGCTTTGCCTCAAATTAACGAAATGAGGAATAAGTTCAGGAGCCACGGCAGACAGAGAAAACATACAGCGGCAGTGCTGTTGCCTATGATAGCTTCGGATGCAGGATTTTATCAGAGACGAAGTAGCTAAACACCAAAACCAGTGCTACGAGTAAGGGATGAGTAATAAGCTTCAGCTGTGTTGTGGCAAAATCCATTCCGATAAAATTTTGAACAGACAATTTCAAAGTTCCACCTCCGACCATACTGGTTGCTAATAAAAAAGCAGATAACTCCTTTCTATGTTCATAAAAAGAGTGAAGTTCATTCTAGTGCTCACACAACTTCTGTTGTGCAGTATAGTCTTGCATGCACAGGATAGTTTAAGGTTAAACTCATCGGGTTTTATACCCGCAGAAGGTCTTTTCAAGCTGGTATATGTGCCTTTTACTGTTCCTGAGGGCGTTACGGAGATTCAGGTAAAGGAAACTTACTCTGATAAGGGCAAGAACGTACTCAACTTAGGTATCTATGGCCCTGAAGGATATGAACTGGGAAACACAGCAGGTTTTAGGGGCTGGTCAGGTGGTGCCAAAACAGAATTTTTCATAAATGCAGTGGAAGCCTCTACTGGTTATGTGCCAGGTAGGATAAAAGCTGGTACTTGGAACATCCTCATTTATCCATCTACCATCACTGCCGAAGGAATTGACTGGCAACTGGATGTTACACTCATCAAAGGAGTTGAAAAAGAGTCTTTTAAAGCTTCCCCTGCTCCAGAGGTAGTCAATAATAAGCAAGGTTGGTACCGTGGAGATCTGCACATGCATACATTTCACTCCGATGGCAAGCGCACTCAACAGAAGCTACTTCAGGAAGCAAAAGCAAATGGGCTGGACTTTATTGTTTCTACTGAGCATAATACCAACAGTGCTAGTCTCGATTGGGGCCAATATAAAACTGATAAACTACTGGTAATAAACGGCGAAGAAGTTACCACCACGGCCTTTGGGCATTGGAACGCCATTGGCTTAAATCCTACGACATGGATTGAATGGCGGTATACGCTTGAAGATAACGTGATTGCTACCTATTTAAATCAGGTAAAGGCTGATGGCGGACTGGCTATTATCAACCATCCTTTCTACAACGAGGAGCGCATTAACAATTTTGGCTTTGATGTGGATTTGTTTGACGGTATAGAAGTATGGAATGGGCATGCCAAATGGAATCAACTGGACGATATGGCGGTGAAATGGTGGGACAATTTGCTGCGGCAGGGTAAAAAAAAGATAGCCATTGCAGCCAGCGATTCGCACACACCTGGGTTATCTGATAACCCAGTAGGCTCACCACAAACCGTAGTACAAGCCCAGGCTTTATCAAGAAAGCAAATTATGGCAGGCCTTCGGGCAGGTAAAGCATACTTGGCTCAAGGAAAAGACATTAACCTGTCGTTAACAGCTAAGTTGGGGCCTGCAACGGCAGGTATAGGCGATACCCTAGCTACTACTTCGCCAAGTGGGGAAGTGCAAGTTTTATTCGCTGTAAAAGGTGCTCCTGCTAATTGTGTTGCTACATTAATAGGGGAAGAGGGAGTGTTAGCAACAGAAAAGGCAAAAGGAGGTAGCCTGAATGCCAGTTGGCGTGTAGCAACTGGATCGACAAAATACATCCGTGTAGAAGTCCGAAACATGCAAGGAGATATGGTAGCCTTAACAAACCCAATCTGGCTCTTGTAAATGGCTTTCCAAAAGAAATTACACTATAGACTTTTCTACCCTTTCATATACATTAAACTGTTTTTATGTTTCTAAAGAAAGCCTTTCTCTCTCTTGTTCTGCTTTTTTCGCTACAGTATAACCTTGCAGCCCAAAGCCCTTATACAGTTGCAAACATACATGCGCATAACGACTACCAGCAGCCTATCCCGCTCTTATCGGCCTATTATCGACAAGTTGGCTCTATAGAAGCAGACATATTTCTGCGAAACGGTGAGTTATATGTGGCGCATGAGCAGGAGGAAATCCAACCTGATCGTACCCTGGAGAGCCTCTACCTAAAGCCGCTCCAGAAGCTGATACAAAAAAACAATGGCAACCCCTACAGCCAACCAGAGCGGAAACTGCAGCTGCTGCTTGATCTTAAAACAGATGGGAAAACAACCTTACCAGCACTAGTAAAAGTATTGGAAAAATTTCCTGAAATTAGCCATAACCAAGGCATACAGCTTGTAATCAGTGGTAATAAACCTGCACCATCTACCTGGGCACAGTATCCTGATTTTATACATTTTGATGGCAACCCAGCGCAGCATTATTCTCTGGATGAACTGAAGCGAGTTGCATTGTTCAGCGACAACTTTCGGAAGTACACGCAATGGAACGGGAAAGGCCTAATTGTGGAAAACGAGCGTAACAGCATTAGTGGCTTAATAGATAGTGTACATCACCTGAACAAAAAACTGCGCTTTTGGGCCACTCCTGATAATGTAAACACTTGGCAAACACTTGTTCATCTGGGGGTAGATTATGTTGGAACGGATGATGTAGCAGGGCTAAGCAACTATATCGAGGATCTGCCCAAAAACGAATATCAGCATAAGGCTCCTGTCACTGTTTACTCTCCAAAGTATAGAAACAACGACCAGCGCAGAAAAGTAAAAAATGTTATTCTCCTGATTGGAGACGGCATGGGACTGGCGCAAATTTATGCTGGCTACACAGCTGCTGCTGGCCAGCTTAACCTGTTTCAGTTTCTGAATATAGGTTTATCTAAAACGGCCTCTTCCGATGGTTATATTACGGACTCTGCTGCGGGCGCGACTGCTATGGCAACGGGGCAGAAGACAAATAACCGATACATAGGTGTAGATCCTGCTGGCAACAGCTTAACTTCTATTCCTGAGTTGATTGCTGCTAAAGGAATGAAAAGCGGTATAATTTCGGTAGGCGACGTTACAGATGCCACACCCGCCAGCTTTTATGCGCACCAAACAGAGCGCAGCCTCAGCGAAGCGATTGCTGCAGACTTCATCAAAAGCCCAGTGGATATACTGATTGGTGGTAACTACAACGCCTTTTCTAAGCGCAAGGATGGGCAGAACCTGATAAGCCAGCTGCAGGAGAAAGGCTACGTCACAACAAACCAATTTTCTGCTCTGGATGCCATCTCTGCTAGCAAATTTGTGGTTCTGGACGACAATGCGGTAACATCTATCCAGAATGGCAGAGGCGATTTCTTAGCTAAATCATTAAATAAATCTCTCGAAGTTCTGAGTAAAAATAAAGGGGGCTTTTTCCTTATGGCTGAGGGTGCCCAAATAGATCGTGGTGGGCACCAAAATAATATGTCTGTTACTGTTCAGGAAATGCTGGATTTTGATAAAGCAGTAGGAGAGGCGATGAAATTTGTTGATGAAGATGGAGAAACCCTACTTATAGTTACAGCAGATCATGAAACTGGCGGCCTGAGTTTACTGCATGGAGATATGCGTAAGGGAGCTGTAACTGGTAACTTCAGTACGGATGACCATACGGCCCTTCCTGTTCCAGTATTTGCATACGGCCCACACTCGTTGGACTTCCGGGGAGTTTATGAAAATACAGCGCTGTTTAAGATGATCATGCAGGTAATAAATAAGTATCACTAGATCGTTTTTTTTATTTATTTGTTTTTTTGTATTTATCCTGTAGTTGATCTGGCTGACTTTCCCTGTCGCTAATAAAGCATCTTCTATCATCATTATGAATGACAAAGTTTTTACACTTTGTCATTTTGTTTTTCCATGTTATCAATCCTTAATAATGCAGTAATAATCCCCCTGCTTACTTAACATTTCAATTACAGTACAGAAATAACCAAGTAATGTTGATCCGCTTACTTTGCATCAAATATAAAGAGTAAGAAATGAAAAGGTGTTTGGAATAAAACAATATTTCTATGGATGGAAAAGTCCAAAAATCCTTATAGTCATGCAAGACTAGAAAGTGCGAACTATGAATGTGTTCAGTCTGCTTTGAACACTTTATGGCATACTTATGTCAAGCTAAATTCTTTGATTAGAACATAGTCATTTCTAAAGCAAGTTCCTGTTGTTAAAGCCTATTTCTTAAGCTGATAATTATAGTAACTCTTGTAGAGTGTTTCGAATTGTACCCCAAATTTTCTCGCTTCTTGTAAAGAGAAAACAGCCATATCCAGTTTTAGGACTCAATAAAAAAGTATGAAAAAAAGATCTAGCACACCTTTAAAATTAAGACCTATTTTCCTTGCGACAGTTCTCTGTGGAACGACACTATCCTTTCCAGATAGCTTGTACGCTAATGATTATATTAGAAGCTGGGCAGCACTGTCTGTAGACCAGCAAGTGAGGCAGGGTGATGAAATTACAGTTTCAGGAACTGTTCGGGATGAAAATGGGCCTATGCCTGGCGTTACAGTAATGGTTAAAAATTCTTCAAACGGTACTGCAACGGACGCGAATGGTAACTATACCATCAGAGTTAACCGCAACGAGATACTGGTTTTCTCAATGCTTGGTTTCCAGACGAAAGAGGTTGCCGTAACAAATGCTAACATCGATGTTATGCTGGCAGTTGACTCTAAGCAGTTGGAAGAAGTTGTTGTGGTTGGCTACGGTACCCAAAAAAGGTCAGACGTTACGGGTGCCATAGCTACTGTTAACAGTGAGAATTTTAACAAGGGTGTGGTAACAAACCCAGGTGAACTTTTGCAGGGCAAACTTGCTGGTGTCTCCATTACGGCAAACAGCGGTGAACCTGGGGCCTCACAAGATATAATCATTAGGGGTATAGGTAGTTTACGTTCTGGGACACAGCCGCTTTATGTAGTAGATGGGTTTTTGTTAGACAATTCCTCCACAGGCGTTTCCACCAACCCCCTGAACTTTATTAACCCTAACGATATCGAAAGTATCGATGTGCTAAAAGATGCCAGTGCAACAGCAGTATATGGTTCCAGAGCAGCAAATGGGGTTGTGGTAATTACAACTAAAAAAGGAAAGGGAAAACCTCAGATTAATTTTTCAGCGTCCACTGCTGTGTCGTCTATGGCCAATACAATAGATGTTTTCGATGCCGACGCTTTTCGCAGACAAGTGGTAGACGTGGGTGGAACATTGGAAGACTTTGGCGCAAACACGAACTGGCAAGATGAACTGACCCAAACGGGGGTATCGAATACGCTCAATTTATCAATGAGCGGAGCCAGCAGTGAGAATTTTTCCTACTTCACATCGGTGGGCTATCAGGACCAGGAAGGAATCTTGAAGAATAGTAGGCTTAAACGCTATTCTGGAAAACTGAATATGAATCAAAGGGCATTCAATGGCAGGTTAAACATAGATTATAACCTCACGGCCTCCCGCACGGAAAATTTACGCCCGAGTATCACCTCGACCATAAGTGACATGCTTAATTTGAACCCGACGGTTCCTGCGTATACCGACGGTGAGCCTTCCTTGTTGAACACAAACGCCTTGAATCCGCTTGCCAGGTATGATTTGTTTAGCGACAATGCCATCAATAACCGTATTCTGGCAAACATTTCACCATCCTTAGAAATAGTTGACGGCCTTACTTATAAGCTGAACTTAGGAGTTGATTATTCCGCTACCACCAGGAACCAGCAGTACAAACCCTACCCGGCAGTTATCAATGAGTCTGATATTTCCAACGGGGTATTGGATGCTGCCATAAGTGGGAATACAAATAAACTTGTTGAAAATACGCTTACCTATAGATGGAATCGGGGTGTGCACAACGTTACTGTATTGGCAGGGCATTCTTTCCAGGAATTTTTTGATGAAACCAGAATAACTACTTACCGCGGCTTTGCAGATAATAATATTGACCCTATTTACCAAGACCATACCAGTACAACTGTATTCCCTACTGCGGTAAATTCGGAAGCCATCAAAAACGAGCTGCAGTCTTTCTTCGGCAGAGTGAACTACATATTTGCGAATAAATACATGTTTACCGGTACATTGCGTGCCGATGGATCCTCTAAGTTTGGCGAGAATAACAGGTATGGTTATTTCCCTTCTTTTGCATTAGGATGGAATATTAGCAACGAAGATTTTATGGCCAACTCGGTTTTTAACAACTTAAAGTTGCGTGCAAGCTGGGGACGAACTGGTAACCAAGAGATTCCTTCCAAAATTACAAAAGCCAGCTATTTAGAGCAGAGATTACAAACAGGTGCTGGAAGTATTAGCACATATCCTATCAATACCGATGCCACTTCATTACAAGGTTATCCATACGGGATTATATTTACACGATTGGCAAACCCAGATCTACAATGGGAGGTGTCCACCCAAGTAGATGTAGGAATGGATTTCGCATTCTTTGATTCCCGATTGACTGGTACATTGGATTATTTTAATAAAGAATCCTCCAATATACTTTTGGAAGTTGTTCCTGCCGATCCTGTTCAGCCTACCTCTACCTACTGGAACAATATACCGAATATGAAAATTCAGAATAATGGTATAGAGTTGGCCTTGAATTACTTTAGCGACGAACAACGCGACTTCTCCTATAATATCGGGGGCAACATTACCTATATTAAAAATAAGGTAAAAGATTCACCTTATGCGGTGTTGGCAACAGGGGCAGCCCAAGGTTCTGGCCAATCGGGCGCGACCATTAACGGCTATATTAACGATGAGCCGATAGGGGCATTCTACATGTTTCAGTTTGATGGAATTGATGCGGAAACTGGCCAGAACATATTCAGGGACACAAACGGTGATGGTGAGATATTAGACAATGACCGTACTGTAGTGGGCAGTGCGATTCCTAAAGTTATTTATGGGTACTACCTAAACTTTAAGTACAAGGCTTTTGATCTGGGTTTGAATTTTAATGGAGTAGCAGGAAATAAGGTTTACAATCACACCACCATGACCCTGTTCAGTAAAGCTCAATTGGCCAAGTCTAACAATGCAACTGATTTTGCCGTCCAGTACCCCAATGAGTCCTTGAGCAATGCCAACACTGTATCCACACGCTATTTGGAGAATGGCTCTTTCTTAAGATTGAACAACGCTACGCTGGCCTATAACCTGAATTTAAACGGGAGCAGACTGGAGGAGACCTTTCAGCGTGTCACGCTTACATTAACAGGCCAAAATCTGTTTGTCATAACAGATTATTCAGGATTTGACCCTGAGATCAACACAGGGGCTGCTTCAGGCGGAGTGCAAACGTTTGGCATTGATCGATTTACCTATCCAAGGGCAAGAACCTTCCTGCTCGGTGTTAATGTAACATTATAAAAAGAACAAAAGGCACTTTTAATATCACGGCGAAATTCTAAATAAAATGAGAAATAAGAAATTTTATAAAATCCTGCCACTAATTGTACTGTTATCTACATTTTTGGGTTGTACCGATTTGGAGGAAGAAATTTTTGATGAGTCTCTGACGGGAACCGGTCAGGCGGAAACTGTAAGTGGTTCCATAGCGCCGGTATATGGTCTTCTCCGGTATGGTGTATGGTTGCATACAAACAATTTTGGACTTCAGGAGGTTGCTTCCGATGAAGGCATTCTTCCCTATCGTGGGGGTACAGACTGGTATGATGGTGGCAAGTTTATTGCAGTTCACCAGCATCTGATGACACCTAGTAACAGCTTGGTAGGTTCTACTTGGACACAGATAACTTTAACTTTATCGAGAGCGGTGATTGCAGCGGAAAGATTAAAACTAGAAGCTGAAAAAGGCAACGCAAGTGCCCAAGATGGTTATTACGAAATGGTCGCCATGAAAGCATACCTCAATATGTTAGCGCTTGATAATTGGGGCCTTGTGTTCAAGAAAGAACTTTCTGGCGAAAGATCTGAGATTCTAAGGGGGCAAGAAGCAATCGAATATATTGAAAGCGAGCTTTTGTCGGTTGTGGATGTGATCAACAACGATAAGGGCCCGGGTAGGATAACGAGAGATGCTGTGAAGGCTTTGTTGGCACGTTTGTATCTGAATGCTGCCGTTTATCGCGATCCATATGGTACACCTAACTTCCAGAGACAGGATATGGATAAGGTAATACAGTATACTAACGATATTATTTCTGGACCATATTCATTATCTCCTGAATATTTTGATTTGTTTAGCGATGATAACCATACTAATCCTGAACTTATATTCGCACTTGACCAAAGAGGGGTGCTTGAAACCGACCACCAACGATGGGCATATTGGTCTATATCAGGTGATCAGATTCCAAGGCCGGAATTCCCAAACACACGTGGAACGGATGCGGTAGCAGTTACCCCTGATTTTTACCAGACCTGGGTAAATGCCTACGGCAATGTGGATCCTGCCGATGCCGATGCCCGTTTCTTTAAAGAAAACACAGTTATACCAGATGAACTTAAAGATCTTACTGGTGTAACTCCAATGAATGATTCGGAACACTACTATTGTGTGGAGCCAACAGAGTTTGAGATTGACAGGGGAATACTTCGTGGTGTTATATGGGGGCCTAGAAAAGATGGAGGAGGCAACATTCTAACTTGCGACGACGGTAAGGTAAGGATATATCCCGTCATCAATAGAAGAACGAGTGGCGCAAACCTATCCTATGTCGACCATACTCGCAATGTTGATTTTACTGGTCCGGGAAGTCTTCATAACACAGGATACCGTTTTTCAAAGTATCAGTTCAGCCATTCTGCTCCTAATTGCTGTAGCTATAGTAGCGTAGATATTGTTTTGATCCGTTTGGGAGAGATTTACCTGATGCGTGCCGAGGCTAAATTGAGAAGCGGTGACAATGCCGGCGCTTTGGCCGATATCAATAGCTTAAGAACTTCCAGGAATGCCCGACCTGATCAGACTCCTGCTGCCTTGAGTAGCATTGACCTTGATATTTTGTTCCGTGAATCGGGATTTGAACTGTACTGGGAAGGATTTAGAAGAAACTATCAAATACGCTTTGGCAAATATGAGGACAATTGGACGGAAAAGACGGATAGCGATGTACACAAAAGATTGTTCCCGATTCCTCAACAGGCAGTCGATGGAGCTTCTAGCGAAGACGGATTTTTAGTGCAGAACGCAGGTTACTAAGGCTACAACAATGAAAAGAATCGTTATCTTATTAGCCAGTGTCTTATTGTCCGGGGCTGTTGCGGCCCAGGGCACCAATGCCAGAAAAGGAGAGTTAGCGGGTAAAGTTGAGAAAGAAGCAGCGCAAATGCCTCTTAACCATATCCAGGTGATTGGGTCTCATAACAGCTATAAACAAGCTATTGATCCCGCACTGTTTCAGATGCTGAAGCAGACGAATGGTGACCTGGCTAATGGCATAGACTATAGCCATGTCAGCATCATAGAGCAGCTGAACATGGGCTTGGCTAACCTGGAGATTGATATCTATGCAGATGCTGAAGGGGGCAAGTATGCGCACCCAAAGGGGCTGGACTGGGTGAAGAACCAGGCAAAGGAGTACGACCCTGAAAAGCAGATGATGGAGCCTGGCTTTAAAATATTCCATATCCAGGAAATCGATTTCAGGAGCCATTACCTGACGCTGAAGAACTGCCTGCAGGATTTAAAGAAATGGTCAGATCAACATCCAGGTCATCAACCCGTCTTCATCACCATGAATGCGAAAGACCAGGCCATCGAGAAAGAAGGTTTCACCGTTCCAGAGAAATTTACTGCTGCTGTGTTAGACCAGCTTGACCGCGTGATACTGGATGAACTGGGGAAAGATAAACTGATAACGCCAGACCAGGTAAGAGGTAAGTATAGCACCCTGGAGAAAGCCGTGCTTCAGCAGAACTGGCCTTCTTTACAAGAGGCAAGAGGCAAGTTTATTTTTGTGCTGGATGAGCAGGAGGAAAAAAGGACTACTTACATTCAGGGCCATCCGTCACTGAAAGGACGTGTGTTATTTGCAAACGCCGAACCTGGAACCCCGGAAGCCGCCATTTTAATTCTGAATGATCCTGAAAAGGAGGCAACCAGGATACAGGAACTGGTAAAGAAGGGCTACATTATTCGTACCAGGGCAGACGCAAACACTGAACAAGCACGAAAAAATGACAGAAGCCAGTTTGAAGCTGCCTGTAAATCAGGAGCGCAAATTATTACAACTGACTATTATCAGAAAAGCACCCACTTTACATCTGATTACCAAGTGAGTTTCGATGGGAATTCTTATCTAAGAGCTAATCCATTATTCAAGAAGTAGTACTAAGAGCTTGTTAGGATTCTATTCTTTTAAAACCAAAGAACGGAACTCTAGCAGGCTTTTTAATTAACATACAATATCTTATAACTACTGGCTCAAAGCTTCATTACCTGCTTAGTACGAGCTGCATCATGTTTATCTTTTATTTAGACTTTAGTGCCTACTGTAATAGCACTGAGAAGCTTTGAACTCATTTTTAATTCAAATATGCTATTCAATAAAAAAGTAATACCTGTGGTTCTGGGCATGGCCTGTACAGTTTTGTTAGGAGGCATGACAGGCTGTGTTAGCAGTTCGGCACCAGAACAGTCAAGCTATAGCAATCCGTATGCAATAAAGGACGTTGGTGCACTGCCGCCCGTTGCCAGCCTTACTGATGGTGTGTGGTTGAAGGGAGATCTTCATGTGCATTCCAGGCATAGCAAGGAATCTACAAACAACCCTATCTCCAAAATCCTTTCTTTTTCAACGGCTGTCGGTATGGACTATCTCTGCATTACCGACCATGATAATCATGTAAACGGCGACGTTGCTAACAATACTTGGGCAGATCCTGAGTTTAAGTCTGACTCCATACTGTTGCTGTATGGTGCGGAATGGACGACTACGCGCGGCCACGGCAATCCATTTTCAGCCACACCTTACGATCATCAGCGGCTGTTCGACGTGCGCGATCAGCGTGATACGGTAGTCGGGAAAGTGAAGAAGGATTTGGGGGTACATCTATCTGCGAACCACCCGAGCGGGAAAGACCATTTCGGATATTCTTATGATATGCTCGAATCCATTGAAGTTTGGAATTCGGTGCTTTGGTCCAAAAATGCCAATGCGATTATGGTTTGGGATGATATGCTCTCATCGGGCCGTAAGTTGACTGGTAGAGGTGGCAGCGACGCGCACCATGGCGTGCCTGATACACCTGAACAGGCAACAGAGAACAGCAAGCAGGCAACAGCGAACTACGTCGGCACCCCTACCACGTGGGTATTTGCCACAGAGCGAAGTTCACAAGCGGTTGTAGATGCCCTCACGAACGGGCGCGTTTCTATTAGTGCTAACCCTTATGCACCGCGTGTAGAGTTTTATGCCGACCTCGACCAGGACGGCAAGCAAGACATAATGATGGGCGATAACGCCAAGCCTACGGGGAAGGCTGTCAAATTCCGCGTACAGCTAACAGGCAATACTGTTCTAGGAGCATCCTATACTGTTAATGTGGTGAAGAACGGTGGTAAATTCAGCACCTTTGAAGTAACTGGTAACCAGCCGACAGTAGAGTTTACTGATACACCAGAAACGCTTGGCCGGAGTTACTACCGTGTGGTGGTAGAAGGCCCACCGACAGCTTATCCGGAGGTGCCGGAATCCATGTTGCTAGGTGAGAATATGGTTGGACTCTCGAACCCAATCTTCTTTAATTTCGACCCAAATTTCTGATTTTGGTTGACTAAGTAGTGTGTATAAATAGATAAGGATGTTAGACATAATAATCAAAAGAGTTTTCTTCGCTGCTTTTCTATATTTCGCTTATTTCTTCCAGGTGCAGGCACAAACCAAAGATTATGAGGCTGAGTATGCCAAGGGGTACCGAGGAGGCTATATCAAGAAGCTGGAGTCTGTAGACGGTGCATTGGAATTTGCCGCTGTAGGAGACTTTGGTAGGGGCGGAGAGTACTTCCAGAAAGATATGGCCAAGCAGTTGGCAAAAGCCGTAACAGGTATCAATGCAAGCTTTATTATATCTACTGGAGATAACATTTATCCGCACGGAGTAGCGAGTGTACATGATCCGCTGTGGCAGTTGTCGTACGAGCATGTTTTTTACCAGTACCCGTTGCACCGCGATTGGTATGCTGTATTGGGCAACCACGATTACGCTGGTAATGCGCAGGCACAGATTGACTATACCCATATTAGCCAGCGCTGGAATATGCCTTCCCGCTATTATGCTTTTAAGCGAAACGTAGGAAAAGATGCAAAAGCACTGTTTGTTTACCTAGACACGAACACCTTTGACAAAGGTGCCTACCGAAGTACTTATGGAGAGGAGCTGGTGCAGCAGGACAGCTTAGCTCAAAAGCAGTGGCTGGAGCAGGTGCTGGCAGACGACGATCCCTCTGTAAAATGGAAAATAGTGGTGGGGCATCACCCTATGTACACCGCTGGCAACAGGGCTTTGCAGCCACCGCACTTCCGCCATTCCCTGGAGCCGATCTTCGAGAAGTATAAGGTGGATGCATACCTAAGTGGTCATGAGCATCACTTGCAGTATTATCATCCGAAAGACAAAGTTACCCACCATTTTGTTTCTGGCGCAGGATCAGAAGCGAACGAAAGCTTAAAGCCAAGGGCACCACATGACTTCTTTGCGCCCATACAGGGTTTCATGACCTTTGCTGTTTCTGAAAAAATGCTTCTGATGCAGGCCATTGATCGTAAAGGTAAAATCCTGAAGAAAGTAAGAATAGAGAAGTAATCACTGAAATCAGCAAAAAAGGTCTTGTAAGTACTTATTTTACAGGACCTTTTTATTGATGGTATACAGGGCAGACCTTATTAATGCTTTATACACTTGTCTAAGCTTTAAATGTCTGTTAATAGTCAGAAAAGGCAAGGAAGTTGTTTGTGCATTTTGATGAAAGCAAACAATTTTTAACTGTTATTCTGCCACCTTTGCTGCCATTACCAATTTGCAGTTGCTTTTCGACTACCCCTGCCCTACACATACTTCTGCGTAAGCGGCAACGCTATATCGCCTTCTGGGGGTTACCCAGCGGGTGGTTACTACAAACCTGAGTTCGATTAATCAGAAGATTGCTAATTGCTCTGCATTAACGGTTCTATACGAGATGGAAGGTTTCTTGGGGAGGAATGCGTAAGCAATCAGCCCCGCCACCAGGTTTGACATGAAATTGACAAAGGACCTGTGCCTGGAATGCTCCAGCTGGCAGACATTCTTCAGTTCATCGTTGACCGTTTCTATCACCGAGCGCTCACGCAGCATGATCTTGTCGGAGAGACTCATGAGGCTGTTTTTCATGTTGCTGCGGATTCCGGTGATCAGGTGAATGCCGTCGGTGAAAAGGATCTCGGTCAGCTTCTGGGAGATGTAGCCCTTATCGGCGAACAGCTTACCGAACACGGCTCTGAGGAAGCCCTCGCACTTGAGAGGCTCCCGATCATCCACGTTGGCCTGTGTGACGGCGAAGCTGAGCATCTCCCCCTTCTCGTTGATGACCACGTGGAGCTTAAAGCCGTAGAACCAGCCCATGGTGGACTTGCCCACCTGGGCAATGCCCTTGAACACCCTGTTTCGCTTGATGCGCTTGTTGTGGCACACTCTCACAGGGGTAGAGTCCACAAAGGAGATGCCTGTGCACTTGCCCAAACAGCAGGTCTTGAGGAAGATGCTTATGGGCAGGAGCACGCTTTGGCTCAGCTCCACGAAGCGGTTATAGGAGACGGTGCGGGGAACTCGCCCTGCATGTGGCGCTGCACATAGAACAGGTAAAAGTGCTTGAAACACCTGAAACCGCTCAGGTGAAAAAGCAGGCAAATGCAGATCACCTCGCTTTTACTCATAACCGGGGGGCGCTTGGAAGGCTTCCCCAGCAAAAAGGGCTGAGTGGTAGCGTCGAATTCCCAGCAAAACTCATCCACAAGGCAAAAAATTTCCGTAACTTTAGAGTAGTCAATCATAGAGAGGGCGGTTTAGATGTTTAAGCGTCAGATACTTAAATACAAACACTTCTCTTATGATTGACTTTCTTTTTTACCTAATTATTAATCGAACTCAGGTTATTACTTCGTCTAAATCAACAAAATGAATCAATGAAAATCATCGAAAAGCTTCTGAAGGAAATCGAGGAAGAAGGGCTGAAAACACAAAAAATGCTAGCCATCGTGCCAGACGGCAAATACGACTGGCAGCCTCACCCCAAGAGCATGCCCATTAGAGACCTCGCACTGCACATTGCCGACTTGCCCACCTGGATAACCTTAGCTGTCACAACTGATGAGCTCGACTTCGCCGCCAGCCCTTATAACCCTGGTAACGCAGATAACACAGAGGAACTCTTAACCCTGTTCGAGAGGAACCTGGCAAAGGCGAAAGCAGACATGGGGCAGGCAACAGAAGAGCAGCTGGAAGAGCCCTGGACGTTGCGTGACGGTGCCGCTGTGTACATGACTCTGTCTAAGTATGAAACTGTTCGCCATGCGCTGGCACAGACAATACATCACAGGGCACAGCTTGGCCTGTACCTGCGGTTGCTCAACATTCCTATCCCAGGAAGCTACGGACCAAGCGCCGACGAGCAGGGCCTGTAGGCAATAGCACAGGAGCTGACTTGAAAGCCACTGCTCCTGTGCTGCTTTCAGCATCAGCCTGCGGTACTGCAACCCTACGGTTTAAAGCTTGCCTCTTAACCTTTACGGTGGGCAGGTTTTAACGGTAAGCAAAATCAGTTACTTTCGAAATCTAGAGCAACGTGGGAGCCGACAGTTGCATAGCTAGAGCCGTAAGCTGCTTGCTTTATAAAGCTGATAAATCTTCACACTAAAAAGCAGGTTTCGTGTTTCTTCCTGCGTAGGCAAGGTGTAGCTTTATTCCACAAAGTGTGGAGTAAATTCCACACTACCACCTGTGGCGCTACATATTGGGGAAGAAGTTTAGTTTTTTATAAAGTGTTGATTACTAGTGTTATAGTTGCTGTATTGTAGTTTGGCACAGTTATTATTAAGGGTGAGTCAAAAGAAATTATTTTTTAGAACTTAATTCTTAAACCTAAAAAGACTCAAATGAAAAAGATAACTGTTTTAGCCGCCGCATTCGCATTTTTCGGATTAGTATCTGTAGACGCAAACGCACAAACACAATCAGAAACTCAAACTACACAGTCTACTCAGCAGCAGCAGGCTGGTGATGAGAAAAAAGAAAAAATTACGCAGCAAGAGCTTCCACAGCCAGTGCAGCAGGCTTTAACCAGCGAAAGCTTCAAAGACTGGACCGTGAGCGAAGTATACAAAGTTGGTCCTGATGCTGCCACAGCAGGTGCTAAGCCAACTTACGAAGTGTTCTTCACTAATGCTGAGCAGAAAAAAGCCAAAATCCGCTTGGATGAAGAAGGTAACGTTGTCGCAAGCAAAGACAAGGAAACAACTACAGTGAACGAATAAGTAGATTTTCCTACATAAAAACAAAGGCCCCTGCCATGGCAGGGGCCTTTGTTTTTATGTAGGATTTATATGTTATCCCTATAGGTCATCGTTCTTATCTTGCGGTGTATACTTTGCTTGGAGCTGTTGCTCTTGTGCGGTCACTGGAAATCAAGTTGCTGAAAGCTTTCCTTTTGCTCACAAACTGCGTATACTTCCTTCTGAATTATGCCACGGATACTTTTAATAGACGACGACCCTACTTTCTGCCTGATGCTGAGCACCTTTCTGCAGCGGCAACAGTTTTCAGTACAGACTGCCTATACTGCCAACGAGGGTATTGAGCTGCTGAAAAAAGAAACCTTTGACCTGGTGCTGACCGATTTTCGCCTACCTGATAAAGATGGGCTGGAGCTGCTCAGCCAAGTAAGGGTGCTTTCTGCCAACGTGCCCGTTATCCTGATGACGCACTATGCCGATATCCGCACAGCGGTGAGGGCCATTAAGATGGGCGCTTTCGAATATCTCACCAAACCCATCAACCCAGACGAAACGCTCCTGACGATAAAGCGAGCCCTTTCTGGTAAAGACGCTGAAGCTCCTGAAAATGCTGCGGAAAAGCCTACAAGAGGATTCACTTTTGTACAGGGGAGCAGTGAGCAATCTGCAAAAATAGATGAGTACATTGCCCTGATTGCTCCCACCAACATGTCGGTGATAATAGAAGGGGAGAGTGGCACAGGCAAGGAATATGTTGCCCGTAAGATACACCTAAACAGCAAACGCAAGGATAAGCCTTTTGTAGCCATAGACTGTGGTGCACTTTCGAAAGAGCTGGCGGCTAGCGAGCTTTTCGGCTACATGAAAGGTGCTTTTACAGGAGCTATGGCTAACAAGGAAGGCCAGTTTGAGGCAGCTAACGGAGGTACTCTTTTTTTAGATGAGATTGGAAACCTGCCCTATGAAGTACAGGTGCAGTTGCTTCGAGCTATACAGGAGCGCAAAGTGAAAAAGATCGGCAGCACCACCGATTTAGAAGTTGATGTGCGCCTGTTGGCTGCTACCAACGAAGACTTGGTGCAGGCTGTAAGCCGAGGCGAGTTTAGGGAAGATCTGTACCATCGCCTGAACGAATTCAAGATAAACATTTTGCCGCTCCGCAACCGCACCACCGATATACCTTTGTTTGCAGAGCATTTTATGCACCAGGCAAACCACGAATTGGAGCGGCATGTAACAGGCTTCGATACCACCGTAGCGATAGCCCTGGAGAACTATAGCTGGCCTGGCAACCTGCGTGAACTGAAGAACGTGGTGAAACGGGCAGTGCTAATGGCAAAGGGTAATAAAGTAACTTTGGATGAGCTTCCTCCTGAGATTGCATCTGCCGCATCTGCACCATTAAGTGTGGCTGCTAGTGCTGCTGTCAATATCGCTGAGCCTTCGGCTGTACTAGCTCTGCCTGTTACCACAGATTTGCGCAGCGCCACCGAGCAGAGCGAGAAAGAACTTATACTGACCATGTTGGAGCGGGTGAGGTATAATAAGTCTAAAGCAGCACGCCTACTGAACATTGACCGCAAAACCTTATACAACAAGATAAAGCTCTATAACATAGATGCCTAGCGAAGGTTTATACTTCCAGTGGTTCTTCGGTCTGTAAAGCTGTTGCTTCTGCCTCTAAGGCACGTAGCACAGGTATAGCATGCTGCTGTAGTTGTGTAACTATGGCTTGCAGTGTTGCGGTTTCAGGCTGTGGCTGGTGCAGCAGTTGCTCCAGCCTGCTTAGAGCAGGAGTTATAGTGGAGGCTTGCAGGTGCTTGAAAGCTGTCTGCATTTTATGGGCAAGCGCACCTACCTGTTGCCAATCTTCAGCCTCGGCGGCTGCGCTTAAAAGCTCCAGGTTCTGGCGGTTATTCTGAACTAATACCTCTAATATAGCTGCCAATGCCTCGTTGCTGGCACCCGAAAAGCTCCTGATTTCCTCTAAACTGTACCGCGGCTCTTCTGCGGTAGTTTCTGTGGCTATAGTTGGTGTTGTTTCTTCGGCTATTGTTGTGTTCATACCTAAAGCGCTAACCAGCTTTTGGTACAGCTCCTGCTCCGAGAAGGGCTTTAACAGGAAACCAGATATGCCCGTATTGGCAAAAAAGCGGCTGTCGTTGCTCAAAATATTGGCCGTAAGCGCCAGGATAGGTACTGTTGCATTTCTTTTACGTATAGCTCTGGCCACTGCCTTGCCACTCATACCTGGTAGTTGCACATCGGTAAGTACAGCATCAACGCTAATACTTTCTTCTATGGCAAGTGCTTCAGGGCCCGAGCTGGCTAAGTATACTTCTGCGCCCCAACGTTTCAAAACAATTTCGCAGAGAGAGCGGCTGTAGGCATCGTCCTCTATCACCAGCACACGCTTGTGTTTTAGGGCTGCTGTAGTGGCTGAGAGAACCGTAGCAGACACTTCTTCTGGTATTTCTTTCTGCTGCGCTTCTTTAAGCGGCAATACTATACTAAATGTAGTGCCCTGGCCTGGGGTACTGCTTAAGGTAAGCTTGCCATGCTGCATTTCAACAAGCTGCTTACTAATAGCGAGGCCCAGACCCGTGCCACCGTACTTCCTGATAATGGTATCGTCGGCCTGGTTAAACTCCCCAAATATATGCTCTGCCTGCTCCATAGGAATACCGATGCCTGTATCCGTTACCTCCAGCGCTACTACCCGCTGTTTGCGCCGTTGCGTCTTTAGCTTGCACGTAAAAGTTACCTGTCCTTCGTTAGTGAATTTGATGGCGTTGTCCACTAGGTTGAACAGTACCTGTTTCAGGCGCATTGGGTCGCCGAGGAGTGGTTTGGTGAGGCGTGCATCTACCTCACATTTAAAGCGTATACCTTTCGACTGAGCTTTGAGCGCAAAAGCCTGCTCCAGTTCTGTTATCAGGCTCGGCAGACTGAATGGCTCTGAATTGATTTGTAATTTTCCTGCCTCTATTTTAGAAAGGTCGAGCACATCGTTTACAATGTGTAGCAGATGCTTGCCTGCGCTGTTAATGGCTTGCAGGTGTTCCTGCTGCGTAGCCTCCAACGGCGTATGCTGTAATTGCTCCGAAAAGCCGAGGACCACGTTAAGCGGTGTGCGAATTTCGTGACTCATGTTAGCTACAAAGGCTTCTTTGGCGCGCGCCAGCCGTACGGCCTCTTTCCTGGCTTTCACGAGTTGGGCCTTGTAGGCGTTGCTCCTGGTTATGTCGCGCAGAATAAGCAGGATAAAAGACACAATGCCTATCAGCCCCAGCATACCTACTACTAATAGCACTTTAGAGGTTTCGTTTACTACCTGCCTCGCCTGCGCCGAATTAAGTTCAGCCTGCTCTTTTTCGCTTTGCTCCAGTCCGTATATCATAGCCCGTATCTGGTCCATAATGCGCTGGTCCTGCTTTAAGAGTGCCAGTTCTTTCTCCATCAGTATTTCGTCGTGGCGCTCTGCTTCGTTGTTTATGTTCCGAAGTATAAGCTTTACATCCGCCACCTCCGCCACAGGCTGTGGGGCGGCTATAATGGCACTTGTGTCAGTTGAAGTCTCCTGCTTTACACTAACAGGCACTGCTGCAACAGGAGCGGGCTTCTCTTGCTTTTCCTCCGCTTCGCTGCGCTTGGAGAATATTCTGCTAAAGAGTCCGCGCCTGTTCTGCGGCTTCTCTTCAGGCTCCTTCTCAACCATAGCAGGCGGTTCTATTCCCGATATAGTGGTAGTGGTTTGTTGTTTTATGATGGTGGTGGTTGGCTGCTTTTTGGCAGATGAAGCAATCTGGCGCAGTGCTTTATCAGAGTAATCAAGGTTGCTCCGCTGCTTTTTCAGTTCCAGGTAACGCTCTATACTATACTTCTTGGTTTGAAGCAGGCTGTAAATAGAGTCGATGTGGCCTACATCGGCAGAACTGTTGCCTACCATGCAGCGCACCGTATCAATTTGGATGTCGATGGCATCAAGCGAGGCCAGGTAATTGTTGAAGTACTCCTCTTCGGAGGTAAGGGTGTAGGCTCTGATGGAGCTTTCGGCAGTGGCAATATCTGCTAAGATGTGTTGTAGCTTCGCCAGCTTATTGTTCGGTTGGGACAGCACCTCCACGGAACTTAGTAACTGTGTAAAGCTGGTGTAAAAAAGGAAGGCTGCTACTGCCACTACCGATAAAGCCAGGCCAAAACCCGCTATTACCTTTGCCTTTGTTTTCTCTCTGAATAACCTCATCTGCTTTTGTTTTTCAGCGTCTTTCAGAAGTGATATTGGCTGAGGTGTTTAATTAGTTCTTAAAGTGTAACGCTTCGTATACTTAAACATTTCTGTTTAGGCTGCTTTTCTGTATTATATTTTTCAGTGTAAATTATGTTGGCGGTGGGCTTCCATAGGGGATAGTTTGTTTTAAAAACTGTCAACTTTTTCCAAGACGGGACCGTTTTCTTATAAGATTTACACTTGGATTGAAGTACCAGATGGCAATCAATCACTATGAAGTTGTGTCACCTATTAGCGAAACAAGCTACTGATTATCAATGGATTGTTTCGATAATAGGTGCCCAAATCTGAACTTGCTGAGGTTTTTAACAATTGTCTTAGCTTTTGAATCTCTGTTTATAGTCTTAGGAGATGTTTGTTTATAGGATTAACTAAAAGTAAACATTTTTTAACTGTTATTCTGCCACCATTACTTTGTTGCTATACCAATCCAATCCTGCGGTAAAAGGTATGAGTTTAACTTTCAAACAGGATAATTAAAGCTCTATTTCACGTTACACTTGTTATGCCCCCAGCCTGCCATGAGGCTTGCGAAGTTTCTTTACTTTCTATGTTGTGCCAGCGCTGGATTTATAAGCATAAGAGGGCAAGCCTCCTATATTCTTTGACAAGCCGTTTTTTTGAGGTGCTTGGCAGGCAGAGGCATCAAGCCCCGTCGACTAAACCTCAGTATAAATGAACTTAAAGAAATTGACGCCTCCACTCTTGTGGCACCTTAGTCCATGAGCAAGCAGTTTCATAAAAAACTGCGTGGTTGTATTACTCTATCCCATTTTCTTCTACCGCCTAGGCGGTGCATTTTATACCGGCAAACAGCAACAGTGGCATTTTCTACAGAAGCGTATAGACTCATTTTAGATCATTTGGACCTGCTTGGTTTAATAATTGCAAATTTTTATTTTGTTTATAGATTATTTTGCATAAATTTCAAATAACAAACGGTAAAAATGGTAAGTTGTCAATCACTTTCCATTTGTTGTATTCTCAGCGAACTAAAAACACACTAGTTTATGGCAGGTATATCACGTCGTGACTTTATATCTAAAGCTTCTTTGGTAGCCGGTTCAAGCTATCCAGCCATGATGGCTCTAGGCCTTTTGAAAGCTGCACCCGCAGAAGCGTTTAACTTGGAGGGCAAAGGCACTGGAAAGCATGTTATCATTCTGGGAGCAGGTCTGGCTGGCATGACAGCTGCCTATGAATTGAAAAAGCTAGGCTATAAATGCACGATACTGGAGGCCAGGGAACGTTCTGGTGGGCGTATCTGGACGGTTAGAAAAAATACCAGAGAAACCGAGCTGGAAGGTGTGGAGCAGCGGGCAAACTTTGATGAGGGGATGTACTTTAACGCTGGTGCCGCCCGCATACCGCATCACCATGAACTCTCTATGCATTATTGCCGGGAATTAGGTGTGCAACTGGAGACCTACAACAACATAAACGAATCAGCCTTCATCTACAACGAGGGACAGGGTTCTCTGGCCAACAAGCGCATCCGGATACGGGAGATACACAACGACATGCGGGGCTACACCAGTGAGTTGCTTGCGAAGGCGGTAGACCAGGATGCACTGGATAAACCCATGACGGTTGAAGACAAAGAGATATTGATTGAGTACCTGCGCTCAGAGGGGGAGCTGAACCCAGACAAGCTTTACAAGGGAACACCCCGGCGCGGTTACATTACTCCGCCTGGTGCAGGCGACACTCCTGGTAAACTGGCAGATCCCTACGAGCTGTCGGAAATCATGCGGTCTGGTTTGATCGGCCATTCCTTCTATAACATCGGCGACTACATATACGAGCAGCAAATGACGATGCTGCAGCCTGTAGGCGGAATGGATATGATATCCAAGGCCTTAGAGCGCAAGGTGGGAAAGGATATTGAGTATAAAGCCGAAGTGCGCGAAATAAGAAAGACACCTGAAGGGGCGCGTATTGTGTATTCAGACAGTGCTGGCAAGGTAAAAGAAATCAAAGGCGATTACTGTATCTGCACCATACCGCTGCCTGTGCTCTCCAACATCCAGTCAGATTTTTCCTCCCCTGTTCTGCGCGCTATCGATAGTGTCTCCTATTACGAGGCTGGAAAGATCGGCTTACAGTTTAAGCGGCGGTTCTGGGAGGAAGACGACCATGTGTTTGGTGGCATTTCCCGCACAAATATGGACATTCACCAGATCTTCTACCCCTCCAATGATTTCCTGTCCAAAAAGGGCACGCTGGTAGGCTACTATAACTTTGGAGACAAGGCCATAAAGGTAGGTAACCTGCCGCACGCTGAGCGCGAGAAGCTGGCGCTGGAACAGGGAAGTAAGATCCACCCGCAGTACATGAAAGAGTTTGAAGCTTCCTTCTCCCTTGCCTGGCATAAAATACGGTACAGCCAGGGGGCTTTTGCCACCTACACGTCAGAAAGCAGAGAGCGGTTTTACCCAGCGCTTCTACAGCCTGATGGGCCTGTTTATTTTGCCGGGGAACACACGACCTACCTGACGGCATGGATGGCCGGGGCATTTGAGTCGGCAAGGCGATCTGTGCGAGAGCTGCATGAGCGGGTAATGAGCACACAGCAGGCACAGGTAAAGGGCTAAGTCATCACAAACACGGTGTATCCTGATTCCAGATACATTATAAAATCATCATTTACTCCCCACTGCTTGCTAGACAGGCCAATCCACTGTCACTCACAATCACAGAAACCTCAATTAATTAAATGAACCTTAAACTTTTACGAACATGGCAACAGAAATCAACAGAAGGGATTGGCTTAGGTCCAGTGCTCTGATCGCAGCCGGCTTGTGTGCAGCCGGTTTACCTAATTTTGCTAAAGCATCGCCCTCTTCCTTGCTTGTTCCTCCAAGAGCGGACAGTAACAGGATTCTGGCGGACCTTCCGAAGATGCAGGCAAGGCTTACTTCTAACGAAAATCCCTTTGGCCCCTCCGAAAAAGCCAAAAAGGCGTTGATGGAGGCCATCAATTCGGGTAACCGTTATCCGAGGGACAGCGTGATGGCACTGCGTGCCGCTATCGCAAAAGAGGAGGGGGTATCAGAAGACCATATCCTTTTGGGGGCAGGCTCAAGTGAACTACTTTTGGCTGCCGCCCTTAAGTATTCCAAAAAGGGGGGCTCTATTCTGTCTGCCGACCCTACCTATGCGTCCCTGGTGCGTTCCGCGGTGAATGTTGGTGCCGGTTGGGTGAAGGTACCCCTTACAAAGGATTTCGCCCACGACCTGGATGCCATGGCGAAGAAAGTGAACGATGACATCAGCCTCGTCTATATTGTCAATCCTAACAACCCTACAGCCACCATCACACCATCGGATAAGCTCCGCTCTTTCTGCGAATCGGTGTCGAAGCGCAAGCCCATTTTCATTGATGAGGCTTACATCGATTACGTAGCAGACCCAAAGGGACAGTCTATGGTAGACCTTGTGCAAAAAGGCCACAACGTGATTATAGCACGCACCTTCTCCAAGGTTCACGGCTTCGCGGGTTTGCGGGTGGGTTATGTGGTAGCCCAGCCTGAGATGGTGAAAGAACTTGGTTACTATACCAACGGTGCGGGTAATGTGAGCGCCACTTCGGCCAGCGCTGCCCTGGCGAGCCTGCAGGACAAGGAGTTTACAAAGTATTGTGTCCAGAAGAACCAGGAGGCCAAAGATTTCACTTACAGTATACTTAAAAAGGAAGGTTACACCGCCCTGCCCTCGCACACTAACTTTGTCATGTTCCCGCTTAAGATGAATGGCAGGAAGTTTACGGAGGAGATGCTTAAACGGGGCGTGGGGCTACGAAGCTGGGAGTTCTACGATCAGCAGTGGTGCCGGGTGAGCATGGGGACTATGGACGACATGAAGCTTTTTGCCGATGCTTTCAAGCAGTTGTCATAGCCTTGGCCTGACACGTTTATTTGGGTAGCTTCCTCCCTTTTACCTGTTTTAAGACATTCTGGGAGCAAATAGAAAGCCTTTCCGTATAATACGGAAAGGCTTTCTATTTGCTAAAACCTAATGAGCAGGGAAATGCGGTGTATGATTTTGCTGATATACAATTGTTGTTTTTGAGTAGTTGCTTACTTTGTGGCAGCTTTATAACATAGGGTTTACGATTGAGGCTGTCCTATTCGTTTAGCTTTGCGCTATCTTGGTCTAGGTCATATGTGTCCTGGGTTGGGTAGTAGCTTTTACCAATAAATAGCGGAGGGTAAGTTTTTTTGTGTTGACGACTTCATTGGCCTTGGTTGAAAGGATACTAAACCTAAAACACAGGGCCCCCTGGATGTTATTCCACCCAGGGGGCCCTGTGTTTTAGGTTTAGTATCCTTTCAGAATAGGATTATTTTACTTGTCCAACACCACTGTGCCGTTCACAAGGTAGTTGCCAGCCTCAGTCTCCAGGTTATATACCTGATTTATAAGTTGTTGTTCTTGCAGTACTTTCGCCACTACTCTGTACTCCCTGAACCCACGCATAGAGCTGTCGAAGTGGTAGAGAATGTCTCCTGCCTCTATTTGGCGCATCTCTTTCTTGCCGTCTTTTGTGTAGATAGGGTGGTTGCCGGTTGATTCGATTTCTATAGGGGTTGCCGGTGTCCAGGAATCGGCAGACGCAAATATCTCCTCGGTTGGCAGCAGCACAAGCTTTGTGATCTGGATACCTTCTTCTTTGTAGTGCGCCTGTACACCTGTTACAGTAGTCTGGCGAGTACCTCGGGAATTTACATCAAAGGCTACCACCTTATCACCGGCTTTCACCTGCTCAATTGGTTTGGCCGTTCCGTCGGCTAAGGCTACAAGCGCTCCACCCGGAAAGCAGAAGTCATAGTCATCGTTTTCCTTTGCCACTGTGCTGCCTTTGCCTGCATTGGCGTGCTCATGGGAGTATTCTCTGGAAAGAACAAACGCCAGTGTCGATAGAAAGCCTTTTTCCTGCTCCCCGTTAAGCTTTAACTCATCTATATAATAGTCCCAAACCTTTTTGTCTGCACCCGCTCCAGGGATGCACACCTTGATGGTTTTGCCGCTCTTTGGCGCAGCATACATCGCCATGGTGCCGACCTCGTCTCTGTTCGCTCCTTTTAGCATCTTATAGACATAGATCTTTCTTTCGACCCCGTCGCTGTAGTTGAATACATAGGGCTTTGCCTCCCGGTCCAGTATATAAGTGCTCTCAAACTTGATGTAAGTGTCTTCCTCCGGACTCTCTATTTTAAAGGAGGTGTATTTCTTATAGTCTTCCACCGTAAGTGAGGCCGGTCCGTTCTGTCCGTAGCTGTTGAAAGCAGCTACGGTTATGAATCCTATGACTAAAAGACAAAGACGAGCTGCATAGTTCTGTTTAGATTTCATAAATATAAAATAATTTAGATTTTGGTTGTTTGGTATCATGTCGATTTCCTTTGTGTATCTGATAAGTCTTTATTTGAATTTATATCAAGTATAATCAAAAATTATATAAGATACTTAAAAAAGGGTATAAAAATTAAGGGGGGTATATTAGCAAGGTCTATTTTATTTTTATTTACAGGTATATTTTAAGGGGGGGTAAGGTTTAATGGTGTGTGGTAGTAAGTGGTTACTTACAGTGCGATCTTGTTTTTTGTTTTTATTAACACATTCTAAATCAAAAACTGTTTAAGTGCGGTATTATTAATAAATACATACTTATTTTAAAAATATTTTAAACACAAGCTTGCGTTTCTTGTTTTGATACATTAATATTGATAAAACACACACTACTACAGTCAACTGATATATTATTGTATAATATAAATACTGTTGGCTGGGCTCCACCGTTCCTGTGGGCATTTTGCCTCTGCTTTCCTTCTTATTTTCACTTTAAATTTTAATAAATCATGAACAAAACTTTACTAGCAGTAATGGTTATATGGCTACTGCATAGCAGCTATGCAGTAGCTCAAAGCCGGACGATTTCTGGAACGGTGATCTCTCAGGAAGATGACTTACCGCTTCCTGGGGTAAGTATTGTGCTTAAGGGAACCACCAAAGGAACTGTCACTGGTTTGGAAGGTAATTTCAGCCTTTCAGTTCCTGAAGAGGGGGGTATACTCGTCTTCTCTTTCATTGGTATGATGGCACAGGAGGTGCCTATAGGCAACCAAGCCAGCTATGATATTGTAATGTCGCCTGATTCAAAACAGCTTTCAGAAGTAGTGGTAACTGCTTTGGGTATCAAAAGGGAGAAGAAAGCCCTAGGATATACAGTGCAGGAACTAGGCGGGGAAAAACTAACCGAGGTAAAAACATCCAATGTGGTCAATAACCTGTCGGGCCGGGTGGCTGGGGTGCAGGTTAGCAGCAACGGAGGGCCTGGTAGCAGCTCCAACATCACTATCCGAGGCATGGGCTCCGTTAGCCGCAACAACCAACCGCTGGTGGTGGTAGACGGTGTCCCGCTTCAGCAGTCCAATGATAATCGGTACGGAGGCGGCATTTCGGAAATCAACCCAGACAACATCGCTTCCATGTCTATATTGAAAGGACCAAACGCCGCTGCCCTATACGGTTCGCGGGCTGCCAACGGTGTTATTCTGGTGACAACTAAAAACGGATCGGGCACCAAGGGAATAGGTGTTGAGTTAAGCTCCAGTGCCACTTTTGAAAGACCATTGGTGAAGCCAGGCTTTCAGGATATTTACGGCGGGGGCAACGGCTACCGCACCTGGTACAACAATGGTCGAAGCGGTTCTATAACAGATCCTTCAGAGGTTGAGCAGTATCGTGCTGCCTACGGTCCCAATGCTCCCCTAAGCGGTACGGCTGGTACGGATGAAAGCTGGGGTGCTCCTATGGATGGTCGCCTTGTGCGGCAGTGGTGGACTGGAACAGACGTGGCACCTTTGACACCGCAGCCGAATAACTGGGAGGAATATTGGGAAACTGGCCAGACTTTTTTCAATTCGATAGCACTTACTGGAGGCAATGATAAGGGTAGCTTCCGCTTGTCTATTGGTCACTTAGACCAGAAAGGTATTATGTATAACAACGATTTCAAGCGCAATAACTTTAACATCAACTCATCCTACAACCTTACACCGAAGCTGAAAGCAGTCGTAAGTGGCGAATATGTGGAGTCTGGATCAGGCAATCGCTCTTATCAATCGGGGCAGCAGTTTATCTGGTCGCACAGGCATGTGTCCTGGGGGCGTTTAAAGGACTGGCGTGATTACGAGGATGTGCATATCCAACGGCCAGGCGATAACCTGCCTCCCAACTGGCAGCACACTTTTTTCTCAAACCCTTTCTTTATACAGGATGCACTGACCAATGGCAACGACAAGGACAGGCTACGGGGAAATGCCTCTTTAACCTATGACTTTACTGATAGGCTGAGTCTCATGGTAAGAAGCGGAACCGACTTCTGGACCGACACCCGTATCAATGTGAACGCCTGGGAGCGGATGTCGAACGGTAATCCCTTATTTGGGGCCTACAGCGAAGAAGTGCTCCGAAACCAAGAAACAAACCATGATGCAATCTTGAGCTATAAGCAGGACTTTACACCTGATTTTTCTTTTAATGCACAGGCAGGAGGCGTTTACCGCAATAACTACTATAAGCGCAATTATGCTGCAGTAACGCGGTTGGTAATTGATGGCTTGTATACGCTGAACAATAACGCTGTTCCGAACAGTAACCAGAGTGCCATAGAAGAGCTAAATGTTCAAAGCCTTTTTGGAGCAGCTCAGTTTAGTTTCCGTGATGCTCTGTTCCTGGATGTGACTGGTCGCAACGATTGGTCCAGTACGCTTCCTGCAAGCAACAACTCCTTCTTCTATCCGTCTGTCTCGATGAGCGCAGTCGTAACAGATCTGCTAAACCTGCACAGCAACATCTTTTCTTTTGCCAAAGTAAGGGGCAGTTGGGCACAGGTTGGTAACGATGCGGATCCTTATCAACTCTATCAGCTCTATAATGCCAGTACTCCCTGGAACGGTTCTTTGCCTGCGTTCGGCGAGAGCACAGACATCAACAATGCAAACCTGAAGCCTGAGATTACAACAGGCACGGAATTAGGGCTAGACGTACGCTTCTTGAATGGAAGAATCGCTTTGGATGCCACCTACTACAGCCAAAGCACTGAAGACCAGATTCTGGGGGTAGAAATATCCAAGGCAAGCGGTTATAACCGTCGTTTCCTGAATGCAGGAGAAGTAACAAACAAAGGGGTAGAGGTGATGCTGAGTGGAACACCCGTTATGCTAGGCAACGGATTCCAGTGGGAGGTTTCTGTCAACTATGCACGCAATCGAAGCCATGTAGTAGAACTAGCCGAAGGCCTAACCACCTATACCCTCCATGCTACCCGTGGTATGTCGCTTGAGGCGCGAGTAGGGCAGCCTTACGGCACTTTCTATGGTACGGCCTTTCAAAGATCGCCCGAGGGTGAAATCGTTTACAAAAACGGCCTGCCGCAGGTGGCCACGGGGCAACAAGTATTGGGTAACATTCAGCCAGATTGGATAGGTGGCATGTCGAATACGCTTTCCTTCAAAGGTATTACCTTGAGTGCTTTGATTGATGTCAAAAAAGGCGGAGACATCTTTGATGAAGGAACTGGTACCGCCCGTTGGACAGGCCAGTATGCCGAAACAGCAGTAGGACGCGAGGAAGGCGTCATCGGAAAAGGTGTGAAAAACATAGGATCAGATGAGGACCCTATGTATGTGCCCAACGATGTTATTGCAGATGCGAAGCTTTTCTACAGCTATAACAATCCGCGGACATATCATGAGTCGGCTATCATCGATGCCTCTTATGTGAAGTTGCGGGAAGTTAGCTTAGGTTATGAGATACCGGCTTTCCTGACAAGCAAAATCAAAGCACAGTCTGCTAGAATATCATTTGTAGGCAGGAACCTGGCTATTCTCTTCAAAAACAACCCACACATCGATCCAGAAATAGACTCTCAAGGTGGCAATGCTCAGGGCTTTACCTATGGTCAGCTGCCAAACAGCAGAAGTATGGGGGTTAACCTGGATGTAAGGTTCTAATTAAATTCTCATTTATTTTTCTCAATAGGATTAACCATATGAAAATATATAAAGGCAAATTGATCAAAGCATTATACATCACAGCTGGGGTTTTGATGGCTAGCGCCTGCACGGAAGGCTTCGAGGAAATGAACGTTAGCCCGAACCAGCCGAATACGGTAAGCTCGGCGGTGCTCCTGCCCGCCGGGATAGAATCGAGTGTAGACCGTTACTGGGGACACCGCTCTCGCTTTGAGCGCATCAACTTGGATGGCGGAATGCTATGGGTGCAGTACCTGGCCCGTAACATCTATTCAGACGAGGGCGACAACTACAACATGAGCCCCGCCTACTATACAAATAACTGGAAAGGCTTTTACAACGATGCCCTGCTCAACTTTCAGCGGATCGTGGTTCAGTCTGGTCCGGAAGGGAGAAATCCGAATGTCAATTACGAAGGCGTTGGCCTGGTGATGCGCTCCTGGACTTTTTCTGTGCTAACGGATTTATACGGGGCTATCCCTTACAGCGAGGCCCTACAGGGTACCGCAGAAAGCCCTATTTACACTCCTGCATATGATTCGCAGGAAGCTGTGTATGCCGGTTTGCTGAACGACCTGAAACTGGCCAACGAAAAATTAGTGGTGGGTGGTCCGGCCATAAACGGTGATATTCTGTTTGGAGGCGACATTCTTAAATGGAAAAAATTTGCCAACTCCCTGCGGCTGAAGTTAGCCAACCGGCAGGCGGCCAAAAAGCCAACAGAGTCTCGTGCTGTGATGGCGGAGATATTGGGCGACCCAGCAACTTATCCCATTTTTGAAAGTAACAGCGACATAGTTGCGCTTCAGCACTCCAGTGTTAGGCCGAGTAATAACGAATGGCACGAGGTAATGATTCAGGGAGGTCGTACAGACTGGAACCTAAGCAAGACATTGGTTGACAGGCTGCAGGCCCTGAAGGATCCTCGGCTTGCTGTTTATGGGCAAGCAGTGGATGGCCAGTACATTGGCGTGCCCAACGGGTTGCCAGACGCCATCGCGACAACTTACCTCGCGAGTAGTGCGAAGTTAGGTACTTATTTTATGGAACCAACTACCCCCAGTGTCGTGATGACTTATTCAGAGTTGTTGTTTGTGCTGGCTGAAGCCGCACTGGATGGTGATGTTTCTGGTGATGCCCAAAGCTACTATGAGCAAGCCATTGCAGCCTCTTTTGCTCAATATAATTTAGAGATGCCTGACGACTACTTGGCTACAGCAGGTCTTGCAACAAAAGAGAACATCATGACCCAGAAATGGATTGCCATATTTGGTCAGGGCGTAGAGGCTTGGACCGAATACCGCCGTACAGGTTACCCAGTATTACCAGCTCCAGACTCAAGGGCTATCTTCATGAATGATGGTGTGCTGCCAACACGGTTGCAGTATCCTGGTTCAGAGTATTCTCTGAATGCTACGCAGCTTGAAGCAGGCATCGCATTGAACGGTGGCGCAGACGACAAAAAAACCGAGATGTGGTGGACTGAGTAAGGAGCAAAGCATCCAGAGTAGTTTAACATTTTAAATTCAAAAGAGATGAAAATTAAATATACTAGTAGAGTACTTCTCACGCTGTTTTCCCTGTGCTTTTTCCTGACAAGTTGTGAAAAAGAGGAAGATATGGTGATTGACCGGGTAGAGTCCCCTGTGTTGGTTCTTATAGAAGGAACATCTTTCCAGGCGAGTGAGTCAGTAAATATCACAACCACTGTTTATGAGCTCGATAAAAGCGGGATACTGGATCATACAGTGGGAGTTGACTCTATTCCTGTCTCCAATCTTGCTCTCAAAATCAAAGCCAACGGAATGGATATGGGCACTTTAACCACGGATGCCTCAGGAAAAGTAAACCTGACAAAAACCTGGGCCGAATTAGGCTTTTCAAGTCCCCAAAAAGGGAATGCTGCTCAGTTAGAGTGGTCTGGAAGCTATAAGGGGCAGGCCTTTACAAAACTGTCGCAGGTGCAGGTAAAGTAAGGCGTATAAAGGCGATAGAATTTTCTTCTTAAATAAAGAGTAAACAGCACTGGCACCCTTTATGGGTGCCAGTGCTGTTTTACGGAGTAACAGTACAGCAAGGGTAGCGTAAGCCTTCGCTCCCATGTTAGTTTCGGGTAATTTTCCATGGAGTACACAGTGACAGATGAAACGGACAAGACCTTGGCTTTGAGGCACTGCTGACAATAATCCCTTGCATAAGCTTTCTTCTTGCACGATTCATCGAATACACACTTATTCAAGTTAAAGTTAACGGTATATACAAACTGCCTGTTTTTCTCACGAAAAGCTATCTTAAAAATACCTAAGCAGGGTTTTCATGCAAGCCAGGAAATTTTCTGCTTTATATTCGTGCCTTACCATGGCTCTTCTGAAGTTGAAGAGCCAAGCAGAGAGTCTCTCTACTTTCCATCTTCTTTTGTATCGTCTGAGCTTTCATCCATCCTGCGTCTTTTTCATTTTTCTGTTCCTCGGTGTGGGGCGATCATCTCCACGCTCTTTTTTTAGCTTCTTATTCAGGGGATTGAAGGCTTACGTGGCCGTGCAGCGAAAACTGCTCATTCTCATCTAGGCACTTAGGTGGAAGGATGAAGCTTATGTCCCAAGTTTCGGGCAGAAAGAGGAAAAGTCTTCTGGTAATGAAGAGCCGAAGCCTCTCTTTCCGCTTAGCTCCGAAGGAGGCAGAAAAGAAGTAGCCCCAGCTATTGCCAGGGCTACACATGATAAACTTCCGTACATCGAATCGCCTGAAGCTCTCTTTTCGCTTATGTCTAGTTAATGAAATAACCCTATACTTTCACTTGATTTTTAAGACAGTGCCTCGATTGTGCTGAGTGTTCTTTTATCAGTTTCAACTATGGCATATTCAAAACTGTCTGACCAGCCTACCTTCAGAGGTAATACCTGCCTTTTTCTTCCCTCTCTTATCATGCCTACTTTTTCAAGTACTTTGATGGAGCCAATGTTGTCTACTGCACAGCCTGCTTCTATTCTATGTAGTTTCTGGTACTCAAATCCAAAGTCAAGTATCTTATTTAAAGCTTCTGTTCCTAGCCCTTTGCCCCAATAGTCAGAATGCAGTTTATACCAAACTTCACCTCTTCTGTACTTGTAGTTTCCTAGTTTCAATGCAATTAAGCCTATAAACTGACTTGTTATAATTTGTTCTATGGCAAAGGTATAGTTCTTTATCTTTTGCTGCTGGTTGTCAAAAATCCAAGGCCTAATAATTGATTCAGTTTCGTCTATGTTTTCAGGAATTCCTAAAGTGTTATACTTATCTGTTTCTGGTAATATATGAAGATTATGAATTGCTTCTAAATCAGATAAATCTATAAGCCTAAGCTTTAATCTTTCGGAATATAACTCTGTTTTATTCATAACTTGATATTAAGGACAACAGCCACGTGCATGTGGAGCCTGAAGCATTAGCGAAGGTTACTTATGCATTGCGCGCGCCCAGTATGGCGCGAGTATTATTTCCTATGAAATATACTCAGATTATCCAGATGGCGCAAGTCCGTTATCGGCATTTGGTAAAGCCAATAAGCAAGCTGTTGCTTCGCGAGGAGTGCAGTGAAGACGCCCGAGTATAGGAGTGCGAAGAGAGCGCACGTCGGGTAGGACTGAAAATACCTAAACTGACGAATATTCTTCTTGAAAACGAGAGTGCACGTAGTGCTGCAAAAGACGATGTACTGATTAGGAAGACTTTGATTTCTTCATGGTAATTCGCTTTTGGTTCTACACGATTATTGCCCGTTTTCTCTACTTTACACTGGTCTGGTTTTTCGGGGGAGGTCAAAAACTAAATTCCGTCCCCCAAATCAAAAAAAGCCTTGTAAATATCTGATTTACAAGGCTTTTTACTAACTTAATGTACCCAGAGCCGGAGTCGAACCGGCACGAGTGTAACCTCATTGGTGTTTGAGACCAACGCGTCTACCAATTCCGCCATCTGGGCATGTTGCTGTTCCTGAACGGCTATCAGGAACGTGCTGCAAACTTAGATAATGTTTCCTGAATTCGCAACAGATATTTTTTCTTCAAATAGTAGGTTTTTACCTGTTGTAGGGCTTCATCTTTGGTAACTCCGTGTAACTCAGGGTATCGCTGCAACACAGGCAAAATATCATTTTCTAATTCCGCTACTACACCTGCACTTTTAGCGCCAATTTCTTTCAGTTTATCCGCGTCAAAATCGAATTCCAGCTCCATTAGCTCCTCGTTTAGCTCCATCATCTCCATTAAAAATGCAGGAGGTAACTCGTTTTTTCCTCCTTCTTCCAAAAGTCCGTGCTCTTTTAAAATGTACTGCATGCGCAAGTCGGAGTCGGAGAGGGTACGGTAGGCGTTGGTGTTTAGGGTAGATAACTGCAAAATCTCCTGCTGTCTTTCCTGACCTTCGTTGGCGAAAAAGTCGGGGTGGTATTCACGGCTCAACTGATAGTACTTACTCTTGATTGCTTTTTCGTCTGCCAGAAAGCTTTCAGGTATATTATAAAGATCGAAGTAGTTCATTTTAATTTCTCTAGGCCCTGTTTAAGTGACTTATACATGCAAAGGTACAGTAAAAGCGGTTCTATTGTTTTATCGCTCTCGAAACTGTGGCAAAGACCAAGTCAAGCGCATGTATATTTAAGCAACAGTAATGCTTTATAACTTCCATATTTTAGTTATTTAGAAAAAATCTAAATAGATTTGCGTATACACATTTCGATAACTACACTTTACTAGCTACTGTAGCTTCTAATGAAAAACATAACTGTGCTTATAGCCGAGGCCAATCTCCTGATTAGAAGGGGGCTGTATGCCTTATTGGTGGCGCAGGAAGGTATAGAAGTAGTAGGGGAGGCTGAGTCTGCTTCTGAATTACTGTCGCTGGCTCAGGAACTACATCCTGATGTGATTACGATAGACTGTACTTCTCTGGAGAAATTCTGTGTGCAGGATGTGGTGGCACTAAAACAGACGACACCACAGAGCAATATTTTGGCTGTAACCACAGATGCTGAGAAACCAACGGTGCTGGAAGCCTTGAAAAGTGGTGTGAGTAGCTACCTTTTAAAAGAGTGTGGCGAGCAGGAGTTGGTAAATGCTGTAAGAGCTACTGCCAAGGGAGAGAAGTTTATGTGTAATAAGGTGTTGGAGGTAATTTTGGCTGATTCCGCTTCTCCTGAACCTGTTCCAGAAGTATTAAACCTCAGCCCGCGTGAAATTGAGATTGTTCAGTTAATTGCAGATGGCAAGTCTACGGTCGAGATTGCCGAAACACTTTTCCTGAGTCACCACACCATTAACTCGCACCGTAAAAACATTCTGCGCAAACTCCAGATCAAATCACCTGCCGAACTTATTGTGAAAGCATTGGATCTAGGGATTGTAAAACTGCACTAGTACTGCACTTTGCATAAAACATACTAACTGTAAAAGCTATAAAAGTAGAAGGGAGGCAAAACTATAGGTTTTGCCTCCCTTCTACTTTTAAAACAACATTGTTATTGTAGCAGTTTTATACCTTCCTGGTTCTGCTGCTGTTTAGCAAGGTCCAGGGCGGTAAGGCCTCTTTGGTCTTTTACAGTTTTATCGGCTCCATTCTGAAGCAGCACTTTTATCACCTCGTTTCTTCCAAACATAGAAGCCATCATCAAAGCCGTTCCGCCGTTTCCATTTTGTACGTCAGCGTTTGCTCCATTTTTTAGAAGCAGCTCGGCCAGCGCTGGGTTACCTTTGAAAGCAGTTCCCATCAGAGCAGTGTTACCTGTTTTGTCTTGGTGATTCACATCTGCACCAGCCTCTATCAGAAGCTTAGCTGCCTCAGCCTGGCCGTTGTATACAGCTATAATAAGCGGTGTAAAGCCTTTTTGGTCCTGCGCGTTAACTTCTGCTTTGTTTTGCAACATTTGCTTTATGGTGGCTACATCACCTGTTCTGGCGGCTGCAGTTAAGTCTGGTGCCTGCGCATAAAGGGCGGCTGGTATCAGAACAAAAAAAAGATTGAAGAATATAGATTTCATGGATGAAGAATAAATAGTATATATAATTTATGATAACTGGAATAATTGGTTCAGAGAGTGCAGAAGCACCTGGCGCGAATCTCCCTCTGCTGTTCTTAGAGCACCTGCAGGTCTGCGGATAAGCCTATTTAATGTTGCTTTTGCTAACTTAGTGGCAGCATCCGTTTCCTGTAGGTTTGTATGTTTTTGCAGCTCGTTTTCTAGCACCGTCGCAAATAATGCTTTCAATTCGCCAATGCTTTCGTAGATAGGCAGATCCTGTAACCAGTCGGCAAAAAGTGCTGTTTCCTCCTCTACAATCCGCTCCACATCTTTCATAGATTCCGTTCGTGCTTTTCTCACAGCCTCTGTTTTGCTGGTAATCTGGTCCATGTTAATAAGCGTGGTGTGAGGCATAAACTCGGCTTCGGGTGCTATGCTGAGGGGCACAGAAAGATCTATCAGCACACGCTTATATCCTTTTCCGTAGGGGCCTAACTGCGCGGCAGTCAGCTGTTCTCCCGCACTTACACAGGAAATAATAACATCGTACTGGTTCAGGTCTGATAGCCGCTCAGCAAAAGGTATAAAGCTCAACTGTAGCTTTTCTGCCAGCTGCATCGCTTTTTCATCTGTTCGGTTTGTTAGTGTTATGTTTTTAAAACCAAAGGATACAGCATATTTAGCCACATCGGTACCCATTTGTCCTGTACCGATAATCAGCATACGCTTTTGATCAAACTCTTTACGGGGGATAAAGTCAGTTACTCTTTCCAATGCGGCATAGCCTATAGAGGTAGCGCCAGAGCGGAAATCTGTTTCGTTGTGTACCCGCTTATGCGAACGGAACAGCGTCTGGAGTGCTTGGTGTAGTTGCGCTGAGCCAAGGTTTAAGTCTTTTGTAAGTTGGTAGCTTGCCTTAAACTGACCGATAATTTGCCTGTCGCCCATAACCTGCGACCTTAAGCCCAGGCCAACCTGCAGTAAGTAGCGAAGCGTGTCCTGGCTTTGGGTATAATGCTTAAACAGCGGAGTATAAGCCTCTTTAGCTGTAATGTTTTTAAACTGAAGCAGTTCGTCCTGAACAACCTTTGCAGGAGTGTTAGCAGATTCGTAGTAAACCTCTGTGCGGTTGCAGGTAGTTACCACCATCACGCCTTCTGCTAAGCCTTTGCTTTTTAAACTGTTCATAAACTCCGCAGCCTCCTCTTTGCTTAGCTGCAGCGCCTGCCGCCACTCTAAAGTTGCCATTTCATGCGAAAGAGAAATTGCCTGGAGCATATTTATTTTGATTTGCTTGTTGATGTACTTGAAGGATTTGATGACTGCGTTAACTAGTGCAGCAATGTTAAAAACCCACCTCTGCCCCTCCTAAGAGGGAGGAATTGCTAAAGAGTTAAATGTTCTCTCTTCGAAGGGGCAGGAGTAGGCTACATTATCAGGGAATAAATGTTTATTTGGCGGCTACTAAAGCTACTACCTCGTTTCTGTTCAGCTTCAGCGCTTTGATCAGGCGGTTGCCATAGTCAGCGTCGGCCTGATAGAAGTAGCTCACCATTTTGTTCACTACCTCTTTGTTCTTCACCTGTCCTAAGTCTCCAACCAGGTTGCTGATCAGGTGCTCTTTCTCAACTTTAGAAAGGGAACGGTATAAGTCGCCTGCCTGCTTAAAGTTGTTCTGCTTGCTGATCACTCGCTGCATTGTCTCCTCATCAATTTTGCGGGTAGAGTAGTTGTATTGGTTATCATCCACAAAAGTTGGCTGCGTAGCACTTGGCTGATAGTTCACATCAGACTTTGTTCCACGGCTACTTGCAACACCATTTTGGTTGAAGTTATTTACATCTACCAGTGGCGCATTAACAGGTATGCGCTGGAAGTTGCCACCCAAACGGTAGCGCTGGGTATCCATGTAAGAGAATACACGGCCCTGCAGCAATTTGTCTTCAGACGGCTCTATGCCTGGTACCAATGTGGCAGGAGCAAAGGCAGCCTGTTCTACTGTCTCAAAGAAATTGTCAGGTACTCTGTTCAGCGTCATTTTACCGATAGCCATACTTGGGGCAATTTCTTCAGGCCAGATTTTGGTAGGGTCCAGTGGATTAAAGTCGAACTTGTCCAGGTCTTCAGGCTTGATCATCTGTACAGAAAGTTCCCAAGAAGGGAAGTTACCTTTGTTGATGTTCTCGTAAAGGTCTGCTGTGGCGTGGGAATGATCTTTCGCCTGCATCTGCGCAGCTTCTTCAGCAGAGAAACTCTTCACACCTTGCTGCGATGTCCACTTATATTTTACATAAGTTACTTCGCCTTTTGCGTTTATCCACTTAAAAGCGTGTACCCCAAATCCGTCTATTTGTCTTAGGTTTGCTGGAGTGCCTAAATCCTGATACAGGTAAGTGAACATGTTTGTAGCCTCTGGCACGTTTGCAAAAAAGTCAAACACACGGTTCGCATCCTGCTTGTTGTAAATTGGCGATGGCTTGAAAGCATGTACCATATCAGGGAACTTGATGGCATCGCGGATAAAGAACACTGGCAGGTTATTGCCAACTAAGTCGTAGTTACCCTGGTCAGTGTAAAACTTCACGGCAAATCCACGTGGGTCGCGAAGCGTTTCTGGTGAGCCTTGCTCGTGTACTACCGTTGAGATGCGGGTAAACACAGGCGTTTTCTTTCCTATGCTGCTGAAAAGCGATGCCTTGGTATACTTAGAGAAGTCGCCGTAGCTTTCGAACTCACCGTGAGCCCCAACGCCGCGGGCATGCACCACACGTTCTGGAATACGCTCACGGTCGAATGTGGCCAGCTTTTCAATTAGGTGTACGTCCTCTAGCAGCACAGGACCATTTTCGCCTGCTGTTTTAGAACTTTGGTTGTTCCCTACGGGAGCTCCAGTGTTAGTGGTTAGCGGTTTTTGTTGTGCAAAGGCAAATTGCCCGCTCGCAACAATGGCTAATAGTAGAAGTGTTTTTCTTAACATATATTTATATATGATGATTTGACTTCTACAAAGTTGCAGGAGGGAGTGTTATCAATCAAATTGATTAATTATATGATGTTATAGATTTTATCTATAACATCATATAAGTGATTAAGGATGAAACAGGTGTGGGAGGGGGTAAGGGATAGGTAGTGGGGAAATATTTTATAAAGTTTTACTCAGGCTGCTTGAAAGGGGGAGCGGAAATTTGGTTCAGGACTAGAGAAATATAGGGAGCAATTAACTTTCTACATTTCTACCTTCTGCAACGACCATGCTTGTGGCTTATCAGCAAAAAGTGCTTTGGTGGCAGGCCACACTGAGCCAAAAAGTTCTGACTGGCGGTATTTGTTCAGGTGTTCTTCAGAGTCCCAGAGGCTGTAGGTGCTGTATACATTAGGCTGGTTTACATCCTGCAGCAGTTCTACATGGTTGCAACCCTCAAAAGCACGAATCTTATCTCTGGAGTTGCGGAATATCTCAAGAAAATCCGCAACCTTCTCTTCCTGAAAAGTCATCCTGACAATGCGTATGATCATAATTTAATTTGGTTGGAAGGATTTAGAAGATTAGAGACTTGATAATGAACTCTTTGGCCTCTACACTTCCCGTTGTTGTGTCTTTTGGCCAACAACTTTGGTAGCTTAAGTAAAGAAAACGCAGACTTGGTTGTTGGTGAGAACACACAACAACGACAGCAGTATTTCCGAAATCAGTAAGGAAACATCCATGCTACTAACGTAAATTTAGGAATATGTACATTCCCTCATTTCCGAATTTTCAAATCAGCACATCTCCAAATTCAAAATTAACTACCTGGATAAAAACGGATGTCAACTTGGGAGTCGAAGCCCAAGCCTAGGAGTTCGGCGGCATGGCCTTTGTTGATACCGATGCATAGCAAGCCTTGGCTATTGAAGATGCAGCAGCAGTCACCTGGATCGACTTGGTTATAGTTCGAGAAGATGCGCCCAACGGTTTCGCGGGCAAAATGAATGGTGAAGGTACGGCCATGCGCTATTGTTTCCACGCTATCGCGGGTAATGTCGGTGATTAGGTTGCCGTAGCGGTCTACGTGTATCACGTGTCCTGAAATGGAATGGTCGTTCAGGCGCAGTTGGCGGTTGAGCAACTGCCTGAAATCGTAGGTTTTTTCGCCGAGCACCTCTATGTCGCCTCCCTTTGCTAAGTATGCCGCAGCAGGTGCCAGTAAGTCTTTAGCAGGAAAAGGCATCAGCGGAAAATCAGTGTTCAGTTCTACCACTACCTCTGGCTTTCCTTCGGTTATAAGCGAGAGCAGCCCATTATCAGCCAAAACAAAATAATGCCCCTTATACTTTGCTGCATGGTATTTGCCTTGTTTATTACCGTGCGTATCAACAGCAATAATATGGACGGTGCCCTCAGGAAACTCCCGATAAACCGATCCGAACACAAACTCGGCATGTGCTATGTTGTAAGGGTCTATTGCATGAGAAATATCTACCACCTGTAGCTCAGGTGCTTGTGAAATAATTTTGGCTTTAACAGCAGCCACGTAGTGGTCGTTGTACCCAAAGTCAGATAGAAACGTAATTACAGCCATAGCACGAACTATAATTTGAAGATTTTTGTATTGATATTAGTCAAAAGTAGTTAATTTAAAGTAATATTACCAACAGACTATATAACCGAAAGCATTTGGTAGAGAAAGTAATAACATTAGAGAATATTTCTCTTATTGATTTTCTGGGGACAGAGAATCAAAACATAAAGCAACTGGCAGCTGCTTTTCCAAGCAGCAAGATTATATCTAGGGGAAATGAAATCAAAATTCAGGGCCAAACTCCTGAGATAACTAAAATACACGAGATTCTTTCTTCATTAATTGATCATTACCACAAGTTTGGAAAAATAACGCATAATAGCGTAAATAGATACCTTTCTTTAGATCAGATGGCAGAAGAGGAGGCTATCACCACTGCTCCTGATGTGATTGTGTACGGTAGCAAGGGAGGGGTGATCAAAGCCAAAACGCCTAACCAGAAGAAGCTGGTGGAGGCTGTGGAAAAGAATGACCTGGTGTTTGCACTAGGGCCCGCTGGTACAGGTAAAACCTTTATATCGGTTGCGTTAGCTGTGCGTGCGCTCAAAAATAAAGAAGTAAAGAAAATCATTATTTCCCGACCAGTGGTAGAGGCAGGTGAGAACCTTGGCTTTTTACCTGGAGATATGAAAGATAAGGTAGACCCTTATCTGCGCCCGATTTACGATGCGTTGGAAGATATGATTCCAGCTGAAAAGCTGAAGTATTACCAGGAGAATAAGATTATAGAGATAGCGCCTTTGGCGTATATGCGTGGTCGTACTCTGAGCAATGCTTTTGTACTCCTGGATGAGGCTCAAAACACAACGCCAGCGCAGATTAAGATGTTTTTGACGCGTATGGGACCTACATCCAAAGTGATGATCAACGGCGACCGTTCGCAGATAGACTTACCGCGCAACCAGCGCTCGGGCTTGATAGATGCACTTAACACGCTGCGCGACATTAAAGGCATTGGCTTTGTGGAAATGAAGGCTGAGGATGTGATGCGCCACCGTCTGGTGAAAGACATAGTGGATGCCTACACTAAAGCCGATGAAGAACGCCAGGCTGCCAAAGAAGCCGCAATTGCTTCTGGCGAAGAGCCAAGAAAAGAATATAATTCACGACGCAACAGCAGAGGTAGTTCATCTAGGCCAAGCGAGGCAGAAGCCGCTGAATAAAGGTTTTCGACACACGTATCACGTAGCAAGATACACGATTTGTTGTGGGTATGTTTGTAGAGATATTGAAAAAGCAGCACAGCAGTTGGAACTGTTGTGCTGCTTTTGTGTTAGGAGGAAATGCTGTGGCATAACAGGCAAAGTATACTTTTTATACTTTTGTGGCATGATAGAACTGAAGAGAATAAATAACGAGCAGGATCAGAAACTTGCTTTTGGCATACGGGAGCAGGTGTTTGTAGTGGAGCAAAATGTGCCACGCTATGCGGAGTACGACGAGCACGAGCCTGTGGCCAAACATTACCTGGCAACTTATGAAGGCGTACCCTGCGGAGCTGCTCGCTGGCGCACCACCGAAAAAGGTGTCAAACTAGAACGGTTTGCGGTACTGAAAGAGTATCGGAATAAGAACGTTGGAGCCAAGGTACTGGAGGCGGTGTTAGAGGATGTGCAGCAAGATTATCCACAGAAAAAGATTTACCTGCATGCCCAACTGCCTGCGGTAAACTTTTACAAGCGCCATGGTTTTGAGCCAGAAGGCGATATGTTTGTTGAGTGTGATATCAAACACTACAAGATGGTGTATAAAGGCTGATGCTACGGTGGGCTCCTTTCCCTATTGTACGCATTGTGCTTTGTTTTATTGTAGGTATAGTCATGTACTTGCACTGGGGCAGTATATTCAGGTATGTACCTGAATATACTGCCTTTTTTATTACGGCTTTCTTGGTCGCGGCTATACTTGCTAACAGATATAAAACTGCGGTAGCTGTTAATGTGGCTGGTATAGTTGGCTTACTTTCCTTCTTCTCTCTAGGAGCTTTTATAACCGAGTACAGAACAGAAAACCAGCAGCCACAGCATCTGAATAACTTAACTGATGCGCCCACGCATTATGTAGGTGTGGTAGCCGACTATGTGCTGCAAAAGTCGAGTTACCAGACCACGGTGCTGGAAGTGCAACAGGTAAAGCTACAGGGCAAATGGCAAAAAGCAGCAGGTCGCGTACAGTTGTCGGTGCCGCACGATTCGGAGCTGGAATATGAGTTGAGTTATGGCGATGTGCTCCTGGTAAAAGGGGCACCACAAGAGGTGGCTCCACCTGCCAATCCGAATCAGTTTAACTATAAGCAGTACCTGGCGAGCAAACATATTCACCACCGCCACTACCTGCAGTCATTTCAGTATCAAAAAATAGTTTCTGATCCTCCAAACACAATCCTGTACTATAGCATCCAACTTCGGCGGAAACTGGATGCACTGCTAAAAGCAAATGTGGCGGAACAGCGGGAGTATAGTATTGCTTCGGCACTCATCCTCGGAGTGAAGGACGAACTGGATAACAGCATCCGGAGTGCTTATGCCAGTACGGGTACAATGCATGTGCTGGCGGTGTCGGGGCTGCACGTAGGGCTAATTTACGGTGTGCTTATGTTCTTTCTTGGCAGGCTTGGGAAGGGGAAGAAGCAACGCGTTCTCTCGGCAATACTTGTGCTAAGTTTGCTGTGGCTTTATGCCTTTATAACAGGTTTGTCGCCTTCTGTGATGCGGGCTGTACTCATGCTAAGCTTGGTAACTGTTGGTACAGCTTTCAGTCGCCGTGCTAATATTTACAACACTATTGCTTTTGCAGCTTTAGTACTGCTTTTCTACGATCCCTACAGTTTGCTTGATGTTGGTTTTCAGCTTTCGTTTTTGGCTGTGCTGGGCATTGTGTACCTGCAGCCGCGGTTTTATAAACTGTTGAATGTGGATAACTGGCTGCTGGACAAAATTTGGGGTTTGTTTACTGTAGCTGTTGCGGCACAACTTGCTACATTGCCGCTGGGCTTACTATACTTTCACCAGTTCCCGACCTATTTCTGGTTTGCTAATTTGGTTGTGGTGCCGCTGGCTACTTTGGTGCTGTACAGTGGCGTAATAGCCATTGCTTTTAGTTGGGTGCCAGGTATAAGTTGGCTGTTGTTCAAAGTTCATTTTGGCTTTACCGGGGGGATGAACTGGATCAATCTGGCTATCCAGAAACTGCCGTTGGCGCTTATCAATGGCATCGACATAACAAGAGTGCAGGCGGTGCTACTATATACTTTTCTGCTTGCCCTTATCTTGTTTTTAGCGGTTAAAAAGCTTCGCTATTTAAGTATAGCTGTGGCTATTGTGTCAGTTTTGTCGGTGCAGCAGATTAGGGAAACAGTGCAGCAGCAACATCAGAGGACATTAACAGTTTACAGTTTACGCGGAAGTACTGCATTAGCCTTTATGGAAGGGCAAGAGGCAGTGCTGTTAACCGATAGTGTGCTGTGGCAGGATTCGGATAACTATAGCTTTAATGTGCAGCCGCACCTGTGGTACAAAGGTATTCAGCAACCGCAATGGCAAGTGCTGCACAATTCAATAACTAACTCAAAAATAAACCATGCCTTGCTGCCCGACAGCAATAGCCTGTATGTGTGGCAGCAGAAACGTTTGCTCGTGCTGCAAAAGCCTTTACAGATAGAAGCTCCCACGCCGTTGCACTTGGATTATGTGCTGCTGACAAGCAATGTAAAAGTAAAGCCTGAGGAGCTACAGCAGTTTAAGGCTAAGCTCTTGTTGCTGGATGCCTCCAATAGTCCCTGGTATCGGGAGCGGATGCATCAGCAGCTAGACAACCTGGGAATTGCTTACTATGATGTGGCTGAAAAAGGTGCTTTTGTAGAGGAGCTGCGTTAGTGCTTATACTTCTGAAACTGTTCTAAATTCAATTATGTCGCGGGTTTTAAGTCGCGATACGTGTGGTGCAAACTATATTTATTCGCAATTCGTGCTTAAGTCTCGTACTTTTGTAAGTATAACAACGAAACGACTATGAGCAATTTTACGCCACTTAGCGAAGTAGGTGAGTTTGGCCTGATCAAGCTTATCAACGAGAAAATAGAACTACGTCAAAAATCAACTATAAAAGGTATTGGTGACGATGCCGCAGTGATAGAGCCAAGTGAGAAGCAACTGGTAGTGTCGAGCGATATGCTGTTGGAAGGAGTGCATTTTGACCTCTCTTTCTGCCCTCTGAAGCACCTGGGCTACAAGGCTGTGGCCGTAAACGTATCTGACATTGCGGCTATGAATGCCACGCCTACACAAATTACGGTAAATATAGCCTTAAGCGCCCGCTTTACCGTGGAGGCTGTGGATGAACTATATGAAGGTATTAAGCTAGCTTGCGAGAACTATAAAGTTGATTTGGTTGGTGGTGATACAACGTCCTCCAGGTCAGGATTAGTGATTAGTGTAACAGCTATAGGTGAGGTTGCTAAAGGAGAAGCCGTACTTCGGAGCGGTGCCCAGGTAAACGATCTTATCTGCGTAACTGGCGATTTGGGAGGAGCTTACCTTGGTTTACAGATTCTGGAGAGGGAAAAGCAAGCTTACTTAGCGAATCCTGAAATGCAGCCAGAGCTGGAAGGGAAAGATTATATTGTTGGTCGCCAGCTTAGGCCAGAGGCACGCATGGATGTGATTCACGACATGAAAGAGTTAGGCATCAAACCAACTGCTATGATCGATGTTTCAGATGGCCTGGCTTCAGAACTTTTTCATATCTGTAAGCAATCTGGCGTAGGGGCAACGGTTTATAAAGATAACCTACCAACAGACCAGCAGATGCTGGAAACTGCACTAGAGTTTAATCTGGACCCGATTACCTGCATGATGAACGGTGGCGAAGATTATGAACTGTTGTTCACGGTGCCGCTGTCAGATCATGAGAAGGTAAAGAACCACCCTGAAATCAGCATTATAGGTAAGATAACAGAAGCCAGCGAAGGTATAAATCTAGCTAACAAGCACGGGCAGTCTTTTCCGTTACAGGCGCAAGGCTGGGCACATTTTTAGCCGTTAGATATCTGATACAAGATTTTAGACTTTTAATTAACAGAAAGAGGCTATCCTACAATTTGGACAGCCTCTTTCTGTTTAATCATTTAATTAACTTAGTTGGGTCTTAAAGTCTAGAATCTAATGTCTAACTTCTAGTCTTCTGGATAAGGTATAAAGACAAAATTCTGAAAGTCGCTGTCTACTACAAAGAGGCAGCAGAATTCGTCTGCATCTTTGTAGGCAGCGATGAAATCCTCTTTCTTATCTTCCATCACCAAGTTACGCTGCATAAAATCTTCAAGGTAAGAGGCGTTAACATGCCACTCCAGCGCCAGGTCTTCCTTAGCCAATAAAAGTGAGCCTACAGGCACATGGGTGCGTGTGAAAACAAATATCGGGTAATCAGATATCTTGCGCTTGCGCACCTGGTAAGATGCTTCTTTCAGTGTCTCAGCTACTACCACAAAATCCTTTGAGATGGTGCCGAGGTACTTGCCATTTAATTCAGGATCGTTTTCCATACTTTTTTAGGACGTTAGATGCTAGATAATAGATGTTAGACTTTTTAGTTTACGGTCTATCAATTTTGAAGAAGTCCCTGAAGCTCTTTAGGGCCAAAATCTAATATCTAAATACTAATGTCTAAAATCTATCTAGCTGTTAACAATACAATATTCTCTACGTGGTGCGTCTGCGGGAACATGTCTACAGGTTGCACGCGGGCTACATCATACTTTTCTGAAAGCAGTTCCAGGTCGCGGGCCTGTGTGGCTGGGTTACAGCTTACGTACACAATGCGATCGGGGTGTACCTGCAGCAGCTTTTCTACTACATCCTGGTGCATACCTGCACGAGGCGGGTCAGTAATCACCACATCTGGTTTGCCATGCCGCGCGATCAACTCATCCGAAAGAATGTCTTTCATATCACCCGCATAAAACGTGGTGTTGGTAATATCGTTGATCTGCGAGTTGATTTTGGCGTCTTCGATGGCACTTGGCACATACTCTATGCCAATCACCTCCTTGCACTGCTTGGCCACAAAATTAGCGATGGTACCTGCACCTGTGTAAAGGTCATACACCAGCTCGTTACCTGTTAGGTTAGCAAGCTCGCGGGTAAGGCGGTATAGCTCATAGGCCTGCTTCGCGTTGGTCTGGTAAAAAGACTTCGGCCCTACACGGAAGCGGATACCTTCCATCTCCTCGTGTATGTACGGTAGGCCTTTGTACGTAACTACCTCCAAGTCATGGAAAGTCTCGTTACCTTTTGGGTTCACCACATATTGCAGCGAAGAAATCTCAGGGAATCTTTCAGCCAGGAGGTCCAGTATACCTGTTATCGCTTCCTGGTCGTCGTATTTCACCTGCAGAATCACCATCAGTTCGCCTGTGTTGGCAGTACGAACAATCAGGTTGCGTAGCAGACCTTCCTGCTTCATCACATCGTAAAACGGCAGCCCGTGCTCTCGTGCATACTCCCTTACGGTTAAACGAATAGCATTGCTCGGGTCGGGCTGCAGATAGCAGTGCTCAATGTCCAGGATCTTATCAAAACGGCCAGGGATGTGGAAGCCAAGGGCATTACGCTCAAACTCCTCGCCAGATTGTATCTGCTCTTTCGTAAGCCAGCCGTTATTGGAAAAAGTAAACTCCAGCTTGTTGCGATAATACTTATCTTTCTCAGAACCAAGTATGGGGTCGAACTCAGGAAGCGGTATCTTGCCAATCCGCTCCAGGTTATCCTTCACCTGCTTCTGCTTATAATATAGTTGTGTGTCGTAGCCGATGTGTTGCCACTTGCAGCCGCCGCAAACCCCGAAGTGCTCGCAGAAAGGCTGTACCCGCAGCTCGGAGTAGGCATGAAAGTTCACGGCCTCTGCCTCCAGAAAGCTTTTCTTTTTACGGATAATACGCAGGTCAACCACATCGCCAGGAGCCACGCCCCCCACAAATATGACCATGTTGTTATGGCGCGCCAGGCATTTGCCTTCTGCCACCATCTCTTCTATCTTAACGTTTTCGAGAATCTCGAACTTCTTTTTATGCTTATTTCTCACGATGCTGCAAAATTAAGCAAAATTTGGGAGAAGAGTAGTTTCCGCTGAATTGTAGTACAGTATGTTAATGCTTTTGTTGCCGTAACGGATGTTATACCAGCATCTCATCTTAAACAATTAATACTTAGCTTTGCGCAGATAAAAGGCGTAGTATTTCATCATGAAAAATAAAGTAGTTCTTATTACAGGAGGCACATCAGGTATAGGCAAGGCATTGGCTTTTTCGTTTGGCAGGGCGGGAGCGAAGGTGGCTTTTTCAGGGCGTAAGCAAGAAGGGTTGCAGCAAACAGCAGCGGAACTAACAGCAGCAGGTATAGATAATTTGCCTGTGCAGGCTGATGTGAGTGTAGAAGAGCAGTGTCAGCAAATGGTGGAGCAAACGGTAGCTAAGTATGGCAAACTGGATGTGCTTATCAACAATGCTGGTATCTCTATGCGTGCGATGTTTGAGGATCTGGATTTGAATGTGCTCCGCAAACTGATGGATACAAACTTCTGGGGAACTGTGTATACCACAAAGTTTGCACTGCCTTACATCAAGGCTGTTAAGGGTTCTATAGTGGGTGTTTCGTCTATAGCTGGCTATCGTGGTTTGCCAGCCCGTACAGGTTATTCGGCCTCTAAATTTGCCATGCACGGGTTCCTGGAGACGCTCCGCACGGAGTTACTGCACTCGGGTGTGCATGTGTTGCTGGCTTGTCCTGGGTTTACGGCTTCTAACATTAGAAACACAGCACTGGCGGCCAACGGACAGCAGCAGGGCGAAACACCGCGTGAGGAAGGAAAAATGATGAGTGCTGAAGAAGTAGCCGATCGTATTCTGCAAGCTACCATAAAACGCAAACGCGACCTGGTGATGACAACTCAAGGCAAGATGGCGGTGTGGGTAAATAAACTTTTCCCAAGCCTGGCCGATAAGCTCGTGTACAACGTGATGGCAAAAGAGAAGGACTCGCCGCTGAAAAAATAGTTGTTCGTTAAGCGTTATTCGTTGCTCGCATATCACTTTTGCGATTAACGAATAACGATACACGACCATCACGGCAGCTCCAGCAGGTTCTGCTTTCTGATATACGCCCTTTTGCCTTTCCAGCGGATCTCGTACCAAATGTCTTGCTCACCTGTAATGGGCACTTTGTGGCCTTGCGAAACAGTAGCTAACCAGGAGGCCCCTGCGGAAGGAGCCGACATAATGGCTACATGATTGTTTTTAATGATGCCTGCATCGCCGAGGTTCAGGAAGTTGATGTAGTACAATATAAAAAGCAGGTAGACTACAAACCCAATCTTGAAAGCTTGGGAGAATCTGTGGCCGTTGCGCCATCTCACAAACATTGCTGTAACCGTAATAACGGCAATCAGCAGCATTACCTCCAAAATACGCATGTAATGCTTGTTGAATTGGGTTTTGAAAAACTGGATGTCATTGTACTCATAGCCGCTTAAGCGATGCACTACAGCCAATTCTTCCATCTTTTTCAACACAGAGCGGCTTGGTTCTTTTGTATAAAACAAGTGCAGGTAGTACATAGCTCCTGTATAATCCCGCAGGCCCTCCCGAATATAAGCCATTTTAAGCAGCATCTGGGGGGAATAAACCTGCTCTTTTTCCAGGATATTCTCGTATAGTTCGAATGCCTGCGTGTAATGCTGGTTTTGAAACAAAGAATCTGCTGAAAAAAGTGTTTTGTTATCTACTTGTGAATAAGCAGGTTTTGAGAAGAGTGCCAAAAAAATAAATAAAAGGGCAGATATTTTGAACCAAAGGTTTTGCATTTAAAAACTAAGCTGTTACTTTTGCATCGCAATTAAGGGAAACGCCCTTGAGAATGCAAGTTACTAAAAGATTCTGTAGCTCAGCTGGTAGAGCAATACACTTTTAATGTATGGGTCCTGGGTTCGAATCCCAGCGGGATCACAATGAGAGCTTAAGCCTTTTCAAAAAGAGAAGGCTTTTTCTTTCTCTTTCAGTAAAACAAGTGCTGGAAAATAAGCTGAATTTTATTTTGGAAATTTAAATTTTGCTCTTACTTTTGCACTCCCAAATAAGGGAATAATTGGTAACTAATAATGATTCTGTAGCTCAGCTGGTAGAGCAATACACTTTTAATGTATGGGTCCTGGGTTCGAATCCCAGCGGGATCACACCACTCAAAACGAGTAAAAACAAAGAGCCTGTTTACGCAACGTAGACAGGCTCTTTTGTTTTTAACCTTCCCTGTTTGCAACCTAAATCATATGTTTCTCTGCTAATAAAGTTGAATTCTTTCGGTGAAAGCCTTCCCTCATTGTATCTACATTGTTCAGCTGTAGCATTACTTCTTCTTACAATCTTCCCTTGCCTTTGGAACTGTAACCAAATGTAGTTGTGGTTCACAATGTATGATGTTTGCATTTTTGTTTG
>NZ_JAJJWH010000025.1 GCF_020907245.1 Pontibacter harenae | reverse complement strand
AGTACTGTAAATCCTTAAGTTGACGGCATTGGGGGCAGGGGCCCTCGATTTGGAGCGTCTTGATTTTTTTGGTTCTTTTTGTATCAAGACAAAAAGAACAGAGACTTAAACTATAAAACAATCCTGTTCGACAGCAGTATCTCAGGCAGCTATGCGAACTTAGGCTTCCATGCCAGTGGCTGGTGCTTAACCTCCCTTCAACCAAGATTCCTGCGGAATGACAGAGAGGGGAAAGCTTTTACCATTATAGCACAAGATATAAATCTTTGTACAAGAACTATAGAAACAACAAGAGCAACCAATTTTGGCTGCTCTTGTTGTTTTGATCTAAGATCTAAAGTCTAGTATCTATAATCTAAATTAGTACCCAAAAATCTCCTCCAGCTTTAGCTGCTTCACTTTCCCGTATTTCTCCAGTTCCTTAAAGTTCAATCTGTCTTTAGAACCGATGACAAGTATGGCTTGTGGCTGCTCTTTAATGTACTGCTGCTGGAACTGCTGCATCTGATCGAATGTCAGGCTGTTGACGCTTTCGTACACGTCTTTGCGGATATCGTAATTAATACCCAAGCGTTTGGCACGCTCGTAATCGAACAGGATAGAGGATTTGGTGATGCGCTCCGTTGAAATGCTGTTGCGCAAAGAGGCTTTCGCGATCTCGTAGTTCTGCTCGGCCAGCGGCATGTTGTTGAGCAGTTCCTGCATACCTGCCATGGCTTCTGGCAGCTTGTCCGCCTGCGTACCGATGTACGACATGACATAGTTGGAGCGGTCTTTCTTAGCGGCCGTGCTGTAGCTAGAGTAGGCAGAGTATGCCAAAGCTTTAGACTCGCGCAACTCCTGGAATACGATAGACCCCATGCCAGAACCAAAATACTGGTTATACATTCTGATAGTTGGAATCATACCAGCATTATAAGGTATAGACTTGCTCAGGAACAGCAACTCTGCCTGCACCATGTTATAATCGACCCAGTAAACCATTGGCTGCTTAATATCCAGCTCAGCATATTCTTTCTCGGCAGGCGTTGGCTTAAGTTTGGCAGGAACGATATGGCCTGCGTTCAGGGCAGCTACCAGACTGTCTGTTTCACGTGGACCGTAGTATAGCACGCGGTGCTCGTAAGTAGGAATGCTTTTGATGATGCTTACCAGTTCCTGCGGCTTCACAGCCTTCAGCTGCTTTTCAGATAGGTTGGTTGTGAACGGATTTTTAGGTCCGTACTTGGCATAGTTCACCAGTGCCTGATTCAGAATAACGCTTTTGTTCAGCTTAGCATCGTTACGTGCTTTCAGCATACCCGCTACCATGTTGTCTAATGCAGCTTGGTCTGGTTTCGGGTTCTGAAGCGTGTTCTCGAACAGCGCCAATGCTTGCTCAAAGTTCTCATCCAGGCCAGACAACGTTACATACACCTGGTCGCCAGAAGTAGACACGTTAAAAGAGGTACCGAGTTTATAGAACTCCTTCTTTAAATCCTCTGCGCTGTACTTGTCGTTGCCCAGGTAGCGCAGGTAGTTCACCGCCATACCCAGCTTTTGGTCGTTGTTCGTGCCCATGTCCAGGATGTAGTACAGCTGGAAAAGGCCATTCTCTTTGTTCTGCGTGTACAGCAGCGGGATATTGTTCTTTAGCGATGCTTTTTTGATATCTTTTTCATAGTCTACAAAAACTGGCTCTAAAGCAGGCGCCTCTTTAGCCAAAATGTTTTTATAGTACTCTGACTGCGCATCACGGTTTACAGGCACAGGCGTTATGCTTGGCTTTTCTACCTTTTCGGCTACTGCGTTTTTGTTGTTTCGCTTGTACACCAGCACGTAGTTATCGTTCAGGTACTTGTTAGCCACCTCCATTACATCCTGCTTCGTAATCTTGGCAAACTCCTCTGGTCTGTTTACATAGTCTTTCCAGTCCATGCCGTAAATAAAAGCGGTTACAAAGGCATCAGCGCGGTTGTTGTTGCTTTCGTAAGACTGCATCAGCGATATCTTGTTGTCGTTAATGATAGCAGGAATCAGCCAGTCTTCAAATTTACCTTGCTTCACGAGCTCTACCTGAGACATCAGCAGGCTTTTCACTTCATCCAGGCTCTGGCCCTGCCGCGGAGAACCACCAAGACGGAAAACAGAGTAATCCTTCATCTGATTGTCGTAACCGTAAGCCTGCAACACCTTCTGTTGCTGGTTCAGGTTCAGGTCTATTAAACCAGCCTGGCCATTGTACAGAATACTGCTGATCATGCTTAGCACCAGCGCATCACGCGAACTCATGCCAGGGAAGCGGTAACCAATGGCTATACTTTCAGCACTTGGGCCAGACACCTCTTTTATAACGGGCTGCGCAATAGGCTTCTCCTGCGCCACGTTAAACGTAGGTACAGGTTTCTTCTCCAGCTTTCCGAAATGCTTGTCTATGGCTCGTATCGCCTGGTCAAAATCAATGTCACCACTTAGGGCGATGGCCATGTTGTTCGGTACATAGTATTTATCAAAATACTTCTTTATCTCTATGATAGAAGGATTTTTTAGGTGCTCTATGGTACCGATGGTGGTTTGTGTACCGTACTGATGTGTCGGGAAAAGTGCTGCGTTTAGCGTCTCCATCACTTTCCAGCCGTCGTTGTCGAGGGAGCGGTTTTTCTCTTCGTATACTGCCTCCAGTTCCGTGTGGAACAGGCGTGGCACCATTTCAGAAAAACGATCGGCCTCCAGTTCCACCCAACGCTCCAATTGGTTTGAAGGAATGTCGTTGGTATAAACCGTCTGCTCTACCGATGTATAAGCGTTAGTGCCTTTTGCTCCGATGCCGCCTAAAATCTTGTCGTACTCGTTGGCAATGGCATAAGTAGCAGCCACACCCGAAATGCTGTCTATTTGGTGGTAGATCTGCTTGCGGGCAGCTGGATCTGTGGTACTACGGTGCTTTTCGTATAGCGCCTCAATCTTGTCCAGCTCTACTTTCTCTTTTTCCCAGTTTTGCGTGCCTAGTTCGGTAGTGCCTTTAAATACCATGTGCTCCAGGTAGTGTGCCAAACCTGTGGCATCGGCAGGATCGTTTTTGCTGCCTGCACGAACCGCAATATACGTTTGTACACGCGGCGCATCCTCGTAATCCGTCAGGTATACTTTCAGACCGTTATCTAAGGTATAGATGCGGGCATTCAGCGGGTCGTTTGGTACAGTTTCGTATTTGTATTCTTTTTCGGTAGCAGTAGCCTGGGTTGTAGCCTGCGACTGATATGTTTCGTTTTTACATTGCGTAAAGGAAAGGCCCAGCGCAAGCAACAACAGAGAAGATGTTCTTCTTGAAGTCATAGAATTGTTAAATAGTCAAGGTTAGCACTATTCAAATATAATATTATAACTGATTAAAAATCAGTATCGAGTCCAAAACGCTGCTTTAAATCGACGAGCACAGGATATTTCTCTGCCAGATAGTTAAACTTGTCCTGCGAAGTATATAGCTTACGCTCGTCCTGCATTTCTACCACTTCTGCTCTTAATTTTATGCTTCTGTTACCGAGTTCTTTTTTTAACTCACCCAGTATAGCAGGACGCAAGCTCGTGAACTGGTCCATCATCACGTGGTTCTCCAGGTGCAGCACAATCTCATTGTCCTCGCTGATGTGGTACTGGCGGTTCAGGAGCGTGTACTCCATCATATTTTCTTCCCGCTTACGGCGCAGAATGCTATGCCAAACCGTTTTCAACCTTGCCTGGTCAACAGGAGTTATCGTGCCGTAGTGTTCTTCTTCAGCCTCTTCTGCCACGGCAACTTCTGCTACAGCTGCCTGCTTGTTACCCAAGTCTTTCAGGCTGGGTATTTTGCTCAGCTTTTTCTGGGGAGGCAGCGGTATACCTGGTCTGGTTCTTTCTGGGGCAGGAGCAGGCGCTGCCTGTGCCTGCGGAGGAGCTATGTGTGCATCAGGTGTTACCTGCTGCGGCTTCGGTGGCTGCTGCAACCCTTGCGAAGGAACAGCGCCAGGCGAATGTTGTTGCAAACTCTCAGAAGGCACTGTGCCTGTGGCAGACTGTTGCAGCTGCTGCGATGGCACACCGTTCGGTTGCATGGCAGCCGACGGTACTGGGGGGGCACCTGTAGTTGCGGTAGAAGCTGGTGCCGTAGCGCCTACCTTAGCTTTTTTTAACTCAACGCCGTCTTGTGCAAAACTCAGGGCCGCGTTCAGGTGGGCCATCTTCATCAGGCATAGTTCCACGTGGAGGCGCTGGTTTTTGCTGCTCTTATAGTGCATGTCGCAAGTGCTCACCAGGTTCAGGCCTGAGAGCAGAAAGCTTACACTCGACTTCTGCGCTTGCTCGGCATACTTGGCTTTGATGTTATCCGATACCTCCAGCAATTGCACTGTCTGAGGGTCTTTACACACCAGCAGGCTACGGAAATGCTCGCCTATACCCACCAAGAAATTGTGAGCATCAAAACCGTTCTTCAGAATCTCATCAAACAAAAGCAGCGAGCCAGCCAGGTTCTGGGCCAGCAAGTGGTCTGTCAGCCTGAAATAATAGTCATAATCCAGGATGTGCAGGTTCTCGACAGTAGCTTTGTAGGTTACGTTGCTGCCTGAGAAAGTCACCATCTGGTCGAAAATAGACAGGGCATCGCGCAAGGCACCGTCTGCTTTCTGAGAGATCAGGTGCAGTGCATCGGGCTCGGCCTGTATACTTTCTTTTTGAGCGATGCCTCCGAGGTGGCGCACCATGTCCTCTATTCTGATGCGGTTAAAATCGAAAATCTGGCAACGGGAAAGTATGGTAGGGATGATCTTATGCCGCTCCGTCGTGGCAAGTATAAAAATGGCATAGGAAGGCGGTTCCTCCAGCGTTTTCAGGAAAGCGTTGAAGGCCTGGTTCGAAAGCATGTGCACCTCATCTATAATATAGATTTTATACTTGCCCGTTTGTGGCGCATAACGCACCTGCTCCACCAGATTACGGATATCCTCTACAGAGTTATTAGAGGCGGCATCGAGTTCATGGATGTTAAACGAACTGTTGCTGTTAAAGCTACGGCACGATTCACACTCGTTGCAGGCTTCTATCTCGGGTGTGATGTTTTGGCAATTGATTGTTTTGGCCAAGATGCGGGCACAGGTAGTTTTACCCACACCCCTCGGACCGCAGAAAAGGAACGCCTGCGCCAGATGCTGGCTGCTGATTGCGTTTTTAAGGGTATTGGTTATATGGTGCTGCCCCACCACGCTGTCGAACGTGGTCGGACGGTATTTACGCGCTGATACTACAAAATTTTCCATTAGTACAAAGATAATCAATCTGCACCTGAGATGGGAGAGAGAAGGGAGTTAGAAAGTTAAAAAGTTAGAGGGTTAAAGAGTTTTTGATTTAGAAAGTTTAGGAGTTGAGTTTTTGCCTCCTCCCTTTTGCCTCTCCTTGTATGGGAGGGAGTCTGTTATTACTTTCTTTTTTTGCTCTATGCTATAGTTGAATAAACTGTGGGAAGCATCATAAAACTATGACTCAAATTGAAAGCTGTTTTGCTAATTAGAGCTATCTCTGTGCATATCGCTGCTGCTATACCTAAAGGAAGAGCGGCAGTAAGTAAAGCTCTCCTTATATTAAACAAGGAGGGGTAGGGGTGGTTGAATCTGCACTAGCAAAAATTCTCAGCGCCAGAAACATTTTTTGCTGTTATACCAGTGATGTTTCCTAGTTTGTATTAAATTGCTACTATGTTATGCCATCAAGTTAGGTAGTTAGGGTGGTATAAATGGCTTTGATGTTATTTTGAATGTTAAGCAAGTTTTCAAAAAGCTTGTCAATATTTACTTTTTCTATCTTTGGTGAACTGCATGATACGCTTTTTCCTCTTTCCTAAAATGTTATGCCTTGTGCTGTTACTAATAGGGTTTGTAGTAGTGGTGCCAACTTATGGGCAAAGCAAGCACAATGGAATGCCTTTGTTGCAGGCCAAGACGAACAAAGTGAGTTTTAGAGTAGGAGGTGTTAAAATAAACGGAAACTGGACTATAAAACCTGAGGCAAACCCGAATGTCTTACACGTACAGGTAATAGATGCGAAGGAGAAGTTTACGTTCTACACCGATTCAGATTCTGTTTCTTATGATGTAAGGCCTGGGCAGGTTCATCAGTTTTATGTGTTGCTGAACAAGCAAAGCTATGTGCTGACAGAGGTTAGGGGGTTTAAAGATGCTGAACATAAAGAAGATACCAAGTTGCTGAATATGAAGCGACCTAAAGGATCTATTCTGGGAGAACTATGGGACAAACATCATGTAGGGGACGTGGTAGATGGTGTTAATTCATACGCCGACAAAGCCTCAAGCGCCTTTAGTTGGGTAAAAAGTAAAATAGGTTCAGGAGACTGACAGGTGATATGCTGCGAAGCAAGGCCTTTAGGCTACGGTGGCAACAGGTTAGAGAAATTATGTCATATTTTGCCTGCAAACGCGCCTTTTTGCTAGCTATTGGAACAAAAAAACGGCTATATGAGTTAAACTTGGCAGATAAAGAGTAACTTTGCTAACTGGCATACTTCTTGTATGTCTTACTCTGCAAAAGACACGTTCTTTTATTTATGGGGATGACTGGAATTGACAGCTTGTGCAGGTTGCGTGTAAGCATGTCGGGTGATGAACGTACCACCTGTAAAAAATCCGTTCAAACAACAACCGGCGAATCTAATTACGCCATGGCTGCTTAATCTAGGTATTAAGTAATTGCCATAGTCTCGTGCAGGTTTCGTGAAACTGCTTGCACATCAGAGGCTTCGAACCGTTTTACTAGTCTGTGTAAAGGTGCGGTGCACAGGCGAAATTAAGCATCTAAGGAGTGCGCATAAGTTTGGCTTATACTTGCAAACTCCCGACAATCCGAATAAACCTAAGCATGTAGAAGGCACGACAATTTCCTTGTCTGGACCAGGGTTCGAATCCCTGCATCTCCACTTTATAAGTACAATTAGTAAAACAAAAAGCCCGTAATAGACTCTATTGCGGGCTTTTTGTTTTACCGCCTGCCAAACAATTCTATTTGTAAGAATGCTTACAGTATAAGCAATAACAATTCTGCTGTTTTAGGTTAATCTGCATATTTATGCTGGTTTTAAAAAAATATACGCATAAATGTTTGTTGAATAATTTTCCTTTGCTTTTATTTACTTCAAAATAAAGGGTGAGTGAGTGCTTCGTTTATTTTTAAAATTTTTACTGAGCTAAGTATTTTTAGTTGTACTGAGTAAATTGATGATATTTTAAATCGTGAAAATCAAGGAAGTCAAAGGAGGTAGAATATGCTTCAAATAGTTGAGGTACTGTTATTTAATAAGGTATTTTAGTCTGATCTGTTTATGATGAATGTTCGGTTTCTGAGTTTCCTGCTTTTACTGGCTTTTTACGTTCTTGCCAGCTCCTGTAGTCAGAGGTTGCAGCGGCCATTGGGAGTTGCAGTTCCGCAGAAAGTTGCAGTTCCTGTAGACACTAAAGAAATAGTAACAGGTGCCGATCAAACTGCAGTATACTTGCCGTACCTGAAAGGCAAACGAGTAGGGATGGTGGTAAATCCTACATCTATTATTGGCAAAACACCAAGTGTAGATAGCCTTAAAGCGCTAGGAGTGAACATTGTAAAAGTTTTCGGGCCTGAGCATGGTTTTAGAGGTGATGCTAGCGCAGGTGTAAATGTGGATGATAGCGTTGATCCGAAGACAGGTATAAAAGTAGTGTCTTTGTACGGTAAGAACAATAAGCCTACAAAAGAGCATTTATCTGACGTAGATATCATGATTTTTGATATTCAGGATGTTGGAGCCAGGTTTTATACTTACACCATTACGATGCACCGAGTGATGGAGGCATGCGCAGAGAATGGAGTAGAGCTCTTGATCTTGGATAGGCCAAATCCGAACGGCTACCTTGTAGATGGCCCCATACTGGACATGGAATTTAAGTCTGGAATAGGAATACATCCAGTGCCCATCGCGCATGGTATGACGATAGGTGAATACGCTCAAATGATTAACGGGGAGGGCTGGTTAGCCAATAATGCTACGTGCAGCATACGCATAGTTAAAGTAAAAAATTACACGCACGACCTGCCTTATACTTTGCCCATTAGCCCTTCGCCAAACCTAAATACGCAGCAGTCTATATTGCTTTATCCTACCCTGTGCTTGTTCGAAGGCACCATTGTCAGCCAGGGGCGGGGGACTTACTTTCCTTTTACCGTGTTAGGTAACCCAGACTTAAAGGGTAAATATGATTTTTCATTTACTCCTGTCGGAATCAAGGGTATGAGTGAAACTCCGCTCCATCAGGATCAGGCATGTTATGGCTTAGATCTGAGAAACTATGACACCAGCAAATTCCGCAAAAACAGGCAACTGAATTTATGGTGGTTAATGGAGATGTATCAGGCTTACCCGCACAAAGAGAAATTTTTCGATTTTAAGCAAAGCAAGCAAATGGGAGACTTCAACAAGTTGGCAGGGAATAAGTTGTTGAAGGAGCAGATTATAGCTGGCGTTTCGGAAGAGGTCATACGCGCAAGTTGGGAGCCTGGGCTAAGCCAGTACAAGGAAATGCGTAAAAAGTATCTCTTATATCCTTGAGAGCATGTTAAAGTCTCTTGAGTAGGTCTTTTATCAATGTTAAACTCAGGTAAGTTAGGCTAGTATGCACTAGAGAATCAAGTTGTTTTGTGCCCCAGGTTAGTAAGCGGTGCTATGCTTGTAAGGTGGTGGTTAGATGTTTTGAAATTCAGTTATAGGTTACTTAGAAGATATTTGTAGGCAAGCTAAAGGAGTGCAGTTTTGCGTTTTTGATGCGTTTTTGTCTTTTATTTTAAAAATAAATGCATAAACGTGTTGTTCATTTAGCAAAAGTTCATAGATTTAATAAATCTTATATGAGGGGGGAAAGTGCTTTTGCAGGGGAAGCTTATTTTCTTTTGTAGGATTAATACAAGTTGATGCGCTCCCAAATCTCTGTTCAGCTAACTGCTTCAAGTCTATCTATATTAATTGCCTAGGTTGAGTTCTCTCTGGTTCCTGTTGTCTATACCTGTGTTTTATATTGTTACTAAACCAAATTAATCTAACCATTACTTAGCTTGTTATGAAGAGAAAATTACCATGTTTCTTATGGGGAATTTGCTTTCTCCTGTTTCACTTCCAAAGTTTTGCGCAAAGCAAAGTAATTAGTGGAACCGTGACCTCCAGATCTGATGGAAGTACTTTGCCTGGGGTTTCAGTTGCTGTAAAAGGCACTACTAGAGGAGCTGTTACAGATGCGGAAGGTCGCTTTACTGTTGAAGCTGCTCCAACAGATGTTCTGATCTTTAGTTTTGTTGGCATGAAGCCGCAGGAAAAGATTGTTGGCGGTGCCTCTACACTTAATATAGTGCTACAGGATGATTCGCAAGCTTTGAGCGAGGTGGTGGTAACGGCTTTAGGTATTGCGGAAGAGAAAAAAGCCCTTGGCTATGCTATAACAGAAGTTAAGGGAGACGTAATTGCCGAGACACAGCGTGATAATTTTCTAAACGCAATGGCTGGCCGGGTGGCAGGTGTCGATGTTACCGCTACTTCAGGCTTGCCAGGAGCCTCTTCTGCAATCACTATCAGAGGGATTAGCTCACTAAGCGGCAATAACTCCCCGTTATTTGTGGTAGATGGTTTGCCTATCAGCAACAATACAACATCTTCTGGTATTTTGGCTTCTTCTGTTGGTGGCGGTCCATCGTTCGAGAACAGAGGGATAGATTTTACGAACAGGGCAGCCGACATCAATCCAGAAGATATTGAGAGCATAACAGTACTAAAAGGACCAGAAGCTTCTGCTTTGTATGGTATAGAGGCAGCCTCTGGAGCTATTGTGATTACTACTAAACGTGGAAAAATAGGTCCAGGTAGAGTTAACTATACCTACAATACAAGAGTAAGCAAGATTAGCAGCCTTCCTGAACGCCAAATGGTTTATGACAGAGGCGTGAACGGATATAGTGCTGAAGGAAATGAAGAGTTATACTTCTTTGGAAGCAGATATCCAGCAGAAACGCAATTCTATGACAATGTTGGAAATTTCTTCCAAACTGCTATTTCCCAGAAGCATAACCTTTCTATTGTTGGTGGTAATGAGGCAACTCAATATCGTATTTCTGGTGCTTATACCAACTCTCAGGGTTATGTACCCAACACAGGGTTAGATCAAATTAACTTATCTTCTGCAATTACTTCAGACATCAACAAGTACATAAAAGCAGATGTTACTTTTGACTATACCCGGGCAGACAACGATAAGTCTTTTACAGGTGTCAATGGTTCGTTTCTGCACTTGTTGTTATGGCCAATTACCGACGACGCCAGTAATTATTTAACGCCTGATGGTGGCAGAAGAGACTATTCTGAATTTTCAAACGGTGTAGAAAACCCTTTCTTTAATGTTAACTCTAACGTATTCAATAGTTTAACAGATAGGTATAGAACAAATGCAAGCTTAACTATTGAGCCTACTACCTGGTTAAGATTTGTAGGCCAGGCAGGTGTAGACTACTATACAGAGAAGAGTACTATTGTGCGCCACCCAGAATCAAATACTGGTAAATCGTTCGGCGGTATTTTTGACCAGGCTGTAGCTACTACCAGAAACCTTACCTTACAGTACTACGGGCAAGTACATAAGTCTTTCTTAGCAGATAAACTAAACGCTAATTTAACCTTGGGTAGTGCCATCCGTGACAACAACACGTTTAGTGCCTCAGTTACTGGCCAAAACTTTCAAGCTCCTAACTTGTGGTCGATTAATAACACCGCATTGGAGACTCAAAGAGCTTTCAATAACTTAGTGCAGTACCGTAACGTTGGAGCTTTTGGCCGATTTACGTTGAGCTGGGACGAGATGATTTATGCTACTGTTACCGGTCGTAATGACTGGAGCTCTACTCTGCCCGTTGAAAACAACTCTTTCTTCTACCCATCTGCCAGCTTAAGCTTTATTTTTACAGAGCTTAGGGCATTCGCAGGTATCCGTGATATTCTTTCATATGGTAAGTTAAGAGGATCAATAGCGCAGGTTGGTAAAGATGCGAGACCTTATTCTATCTATCCATTCTACGAAACTCAAACCACCACTGGTGGCGGTTACGCCTATGGTTTTACTGGCCCAAGCCTTACCTTAAGGCCAGAAATGACCACTTCGTATGAGTATGGCATAGAGGCAAAATTCTTTAACGACCGTTTCGGTTTTGATGCAACGTACTTTAACAAGACGTCAGAAGACCAGATTGTTGCTAACATGCGCTTAAGCTATGGTACTGGCTTTATCTTAAGCACCTTTAATGCAGGAACCATACAAAACGAAGGGATTGAGTTGCAGTTAAATGCCACTCCGATCTTAACAAACAACTTTTCATGGGATATTAGAGCAAACTACACAAGAAACAGAAGTGAGTTAGTAGAACTTCCAGAAGGTGTAGGGGAGTATTATAACTCTGATACCTGGTTGTACGGCAATGTAAGAGCTGGAGCAAGAGTAGGTGGTCCGTTATCAACCTTTACGGGGTATGATTATAACCGAAACGATAAGGGAGAGATCTTACTTAGCCCGACAACAGGTTTGCCAAGCATCAACACAAGCGAATGGGTGGCACTAGGTGATAAACAACCAGATTTTACAGCTGGTATAACAAACACCTTCAGGTACAAGAACATCTACTTAAACTTCTTGTTAGACTTTAGAGTGGGTGGCGATATTTATAACGCCACAGAGCACTACATGGTAACGCGTGGGTTAAGCCCAAGAACCCTGAACAGGGAAGAACCTCGCATTATCTATGGTGTGTTGCAAGACGGAATGGAGAACACCGATACACCAACCCGCAACAATATTCCGATCGATCTGTCGCGTAACTCAAGCTATTGGAGCTCTATTTATTACTACAATTCTTTCATCGAGAAAGATATTAACTGGGTACGCTTAAGAGATGTAACGCTGAACTACCGAATACCTGCAGCAACATTAAGTAAAACCAAGTTCATCAAAGACTTTAATGTATTTGTGACAGCCACTGACGTGTTTATCCTTACCAATTACTCAGGCATTGACCCTATCTCTAGCGCGACTTCAACAGCAAGCGGTGGAGCTGGCGGTGGTGGCATGGATTATGGTAACTTTCCGTTGCCAATTAGCTGGAACTTTGGATTTAGAGTAGGATTTTAGATTGGAAAATCATGAGAAAGATATTTTATAGTGCACTTATAGCAGCTGGCTTACTCACTTTTACAAGTTGTGAGAGCTGGTTAGATGTGAACACGAACCCTAATGGCCCAGACAGGCTAGAGCAGCCAGATTTATTTTTGCCGCAAGTACAGGCAGCTTTGGGAGTAGGTATACAATGGGACGGCAGGTTTACCGGCTTCTATACCCAAATGTGGACCTTTACAGGAGTAGATTATGCCTTAGATCTTCATGCTAATCCCCTTTCTGATACTTATGCCACCTTGTGGAGAAACGTGTATTGGAATATGGGTGTTGGCCTATCCGACATGATAGAAAATGCGGAGAGAAACAAGAAGTATGATTTTGCTGGGGTAGGTTACATTATGAGGGCATGGGGGTGGCAGTTGCTGACTGACTACCATAGCGACATAATCGTTTCACAGGCATTTGAACCAGGCAGAAACTCCTTCGATTACGACTCGCAAGAGTTTGTATATGAAGAAATTCAGCGACTGTTGAAGCTAGGGATACAAAACCTGGAGCGGACCGACGGCCTAAGCCCAGATGACTCTGGTTTGGCTGCTGCTGACTATATTTATCAAGGCGACAGAGGGAGATGGATAAAGCTAGCCTATGGTTTACTGGCTAGAAATGCTCACAGATTGACAAATAAGTCAAGCTATGATCCTAATGAGGTAATCGGGTATGTTGATAAGTCGCTTGCCAGCAACGCAGACGACGCTTTTATAAGATTTGAGGGAACAGTGTCTGCTAACACAAGTTTCTTCGGCCCGCTGCGAAACAACATTGGTAGCTACAGGCAAACTGATTTTATAGTTAGACTGCTTGGTGGAAATGAAGAGGTGCTTAATCCTGCACTGTCAGACCCTAATGCTACAGACCCTTATTATGAAGGCGAGCACCTGAGAGATCCACGCTTAACGGCAATGTTGGCTCCTTCTCCTGCAGACAGTTTGTATAGAGGGCTTACGCCAGCACAAGGTATAGGAGAATGGACGGCTGGTTCAGGTCAGCGACCAAATACCTTCTGGAATACAACATCAGGAAACGCTGTGGATCCGAGTGCAGGGCAAATCTATTTCTTTGGAAATGCAGAGCCGTTTCCGCTAATGACGTATGCCGAACTTCAGTTTGTAAAAGCTGAAGCCGAATGGATAAAGGCTGGAAAAGCTCCTTCTGCGCAAGCTCTGGAAGCATACAAAAACGGTGTAACTGCCCACATGGGTTATGCACGTCAGTTTGCAGCTGATAAAGCCTTATATGATGAGCGAATGGCTGCCTATTTGGAAAGCGATGTGCTAGTGCCTGATGCGGCCTCTGGTTTGACGCTTTCTAAAATCATGCTGCAGAAGTACATTGCTACCTGGGGCTGGGGCTTTTTTGAAACCTGGTCTGACATGAGAAGATACCACTATACCGAAGGCGGTGCCTATGCTGGTTTTGAACTGCCACAGGAACTGGCTGCTGCAAATGAGGGTGTGCCAGCCTACAGAGGACGACCAAGATTTAACTCAGAGTATATGTGGAATAAAGCAGCCTTAGATGCGATAGGAGGCAATGATCCTAACTATCATACTTACGAAATGTGGTTTAGTAAACCAGAATAAGCTATAACTCGAAAGACATGAAGAATATAATCAATAAAACACTGGGAATTCTTGCCGTAGCCTTGATGCTTGGGGCTTGTGAAAAAAATGAACTTCCGGAGCTAACTGTACCGCTGGACACAACAGTAGATGCGAAAATGAAATTTTTCTTCCACTCGCAGGATGCACCTAAGTCTCTCTTTACTTTGAATGGAATAAGAGTTACGGCTGCAGCTCCAACTACTGCTGGTGAAGTGCAGGGGAAAGCCTACGGTTCTATTTACCCGAACAATAACTATGCAGAAGTGCCTGCAGGAACACATACCTTGAATGTGATAGATCCTGTGGCACTAAATGGCCAAGGCCAGCCAACGGTATTGGCAAGTACACAGGTTAGTCTGGAGGCTAACAAAAATTATTCTGCTTACTTAGTTGGTAGTGCAGCGGCAAATAGCCTTGAAACTTTTTACATTGAAGACAAACTTCCACCAGAAGATTATACTTCTATTTGGTGGAGGTTTGTACACACGATGGAAGGTACTCCTTGGAATGTTGATGTATATGTCATTCGCTCAGCAGTTCCAGCTACTGAGGATACTCCTGAAGAGCCGGTAGAAGTATATACATTAGGCACCGATATTCCTTTCAAAGGACATGGGGAGTATGTTCAGCTAAAGACAGGAACATTTACTTGGAAGGTTTTTCCTGCTGGTACAGTAACTCCAGAAGAAGCGATAACGGCTAAACCTTACATTTCGCAAAGTTTTGCGCTTTCTAGCCTTGGCAGAGTGTACACACATCAAATTAGAGGTACTTACCAAGGAGCAACTGTTTCAGGTAAAATAGATTACTGGAGAGACCGATAAGAATTTAAATTTAAATTTAGATTAGTATGCAAATAAAGGCCCTCCCTTAGAAATAAGACTGGAGGGTTTTTTTTAGCCTTTAAAGTTGCGCATTTAGCTATGGCCAAAAATTACTTCCTCAGCTTTGTCTTCTTATTTATTTCCTGTGGCCTGCTGGCGCAACAGGTAAAGCCAAACCCCAAGCGGGAGTTTAGGGGTGTTTGGATTGCTACAGTTCAGAACATAGATTGGCCCTCAAAGCCTGGAGTCGTAGTAAACTCAGAGCTGCAAAAGCACGAGTTTGTGCAAATACTGGATCAGCACCAGAAAACAGGCATAAACGCCGTAATGCTGCAGGTGCGCCCTTCAACCGATGCCTTTTATGCCAAGAGCCGTGAGTTGTGGAGTATGTTTCTTACAGGCGAGCAAGGTGTAGCCCCAAATCCATTCTACGACCCGCTGAACTTTGCTATTGAGGAGGCACACAAAAGAGGTATGGAACTGCACGCATGGTTTAACCCATACCGCGCCACAAATAACCTGATCGATTCTCTCATAAACAAAGATCATATTACCCGCACCAAATCAGAGTGGTTCTTTACTTATGGCGGCAAAAAGTACTTTAACCCAGGCCTGCCAGAAGTGCGCGAGTATATAGTAGGAGTAATTATGGATGTGGTGCGGAACTACGACATAGACGGTGTTCACTTTGACGACTACTTCTATCCTTACCCAGGCAAAGAGCCGCTGCCAGATTCAGTAACCTATGCTTTGTACGGTAGCGAACTTGCCAACATCGAAGATTGGCGCAGAAACAATGTGGATCTGCTGATTCACACCCTGTCAGACAGTATACATGCCGCAAAAAGTTATGTGAAGTTCGGTATCAGTCCATTTGGTATCTGGCGAAACAAGGCACAGGACCCTGAGGGTTCAGAGAGCAACGGCCTGTCGGGCTATAGTGCTCTGTATGCCGATGCACGCAAATGGGTGAAAAAAGGATGGGTTGATTATGTAAATCCACAGGTATACTTTCCGTTTAACTATAAACCAGCGCCGTACGAAAAACTGCTTGACTGGTGGAGTGCCAACGCATTCGGGAAACATGTATATGTTGGACAGGGAGTTTACAGAGCAATGGAAGACCGTGAAGGCTGGCGCGATAAGCAGCAGTTACCTAACCAGGTACGTTACCTACGCAATAACCCAAACGTGCAGGGTAGTGTGTTCTTTAGCTCAAGGTCGCTTACAAATAACTTAGCAGGCTTCAGAGATTCGCTGCAGCATGACTTTTACCGTTATCCAGCCTTGCAGCCAGCTATGCAGTGGCTGGATGATGTGCCGCCAGCAGCTCCTGCAAAGCTTAGCCACCCCAAGAAGCTACTGTTTGGCTGGAGTAGAAATGCAAAACTACAATGGGAACTTCCTGCTGATCCTGCAGCAGAAGGTGAAATTTATGGCTATGTCATCTATCGCTTCGGAAAAAATGAAGAAATCGATCTGCAAGACCCAAAGCATATCATAAAGGTAAGCTTTGATAAACACACCACATCGTTTTATGATGAAACGGCTAGCGGTGGCAAACGCTATCAGTACGTCGTGACAACCATCGACCGTATGAAGAACGAAAGTTTGCCTTCTAATGTATTCAGCGTGAGAATCTGGTAAAGAATATACACTTGCGGGTTTGTTCTTCTATTGAAAATATAGTTGCATAAACCAGTGCTCCATCAGGTTTTATATAGTATATTTAGTTGGAGGTTACCTTCTGTATAAAGTTCAGCAGGTTTAATAGCTTATGAGTTAGTTCTCCTTCTGATATTTCAGTTGTTCTTTGTTATAAGTTCTACCTACAAAGTTTATCTTATACAATCACAGGTCTAATTTTTTAGGTTTAAGAAACAATTAAATCAAGCCTTTAAAAATCTGATCCGATCTTCTTTCCGCAGCATTTTTCTATATGAACAAAGGTTTTAGTCGCTTATTCGAAATAGTTAATAAAGAAAAGAGAACTATCATTGGACTTATGTCTGGTACCTCGCTCGATGGGCTTGATATTGCCCTTTGCGACTTTACAGGTAGCGGAACTACAACGCAGGTGACACTTCGAGAATTTGCTACTGTTCCATATAGCAAAGAATTTAAAGATAAGGTAAAGGCGGTTTTCTCTAAACGGCAGGTCGATCTGGAAAATGTCTGCTTAATGAATGCCTACATCGGAAGCTTTCATGCGGAACTTATAAACAACTGTTTACAGCAGTGGAACATAAAACCACAGGAGGTAGATGTTATTGCCAGCCATGGGCAAACCATTTATCACGCACCTGTCTCGTTGCACAAGTTAGACGGAATGCCAGATGCTACTTTGCAAATCGGGGATGGAGACCATATGGCCGTTAAAACAGGTATTGTAACGCTTAGCGACTTCAGACAGAAGCACATAGCAGCAGGTGGCGAGGGTGCTCCGTTGGCTGTTTACGGAGATTATCTTCTTTTCTCGGAGCAGGGGCAGAACCGCATCATGCTTAATATTGGTGGTATTGCCAATTTTACGTTTCTCCCTGGCGATTTAGATACAAGCAAAATATTTTCTACGGATGTGGGGCCAGGTAATACCTTAATGGATGCTTACGTGCAAGCCAAATTTCCAGGAAAGTATTATGATGCTGAAGCTACAATAGCGTCTGAAGGAACGTGTAACAATGCCTTGCTGACAGCTTTACTAGATCATTCTTTTTTCGATCAGGGCTTTCCGAAAACAACAGGTCCCGAACTGTTTAACCTTGCTTACTTAGAGCAGGCTCAAAAAAGATCTGGCACCGAAGCGCTTTCCCCATCAGATGTAATGGCGACTTTAAACCGCTTTTCTGCAACAGGTATAAGTGATGCTTTAACAAAAGCCTTAAAAGAAGAATGCTTTGAGATTTTCTTAAGCGGTGGTGGCATGCATAATCCTTTACTTATACAGCACTTAAAAGAAATGCTCCCAGGTGTGCCTCTCAGAAATACTTCAGAGCTGGGAGTTGCTCCAGATGCGAAAGAAGCCGTTTTGTTTGCCACGCTCGCCAATGAGTGCCTCTTTGGGGAGCTTATAGATTTTGGGGCAGGGCAAAAAAGTGTTCCCTCTGTTCATATGGGTAAAATAAGTTTACCAGAATAAGCGCCATAAGTTTAAAAGTTTTCTAGTGTAATAAACCAACCCAAACTAATCTAAGCATGAGAGAAATTTATCTTAAAAAGTGGTGTAGCAGCAAAATGACTTTGCTGTGGACGCTCTTGCTGGCTATGTTTAGCCATATAGCAGTTGCACAAAACACCCGCTACACAGTTTCAGGAGTAGTGACAGATTCCCGTACAAAAGAGCCGCTTCCTGGCGTTGTTGTAAAGTTTCGGAGCAGTAATAACGGAACCGCCACTAGTGCAGATGGCACCTACACCTTGATGGAAAGCTTGCCAGCGGGTACTTACCAGTTAACTTTTTCTTTTCTGGGGTATAAGCCAGAAACTAAGTCTGTTGAGCTTGGTTCTGCTGCTGTGGTTAATGTAGATGCACAGTTGGGCGAGGATATTGTCGGTCTTGAAGAAATTGTAGTAACAGGTACATCGGTGGCTACAAGTAAAAAACAATTGGGTAACGCTATTTCCACCGTTTCGGGAGCCGACATACAGCGTGGGGTTGCTACTTCAGTTGATCAAGCCTTGGCAGGTAAAGTGGCAGGTGCGCAGATATCGCAGAACTCTGGTAACCCTGCGGGCGGTATAAGTGTGCGATTGCGCGGTACAAGTACAGTTGTAGGTTCAAGCGACCCTTTATACATTGTAGATGGTGTTATTATAAACAATGGCTCTCCAGAGCTGATAGACCTTGGAGGTTATGCTCAGAACCGCCTTGTTGATATCAATCCGAATGATATCGATCGGATAGAAATTATAAAAGGAGCCGCAGCTGCAGCAATCTACGGATCTAGGGCAAGCAACGGTGTGGTGCAGATTTTTACGAAGCGCGGTAAAGCAGGAAAGCCTAAAGTAACGGCCTCTACTCAGTTTAGAGTAAACGAAGTGCGCAAAACGCTGGAGTATAATGACTATCCTTTCCGCTTTGTGAACACAACCGCCTCTGATTTGACTCAGGAACCTGTACAGCGCTACGATTTCCAGGATATGATTTTCCGTACGGCTTACGGAACTGAGAACAACTTGTCGGTATCGGGTGGTAGCGACAATACCCAGTATTACTTAAGCGGCAACTACCTCAGCAACCAGGGAATTGTTGATAATACGAGCTTTAACAGGGGAGGCGCACGCCTGCGCATAGACCAGACGCTTAACAGCTGGATGTCAATTTCATTAGGAGCTAATTACGTTATCAGTACAAGTAAAGAAATTCCGAATGGTGGATTAAGTGAAGCATACGGTGCCCTGACAGGTTTTATTTTTAGCAACAACTTTATAAATCCTGAACCAGTTGACGGCGTTTATCCTTCAACAGCCCCAACTTCGATACTTAGAAGAACAAACCCTTTAGAAGCTATTAACCGCTTCGACTTCGGGCAAAGAACCAACAGGTTTATCGGGGATTTTCAGTTGATGTTAAATCCGATCAATAACCTGAATATAAACTATACTTTAGGTTATGATAATGCCACGCAGATTGCCACAGGCTTTATTCCAGTAGGAAACACGACTCCTTCATATAATACAGGTTACTCCCGTCGTGCAGATAGAACCTCTTACCTGTTGAACAACGACCTAAATATTTCTTACAGAACTAATTTTGGAGGCTGGCTGGAGTCATCGACTGGTGTTGGTGCTACGGCGCAATTAGAAAAAAGCTACACAACCGGCATTACAGCCACGCAGCTTGGGCCCATAGCCGAAACAATTAATAATGGCGCAACAATAGTAGCTGGCGAGACAAGAACAGATATTAATATACTTGGTTTTTTTGCCCAGCAAACTTTTGGTATTGGTGATCGCGTTTTTCTGACTGGTGCAGGACGTTACGATGTTTCTTCGGTTTTTGGGGAGGAAAACAGGTGGCAGTTCTATCCGAAAGTAAGTGGTAGTTACCTTATTTCAAATGAAAATTTCTGGCAGGGCCTGACCGATATAATTCCTGTTCTTAAGTTTAGAGCATCTTACGGGCAGGCAGGTAACTTAACCGCAATTGGTGCATACGACCGCTACACTAACTATAATCCTGTTTCGCTGCCAGGCATGCCTGGGGTAATATCTTCTACACTTTTGGGTAACGCAGGTATCAAACCAGAAAGGCAAACCGAAACAGAAGTAGGGGCCGATATGAGCTTCTTTGGAGGAAGGTTGGGACTGGAGTTCTCTTACTACCATAAAGATGTTAAAGACCTGCTGCTATTTGTTGGACTTACGCCATCTTCTGGTTTCCTGAACCAGTATGCTAACATAGGCACGATGACCAACAAGGGTTTTGAGCTGTTAGTAACTGCTGCCCCTATTCAGAAGCAAAATCTAAAGTGGACCTCTACTGTTACGTTCTCAAGAAACAGAAACGAAGTAAACAACATACCTGGGGGCTTGTTAACGTTCGCTGGTGGTTTCGGTCAGGTTGCAGCTGTAAATGGATATCCGATAGGCGCATTTTACAGCACTTACTTTGCTAGAAACCCTGATGGATCATTGTTGCTGACGCCTGCAGGCTTGCCACAGTCGGAAAGGGTAGGGCGCAATGCAGACACAGGACAGCCAACAGGTGCCACCAGAAGCAAAGTGATCGGGGATCCGAACCCAGACTGGACAGGCTCCTTCATCAATGAATTGTCTATTGGTAAAGGCTTGTCTTTACGTGCGCAGCTTGATGCTTCTTATGGTGCTGATGTGTTCAACTTTACTCGTCGGGTTGGTGAGCGTGATCTTTACGGCGGCCTTGCCAGCTACGAACCTGAGTTAAGAGGAGAGGTTCCGAAAGGTACTTCTGCTGCTCTGTTTGGTATTTTTGAAAACTACATCGAAGACGGCTCTTACATCAAACTAAGAGAAATTTCTGTAGCTTATGATTTTAAGCCTGCCTTTTTAAATAACAATAACGTGCGTGTAAGTTTAGCAGGCCGCAATTTATTCTCAATAGACAATTACAGCGGATACGATCCAGAAGTGAATGCTGCAGGGCAAACTACAGCCGTTCGTGGGTTTGACTTTGTGGAGGTGCCAATACCTAGAACATATGCTTTAGGTGTTAACGTGTCGTTCTAATCTTCTTCTTTTTAATTGATAATCAAATGAAAAATATAGCATCATATTTAAAAATAGGCTTGCTGTCGGGCTGTTTGCTGCTTACCGCTGGTTGTGAACTGGATATACCAAACCCCAATGCCGCAAGTGACCTTCAGGTCCTCTCTTCGCGAGACGGCATTATTGCCTTGAGTGTAGGTCTTCGTCAATTTTATTCTACTTCAGGTTTAGAGGCGGCTTATCTCTACCCTGGTGTAACGGGCCGAGAGCTGAAAGGTGTGGCTACTTTTACGAATGTACTAGAACTAGAGGCTGGAGGAACAGCATTGCCTACATTTAATGGCAATGTGCTTAGCTTGTGGTCCAGAATGCAACGAACCATGAGTATGAGCGAGCAAATTTTAGAGAATGCTCCTAACATCCCTGCCTTAACTGGCGGAACACTAAGTGGAATACTGGCGCATGCGCATCTTTTTAAGGCAATGGCTTTAGGTAACTTAGCTGTAGCGTTTGAGCAGGCAAACACAGAGACAAGTGCAACCGAAGATGTGACTTTTAAGCCAAGGACTGAAGTGTTGGCGGCAGCTATTTCCCACCTAAACCAAGGAATTGCTTTGCTAAATGCCACTCCTGTTTCGCAGGAGTTTATTACACAGGTTACGGGCTCTGCATTTAACCTGAAGAACACACTTTATGCCTTCAATGCCAGGTATAACCTATATGCTGGTAACTATGAAGCTGCACTTGCAAACGCTAATCAAGTAGATTTAGCAGTTAAGTCCGAGTTTGTGTACAGCACGCTTAGTCCGAATCCAATTTACAATTCCATCTTTATTCTAAACTACTTCAGGCCGCGCGATAACTTTGGGTTGCCTGCAGAGTTTGTGGAGGAAGGGGATGCCCGTTATGATTTTTACCTGACCAGCCCTGACGCAGTCGTAAATGGTGATCCCGTAAAGACGCTGGCAGGTTTCTTCAATACTCAAACCTCCAACATTCCTGTATACTTAACTGATGAGATAAAGCTAATAAAAGCTGAGGCCATACTTCGTAGTAACGGATCGTTGCAAGAAGCGCTAGATCTGATAAACGAAGTCAGAACGCAGGAATCAGGAGATCCGTTTGGTGTTAATGCCTCGTTACCTGCCTATACTGGCCCAGTTACCCGAGAGGCTTTGTTATTTGAGGTGTACATACAGCGTTCAGCCGAACTGTACTTAACAGGACAGAAGTTGGAAGACAGTCGCCGCTTTGGCCGTCCAGGACCGCCAGACAACACAGCGGAGCGTAACCGTAATTTTTACCCTTACCCTGACCAAGAACGATTGAATAACCCCAATACACCAGAAGATCCCGCTATCTAAATGCAAACAGGCGGCTAATCTAGCCGCCTGTTTGCATTTAACAAAAACCAATGTAGTAAGAGAGAATCAAAACACTTGTTGCTTTCGCTACGACTACCGAAGCAGCAAGTGTTACTGCTCAGTGTAGAAAAACAAGTTTCGGAGCGCTAATAAAAAAAAGTTTGCGTTTTTATGCATTTATGGTCTTAATTATGTGCATGAATATGAATTATTTACTTTAGTTTCTATAAATTTACGTGACAATGACCATAGGTTTATGCGTTTTTGTGCGTATTTTGTTATAGAATCTGATGCTGTAGGTAAAACTGTTTTATTTCTGATAGCCTTAACAAAGTCCTTTTGCCAATGATGCGAGTGCTTAAAAATACTATCCTGCTGGCTTTGTTAATGATAACATCATTGAGCAAGGGACAGTCGTTTAAGTTTGCGTTTGTTTCGGATACACACATTGGAGGCAATACTGCAGAGGAAGACCTTCAGCGCACGGTAAACGATATTAACGCCAATCCTGCCTTAAGCTTTGTTGTTTTATCTGGAGACATTACTGAATTTGGTTCCGACGAGGAACTGACGCTGGCAAAGCAGGTGCTAGATGGATTGAACAAGCCCTGGTATATTGTGCCAGGTAACCACGATTCAAACTGGTCGGAGAGTGGCAGCAACAGCTTCAGGACCATTTTCGGAGCCGAGACTTTTGCCTTTACGCACGGCGGCTATTTGTTTGCAGGTACCAGTTCAGGCCCGAACATGCGCATGGGGCCAGGACAGGTGCCAAGAGAAAATCTTGTGTGGCTTGATTCTGTGCTGACCAACATGCAGGACCCGAGCATGCCTGTCATCTACATCAACCATTACCCGCAGGACTCTTCGCTGAACAACTGGTACGATGCCATTGATTTGCTGAAGAAACGAAACACACAGCTGATTCTGCATGGGCACGGGCATGGCAACCGCCGCTTTACCTACGACGGCATCCCCAGCGTAATGGGCCGCTCTAACCTCAGAGCAAAAGATCCTGTCGGCGGGTACAACATCTTAACGATAGAAAACGGCGCGGCAAGTTTTGAAGAAAGGAACCCCATGGAGCAGACGCAGAAGAAATGGGTAGAAGTACCGTTACAGAATCATCATTACGAAAAGGAAACAGCACAATACCACCGACCATCTTTTGCGGTAAACAAACTATACCCGAACGTGAAAGTAGTGTGGGAGTACCAGGATGACAGCGACGTAGGAGCTGGAACAGCTACAGGTAAAGGCGTAGTGGTGGCAACCAATACCAGCGGCGAAGTATATGCTTTAGCTAAGAAGAGTGGCAAGCGCAAGTGGACCTATAAAACAAACGGCAAAATTTATTCTACACCTGCCATAGCAGGAAATTATGTGGTGGTAGGTTCGTCCGATAACCATATTTACTGCCTTTCTGCCTCAAACGGAAAGCTGCTTTGGAAGGCAGCGTCCTCCCGACCTGTACTTGGTTCTCCTGCCATTCAGGATAAGGTAGTTTATATCGGAGCCTCCGATGGACATTTTAGAGCCTTCAGCCTGAAGAACGGACAACTGCTTTGGGATTTTGACCAGGTGAACAACTTCGTAGTAACAAAGCCGCTGTTTTACAAAGGCAAAGTATACTTTGGAAGTTGGGGCAACGATTTTTATGCCTTGGATGCCGCCACAGGTAAACTAGCCTGGAAGTGGAACAACGGCTCCCCCAACCGCATGTTTTCGCCTGCTGCCTGCTATCCTGTAGCTACCAAAGGCAAAGTGTTTATAGTTGCCCCAGACCGCTACATGACTTCTTTGGATGCTGCAACAGGTAAAGTAGTATGGCGCAAGCAAATGAAAGACATTCGTGTGCGTGAATCGATGGGAATGTCTGCAGATAGTGCGCTGGTGTACGTGAAAACGATGGACGGACAGGTATATGGTGTGTCTACAATTGCAGATTCTATGCAAATCGACTGGAAATCAAAGCTGCAGCTGCCTTACGAGCTGGTTCCATCGGCTATCGTGGAGAGCAACGGCATCGTGTATGTGCCAAGCCACTCAGGTATGGCAAGCGCCATCGACAGGAGAAGCGGAGAGGTGCTGTGGAAGTATAAAGTATCAAACGGCCTGATGAACCCGATTATGCCGCTGGATAAGAAAAGAGTTGTGGTGAGCACGATGGACGGCAAGATCGCTTGTCTGGAGTATTCCACTGAAATAAGCGAAAAATAGAAAAAGACTTTTAGAAATATACAAATGGAAATCACTACCGAGAAAGAGTCAAACTACGATAATCTGGAGAAGATGTCTGTAAAGGAGATCCTGGAGAATATCAACAATGAAGACAAAACTGTACCGAATGCTGTGGAGAAGGCGCTTCCGCAGATAGAAAAGCTGGCATTAGTGGCGGCGGAGAAAATGAAAGCAGGCGGAAGGCTGTTCTACATCGGGGCAGGTACAAGTGGCAGGCTCGGCGTGTTGGATGCCTCGGAGTGTCCTCCAACCTTCGGTGTGCCTTTCGATTGGGTAGTGGGTTTAATTGCAGGTGGTGATGGTGCCATCCGCAAGGCCGTGGAGTTTGCCGAAGACGATACTGAGCAGGCCTGGAAAGATCTGCAGGAGTATGGCATAAACGAAGGTGATATAGTAGTTGGCCTGGCAGCATCTGGCACTACGCCTTACGTGATTGGCGGGCTTAAAAAAGCCAACGAAAACGGTGTGGCTACGGGCTGTATTGTGTGTAACTCAGGTAGCCCTGTAGCAGCTGTGGCACAATATCCTGTAGAAGTGGTGGTTGGTCCTGAGTTCCTCTCTGGTTCTACCCGCATGAAATCAGGCACGGCGCAGAAGCTGGTACTGAACATGCTGAGCACCACCGTAATGATACAACTCGGCAGAGTGAAGGGCAACAAAATGGTAGACATGCAGCTTTCGAACCACAAACTCTACAACCGTGGTGTACGCATGATCATAAGCGAAACAGGTATAGACGAGGCAACCGCCGCCGCTCTTTTAGAGAAACACGGCAGCGTGCGCAAAGCCATCGATAGTGTGTTGATTTCTTCTTAAGTTGTGCTTTTGACGCTGGTGCGAGCTTGCAGCTCGTACCTCTATCAAAGCATAGGGCATAGGAAAGTTTTGCTGCACATGTAGCAGTAGTCCCATGAATTGAAACAGCATTGAGCGGGTAAATGTGTTGAGATACGAGCTGCAAGCTCGCACCAGCGCTTTGTTTTTCCTACAAGATGACCTTCAAAGGGGACAAAGGTTCAGCCTCTTCAATTGTTAAATAGAAACCCTGTAAAAGCCACAGCGCGAATTAAGTAGCAAAGGTGGCATATCTTGTTTATACTTGCAGAACCGCCCGCTTTAAAAGCAAAGGTTTGTGCCATTTATCTTTTTCGCACCAGATTCTATAGCTTATGTCTCCTATTGTGCTCTTGTCCTTCCTGATAGGCTATTTTGCCGTTCTGATAGGCATCTCTTACTTCACCTCGAAAGGCGCCTCCGATAACTCTAGCTTTTTTATAGCCAACAGGAACTCGAAGTGGTATTTTGTGGCCTTCGGGATGATAGGTACAGCTTTGTCTGGTGTTACGTTTATCTCGGTGCCTGGCGCTGTGGCCAACAGCAGTTTCGGTTATTTCCAGTTTGTACTGGGCAATGCGGTTGGTTTTGTACTAATTGCCACCGTGCTGCTGCCGCTGTATTACCGCATGAACCTGATCTCCATTTATACTTACCTGGAACGGCGGCTGGGTTACTGGAGCTATAAATCGGGAGCTATGATCTTCCTGGTTTCCCGCGTAATCGGCTCTGCTTTTAGATTATACTTAGTAGCTATTGTGCTACAGAAGTTTATTTTTGATGCTTGGAATGTGCCTTTCGGAGCCACAGTGGCCATTTGCCTCGTACTCATCTGGCTGTACACGCACAAAGGCGGTCTTAAAACCATTGTGATTACGGATACGCTTCAAACAGTTTTCCTGCTGAGTTCGGTACTGCTCTCAATCTGGTTTATCTCTAGGAGCTTGAATATGGATTTGATGCAGACGTTTGAGGCGGTGAAAGAAAGCTCTTACTCAAAGATGTTTTTCTGGGAAGACTTCTTAGGTAATAAAGCCCATTTCCTGAAGCATTTTATAGGTGGAATTTTCGTAACCATCGCTATGACGGGCCTGGACCAGGACCTGATGCAGAAGAACCTCAGCTGCAAAAATATCGGCGAAGCCCAGAAAAACATGCTCACTTTTACGGTAGTGTTTGTGTTTATCAACATCTTCTTCCTGAGCGTTGGAGCTTTGCTATACCAGTATGCTGCTGCGAACAACATTGATGTAACGGCGCTGAGAACGCCTGACCACCTGTTCCCTGAAATTGCACTCAACCACCTGAATATCATTCCTGCCATTGTGTTCATGCTGGGTTTAACGGCGGCTACCTTTGCCACTACCGATTCAGCCCTCACCGCTTTAACTACCTCTTTTTGTGTCGATTTCCTGAACTTCGACAAGAAAGCAGATCAGAATGATCCTGGCCTGGTGCGTACGCGGCACATGGTACACATTGCTTTCTCAGTGGTGATGCTGCTGGTGATACTTGTGTTTAGGATGATAAACGACGACTCAGTGGTGAATGCTATCTTTAAAGCCGCTGGTTATACTTATGGTCCGCTACTGGGATTATTCGCTTTTGGCATGGCCAATCAGCGAGGCGTAGCAGACAAGCTGGTGCCTTTTATCTGCCTTGTCTCACCTATCATCACCTACGTGCTTGATAGCAATTCTGTAGCCTGGACGGGCTACGCGATGGGCTTTGAACTGATCGTGGTAAATGCAACGATTACATTCCTACTGCTGTTGCTTACCAGCAGGCCAGGCACAGCAGAAGAGAAAACTGCTTTTGCGAACTCAGGTTCTAAAGTAAAACAAACAACTTATTAAGCTTCCTTTTTTATGGAAATTGAAAAGCTTTTGGAAACCGTTTTGCCAAAAGCGCGCATACGCTCACGGCTAATTGATGTAGTTTCTTACGCATCGGATGCTGGCTTTTATTACCTGAGGCCGAAGGCCGTGGTGCAGCCCATCTCGGAAGAAGAGGTGAAAGGCCTTTTCGCACTTTCGCAGCAGCATAGGATTCCGCTTACCTTCCGTACTGCTGGCACCAGCCTTTCGGGGCAATCCATAACAGATGGTATACTGGTTGATCTGAGCCAGTTCTGGAACAAAGTGCAGGTGGAGGCAGAGGGGGAACTGGTGCGGGTGCAGCCAGGTGTGATTGGGGCCATCGTAAATGCTTTCCTGCGGAAGTATAAACGCAAAATAGGGCCAGACCCTGCGAGTATTAATTCGGCCATGATGGGTGGTATACTCTCTAATAACGCCAGCGGCATGTGCTGCGGCGTGAGCAAAAACTCCTACCATACCACCAAATATATTCGGTTTATACTACCCAACGGCAAGAGCTATACGACCGAATCGGCACTGGATTATATCAAGTTTGGTGAAGAATGTCCAGCGCTATACTGCAAGCTACACGAACTGAGGGCACAGGTACAGCAGAACCCTGCGCTGCATGATTTGATTCGACACAAGTATAAAACCAAAAATACCGTTGGCTATTCCGTTAACGCTTTCATCGACTATAACCACCCGCTGGACATACTGGCGCACTTGCTCATAGGGGCAGAAGGCACGTTGGGTTTCATAGCAGAAGCTGTGCTGCGAACTGTTCCTGACTATCCAGCTAAATCCACGGCACTGCTATACTTTCCTGATATCTATGCGGCCTGCCAGGCTATTATGCCTTTAACAGCAGTTGGTGCAGAGGCGGTAGAACTCATGGACAGGGCCTCGTTACGTTCCATAGAACATATGGCGGGAGTGCCTGCCATTATCAAAACTTTGCCAGAAACGGCTGCTGCTTTACTGGTAGAATTCCAGGGACATAACCTGGAGGAGCTGCAGGAGAAGATTGCCAACTTCTTATTAGTTTCGCCTCAGCTGGCATTGCTGGAGCAGCCTGTTTTCACCGCCGACCCAACGGAGCAGGCACTGCTATGGAAGGTGCGCAAAGGCATGTTCCCTGCGGTGGGTGCCGTAAGAGCCAGCGGCACTACGGTTATTCTGGAAGACATTGCCTTTCCTTTGGAGAAACTAGGCGATGCTATCCTGGACCTGCAGGCGCTTTTCCAAAAACACAACTATAGCAAGGCCATTATCTTCGGGCACGCCAAAGACGGCAACATACATTTTGTCGTAACACAGGCTTTTGACTCGCCTTCCGAAATAGAAAGGTACAACCGCTTTCTGCAGGAGGTGGTGGAACTGGTGGTGCAGAAGTATAACGGAGCCCTGAAAGCCGAGCACGGTACAGGCCGTAACATGGCCCCATTTGTGGAGACGGAGTGGGGAAGCGAGATCTATGGTATCATGAAAGCCTTGAAAGAGACCATCGATCCTGATAACCTGCTGAACCCTGGCGTGATCATCAACCACGATAAAAATGCGCACATCCAGAACCTGAAAGAGTTGCCGAAGGTGGAGGAGGAAGTGGACAAGTGCATGGAGTGCGGTTTCTGCGAACACAAGTGCCCTAGCCGAAATATTACGCTTACGCCCCGACGGCGCATTGTGGTACGCAGAGAACTGCTGAAGCTGAAGCGTCAGGGAAACAAAAAGCAGCATAAAGAGCTGCTACAGCAGTACCAGTACGATGGCCTGGACACCTGTGCTGTGGATGGCCTCTGCGCCACCGCCTGTCCAGTCGACATCAACACGGGCGACCTGGTAAAACGGCTGCGACGGGAAAGCCACAGCGATCTGGCGAACGAACTGGCGCTGCTGGTGGCGAAGAATTTTAAGCCTGTTACCTCCGTCGTGAAAGCTGGTTTAAAAGTGGGTGCTGGCGTAAACAGCTTCTTTGGCGAAAACACCTTGGCAAAGCTTACAAAGAGTGCGAAAGATGTAGTGCCCGCCATGCCTTTATGGTCGAACCAATTGGCGGCTGCGCCTGGTTTTGCCGCTCAGGTAGCAAAGGCGAGTAGCACCAGAGACAAGGCTGCCGTGGTATACTTCCCGACCTGTATTTCCCGCACCATGGGAGATACGGCAAGCGGAAAGAAAAGCACCGTAGAAATTTTCATCAGCATATCAGAGAAAGCAGGTGTAGATTTTTTGATTCCTCAGGACACCCAAAGCGCTTGCTGCGGACAGATTTTCTCATCGAAAGGCTACAGCAAAGCATTCGCCTACACCGCCAACGAGACAATAGCGAAAGTATGGCGATGGACAGATGAAGGCCGTCTGCCACTGGTGCTCGATGTCACCTCCTGTACTTATACTTTGCAGCATTGCCGCCCTGTGCTCACGCCCGAAAACAAAGCCAGATTCGATAAGCTCAAGATTATCGACAGCATCGACTACATAGTAGATCATTTGCTGCCTCGTGCTTTTGTGGCGCGGAAGAAGGAGCGGGTGGTGCTGCACCCAGTGTGCTCGCTGCAGAAAATGGGGCTGGAAACGAAATTTGTAAATATAGCCAGGCAGCTGGCGCAGGAGGTAACGGTACCATTGCACGCAGGCTGCTGCGGCATGGCTGGCGACAGAGGCTTTTTAGTGCCCGAGCTCACCAAATCGGCCACCGCACCCGGAGCAAATGAAGTAAAGCAGCAGGAATACGACGGCTATTACTCCAGCGCCAAAACTTGTGAAATGGCCATGACAGAGGCAGTCGGTAGAAATTATGAATCGATTATGTATCTGCTGGATGAATGTATAGCGCAGCACCCAGGTACGGAAAGTATAGCCGCAAAGGGAACACCTGGCAAACTGCAGACGGCGTAAAAGGCAAAAGAGGGGCTGCTTCTATAGAAGCAGCCCCTCTTTTGCCTTTTACGTGTGGGTTCTTATGCCACTACAAAATAGCTTCACTTATGTTTGAGAGTTGTGCTACCTGCGTTGCAAACTACAGTACTGTTATGGCTTTCGTGTATTCTTGTAGCTCAGGTGATTTTGGGCTTAAGTCTGTCACCAAATAATGTATTGCATTCAGTTCGCAAACTGTCATGTTCTGATTCGAACCGAGCTTTTCAGATATGCTCATGATGACTGTTTTCTTGGCAGACTTGATCATCGCTTTCTTTACCTGCACAACTTCCCAGTCAGAGTCAGTAACGCCGTCTTCCACCGAGACACTGTTGGTACCCAGTATACATAAGTCTACTTTAATTTCCGATAGCTGGCTCACCACCTGTGCTCCGATGTTGATGTGTGAGTTTTTGGAAAGCTGTCCACCTAAAAGAAAGATATTGATGTTGCTACGTTCTGCCAGCTCCAGTGCAACCAAAGGGCTAACCGTAAAGAAAGTGCATTTCAAGCTATCAGGAACCATGCGGGCAACTTCGATCATGGTAGTGCCACCGCCTACAAGCACTATCATTTCATCCTGAAGAAGTTGTATTACTTTGCGGGCAATCTCCTTCTTAGATTCCTTGGCATACACATCAGATTGTTGAAAAGGGTAGTGGAAAGACTTTGATAAAGCGCCTCCGTGTACTTTCAGAATTTTGCCGCTCTCCGCCAACTCATTTAAATCCCTTCGTACCGTATCCTCCGATACATTAAGTTTTAAACTTAAATCTGATGAAAGTACTTTGTTGTGTAGGTTTATCTGCTTTATGATAAAAGCCTGCCGTTCTTCCTTGAGCATACTGTTCTTCTTTGATAGCTAACTATCAAATATAATGCAATTTCTATAAATTAGATAGAAGCGTGTACGGCTGCGCCTAATTTCTAATTCTTAATTTTTAATTAGGTGCATCCGTAACTATACCTTCACATAAATCCGCTTTTTATCCATCCAGAAACCAACCAGCCACATCACAAGCATGTAAGTTATGGCGAAGAGCAGCGAAGCAGTTTTTCCTTCTGTCCAGGTAAGAAATAGGTTTTCGTAAAGCCATTTTTGCAAACTTATACCATTAACCTGCACAAAGTTGAGAGTTTTGATCAGCAGCGTGGCCAGTGCAAAAATAAATAACGGGTTTCTGCCGAAAGCCTGGAAAAAGTAAGTCCATTTTACAAAACCCATTACTTCTATAGTAAAGATCAGGGTGCCAAGTATGATCAGGCTCAGGCCGACCGTGTGCAATACATATGAGCTCGTCCAGATAGGCTTGTTGATGGGGAAGTACAAATCCCACACAAAAGCAATGGCTACCAGCACAGCACCAGCCACATTCAGCTTAGAAACTGTGCCCATATTGTTGCCATTCTTCTGTATGAACATGCCTGCAACATAACCTGCTATTACGTTTACAGTGGCAGGTAAAGTGCTTAGCAAACCTTCAGGGTCGAATGGGATGCCAAAGCCCTTGTAGAGGTTCTGCTCGGGTAGTAGCATACTGTCGAACTTTAGGGCGGCGTTGCCTTCCAAACTATAAGGATCGGCGACATCGCCGAAGAAGTACATGATGGCCCAGTAAACGAGCAGCGCTACAACACTGGAAGCAAGTGCCCCTTTATACCTCAGGTAGTGCACAACCAAAGACGCGATGCAGTAACAAAGGGCAATACGCTGCAGCACACCCATAATGCGCAGGGCTGTAAAATCCTTTAGCACCAGTTGTCCTTCGGGTTCGCGTGTGACAAAAGGGAAAAGGTTAAGAAAAAGGCCGATGAGAAAAATAAGCGCTGTTCTTGTAAATACTTTTTTCAGAAAAGAGCTTTCTGGCTGCGTCTCAAACTTGCGCATACTAAAGCTCATGGCGTTGCCCACCACAAACAGGAACGAAGGGAATACTAAGTCAGTGATCGTAAAGCCGTGCCAGGCTGCGTGTTTAAAAGGCGCATAAATGTTGCCCCAGGAGCCAGGGTTATTTACTATTACCATCAAGGCTATGGTTAATCCCCGAAGGACGTCGAGTGCCAGGTATCGCTCCGAATTCTTGGTGCTGAGCAGACCCGTTGTTGAGTTGGTGGAAGCGGTAACAGTTTTATGCATGACTTAAAAGATAGGCTAATAAGACAATTAATAATCATAAACAAAGAAGCCGCTCCTTTACAGGGAGCGGCTTTTCTAACTTATTTTATTTTATCGAAACAGGTTTTTTCTTTGTTTATAGCTTTATCCATGGCATCATAAACTACCTGTAACACCTTAGTGCGGGTGTTTAGTCTGCTCAGTTTCGGATTCTCGCGGGTAGGGTTTACGCGGTTCGACAGAAATATATATACGATGTCATTTATAGGGTCAATCCAAGTATAAGTGCCTGTAAAGCCAGAGTGGCCAAAACTTTCAGCAGGAGCGCTTTTGGCTGCGTTGCTATTTTCGCTTCCTGGCTTAGAAGGTCTGTCGAAGCCGAGGGCGCGGTAGTTGCCTTCATCGCAGAATTGGCACTTGCTGAATTGGCTCACAGTATTGCCTGCTATGTAAGTTCGGTTGGCGTAGGTACCATCGTTTAAGTATAGCTGCATCAGCTTGGCTAAGTCGTTGGCATTGCCGAACAAACCTGCATGGCCACTTACACCGCCCAACATAGCTGCGCCTTCGTCGTGCACCGTACCGTGTAGCAGCTGCTTACGGAAATGTGGTTCATACTCCGTAGGCACAATCTTCGACTGCGGGTAGTACTTGTAAGGGTTAAAAGTTAATGAAGTGGCACCAATCGGTTTGTAGATGTTCTCCTTTAGGTAAGATTCAAACTCTTTTCCTGTGATGTTCTCAATTACTTTCGGAGCAAGTATAAACGACAGGTCGCTGTATACATAGCCAGGCTTCTCATTCAGCGGCGATTTGGCAATCTCTTTGTAAATCTTGTCGGCATATTTGCGGTGGATGTACAGGTTCTGCGCTACTTTAATTGGGAAGCGGGCAGAGGAGTCTGTTTTAAAAGTAGCCCACTTAAACTTACCGTTTTTCTTCACTGTTTCTTTCCAAAACGGAATCCATGACTTCAGGCGTGCTTGGTGCGTAAGTATGTCGCGGTACTTTAGACTCTCTTTGTTTGAGCCCTGCATCATCGGCAGGTAGCTGCCTAAGGTTCTGTCTACATCAAAGCGGCCTTCGCCTTTCAATTTCATGAAAGCAGCCAGTGAGGTGCTGATTTTAGTTACAGAAGCCAGGTCATACAGGTCTGTTTTCTGCACAGGCATTTCATTATCGTAGGTGTGGTGGCCGAAAGCTTTGTAGTAGATCACTTTGCCGTTTTTAGCTACCAATACTTGTGCGCCAGGCGTTGCCTGTTCACGGATAGCCTCTGCCACAAGTGAGTCTATACCAGCAAGGTCCTGAGTTTTTAAGCCCACTGCCTCTGGCATGGTATAGGCCAATCGAAGGCCGCCTTGTGTCGTAAGGCCGTCGCCAATGCGGAAGGCATTCGAAACCGTAACAGGCAGTTTTCCTCTCGCCCCGATGCCACCGAAAATCAACTGAGAAGCTAAATCCTGCGCCACGTCATTTTCCTGGTAGGCTGTAAGCACGGCATCGGCTTTTTCAACGCCTTCGAATTTGGCTAAACTATAAACGTTGCCAAACACGCTAACTATAGTTGGTTTAGAGCGAATCAGGTCTTTCAGGAAGAGGTTCATCTCGGCAGTGATGCCGAAGTTGCTGCTGCCCGCTTTCAGTTGAAGTTTATGCACTCCTGCTATCACCAAGTTATAGTTTTGCAGCTTTTCCTTCATCTGCTGCAACTCTGCTAAGGTGCTGTTAGGCGAAAGAAAGAAAGTATCTACTTGTGTATAGCGGGACAGGCCACGCTGAAAATCGGTTTCCTGGGTAGTGCCTATAGCTAAGGCCGCTACTTTTAAAGTATCTAAAGTCTGGATCGGGAGTATGTTCTTTTTGTTGCGCAGCAGCGTCAGCGATTGCTCCGTCAGTTGGCGGTTCAGGTACTGGGCGTGCGGGTTGTTCAGGTCCTCAATCAGGTGCGCTGTTTCAATCGGTTGCCATTTGTCCAGGCCCATCCATTGTTTCGCGGTGAGTACTTTGCGGCAGCGGGCATCAATTTCTTCCTGCGTAATTTCTTTGTTAGCTATGGCATTCTTTACCTCTGCTATCGTGGTTTTTACATCCATCGTGTTCAGCATCACATCGTTTCCAGCCAGCAAAGCCTTCACGTCAACCACACCAGGAGGGTAAAACTTGGCCACGCCTTGCATGTTTAGCGCATCGGTAAACACCAACCCTCTAAAGCCCAGTTCTTCTTTTAAAAGATCGGTAACGATGGATTTAGATAAAGTAGAGGCTAGGTTTGGCGTGTTGTCCAGCACAGGAATGTTCATGTGAGCCACCATCACACTGCCCAAGCCGTTTTTTATCAGCTCACGGAAAGGGTACAGTTCTGTAGAGTCGAGGCGAATGCGGGAGAAGTGGATAACAGGCAGGCCGTAGTGCGAGTCTACGTTTGTATCGCCGTGACCGGGGAAGTGTTTGGCACTTGCCAGTACGTGCTGGTCCTGCATGCCTTTCATGTAAGCAATGGATTTACGGGCCACGTTATACTTGTCTTCGCCAAAAGAGCGGAAGCCAATAACAGGATTGTTGGCGTTGTTGTTAATATCTACGGTAGGCGCAAAATTCACGTTGATGCCCATGCGCTTACACTGGCGGGCAATTTCAGCACCCATCTCATACAGCAACTTCTCATCCTGAATGCCGCCCATTGACATTTGGTAGGGGAAACGCACGGTGCTGTCCAGGCGCATCGAAAGTCCCCACTCGCCATCTATCGATACCATCAGCGGCACTTTGTTTTCGCTCTGGAAACGGTTCGTCATCTTGGCTTGCCGTACTGGCCCGCCCTGGAAGAAGATAACGCCGCCTACTTTATAGGTTTTGATCAGGTTGCTCACCGAGTCGATATGTGCCTGGTCTCTGTTCGAGTAAACAGGAATCATGACTAATTGAGCAATGCGTTCCTCTGGCGTTAGGGAATTGAACACAGAATCGGCCCAGGCTTGGTTACCGCCATAGAAAGGAGGATCGGTGGCTGGATTGAAAGCAGGAGTCTGCTCACGCTTGGCTGCAGGTTTGCGGAATTTTGCGTTCTTGTGTTGGGCCTGCAGGTTATTCAGGCAAAGCGCCAACAAAAGCAGAATGCTAAAGGAGCAGAGAAATTGTTTTTTCAAAGCGATAAAAGATTTGATAGTAGCAGATCTACTGCAATTTAAAAGAATTTTGCTTAGTTTTATTTTTATTTGCAGGATTTTTTTTAATTCCCGCAAATAAAAGCAATATTAGTGTCGTGTAATGTAAGGTTGTGTGGGAGATAGAGCTAAAAGTGCTGTGAAAATCGTTTTTTAGGATCTGCTTTTTAGCTAATGCACGGTGGCTGTGCAAGTTGTGCCAGACGGAAGACTACAGCAATTTAACAATCTGACAATTTAGCAAATAGTACATCAATCAACAACCAAAATTTGGTACAGGCAAAACTTATGAAGTATTTTGCGATTAGACTGACTTTATTTTTAGCGGCGGGTGCTTTGGTCGCCTCCTGCTCAGTTAATCCTTATGCTTCCACCAATCGATCTTATAAAAAGCAGGTTAAGGCCTATACCCGTGCTTTGCGAACTGCTCCCCTGCAAGAGGTCGACACCATTGCATATCCGCGGGGAGACCAGTGGGTGGGCACCACCAACTTCAGTATGCGCAAGCCGAACTATGTGATTATTCACCACACGGCCCAGAATTCTACAGAGCAGACACTGAAAACCTTTACCACACCCCGCACCAGTGTAAGTGCGCATTATGTGATCGGGCGCGACGGCAAAGTATACCATATGCTGCACGATTACTTGCGCGCCTGGCATGCAGGGGCAGGTAGATGGGGCAACGCCACCGATCTTAACTCCTCTTCTGTAGGCATAGAACTGGATAACAACGGCTCAGAGCCTTTTACAGATGAAATGATCACTAGCTTGATAGGGGTGCTGGCAAAACTGAAAAAAGAGCATGGCATACCCGCAGCCAATTTTATAGGCCATTCTGATATTGCGCCAGTTCGGAAAGTAGATCCTAGTCCTTTGTTTCCCTGGAAGAAATTGGCAGACAACGGCTATGGCCTGTGGTACGATGAAAACGTGCTGGATAGCGTGGTGGTGCTGAATAAGCCTGTGCTGCAGGATAGTACGCTGAACCTGGAGGCGTTTCAGGTGTTCAAGAAAGTGCCTGTGCAGGGGCCAGTGCCTGAATGGTTTAATCCGCAGGAAGTCTTACGCATTATCGGCTACGACACACGCAACATGGATGCTGCCATTAGAGCTTTTAAAATACACTTTGTGCAGCAGGATGTAAGCCCTGTGCTAACGGAGCAGGATAAGGCGATACTTTACAATTTGTATAAGAAGTATTTATAACGATACACGTAGCACGACACAATACACACGACTTTTTTATACATGGTTAAGTGGTTATTGCTAAATAGATGGTGCTCTTATAGTTTGAAATCTCAACCATCTAGCAATTAAATCATGCAGCCATTTAACAATTTAAAGCGAAAACATAAACGATGACCCGATTGCAAACTATAAAGTACAGGTTAGGCTGGCAGCTGTGCTGTTGCTTGGTAATGCTATTGCTGTTGGGTTGTAGTAGTTCGAGAAATACACCTGTGGCATCAACGGAGCCTTATGAGCCTGCCGTTATCAAACGGCAGGTGCTGGAGTCGGAGGCGCTGCATAATCGTTTTGTGGGGTTTGCTTTGTACGATCCTGAACTGGGGCAGATGGTGGTGGAGCATAATGCCGATAAGTATTTTGTGCCAGCCTCCAATACGAAACTCTTTACGTTCTACGCCTGCCTTAAGATGCTGAGCGATTCTATACCTGCGCTGAAGTATGCAGTGCACGGCGATTCGCTACTTTTCTGGGGTACTGGCGACCCAACGTTCACTCACATGGATGTGAAGAACTCTCTGGCCTACGATTTCCTGAAGAACCGCCCAGAAAAGCTATTCTATATCGATGCGCCTTTTGCCAGCACACCCTTTGCCACCAACTGGGGCTGGGACGACTATAACTATTATTATCAGCCAGAGCGTAGTGTTTTTCCGATACACGGCAACATCATCAAGTTTACGAGCAAAAATGGCAGCCCTTATACTACCACGCCTGCCTATTTCAGGAAATCGATACAAGTAGACACTTTGCAGGAAGGGCAGGGCGGCGCATTTGTGCGAGGCTGGCGAACGAACGACCTGACCTACTACCCGAAAAATGCAGCTAAAATCTATTCGCAGGAGGTGCCTTTCATAATTTCACCCGAGATGACGGTACAGCTTTTGGCTGATACACTCAAACGACCTGTAACGCGGGTGAAGCGATCGGTGCCACAAGATGCGCAAACATTCTATGGTTTGCCTGCCGATACCGTTTACAAGCGAATGCTGCAGGTAAGCGATAATTTGCTGGCGGAGCAGTTGATGGTGCTGTGTTCTGGCACACTCTCCGATACATTATCAGTGGAAAAGGCCATCAGGTACACTGTAAACAATTATCTAACTGATCTCCCTGATAAGCCTGTATGGGTGGATGGCTCTGGTCTGTCGAGTATGAACATGTTTACACCGCGCAGTATCATCGTTCTGTTGCAGAAGCTACAGCAGGAGCGGCCGCAGGCAGAGTTGTTCAAGCTGTTGGCAGCAGGAGGCAGACCAGGTACATTTAGAAGTATATACCAGGCTGATGTGCCGTTTGTGTTCGGAAAGTCAGGTACGCTGTCGCATGTGCATAACCAGAGCGGCTACATCATCACGAAAAGCGGGAAAGTGCTCCTCTACAGTTTTATGAACAATAACTTTAGAGGATCATCTGCTGAAATCCGCAACGAAATGGTACGTATCATGACGGAAGTGCACGAGAAGTATTAGGGCTGCGCTTTGCTGCGCCAAATTAAAAATTAGAAATTAAGAATTAGGGATTAGATATCAACACCGCTAGTGCGAGCTTATAGCTTGTACTAAAATGGTCAAGTACAAGATGTGCAGGTGTAAGATACAGTTAAAACCTCTGCTTATGCCAAAGTTAAGTTCCTGCTGATGGAAAGAAGCACGAGCTACAAGCTCGCGCTAGCGGAAGCTAACGGAAAAAGATTACCACAGAAGTAAAAAAAAGCCGTTGGTGATCGAGGAAAAAAGCTTTCCCAGTTTTTCCATGAGGCACCTTGTAGGTGTTGCGGTGCCTGCAGGGCAGCACGAGCACCGCGAGGGCAGCTTCAGCTACACAGTGCCGAGTGGGAAAACGAGTCCCCGCGGACTTGGAGCGCACATAGCAAACTATAAAACTATAGGTTTGTAAAACTGAGGATGGACAGTAACTATAAAACGATAGTCACTGCATAAGTATTAAGGGGAGCTTAAACACACCCCCTTACCCCTTCGAGGAGGGAAATTTGCTCTCTGTGCAAATCATCTAGTGGTGGTACAAATAGAACTATAAAATAGATACTAAACATCAACCATACAAAACCAATGCTAAAGCTAACCATCCGATCATTTGCGTTACCGCTCAAACATACCTTCACCATCTCCTACGACTCGCGTGATGTGCAGGACACGCTGATTGTGGAGTTGCAGCATGGGGAACACAAAGGGTACGGCGAGGCTACCAGCAATCCCTACTATGGCTTCACGATAGAGAACATGACGGCAGCGCTCGAAAACATTCGGGAGCAGATTGAAGCGACAGAGTTGACAGATCCAACAGAATTTTGGGCACAGATGCAGCCACACTTGGCAGATAACCCTTTTGCACTTTGTGCTTTGGATATAGCCGCCAACGACCTGTTCGGCAAAATGAATGGAAAGCCGCTGCACAAACTATGGGGCCTGCAAACCGATACCATGCCTCTCACAGATTATACTATCGGCATCGACACCATCAACAACATGGTGAAAAAGCTGAAGGAGTACCCGTGGCCGCTTTACAAAATAAAGTTAGGTACGCCCGAAGATGTGGCGATTGTAAAAGAGCTGCGCCGCCATACCGATGCTACTTTCAGGGTAGATGCGAACTGTGCTTGGGGTGTGGAAGAAACGATAGAAAATGCACGCCAGCTGAAGCCGCTGGGGGTGGAGTTTATCGAACAACCCATGAAAGCATCCGATATGGATGGTATGAAGAAAGTGTACCAGCACTCGGTGCTTCCGCTTATTGCCGACGAAAGCTGCATTACAGAGGCAGACGTAGCTAAGTGTCATAATCATTTTCATGGTGTGAACATTAAACTGGTAAAGTGCGGAGGTCTAACACCTGCCCGCCGCATGATTGCCGAAGCCAAAAATTTGGGCATGAAAGTAATGGTAGGTTGCATGACGGAGTCAAGTGTAGGCATCTCGGCCATTGCGCAACTGCTGCCGTTGCTCGATTATGTGGATATGGACGGGGCACTGCTCTTAAGTAAAGATATTGCCACAGGCGTAACCATCGACTATGGCAAAGTGAACTATAGCCCAACAGTAAACGGAACAGGAACAACGCTGATAGGCTAATGGCTGCCGCTGCCAACGTACATATCGACCACCTGCCAGGCCGCACGCTGTTGCTTAACGGCGTGGAACACCTGTTTTGCAGCGGCACTTCATACCTGGGCATCTCCAGTAATAAGGAGTTCCAGCAGCTTTTGATAGAGGGTATGCAGCGGTACGGCACCAACTATTCCAGCTCCCGCAACTCAAATTTACAACTGAAGATGTATGAGGAAGTGGAGGCATATCTGGCAGACTATACTGGAGCCGAAGCCGCGCTTACCATGTCGTCGGGCTATCTGGCGGGGCAGGCGCTGGTACAGACCTTGCAGGGCAGCGGATATTTTATCTATGCGCCAGCCACGCATCCAGCGGTATGGCGAAGTTCTGCCGATGCCACCGATCCGAAGCAGACGCATGAGGCGTGGGTAGTGCAGCTACTGCAAGAGGTGTCAAATTTGACGTACAAGCACATCGTTATTGTTTGCAATTCACTTGATCCGCTGAAAGCCCGCAGCTATAGTTTCGATTGGATGGCGACTTTACCCAAAGACAAGCAGTTTACCTTGATTGTAGATGATTCGCATGGTTTTGGTGTAACGGGTAAATATGGAACAGGAATATATGGGCAGCTAACGCAGTATGCGCAAGCGGTTCGGATTATCGTAGTAAGCTCCATGGGAAAGGCTTTTGGAATACCAGCTGGTGTTATTTTAGGCGATCGGCAGCTAATTGAGCAGTTAAAAGCAAATCCGCATTTCGGAGGTGCTTCGCCTGCGACACCTGCTTACCTGTATGCATTTTTGCACAGCAGCGAAGTTTTTGCAGAGGCAAGAGAAAAGCTGTTCTCAAACATCGCCAGTTTTAAGCAGCAGCTTGAGCAACCTGAACTGTTCAGCTTTTTCGACCACTATCCTGTATTCAGGACCACGCACGAAGATTTGTGCCCGTTTCTGCTGGAGCACCAAATCCTGATTTCCAGCTTCCGATACCCAACACCAGCTGATGAACCTATTACCCGTGTTATATTAAATAGCCAACATACCACCGAAGACATACAACGCCTGACAAACTTGATAAACCAATATGAACAAGTACTTTACAAGCCATAGAAACAACTTTTAAGTGTGACATAAGATGCAGGCATAAAACTTTAAGCTGTAATAAAGGGCTGAGCTAGTTGAGAGTTGATCTTGAAATGACCCCACCCCTAACCCCTCCTAGCAGGGGAATCAGGAATCGTCATTTCGAACGCAGTGAGAAATCTGGAATCTTTTATGTATGAATTTGTATCAGATTTCTCCCACTGATCGAAATAACAAAATGGTTAAGTTAGTTGCAGTTGGTTCAGCAGTAGGTGCGCATCGGCAGTAACCTAGGATAACGGAATACAGCAACATCATACAAAGGGAAAATCGTGTGTCTTGTGTCTTGATACTTGTGTCGTAAAAAGAATCAAACCAAATATGGAAGAAACCACCGTACAGGAAGTACCACTTATCACTAACGATGCCGTTGTGCTAGGCATACTAGTCATCATACTGGCTTTTGTTTTTAGTACATCATCCAGCGATAGACCTATTTTCAAGAAGTTTTACTCGGTAGTGCCATCGGTGCTGCTGTGCTACCTGATTCCAAGTTTGCTAAACTCCTTTGGCATCATCTCAGGAGAGCAGTCCAGCCTGTACCATATGGCTTCACGCTACCTACTTCCTGCAAGTCTGGTGTTGTTCACCATCAGTTTAGATTTAAAAGAGATCTGGAAACTGCGCCACAAAGCAGGGCTTATGTTTATTACGGGTACTGTCGGTATTGTGATCGGTGGTCCGCTGGCTATACTTATAGTATCCACCTTCGCGCCGGATATTGTAGGCGGGGCAGGACCTGATGCCGTGTGGCGCGGACTTACAACTATAGCAGGTAGCTGGATAGGCGGTGGTGCGAACCAGTTGGCTATGTATGAGGTTTTTCAGCCCAATCCTAATCTGTTCTCAGCGGTAATTGCGGTAGATGTAATAGTGGCAAACGTTTGGATGGCGGTGCTGTTGTTTGGCGTTGGCTATAGCGAAAAGATTGACAGGTTCTTTAAGGCAGACAGTACCACTGTGAATGAACTGAAAGAAAAAGTGGAGAAGTATAGATTGAGCATTATGCGCATTCCTAGCATGGCTGATACTATGGTGGTGATAGGCGTGGGCTTAGGAATAACAGGCATTTCGCACTTTTTCGCAGACATTATTGCGCCTTGGATCGAGGCCAATGCCCCTTACCTGGAGCAGTTCAGCCTTACTTCAGGTTTCTTTTGGCTGGTGGTGCTGGCAACAACCTTTGGCATGCTGCTTTCTTTTACCAAAGCACGTGAGTTAGAAGGCGTTGGTGCTACCCGCATCGGAAGCATATTTCTGTACATACTGGTGGCAACGATAGGTATGCAAATGGACATCACAGCCATTGTTAGTCAACCTGGCCTGTTTTTAGTGGGCTTTATTTGGATTATTATGCACGTGCTTTTGTTGTTGATAGTAGGCAAGCTGATCAAAGCGCCTTTCTTCTTCCTAGCTGTGGGTAGTCAGGCCAATGTCGGAGGAGCAGCGTCAGCGCCTATTGTAGCAGGAGCTTTCCATCCTGCCCTGGCACCAGTAGGCGTGTTGCTGGCTATTTTAGGCTATGGTGTCGGCACCTACGGCGCTTACTTATCGGCACTACTCATGCAGATGGTAGCCCCATAAATTGAATTTAAGATGTGCGTGCAGCAAATTCGTGTGTCTTGTATCGTGATACCTGTATCGTAAAAATTAAATCGCTATGATGAAAAAGAACTTATATGTAGCCCTGCTCCTGTTGATGGGAGCCTGCGCTGGCAGTAAAACCACTACAGAACCTACTTCAGATGCAACAGCAACAGCCAGTACGGCTACGCCTGCTGCTCAACCGCATATTGATGCTGTGCGTCAGCAGTTTGCACCAGACAAGCGTGTGGCCTTGTTTCAGGTAGAGCCGCACGGTCAGGTTTTAGCTGGCGAAACAAATATGCCCGAGGCCAAGAAAGCATTATTGGATCGCCTAAGCGCAGCAAATATTTCTTTTGTAGATAGTATACAGGTGCTGCCAGAGGCGGAGCTTAACGGAGAAAATTTTGCCATTGTGCGCAACTCTGTAGCTAATCTTCGTTCGCAACCAAAGCATTCGGCAGAACTGGCTACGCAAGCTACATTGGGTACTCCTTTGAAAGTGTGGAAAAAGCAAAGTGGCTGGTATTTGGTGCAGACGCCAGATCAGTACCTTGCTTGGGCCGATGCTGGTGGTATTACCTTGATGGATGAAGAGCGATATGCTACATGGCAAGACGGTAAAAAAATCCTTTACACAGAACCTTACGGTTTCGCCTATGCCAGTGCCGATTCAAAATCTGCCACCGTTTCTGATATGGTTTTCGGAAATGTGATGCTGTTAAAAAATCAATCTAAAGGTTTTTATGAAGTAGAGTTTCCTGACGGCCGAACTGCTTTTATAGATGCAAGCGAAGCGGCTAATTATAAAGATTGGGTAGCCAGCCGCCAGCCAACGGAGCAGAACCTGGTGGAGACAAGTAAAAAGCTGCTGGGCCTGCCTTACCTATGGGGTGGTACCTCTTTTAAGGGTGTAGACTGCAGCGGCTTCACCAAAACAGTGTACTTTATGAACGGCTTAGTGCTGCCCCGCGATGCCTCGCAGCAGATACAGATAGGTGAGTTAGTAGACACAGAGAATGGCTGGCAAAACATGCGCCCAGGCGATCTGCTTTTCTTTGGTGTTCCAGCTAAAGACGGTAAATCAGAACGTGTCGTGCACGTGGGTATGTGGATCGGAGGAAATCAGGAATTCATTCATTCAGCAGGGCAAGTACGCATCAACAGCATGAACCCAGAAGCACCTAACCATGATGCCTTCGAGCTAGGCCGTTTTCTAAGAGCAAAACGCATTACGCCGCAGGCAACGCTGGTAGATTTGAGGGAAAAGCCGCTTTACGAGTAAGTGAAGTAGTGGGAATAGCCTAAGTGCCTCTGTTTTATTTATATGTAACTGTTTCCTCTGCCACTTACAGCATCTTTTTAGGCCTGTAAATGGCAGAGGAAAAGTTTGAAATGCTGTTAATCCGGAGACCCCATAAAACTGGTAAGTCACGAATTTAGGGAGATTTGCGTCAGCAGAAGCTACCGTGAGTCGTGTGTCCTAAATCTTATTCCATTTTAAAAAATCTTATAACAAAACTTTACTGCAAAAAATAAACTATGGCCCGTTTAAATCTTCTGGAGGAGACTCGATTTGAAAAGCTTCCTGTCTCCGTTTATCCCGACCAGCACGTTGCCTCTAAAAATGTAGCGCGCCGCATCGCCGAACTGATCCGATACAAGCAGTCGCGCGGGGAGCGTGCCGTGCTAGGACTTGCCACAGGTGTAACACCAATTGGTGTATATCGTGAGTTGGTGCGCCTACATAAAGAGGAAGGGCTGAGTTTTGCCAACGTAGTTACTTTTAACCTGGATGAGTACTACCCGATGCAACCGACAGCTGAGCAGAGCTACGTGGCTTTCATGGAGGAGAACCTCTTCGACCATGTAGATATCGATATGGCTAATGTGCATATCCCCGATGGTACACTGGAGCAGGACGAGATTCATGCCTATTGCTTAGCATACGAGCAAAAGATTACGTCCTTCGGAGGGCTAGACTTGCAGATTTTGGGTATCGGTCGTACAGGGCACATTGGTTTTAATGAACCTGGCTCTGCCCCAAACTCAGGTACACGCCTCGTTACGCTTGATGACCTGACCCGCCGCGATGCCTCGAGAGACTTCGGTGGTAAGGAAAATGTGCCACGCAAGGCCATCACCATGGGTATCGGTACCATCTTCAAAGCCCGTGAAATCATTCTGATGGCCTGGAGCGGTAAGAAAGCACCAATCATTAAAAAAGCAGTGGAAGGTGAGATATCTTCAGATGTACCAGCCACTTACCTGCAGCTTTCCGAGCATGTGGAGTTTGTGCTAGACCAGGATGCAGCCTCTGGCCTGACTCGCTTCGATACACCTTGGCTTGTAAAAGATTGCGTTTGGGATGAAAAGCTGATCAAGAAGGCTGTGATCTGGTTGTCTACGGCTGTAAATAAGCCTATTCTGAAGCTGACGGAGGAGAACTACAACAACCATGGTATGGCACAGCTGGCTACCGAGAAGGGGCCAGTGTACAATATCAACATAGACATATTTAACAAAGTGCAGCGCACTATCACGGGTTGGCCTGGAGGCAAGCCAAATGCCGATGACAGCAATCGTCCTGAGCGTGCCGAACCAGCACTGAAGCGTGTGGTTATCTTTTCGCCGCACCCCGACGATGATGTGATCTCGATGGGCGGTACGTTTATACGGTTGGCAGACCAGGGGCACGATGTGCATGTGGCGTACCAAACCTCAGGCAACACAGCGGTTTGGGACGATGAAACACTGCGCTTCGTTGAGTTTGCCATAGACTTCGGAAAATCGCAGGATAGAGATGTGCAGCAACTGGAGGAACTTTACAGTAAGATGAGGTCCTTCTTGAAAGGTAAGCAACCAAACCAAGCCGATATCAATGAAATCCGCACTGTGAAAGGGCTTATCAGAAAAGGAGAGGCTATTGCGGGTGCCAGGTTCGCTGGTTTGGAAGATGACCACATTCATTTTATGAACCTGCCGTTTTATGAGCGGGCTAAAGACCAGAAATTGTCAGGCTTTGAGGATGACATAAAGCAGACAATGGAGCTGCTGCAGCAAGTAAAACCGCATCAGGTATTTGCAGCAGGCGATTTTGCCGATCCGCATGGCACACACAAGGTATGCTTCGATATAGTGTTGCAGGCCCTTACTCGCCTGCGCGAAACCGAAGAATGGACGAAAGATTGCTGGTTATGGCTGTACCGTGGCGCATGGCATGAATTTGAGACCCACGAGATTGAGATGGCTGTACCATTGTCGCCACAGGAGGTGATGCGCAAGCGCCACGCCATCTTTAAGCACCAGTCGCAGAAAGATACGCCTGTTTTCCCAGGTGACGATGCACGAGAGTTTTGGGTGCGAGCTGAGGAGCGTACCAGCGAAACCGCTAAATGCTACGACAGACTTGGCTTGGCAGAATATGAGGCCATGGAGGCTTTTGTTAGGTGGAAATTTGAATAACTTCTTAAAAGGAGCTGTTAAGGTTACCATAACAGCTCCTTTTACTAAATAAATTGGTGTATTTTAGGAGAACATAAAGGCTTGGGATGAACATCAAAAATAAAATAATAGCACTTATAGTTTGTATAGCCATTTTTGCTGCCGTTTCTACGCTGCTGCCAGTTGGTGCCCAGGCACAAGTTAAAACCCAGCCCATAGCTGTTATACCACAGCCCTTACAGTTGCGGCCACAGAACGGCAGTTTTACTTTTAAAGCAGATACAAGGATTTATGTAGATGCCAAGAATAAAGAGCTGAAGAAGATAGGGCAGCGACTGGCGCAGGATGTGCAAAAGGTATCTGGTATACTGCCTCAGGTTGTGGAGAAGAAGCCTGCTGCCAAAGCATCTAACCTAATTCTTTTGACATTAGAAGGTGCTGCAGATTCTTTAGGTAAAGAAGGCTATACGTTGCAGGTGCAGCCGTCTCGGGTGGTGTTGGCTGCAAACGAGCCGAACGGTATCTTTATGGGTACTCAAACTATAAAGCAGCTGTTGCCGCCACAAAAAACGACACCCAATGTTGCTTTGCCTGCAGTAGATATAGTAGATAAGCCCCGTTATGCCTGGCGTGGCATGCACCTAGATGTAGCGCGTCATTTTTACCCAGTGGAGTTTGTGAAGCAGTACATAGATTATCTTGCCATGCACAAGATGAACTCTTTCCATTGGCACCTGACAGAAGACCAGGGTTGGCGAATTGAAATAAAGAAATACCCTAAGCTAACAGAGGTTGGAGCATGGCGCGACAGCACCCTGACCGGCCATTACTGGGATTTGCCACAAACGTACGATAATAAACGCCACGGAGGCTTTTACACGCAGAATGAAATACGGGAGGTAGTAAAATATGCCCAGGAGCGTTACATTAATGTAGTGCCCGAAATTGAAATGCCAGGTCATTCTTTAGCGGCTCTCACAGCTTATCCAGAGCTCTCCTGCACAGGCGGGCCTTTTAAAGTAGAGTCGAAGTGGGGCGTTTTTGACGATGTATATTGTGCTGGCGATGAGAAAACCTTCACCTTTCTGGAGGATGTATTAACAGAAGTGATGGACCTGTTCCCGAGCAAAGTTATTCATATAGGGGGAGATGAATCTCCGAAAGCCCGCTGGAAAGAATGCCCTAAATGCCAGGCTCGTATAGCTGCCGAAGGGCTGAAGGATGAGCACGAGCTGCAGAGCTACTTTATTCAGCGCATGGAAAAGTTCGTGAATGCCAAGGGCAGAACCATTATCGGTTGGGACGAGATACTAGAAGGCGGCCTGGCACCCAATGCTTACGTAATGTCCTGGCGTGGTACTGCAGGAGGTATAGAAGCAGCAAAGCAGAAGCATTATGTGGTTATGACACCTGGTTCGCATGTGTACTTCGACCACTACCAAGGTGAGCGTGAGCTTGAACCTACAGCCATACATGGCTTCACGACATTAGAGAAAGTATATTCTTTTGAACCCACGCCAGCGGAGTTGTCCGAAGACGAAAAGAAGTATATTTTGGGAGCACAGGCTAACGTCTGGACGGAGTATATACCTACCCAAGAACATGTCGAATATATGATCATGCCGCGGATGTCGGCGCTGTCGGAGGTATTATGGACACCTGCTGCTAAAAAGGATTGGGAGGATTTTAAAGTGCGTATGCAGCAGCAGTACAAGCGTTTTGATGCGATGGGTGTAAACTACGCCAGAAGTGCCTTTAATGTAAGGCAACAGGTAAAAGTAGATGCAAAGCGTGGTGTGGCTGAAGTTACTTTCCTGACAGATGCTGCCAATGCTCCTGTCTACTATACTTTGGATGGCACCAACCCGACTACTTCCTCTAAAAAATACACAGAGCCCTTTACGTTAGATAAGACAGCCACGATAAAAGCTGCCTCTTTTGTAGACGGTAAATTGGCTGGCAAAGTAAGTACAAAAACATTTGATGCCCATAAAGCCTTTAACAGTAACATAAAGCTTAATACACCAGCACATAAAAGCTACGCCAGCCAGAACGCATTGGTGAACGGCCTAAAAGGAACCACAGACCAGACGGATGGCCAGTGGACAGGCTTTTACGGGACAGATATGGAAGCTGTGATCGACCTTCAGAAGGAAACTTCTTTGAGCAAGCTTAGCACTTCTTTCCTACAAAATATTGGCTATCGTATTTTCCTGCCCGCACAGGTGGAGTATGCCGTGTCGGATGATGGGAGGAACTATAGAACAGTAAAGACGATAACAGCAGTTAACCCTGCAGGGGAAGAAGGTATTCTGAAAAAAGAAGTTGTAGCCACCATAGCGCCTACCAAAGCGAGGTATGTGAAGGTAACAGCAAAGAATGTAGGTGTAAGCCCTGCCAAATACCCATCGGCTGGACAAAAAACATGGTTGTTTGCCGAAGAAATAATAGTGGAGTAGAGTACATAGTAGTACTTTTTATGCTTAACTTTTAACCTTTATTTATTTAAATGATAGCTTCTGTAGCTGTTGAACAAAGCGATAGGCTCTTTTACTGAAGCCAATCTTCTACAAGCTTACCATAAAATTTTAAGATAATGACAAAAGTAGCTTCGACGGCAAACAATAACTCGGCACAGGTTGACCAGCCTAGTCACTACATGCGGTCCATTCTGGTTATAGGTGCCCTGTTTTTTATATTCGGCTTTGTAACCTGGTTAAATTCTGTACTGATCCCTTACCTACGGATTGCCTGTGAGCTCAACAATTTTGAGTCTTACTTAGTGGTTTTTGCCTTTTATATTTCTTACCTGGTAATGGCAGTGCCCTCTTCTTGGGTGCTAAAAGCAACAGGATTTAAAAAAGGCATGTCAGTTGGTTTGCTTGTTATGGCGGCTGGGGCGCTTCTTTTTGTACCTGCAGCGCTAAGCCGCACCTATTGGGTATTTTTGCTCGGTTTGTTTGTGCAGGGCACAGGCCTAACAATTCTGCAGACAGCCTCAAACCCTTATATCACTATACTTGGTCCGCGCGAAAGTGCTGCCAAACGCATTAGTGTAATGGGCATTTGCAATAAAATAGCAGGCAGTATAGCGCCGATAATTATGGGAGCCGTGGTGCTTACAAATGCAGATGAGTTGGTGGAGCAACTAGGAAGTATGGATGTAGCACAAAAAGCTGCAGAACTTAATGCCCTGGCAGAACGTGTTATAACGCCTTATCTTATAATAATGGCTGCACTAATTGTGCTGGCTGTTTTGGTGTACTTTTCCTCATTGCCAGAAGTAGATACCGACCAAGAAGATGAAACGGTTGCTGCAGCCAACACCAACAAGAAAAGCATATTTCAGTTTCCGCACCTGTTGTTAGGGGCTTTCGCTCTTTTCCTGTATGTAGGGGTAGAGGTTATGGCAGGAGATACGATCATCAGTTACGGTGCGTCGCAGGGGATAGCCTTAACCAGAGCTAAGTTCTTTACCTCTTTTACATTAGGCGCTATGATTGTTGGGTACCTGATCGGAATAGTAGCTATACCTCGCTTCATTAAACAAGAGAAAGCGCTACAGGTATCGGCTGTGTTAGGTGTGCTTTTTGCCATTGGAGCTATTCTTACGAGCGGCTTTACGTCGGTACTGTTTATCGCACTGCTTGGCTTGGCAAACTCGCTGATGTGGCCTGCTATCTGGCCGCTGGCTATTGCTGATTTGGGCCGTTTTACTAAAATAGGTTCTTCTTTCCTGATTATGGGCATAGCAGGCGGCGCTGTGCTGCCATTGGCTTACGGTTACCTGGCCGATACCTACGATCCGCAGCAGGCGTATTGGCTGATGGTGCCGTGTTACCTGTTTATCTTATATTTTGCCACAGCTGGTCACAAGGTCCGTTCCTAGTTACTCCATACTCTAAAGCACAAAGGCCACAGTCTCCTTGAAACTGTGGCCTTTGTGCTTTTAAACTAAAATCTTCCTTTGTCAGGATGACGTGTGATCAGGAAAACCCTAGCTTTTACAGGTCTTTAATTCTGTTAAATAAATCGGCTCCAGCTCTTAGCTGACCAGCCGTAGATGCATGTAGTTTATCCTGCGGAAGCCGCTGATAATTTCGCGTCTCCACAACTGAAAGCGTCCGAGCGTCTGAGGTCGAGCGTTTAACTTTAGCCGCGTTCACTACATTAGCATACCTAAAACCACCCACATCGTTGAACACTTTATAAATAATGCGTTTTGTGTCTTTCAGATAAGACACCTGATCTAAAGAGGCAAATAGTGCGGCTTCGTTTGCGGCATAAGCGATTGCTTTCTGTTCATCAACCGCATCATTTTCGCCTTGCCACCAAGTTATGCTTTTAAATACAGGACTCTTTCCTTGAGCTAGCAGCGATTGCCTTGCTTTTTCTATTGCCAGCTTCGCCTGGGGAAGTAACTCTTTGGAGCTAGGGTGCCAATCCTGCAGCTCACTAGAGCCAGAAGGGTAGAGTTGCGTGTTGCCAACACCAATTACCACAAAATATACCTCATCGTTTTTATAGTTCTTTAAGAGGTGCGCGGCGTTGACCACCATGCCAAATTTACCCTCCTTAGATTGTGTGTTCACACCTGCCTGAATGGGTTCGAAGCTATATCGTGCTGCGTTAAAAATGTAACAGCTATCTAAAGGTTCTCTTAGTTCCTCTGGTAATTGATAAGCATAGGCCTCACCTATGCTGTTAGACTGTCCGGCTATGATATGAACATCAACTGCCTTCTCAGGAGCTTTCTCGCAAGACGAAAAGAAGAAGGGGCAAAGTAAAAGGAGTTGTAGTGTAAGCGTTAGTTTCTTTTTCATAAGCAGTAAAAACACAGACTCATGTAATTATATTTGGGTAATCCTTAGTTACAGCCTTTAGAAGAGGTTTTCTAGGCTACTAAGCTAGTGTTGAACGTGAAAAACAATATATAGTTCTAATCATGTAGATGAGTTGTCCTTCGAGATTTATAGCATAACTAAAAGAGGCTAGTGTGCCTGCCGATTCTTAACATTAGCTTTAAAATGAGTGAGAGTAGTAGTTTAAATATTCTTTCTAGTTCTTGACTTCTAGTTTTCAGCTTGGCACAGCATCAGCAGAAAAGCTTTATAAATTGAGTAAGAAATAGTACTGTTTACTTTCGCTGCTGTAATGCGTATAGCTGCATATGGCAAATTCTAGCGGACGATACACTCGCACTCCACGCTCTGAAAACCTGAAATGGGTAGAGTACATGGTGAGCATTATGGATAACCAATTTCGCTTTCCTGGTACAAAGTGGCGGTTTGGCCTTGATCCTATACTTGGCCTTTTACCCGTTGTAGGTGATCTTGCTTCTTTTAGTATGTCTGCCGTAATTGTACTAACAATGGCCAAGCATGGAGCAAGCGGTAAGCTGGTTGCTCTAATGTTAGTAAACATTGCTCTAGATGCTTTGATAGGCAGTATACCACTGCTCGGAAACATTTTCGATTTTGCTTTCAAAGCCAACGAGCGAAACGTGCGCATGCTGCGTGCCTACTACGAAGAGGGCAAGTACCAGGGAAGCGGCAAGAATGTTGTTCTTGGGGTGCTGGTAGGTATTATTGTGTTGTTCGTGCTGTTAGTGTGGGTGCTTTGGGAACTAGGCGAATGGATTTATAACTTGTTGCTGGGGCTATTTTAATCGCCCCAAGCTCTTCGCTACTTCTACTGCTTTAAGGGCACTGGCTTCCTTATCTTTTATCTCCAGCATAATGTCCATGTCCAAGCCTTCGGTTTCTGCCAGAAAATCGTGAAAAAGCTGCTCTGGTATACTTTGCACATGCTTTCCTTTGCGTTCTCCCAAAGCCTGGGCGCTGTAGTCCATCATCAGGATGCCGTCATGTTCGGGGTGCCATGTCTGGGCTGCCATTTCCACAGCTTCTCGCATAGGTTCGCCGTTGTTTATACATTCGTGATGCAGGTTATCAAAAATGATAGGCACACCTGTGAGCTGGTGCAGGTACAGGCAGTCCTGTAAGCTATAAGTGCGGTCGTCGTTCTCGACACAAAGCCGGGCTTTTACGGCATCAGGTAACTGGTTGTGGTACACACCTGCAAACCGGCCTAGTGCCGTTGCTTTGTCGCCATAGGCACCGCCGCCGTGTATCTGTAGCTTAGCGGTTGTATCAAGCCCCATTAAGTCTAGTATAGTACCCTGGTACACCAATTCTGCAATGCTGTTCTGTACAGTCTGTTCGTTAGGAGAATTAAGCACCACAAACTGGTCGGGGTGCATAGAAATGCGCATGTTGTGCTTCTTGATATAGTCACCAAGTCTGCGGAAGGTCATTGTAAAATGCTCTTGCCAGTTATAGGTGTTGACAGGGTGGGAGGCAAAGGGAATCAAGCCAGACGTTAGCCGAAAGAACAGCATGTCATGCTCCACATTATACTCTAAAATGCGGCGCAGGCAGGCTAAGTTTTGCTCTACAAGCTCTATTAGCCGCTCTTCGGTATACGAGGCTAACCGAAACGTACGGGACGAGGAACAATCAAGCGATTGGTTTATGCAGGGATATCCTATTTTCATGCAAGGTTATGTTGTACTATAGTAACCTACGCAAGCTGCTTTTGTTTGGCTGCCTTTGTTATTGCCGATATCCTGTATGGTCTCTAAAAGAAAGAGGTTACAGATGTTTTAATCGTAACCTGTGTTGTCTTTAAAGAACTTGTTGTATTTTTTTCTTTCCTTCTCCTGTTCCTGCCGCCTTAGTTCGGTCTCCTGCTGCATTTGCCACTGAGTTACCTGCTTGTTCTGCTTTCCATCTTTCGAGAACATCTCATAGAGCATAGTAAACGGGCTCATAATAGTAGCTGGAGTTGGCGGTGGGGGCGGAGGGATGTCTACATCAACGTAGCCAGGATTTCGCACAGACTCTGGAGCCTCACGTTTCATGTTGCGGAGAGCGCGGTCTATCATCTCCTGCGACGGTCTGCTGCTCACCTGCACTTCGCCCAGCATCACACTATCCTGTTGCAGAACAATGTTTACCCGCAATTCTGATACAGGAAGCCTACCTGGTAGGTATAGCAAAGGCTTGTAACCAACGGCCCTAATCAAGAGCGTGTCCTGTGCAGCAATGTCAATCAGGAACTTTCCTTGTGCATCAGACACTACGGCAACGTCGCTGCCAAATTTTATAACGCCTGCCCCTGGTATAGGTGTGGTTTTATCGGACTCTAACACGGTGCCGCTTACCCTTATTTTCTGCTGTGCCAGTAATGGTGATGCTGCAAACAACATCAGGAAGAAGATAAGGTATAGAAGCGGGTTTTTGAACATCGGGATTAGATAGCCTGCATGAGGCGTTGCTTAAGATAAATACGCTCTGGCAAGCTAAAAATTATACAGGATAAAAAATAATCTAAATTAATCGCGCTGCCAAAATACAGCTTTAAGTAACAAGAGCCTGCTGCAAAAAAGGCAGCAGGCTCTTGTGTGCGTGCAATAAGTTACTGTTGGTTCTGGTTTGTACCAGATTGGTTATTGCCTGATTGCGCAGCATTTGTGCCTGTCGTGTTAGTAGCACCATTTCCAGAGCCTGTTCCAGTAGCGGCGTTATTGCTGGTGGTATCGGTGCTGCCAGAAGAGCCGTTGCCAGAGGAACTATAGGTAGCTGTCTGTCCTGCTCGTATGGTAGATACATTGTTATGTAAAGGGTTGATAGTCGATAAATCAACCTTTTCAGTATAATACTCTCTCACCAGTTGGTCAGCTGGCACATCAGCCTTTTGTTTACCAGGGTTGTTTCTGCCTGCTGTTCCAGGTAGCTCGTAGCCTCTAATGTTAGAGCGTTTTACTTCTTCGGAGCTTGTCATGGCAGTGGAGTAGTAACCTCCCTCTTTCTCTTCGCTGCAGGATGTGGTGGCAAACAGTAGCGTACCTGCTGCTATTACAGAATATAATGTCTTTCTCATGATGATATATGTTTTTGAGGTGCCAGTAACTTGATGTTATACCAGTATAGGCATTTTTCTTTTTTTGATTATTTACGGGGTGAGGTTTTATATGTTATAACCAATGGCTTTGTGGCTGTTGTCGGAGAGTTAGGGGTGCGGTAAGCAACTATAAGATTGGTTTTGATGCTGATGCGACTTATAGCCTCTCTATAACATTAGCTTGGGATGGGCTATTAATTGTTTATCAGCATAAGAGTTTATAGTTTGAGTTAAAGCCAAGGGACTTCAGCAGGCTTTTATTACAAGCTACTGAGGTCCCTTGTTTCTATTATATTACTTATGCACTTTTGAGTTCGAAAACTGTAATCTCTGGCCAGAACCCGAAACGGCCAGGGTAGCCCAGAAAGCCAAGTCCCGTGTTTACGTACAGATACTGCTTTCCTTGTTGGTAAAGACCTGCCCACTGCTTGTACACGTACTTAATAGGACTCCACTTCCAGCCAGGTATGTTCACGCCGAACTGCATGCCGTGGGTGTGGCCCGAGAGGGTAAGGTCTATGTCCTGAAAGGACTTATTTATTTCGCCGTCCCAGTGCGAAGGGTCGTGGGAGAGAAGTACCTTAAACGGCACCTGCTCTGTTCCCTGGTAAGCCTGTCCCAAACGTCCATGCTTTGCAAAGCCACGCATACCCCAGTTTTCTACACCCAATACCGCAATCTTTTCACCGTCTTTGTCTATCAGGCGGTTCTCGTTCAGGAGTATTTGCCATCCCATTTTACCATGAGAGTCTATTAGCGCCTGTAGGTTTTGGCGTTTGGCTTCTGGACTTTCCCACTGTATATAATCACCATAATCATGATTGCCCAGCACAGAATAAACCGCTGTTTTGGCTTTGATTTCTTTCAGTGTGTCCAGGTGCTCCTCCAACTCTACAGCCATATTGTTCACCAGGTCACCTGTAAAAAACACAAGGTCTGCCTCTTGCTTGTTTATCAGCTTAACAGCTTCTTTCAGTGGTTCGCTAGAGTTAAAGCTACCTGTGTGCAGGTCCGAGATCTGCAGCATTTTATAGCCGTCAAATGCTTTTGGCAGGTTCGGGAAACGGAGTGTTACGCGCTTTACACGGTAGTCATAAGCCCCTTTCACCATACCATAAATAAAAGCGGAGAAAGGCACAGCGGCTACCACCAATCCTAACTGACTCAGGAATTTGCTGCGCGACGGATCATAAGTTGGCTCATTGCTGGCGCTGTTGATCACAATTTTGCCAAGCCTGATGGCATCATCCACAAAAAGAAAGAGCAGCAATACAAGTTTACTGGCAAAAATGATAAAAAGTGTGCTGGCCAGGTAAGTTTTAAAGGCATCGGGTGGAGTACCACGCGTAAGCGAAGCCAATACAAAGGTGATGATGGTGATAGCTGTGATGGCCCAAAAGCCGCCATAAATAACGCGCTGCCAGACAGGGCTAAGGTTTTGTGTAGCTGTTTTAATTGCTTGGAATACATACAGGTCTATCAGAAAGATGAGCAGACCTGTTATTGCTAATGAAAAAATACGTCCCATATTTATCTTATGCCACAAGCGTTAGAGCTGTGGGAGTTATAACATCAAAATAAATTTAAAGCTTAAACTGCTAGGCCTGAACCAATTCTTGCTGAAATGGATTTGACTAACATCGCTTTTGTTTATCAAAATCTGTACCGTTGTGGAAGAAAACGTTCAAGTTGCTGATACTTTAGTTTATCAGCCTTCTTTAAACATTAAAACCTGGGCCGAAGAAGACCGCCCGCGCGAAAAACTACTGCTAAAAGGAAAGGCTGCCCTCAGTGATGCTGAGCTAATTGCTATTTTGATAGGTTCTGGCACGGCCAAACTTACAGCCGTAGACGTAGGCAAAATTATTCTGGCTGCCGTAGGCAACGACCTGAACGAACTTGCCAAATTGTCAGTGAACGACCTGAAGAAGCACCCAGGTATAGGCGAGGCCAAGGCTATCTCTATTGTAAGTGCCTTGGAACTGGGCCGCCGCCGCAAAGAGACTGCCGCTGCCGCCAAGACCCGTATCACCTGCTCCACCGACATCTACAACTACATCCTATGTTTGTTCTCAGTGTCTTAGCTGCTCTTCTT
>NZ_JAJJWH010000024.1 GCF_020907245.1 Pontibacter harenae | reverse complement strand
GTTATGAAACAAGATAAGGCTAAAAGCTCGCACTAGCAGATAAGTAAAAGACAATCGCAGCATATTCTACTATAAACTAGACCTCTTCCACATCTTGTCTTGATATTTATTTCGCTTATCGTTCCACCTATTTTTCTTTCAGGAGAAAGTGGTTTACTAAGAAATTTTGAAGAAGGCCGCTGTAACCGTGTGAGAAAGAGTATACAAGCAGAAACCTACTTTATATACTATGAAACAGACGTCTAACACAACAGCAGCTTTTATCCGAAAGCGTATTTCTTACCTTTTCTTTCTTCTGCTAGGTATTGGCACCGTTTCCTGTTCTCCTGAGGAACTGTGGGAGGGCTTCGGGGATTTATTCGATGACATTGAAAAATCTCATGACGTGCCAGAGGTAATTACTTTTACTCAACCTGGCTTATATCCAGAAGGCGTGAGCCACGATGCTATTTTTCAACGGTTCTTAGTTTCCTCTGTTAGCACAAGCACCATTGGAACAGTAAACTACGAAGGCAACTACACGCCTTATATAACAGACGAACGGCTTGTTTCAGCCATAGGGCTACAGGTTGATGAAGTAAGAAAAAGAGTGTTGGTAGCTGGTGCCGATCCAGGTAATACGCCTAATTCCTCCCCAGCTACAGCTGGCCAGATGGCCGTGCTAGGTATTTATGATTTAGAGACAGGCGACCCGTTGCATTTTGCTGACCTTGGCGCCCTACGTTCAGGCATGCCACACTTTGCCAACGACATAACGCTTGACAAATATGGAAACGCTTACGTAACCGACAGTTTCTCCCCGATTATTTACAAAGTAGATCCGCAGGGAAATGCTTCAGTTTTTTACGAAAACGAAGACTTTTCCACGCCAGCAGGTGCATTCGGCTTTAACGGCATTGCTTATCATCCCGCTGGTTTTCTGATAGTAGCCTTCTCTATGGAGAACGAGCTTTACAAGATTCCGCTAAACAATCCAGCTGCTATAAGCAAAGTGCAGCTAGACGCCCCCCTCGAATCTCCAGACGGCTTGCTGATGAGCCAGAATGGCGAGCAGCTAATAGTAGTAAACAACGCAGGCGGACAACCTTCAGGTAGAGTATTGTCTTTTATAAGCGCAAACAAATGGGAAACAGGCATGCTGAATGAAAGCTTTCAAACAGGCGCTGTGTTCCCTACCACAGCAACAGGATATGGTGCTTCGGCGTTTGTTTTGTATGCACATCTTAACGAGCTTTTCCAAAATGTGCAGCCACCACGACAAGAGTTCACTATTCGGACAGTACCTTTCTCTAAGAACGAGATCTTTGGAAGGTAAGCTGAGAAAGCGGCCACAATACTAGCAGCATTGAAGATAATATTGAATTGAAAAGACAGAAAGGCTCCTTACGTTGCGTAAGGAGCCTTTCTCTTGTGTTACATCCAACCAGCATATAGCAGGTATACATAAATTCTTGCCGATACAGAAAACAGGCCAGGATAATGTGATGATTTACTGGATAAAATCTAAGCTGTAACTACTTCTAGATAACATCCTGTAAATCCTGATCAAAAGTCCACCCGATACAGCCACTCCATCTGGCTCTGTGTAATAAACTTTGGCATCATCCGAAAAGCCATATTTCGTGTGCCCCGCAACATTGGATTCTGCCACTGCGACACTGCCCCGAGCAATCTCGATAGTCTAATCACCTTAGCCGTACGGGCCACTCTCCGCTTTTCATATTTTGCAAAAGCAGCAGTCATAGTTTGTTCCTGCGCCAGGCACTGCCCCAGCACTACGGCATCTTCTATGGCCTGACAAGCACCTTGCCCCATGTTGGGTGTAGTAGCATGTGCGGCATCACCTAGCAGCACTATCTTGCCATAAACAAACTTCTGAAGCGGCTCCAGGTCGGCGATATCGTTCCAAATAAGTTGCTCGGGTTTGGTGGTTGCCAGTACGGCTGGCACAGGTGCATGCACATCCTCAAAATAATTAGCTAGTTGTTGAGGTGTCATTTGGCGCATCCGCTCATCTCGTTCAGGAGCATTGATGCAGCAGTACCAGTAGACTCTGTTGCCTGGCAGCGGTGCCATTCCTACACGTCCCTGCGATGCCCAGGTCTCTGCCGAAACCATCATGTTTAAATCTACTCCAGGATTATCAATAACGGCGCGCCAGCAAGTATAGCCTGCGTAACGGGGTTGGCTTTGGGGCAACAGCTGCCGCCGCACCACAGAATTAATGCCATCGGCGGCAATTAGTAAATCGGCTGTGGCTTGTGTATTGTCGGTGAAGGTTACCTGTACCTGATCATCCTGCTGTGTTACCTGTGCGCAGCGCTTTCCAAGTATAAGTGAGTCTGGTTGCAGGTGCTTTGCCAGCACTTCGTGTAAATCGGCACGGTGAATGACAAAGTTGTTGACGCCATACGCTTTGCTCAGCGGCTGGGTATCCATGTTGCTGATAATGTTGCCTTGCCCGTCCAGCATCACCAGCGCTGTGAGTTGCTTTCCTCTGGCTATAATTTCTTCGGCTACTCCCAATTTCTGCAAGCCTTGTATAGCATTTGCAGCCAAGCCTACTCCTGCCCCTACTAGTTTCAGTTCAGGGGCCGCTTCGTAAACGACAGCTTCTATACCTTGCTTTTGCAGGGCAATGGCTGCACAAAGCCCGCCAATGCCGCCTCCGATGATAATGGCTTTCATAGGTTTGTTAGTGAGGTTAATTTATGTAGAGCGGAATGTACTGGAGCATGTTGCGCCTTTGTCCAACTACCCTACCCCCTCCTTGTCTAAGGCGGGGAACCTGCAATTACTACAGTAGAAGTACAAGTTTTATAGTTGCGGCTATATGTTGGCAGCTCATACCTTCATTTCTGCTGCTGAAATACAGAGTTTGTCCTTCCTACCGCAAGTTTACAACTTGTGGTTTAGTATGAGGCAGGTTTTCAACTTGCGTAAGTATAAAATATAATATACCAGACAATCTATGCAAGTTGAAAACTTGCGGCTATTTATGACAGACAGCTCCTATTTTACACCTCCTGCGTCTGCTTTCCGAAAACTTTTGCAATCCATCTTGGCAGGAATACAGAGCCTAGTACTAAGTACGGATAATAGGTGATGAGGCGGTACAACACAACTACGATACCGCTGTAGGCACCCAAAAACAAGCCGAAGAAGCTAGGGAAGGCCATTTCTACGATGCCTGCGCCGCCTGGCGTTATAGCGATCAGCATCACAATCCAGAAAATGAGGTTGCGGGAAATAATAAGCAGGTGCTCGGCAAAAGTTACATCTGTAAAAGCGGCAATCAAGCAGTTGAGCAAGAAATAACGGGCACACCACACAAAGATGGTGGAAATAATGGCTCGTGCCCAATAGTTAAAATCGTTGCCTTTGAGTTGCTGCGATGCCCACACAATTTCGTTGCCATGCTGGAAAGCATTTACGCGCCACTTTCGCAGCAAGCGCCATGAGGTTACTTTTAGCAATAGCCACTTAAACGCTCTCGGGTTGATGAACAACGCATAGATCATGGCAAATGTATATATCGCAATCAAACTATAGCTGATGTAAAAGGCAGACTGTAGCTTGGCTACATCAGAAGGATCTAAGTTGAAGGTAGGAAATACTTGCCCTTGCGTAAGGAGCAGCGCGAGAGGGGCCGCCACTATAAAAAACATATTATCGAGCACGGCCGTGAACATGACATAAGCCAGTGATTTGCCTAGCGGAATACCTTCTTTGTTCAGAATGATGGTGGCGATGGTAGTACCTCCTACAACGGAAGGCGTAATGGCAGACGCAAACTCCCAAAGCATAATCACATCTATGCTATTGCGCCAGGTCAGAAATTTATCGGTAAGGCTGCGGATACGGTACATGTAGCCAGCATCGCGGATAACCAGCACCAACAGTGCCGCCAAAAGCCACCAGATGTTGGCATCGGTAATTCCCTTTAGCTCACTTACTCTGTCGTCTTTAATAAAGAGCCATGCGGTAGCAGCTAACCCCAGCAGAACTGGTATCAGCACTTTTACAGGACTAAAATTTTGAAGTATTGTTTTCTTGTTCTGATCCATTTAACGAGCTGGATTGTTTGCCTGCTACTTTTTGAAATATATGCTATAAAATGGCAAACATGTAAAGCTAAACACTTCCGACAAATTACGGATATTATAGGGTGCGGTTCATTATTCTACCAGTAGTTGGAGTACCTGGTTAGCCTGACCTTCGGCTACGGTAATGGCAAAATCATTAAAACCCTCTCCTATTTCCACTCCAATCACATTTAACTGCAACATATCCAGTATGGCCAAGAAGTTAAAGATCATCCCGATCTTGTCAGGATATTCAGAAATAATTTCAGAAAAGGCTACTTTGTGTCGCTCCAGCACCTTATTCATAATATAATCGCGCTGCCCTTCTATGGTATAAGGATAGGTAAGCACCGTATGTTTCGGTCGGTTCTGCTCCTCTGTATAACGGGTCATCACTTTCTCGAACACACGCATCAGCTTGTAAAGGCTCAGGTCCTGCAGTTCGTATTCGAAATGGTTGGCGTTGGCAATCTGCTGTAGCTCCTCCTGTATATTCCCTCGGTTTTCCTGTGCCAGGCGCTGTTCTTCCATCGCTGTCAGGTCAGGTATAGCGCTTTTGTACTTCTTATACTCCAGCAGGTGCTGCACCAGTTCCTGGCGAGGGTCTATCTCGTTACCTTCCTCGTCTTTTTCCGTACGCGGCAACAACATCTTTGCTTTTATGCGCATCAGAGTGGCAGCAGTAAGTATAAAGTCGCTGGCAACCTCTATATTCAGTTGCTCCAACTCTCGCAAGTATCCCACAAACTCATTCGTAATCTGAAAGATCGGAATGTCATGAATATCCAACTCATCGCGTTCGATAAAGAAAAGCAACAGGTCAAACGGCCCCTCAAACAACGGTAACTTAATCTCGAAACTCATCCTATACTATGGTTAAACGCATGGCGCTACTGGCAAAACACAAAAATACTTTAATTAAAACAAAACCAATGGCAGCAAAGTTTTTTTAACCTTAAGTTCTTATTTAAAACAACTTTTACATATAACCAGTATATGTATATAGTTTCAGCTATATAAAGTGCAGGGTGTTGTTTTACAGCAGTTTTGAGTTATATAATGTTTGTGCTATATTTAGAAAACATTATAGTATAGCGTACTGCAAGAAGTAGAAAGGCAGTGAGTTTGGGTAATTTTGTTACCTTTGCTTTTTGTCGGATTGGGTGCAATTTTTGTATTGCAAACTATTGCACAAGAAATTTGTTAGAAGTCTATAAAGACAATTCTATGATTATTAATCCTGGAGAGCTGCTTGCCTCCATCGACACACCTGCCCAACTGAGAAATCTGAAGGAGGAGCAATTGCTGCAGGTTTGCCAGGAACTAAGGCAGTACATCATCGACGTTGTATCAATTCATGGGGGCCATTTTGGGGCCAGCCTGGGTGTAGTGGAGCTTACAACGGCTTTACACTATGTGTTTAACACGCCTTACGACCAACTGGTGTGGGATGTAGGGCATCAGGCATACGGTCATAAAATATTAACGGGCCGCCGCGACAACTTTTACACAAACCGCAAGTACGGCGGCCTTTCTGGTTTTCCGAAAAGAAAAGAAAGTGAGTACGATGCTTTTGGCGTAGGCCATTCCAGCACTTCTATATCTGCTGCGCTGGGTATGGCGGTTGCCTCGCAGTATAAGCACGAAGACCAGCGCCAGCACATTGCCGTGATTGGTGACGGTGCCATGACAGGCGGAATGGCTTTCGAGGCGCTGAACCACGGTGGCGTAGCCAACGCTAACCTGCTGGTGGTGCTCAACGATAACTGCATGAGCATCGACCCGAATGTTGGCGCGCTGAAACAATATTTAACCGACATTACTACTTCCCGTGCCTATAACAAAATGCGGGATGATGTCTGGAAGATATTAGGCAAGATCAGCAAGTTTGGTCCTGATGCACGCCAGATTGCCTCTAAGATAGAAAGCGGTGTAAAAGCCACGCTACTAAAGCAAAGCAACCTGTTCGAGGGGCTCAACTTCCGCTATTTTGGTCCGATAGACGGCCACGACATAAACCATTTGGTGTCGGTACTGAATGACTTAAAGCACATTCCAGGTCCGAAAATACTGCATTGCCTTACCACAAAAGGCAAAGGTTTTGCCCTCGCCGAAAAAGATCAAACGAAATGGCATGCGCCAGGCCTGTTCGATAAAATAACGGGCGAGATTTATAAAAAGCATTACGATACGCCTCAGCCACCGAAATACCAGGACGTTTTCGGGCATACGATGGTAGAGTTAGCAGAGCAGAACCCAAAGATAATGGGTATAACGCCTGCCATGCCTTCTGGCAGCTCGCTCAACATTATGATGAAGGCCATGCCTGATCGTGCGTTTGACGTTGGCATAGCAGAACAGCATGCTGTTACGTTCTCTGCGGGCTTGGCTTCACAGGGTTTGGTGCCATTCTGCAACATATACAGTTCCTTTATGCAACGCGGCTACGACCAGGTTGTACACGATGTGTGCCTTCAGAACCTGAACGTGGTTTTCTGCCTCGACAGAGCAGGTTTTGCTGGTGCCGACGGACCGACACACCACGGAGCATACGATATTGCCTACATGCGCTGCATCCCGAACATGGTAGTTGCTGCCCCTATGAACGAGCAGGAGTTGCGCAACATGATGTATACGGCCTCTCAGGATGATATGGGGCCGTTCACGATCCGTTATCCGCGCGGCGAAGGTGTGATGCCTAACTGGCGCACACCGCTGGAGTTGCAGCAGGTTGGCAAAGGCCGCACGATACAGGAAGGCGAAGAAGTGGCAATACTTACATTTGGCCACATCGGAAACTATGCAGTGCAGGTTTGCAAAAACCTGGCACAGGATGGCTTGAAACCTGGCCACTACGACATGCGCTATGCAAAGCCGCTGGATGAGGAGTTACTGCACCACATCTTCCAGAAATACGAGAAAGTAATTACGGTAGAAGATGGCTGCTTACAAGGCGGCTTCGGAAGTGCTGTACTGGAGTTTATGGTGGATAACGGTTACACTTCTCAGGTAAAACGCCTTGGCATACCAGATAAAATATTTGAGCACGGTACACAGGATGAACTGCACCGCGACGCTGGTTTCAACCCTGCTGCCATTGAAAAAACAGTACGTGAACTGGTTGGCGCGACAGTTTTAAATAGATAATAGATACTAGATTTTAGATGATAGATTAAAGCCTCATAAGGATAGTACCTTGTGAGGCTTTTTGTTGTATAGCAGACAAGGTGCTCTCAAGTACGAAACACGCAATGAGGCCATGACTTACCTCCATTTCTAATTTTTAATTTCTAATTTTGAACTAAAACCAAGACTATGGCAAATACATACACTGACAATGGCGCTGGCAATGTACTGGTTTTCCTGCATGGCTTCTGCGAGAGCAAGCAGTTGTGGGAGGAGTTCACAAAGCCGCTGCAGCATAAATACAGAACAATAGCGCTTGACTTACCAGGTTTTGGCGATAATACTGAAAGCGTAGCTAGCTACAGCATGGAAAGTATGGCCGAAGCTGTGAAAATGCAGTTAGATGAGTTGGGTGTGAAGAAATGCATCATGATCGGCCATTCGATGGGCGGCTATGTAACCATGGCTTTTGCTGAAAAATACGGTAGCATGCTTCATGGCATTTGCCTCTTTCACTCCTCTGCCCTACCTGATACGGAAGAAAAGAAAGAGAACCGCAGCAAGAGCATTGATTATGTAAAGCGCCATGGGGTTGTAAACTTCATAAACCCATTCGTAGAGCCGCTTTTCTACAGAGAAAACAGGGAAAGGCTAAAAGCTGAAATACAACTTCTAAAAGAAATAGGCAAAGCCACTCCTCAGGCAAGTGTAACGGGTGCCCTGGCTGCCATGCGCGACCGCCCCGACCGTTCGCAAGTACTGCAAGAGGTTAAATGCCCTGTGCTCTTTATCTTCGGCAAAGATGATGGTGCTGTTCCAATGGAGAAAGCGCTGGCACAATGCCACCTGCCTGCCAACAGCATGGTCTACTTCATAGAAAAAACGGGCCACATGGGTATGTTCGAACACCCCTACAGAACCCGTGTAACGTTAGAAAAATTTGCAGAAACGATTATTGGGAGTTAGAAAGTTAAAGATTTAGAGAGTTTAGGAGTTATAAGGCTAGAAAGTTAAATTTCAGCTTCAAGCGCTTATGTTTCAGGCTATAGATTCATTTTAGTTACTCCTCAACCCTCTAAATCTTTAACTCCCAAACTTAAAAGCACTCCCTATATCTCTAACACTTTAACTCTTTAACTCCAAAGCATGCCTAAAGCTGCCGTTCTTGCTCCTGCGCCTTCATGCATTCTTCCTACCATCGTGTTTTCACAATTTGCGGGTACGTCTTTGTGGTTTGCAGGCAATGCGGTGTTGCCAGAGTTACAAGCCTCGCTGGGGCTAAAGCAGGAGGCGTTGGGCTTACTCACCTCGGCTGTGCAGTTCGGTTTCATATTAGGCACCCTCTGCTTTGCCATCCTCTCACTAGCAGATCGAGTTTCGCCACGACTGCTTTTTCTAGTGTGTGCTTTACTGGGAGCTGTGGCCAACGCACTTATACTTGTGTTTTCTGATAGCTTAACGGGAGTACTGCTGCTACGCGCCATCACAGGCTTCTTGCTAGCGGGCATTTATCCTGTGGGTATGAAAATAGCCGCCAGTTGGTACAGTGGGGGCTTGGGCAAAGCTATGGGCTATTTAGTAGGAGCCTTAGTGTTGGGTACGGCTTTTCCGCATTTGCTGCGAAGCATAGGCAGTTCGCTACCCTGGCAAACTATGCTCATGGCTGTAAGCTTACTCGCCGCCTCAGGTGGTTTACTGCTTTACCTATTAGTGCCCAATGGCCCCTTTTTAGGTAAGGGCGCGGCCTTTAGTGCCCGCAACATGTTGCAAGTGTTTTATGCAAAAAAGTTTAGGGCTGCTGCCTTCGGGTACTTTGGGCATATGTGGGAGCTGTACACCTTCTGGGCTTTCGTTCCTGTTGTGCTAGTGTATGCGTTGCCAGAAGCATCGACAGCGGAGGTTTCGCTTATTAGCTTTGCCGTAATTGGAGCAGGAGCCATTGGCTGCGTAGCAGGAGGATATTTGTCGCAGCGTTGGGGAAGTGGCCGTGTGGCTTTTGTACAGCTGGTTGTATCAGGCTTGTGCTGCCTCCTGTCTTTCTTTTTATTCGAGCTGAATTCCGCAGCTATACTTATGCCTTTTCTACTACTGTGGGGAGTGGCAGTGGCAGGCGACTCTCCGCAGCTATCAGCACTTACCGCTAAAACGGCACCTGCACACTTGGTAGGCACCGCTTTAACCATTGTTACCTCTATTGGCTTTGCCATTACCATAGTAAGTATACTGCTGATGAGCCAACTGCTGGAGCACTTTACGCCACCGTACCTTTTCATTACCCTTGCCATCGGCCCCCTCTTCGGGTTAAGGTTTCTTAAAAGGCTTCTTTAAACATGTTCATAAAAATAGGCCTGAACATACTGCCCAGGCCTATTTTTATGAACATGTTTGAATTTATTCTGCTTCCAGCTCCATGGTTGAGCCATCGTTAGCTTTTAGGCGCAGCTCATTTTCTGTCAGCTTCTCTACCTCAAAGTTCTCTGTTACATCCTGCCCTGCAAAGTGCAACGACAATCGTTTGGCTGCCTGATCAAAAGACCAGGTACCCTTTTCGTTCGCACCATCTCCTCCCATCGCAAAACGACCGTCAGCATAAAACTGTACCGTCTGGGCTTCTTGCTCCTCCTGTTTCAGTGGCTCTGTATCTCCAGTGGCACTTAGTTGTTTGCTGGCACGCCATGTCTTGTTATCAGGGCCCGAAAGGAAATTTTCTGACCCTACCTTGTTGTTGCCCCCACAGCTTACCATCACAAAGATTGCGAATACAGCCATCATAGCCTGCCACCCGCTTCTATACATAGTTTTAGTTGTTGCTTCCATTGTTCTAGCTTTTTGTATTAAATGGCCATGGCATTTGCAATGGCCTATCAGAAAAAGTACGTCTTGAGGAGTAAATATGTTAAACACGCCTATCCTTATACAACTTCAAATATGCGCTACACAACCACTTAGCACACTAAGCGTATTAAATAAAGGTAGCTGCACACGAGTTGGAGCTGCTTAAATGAATTTAGAACTAAAAATATTTAGATATGGGATTGTTTGATTTTTTAAAGAAGGGAAAGGAAGAACCCGCTAAACCAACAAGTAACGTACCGTCATCAAAAAATGTACAGACGCCGAAAGGCACACAGCCTATAAGCAAAGGCACCGACATGACATCGCGCCAGCCAGGAAAACCAGAGCAAGGCTTTTACAGCGAGAAAGACATGCAACAAGCACCTGTAACTCCTACTGCCAACCAGCAGGAATATACAGTTGCAAGTGGTGATTCGCTTTCTAAAATTGCTCAAAAGCTGTACGGTAACGCTAATGAGTGGAACAAGATATACAACGCTAACAAAGACAGAATCGGAGATAATCCAGACTTGATCCGCCCAGGCCAACGCATTATCATTCCGAGAGACTAAGGCTACACCAAATTAGAAATTAAGAATTAAAAATGGAGGCTTCGCTCTGTTAAAGTACTACTTGCCAACAACGAGCAGTTATGTTTACAGCAGTTTGCTAAGTGGCTATTTAACTTTCTAAATTTTCAACTATATAAAGAAGCCCGCTGTACATTTAATGTATAGCGGGCTTCTTTATTTATGTTTAGCGCTTGCGCTTAAAAACGCTCGTCAGCAGAGAAATAGAAATCTCCTTCAATCTGAGCATTCTCATCAGAGTCAGAACCGTGTACGGCGTTTGCCTCGATAGACTTAGCATATTTCTTACGGATAGTACCTTCTTCGGCCTGTGCTGGGTTAGTAGCACCAATCAGCTTACGGAAATCTTCTACCGCGTTGTCTTTCTCTAAAATCATGGCTACGATTGGCCCAGAAGACATATACTTTACAAGGTCGCCATAGAAAGGACGCTCTTTGTGAACTTCGTAAAATTTACCAGCACGCTCTTCTGATAACTTTGTTTTTTTCATAGCCACAATACGGAATCCGCCTTGCTCGATCATTTGCGTAATGCCACCGATATGGTTGTCTGCTACCGCATCAGGCTTAATCATTGTAAATGTGATGTTTCCAGCCATTTTTACTCGTGTTAAATGTTTATAGTTCAGATTTTGAGCTGCAAAATTAGAGCATTTACTCTAATTAGCCGCTACTTTTCAATTATACTTTATTCTTGTATCGGGTAATCGGCAGTTTTGTTCAGTTAGCCATCGCGGCGCCTAAACCCCCTTCTATTGCTTTAGAAGATATTTCTTCAGAAATTCGCAACTTATATCCTTATTAATCAGAGGATTTATTTTACTCTATGCATGATATCAATGCTCTAAAAGAGCTCTTGAAAACGCCTAAGGAGGTAATGATCACCACACATCATAAACCCGATGCCGACGCACTGGGTTCTTCCTTAGGCTTAGCAGGTTACCTGAAAAAGAAAGGCCATCGTGTAACGGTTATCACACCGTCTGATTACCCTAATTTCCTGGCTTGGATGAGCGGTAACGAGGATGTTCTTGTTTACTCTAAAGAGAATGATGAACTAGTACACCGTATCATAGATGAGGCGCAGGTAATCTTTTGCCTCGACTTCTCGGTACTTAGCCGCATAAACGAAATGGGCGAGTATATAAGAGAGGCCAAAGGCACAAAAGTACTTATAGACCACCACCTGCAGCCAGAGCAGTTTGCAGACCTTGACTACTCTAAAACCACCGCTGCTGCCACGGCAGAACTTGTTTATGACCTGATAAAGGAAATGGGCGAAGCCGACCTGATTGACACGCATATTGGCGAGTGCCTGTATGCTGGCATCATGACGGATACTGGCTCTTTCCGCCACCCAAGCACCTCTAAAAACGTGCACCTTATTATTGCCGATCTGTTGCACATTGGTGTGAATGCCTCCAATATTCACCGCCTTATATATGATAGCTCCTCGGAACTACGCCTGCGTTTCCTGGGTTATGCCCTCAAAGACAAGCTGGTAGTGCTGCCAGAGTTTAAAACAGCTTATATTGCCATTTCTGCGGACGAACTAAAAGCTTACGACTCTAAAACTGGCGATACCGAAGGTTTGGTTAACTTTGCGCTGTCTATAGAAGGTATAGTTTTTGCCGCTGTCATCATCGATCGCTCACAAGGCGTAAAAATGTCTTTCCGTTCGGTAGGCAATTTCTCTGTAAACGATTTCGCAAGAGAGAACTTTAGTGGCGGAGGACACAAGAATGCTTCGGGCGGTATTTCTACAGACACTTTAGAAAATACTGTTGCTAAGTTTGAAGGCCTTTTGCCAAAATATAAAGAACAGCTAAACAGCAGCACCAATTAATTTAAAAGAATCATTATCAATCCATAACTAAATGCTATCTAAAATCAAATTTCTGTTACCAGTAGTGGCTGGTGCCGTAATGTTACAGGCTTGTAACAAAAACAACGACGAGTTTCATACTACGGCTGATGGCCTAAAGTATAAAATTTTTGAGCAAGGCGAAAATGGCGAGTATGAGAATAAAGGCGAAGTAGCCGCAGACGACACTACAGGAGCCCGTATTGGCCAGGTAGCTGCATTCCATTGGACCATCCAAAACTCTGAAGACTCTGTTTTTGCAGATACACGTAAGCAAGTGCCTGCTTTCCCAATTATGCTTCCTGTTTCTGAGCCAACTATGAGAGGCGGCCTGGAAAACGCAATCATGATGCTTTCTCCTGGAGACAGCGGCGTGTTTAAAGTAAATGCTGATACTTTATTTGCTAAAACTTTTAAACAACCACTTCCTCCATTCATTAAGCCTGGTTCTGAGCTTACTTTCTTCATCAAGTCTGAGCGTGTAATGAGCCAGGAAGAGGCGCAGGCGTATCAGCAGGAAATGTTCCAGCAGTATATGCAAGAAGCACAGGCGCGTGCCGAGAAACAAAAAGTAGTTGACGACGAGAAAATACAGGCTTACATAAAAGAGCAAGGCTTAGAAAACGTTCAGAAGACTGAATCTGGATTGTACTATGTAGTTACCCAAGAAGGATCTGGCGCACCAGCTAAAGCAGGCGACAAGGTTTCTGTACACTACAAAGGCACTTTCCTAGACGGCAAGCAGTTCGATTCATCTTACGAGAACCCAATGGCTAACGGAGAACCATTCCAGTTCCAGTTAGGCCAAGGCCAGGTAATACCAGGTTGGGACGAAGGTATTCAGAAACTGAACAAAGGTGGCAAAGCTATACTTCTTGTGCCTTCTCCATTAGCGTATGGCGAACAAGATCGTGGTGCAGACATGCCAGCGAACTCCATTCTTCGTTTCGATGTTGAGCTGGTTGATGTTCAACAATAATTTCAAATTACATTAACTATTGCATTCTATGATACTTCAAGCCTTTTCTAACTGGTTCACAAAGCATAATGCACTTAAGGCTTTTGCCTTTGTAGTAATAGCGGCATCTTTTTCTGCCTGCGGTGGCGACGATTTGGATGACTATTACAACCAATATCGCTGCTTACCAACAGAAGAAGAAAAGCTTGCTGTGAAGCCTCAGGACATCCAGACGATTAAAAAGTATTTCAGGGACAATAACATCGATACCACTGCCATGCAGGAAACTGCTTCTGGTATCCATTACTTTGTACTGGAAGAAGGTACTGGTGCTGAAGTGGAAGCAGGAGATAGGGTAGAAGTTCATTATGTAGGTAAGTTCATTGATGGCAGTTCCTTCAGCACTTCTAAAACTTTTGACAACTCTTATGAAAGAGCCAGTCCTTTGACTATAACAGTAGGGGCTGGAGAAGTTATAAAAGGATGGGATGAGGCCTTACAGTTAATGAAGGTTGGCGAGAATACTTTATTTTACATCCCTTCTTATCTAGCCTACGGCATATGTGGTAACAACTCTATACCACCCAACACAGTACTTGCTTTTGATATTAAGGTGTTAAGAAAACTGTAGTTATCTATCTGAATACAAACAAAAAGAGCAGCTCTAAGGGCTGCTCTTTTTGTTTAGGATAATACCTCCGAAAGTATTGCCAGTGATTTTATTTCTCCAAGCTTATCTACATGCAGCTGGTAGTAGCGAATAAGTATAGATAACATTTCCCGCCTGATCTTGCCGTTAGGAATGGTTTCGTTCGCAACGCCAGGGCGAAGTAAACCATCGAAATAGGTTTCGTAGGCATGCAAGGCCAGCACAGGTGGAGCTGACGTAGCGGCCTGTGTATTGGCAGAAAAAGCAACCTGCTCAATAATTTCTGTTCCCGAACCAGGCCCAAAGCCTAAGTGCTGCGTCAGTTCAAGTAAAAATTCGAGATGGAAGTTCTCAAAATGCTGCACTTGCTGATCGAAGCTGATCATGCTGTTGTACAGAAAAGCAAAAAGCGTAGGGTTTTCCTCTTCCTCCTTCACCGTACGCGTCACCATTTCTGATAAGAACAACAAAATACTGCTCTTGCGGATGTCGAAAGGAATGGTAGCAAAAGGATAGGCTGTTTTATACTCTGAGATGCGCTGAATACCGCCTCTAGGAGAACTATAAACCACCATGTCCAGCAGCGTGAATGGCTGGAACAGCGCAATACGGGAGCCATTGCCTTTTTTGCGCACGCTGTTTACGATGTACGACTGCACCCCTAGCTGCTCTGTATAAATCTTCGTGATGATGGAAGACTCACGGAACTTGATATAATTGAGTACAACTCCTTTGGTTTTAACAAGCATTTTCTATTCCAGTACAGCAATTTTACTTACACAGGCATTCTGCCCATCTTTGTCAGAACTCAGCACCAGGTATACGCCTGCTTTTACGCGTTTGCCATTGTAGCCCCGCACATTCCAGGTAAAAGTGCCACCAGTAGCCTGCCCTTTATATACCAACGTGCCGTTTATATCGGTGATACGCACCTGCGCATTATTCGGTAAATCAGAAATGCCCACCATACCTGTAAACTCTCGCCGCACAGGGTTCGGAAAAACCACAGCGCAACCTGGTGTACCTTCCGTTACAGTAGCTCCTGCTCTGTAAGATGCCATGCCTGCATCCGTAGCTACAAACACCTCTCCCGTTTGGTGCTCCACAGCTATGGTTTGTACGGTATTAGAGGGCAAAGGACTGTTAGCAGAAGTAAAATGCGCCAGCAACTCATCTCCGTCAGGCCCCAAAAGCCAAAGCCCATTGTCCGTGCCTATCCATTTTCGGTTTGCGCCGTCTACGGCTATAGCATGCACCGTTTGCCCATCTAGCAAAGGCCTCCTATTTATAATAGGAACGCGTGCATCGTAGTTTTGGGACGAAAACACAGCACCTGTATTATAAAATACCGCCACACCAGCTGCAGTACCCACCCATATATCACCATTAAGATCTTTAGCCAGGGCGTGTACCGCACCACTTGGTAAATTACCGTTTCCTGTACCTGTCGTTAAAGAACGTACCCGCTGCCCTTCTTCGCTGTAAATTACTAGTCCGCTCCTGCTGTTGCCACTCCTGCTAGTGGACAACCATTTATTTCCGAAGTCGTCAATTACCAGCTGCTCCAGGTTAGCTCCGTCTGGTATGCCAGGCAATGTATAGCTCTGCCAGTTGCCATCGGGGCGCAACACATGCAAGCCAGGTCTGTTGGTAAGTTGATGCCTGTTCACTACCCACACATTACCGCTTGCATCGGTTGCCACATCTGTTATCCACACCTCACCAGCCGTATTCGCCACCAACGTGCTGTTGGTAGTGTTATAGAGCTGATGCTTCTCCAAACTTTCCCACTCCAATAACCCGCTGCCGTAGCTGGCAAAGTATAACTTACCCGTTACAGGGTTATACACGGCATCAACTAAATCTTTTACAGCAGGAAAGCTAGCCAATGTGGAGTTGTAGTTTTCCCAAATGCCGCCTTTATACTTATAAAAACCGTTGGTGGAGTTGAAAGGTTGGTAGTTTTGATTGTAGCCACCGCTGAGACCATACACACTGCCATTGGCGGCATACACATTAAAACTCTGGCTGGAATAGGGGCCATCTGGCGCAAAAGCAGTCCTTTCACCTGTTGCAAGGTTTATCCTGATCAAGCCTTTGTTATAGTCTGCAACCCAAAGAATGTTATCGGTACCAGCTATAGCTTGCTGCGCAGCTTGCAGAAAATCGTTTGTAACTACCTGTGTTTGCCCCTGCACCCGCTGCAGCACCACCTTTGCCTCTGATACCGCCACCAAGATACCACCCGATGTACTTAAATTATAAACGGATTCGCCTGCCTCAGGTAGAGCCGCTTGCCAGTTACTGCCTTGCCTATTAAACACACCCTGCCCAGAAGTGCCCAGGTATAATTCGTTGTTAAAGCCTTCAATAGTTGTAATGTTCTGTACTGGCGGCAGGCTTTCGCTAACGGAGCTCCAACTGGCAAAATCCTGCAGGTTAGCAGAAAGACTGGCACCCAGCACACTATTGGCCGTGGCCACAAAAATGCTATCACCAAGTACAGCCGCCTCTTTTATGCTGATGGTTGTACCTTCAGGGCCGATGTTACTGTAGGTTTCCTTTATTTCCTGTTTCTGTAGGTCTAGCACCACCACCCCAAAGCTAGCAGATAAGTACGCCAGCTTGTTATGTACCAGTATGTGGTTGATCTTTTTCTCACCAGGCAGTTGCCGCCTGTTAATGGCGCCGATGTTGAAGATGCGGCCCTGGCGGATTAAGTCGATGCTGGTGTTTTTGTAAGCGATGATAAGTGTTTGCGTCGCTTGGTCGTAGCCGATGGTGCTGATGAGTTGCTCTTTCAGTCCATCCAGCTTGGTAAGCGTTTCAATGCTGTTAAAGGCTTTATCGTAGTAGAAAAGCCCTTGTTCTGCCGCTACGTATATATTATCGCCTGCCTCTACTACAGCTTTCGCATTTTGAAACGGCACATGCACCTGCCACGCCCCTAACGGCACCTGGCTTTGCGCCAGCGAGCTATAACCAGTCAACAGTAGCCCTAGCCATACCCCGAAGTATATCTTTAAGTATTTCAGCTTCTGCCAACTGTGTTGGTGGTGGTTCATGCTATGCTATAGTTTCCTCTCCTGCGGGCTTACTGGAATATTACATGGTCTATACTACAGCCGTGCCGTTTAAGAACAAGGAATTATGAAAGGATAAAGTGAAGTGCTTTAAAATTCTATGCCTACCAGCCATCCAACCACACAGCTTTTCAACTACAAACATCCAACAATTAAAGCCAGAACTGCTACTTCCTTGCTTTCTTCGTTCCTTCCAAGAAGCAGTGGCGGCAACGGGCTTCATAAGAATCGGTTTCGCCCAGTAGCACCTGTTGTTCTGAGGCAGCGCTTCTGTAAGAGTAGGTAGCAATATCTCCGCATTGCACACAGATGGCGTGTACTTTGGTAACGTATTCCGCCACCGCCATCAGGGCAGGCATTGGTCCAAAAGGTTTTCCAAGATAATCCATATCCAGCCCAGCTGCTATAACTCGCACGCCGCTATTGGCAAGCTTTACACATACCTCTGCCAGACCCTCATCAAAAAACTGCGCCTCGTCTATGCCTACCACATCGCAACTACCACCTAACAGCAGCATGTCCTGTGCAAAGTCTACAGGAGTAGAACGTATAGAATTATCGTTATGCGACACTACATCCACCTCATGATAACGCTTATCTATGGTAGGTTTAAAGATCTCCACTTTCTGCTTTGCAATCTTTGCTCTGTTCAGCCTCCTGATCAGCTCTTCGGTTTTGCCAGAAAACATCGAGCCGCAGATTACTTCAATCCATCCTCTTCTGTGTGCGTGGTTCTCGTTACCTACGCGTGGTTCAATAAACATTTCTATATAATGTGCTAATGCGGTAATTTGCTAATGTACTGATGCGGTAATGTGTTGAACAAGGAATGGCTTAGATGTTTGATTGCCATAGTTGAAGCTCTTCACTTTCTAACTTCCCAACTTTTTAACCTTCTAACTCTCTCCACCCTCTAACTTTCTAACTATAATTAAGGTGCGGCAGCTTTGTTTGTTCAGGCACCTTTACAACTGCCTCTCCACTAACCATGGTACACTGGCAGGTTTGCCGCTCGTTGTCTTCAATGCGTCCCTTCTCCCTATACTTCAACTCACAGGCTGTCAACGGTGCAAAATGCTCCATCCCTTGTAGTACAATAATGCGGCAAGTTGTGCAGCGGCCTTTGCCTCCGCAGGCATGCATCCAGTCCTGTCCTTCTTCCTGCAGCGCCTTTAGCACCGTTTGCCCCTGCCGCACAAATACTTCTTTGTTGGCAAGATTTTGCACAGTTAACTTTGGCATATTTTTTTAACTTTACAGGAGAAAGAAATCTAAATGGAAGACAAATATAATCAATTACACCTAGAGCGTTACAGCAAAGACCTCGCAAATCTGTTATGCGACCGCCACTTTGCCTCGCACGATACTGTTAACGGGCCGCAACTTATTGGTTTTACTCCTATTAAGCAGGTAAACCTTTTTGCAATAAAGGAGCTCTTGCAACAATGGCAGCACGAAATGGCCAATCTACGCAGTCCTTATTTTGATTATGAGCACGAGGATGTGAAGGAGGCTCTCTTGAACTTTATGAATGTGCTGTCGCGCAAGATTCTCATGAAGCGAAACGTGTTTGAGGCCCTGTTGCAAAAAGCTATTCACGATACCTTTCTGTTGGTTTTAGACCCCGTGGTAACTTTTGAAGAGAAGTTCCTGCGCATACAAGAGGAAATAACACTGCCTAAGCTGCAGGACAACCTGAAGTACATTGACATAAACAAGCCCCTTTTTGCAGGCTTCATAGAAACTCTCTCGCCTTCTAACAGAGATCGCGACTATATTATTAGCCGCTTTAGGCTATACGTGGGCGCAAGCCAAAGCAGCAGAACAAAGATAGAAGAACTTACCACCAAGTTTAGCGAGTTACTGCCCGTAACGCCTGATGAAGTTGTTAGCAAACCAGCTCCTGCCGCTACGCCAGCGCCTCCAGTGGCTATACCTACTCCAGCCGCACCAATTCAGGAAAAGGAAGTGGTAGCGCCTATCAACAATGCACAGCGTGAAATTTCTGCGCCAGTTACGCCTGCCACGCCAGTGCCTAACCAGAACCTAAGCGAGCGTTTCCGAAACGACAGGCCGACGCTAAACGACAATTTCCGTAAGGAAACGCCTGCTTCACTTGCCGATTCGCATAGCAACCGTAAAATTGATTCGCTAAAGAACTCTATTTCTATCAACCAACGCTTTAGCTTTATCAATGAGTTATTCGATGGCGATAACCTTACCTACTACCAAATGATTTCTACCCTGGATGGATTTACAACTCCTGAGCAGGCCTTCAATTACGTTAATCATGAAATTGCTCCTAAATACGACTGGAGTAAAAAGCAGGAAAACGTACAGAAGCTTCTGAAGCTTATCGAACGAAAGTTCTCCTGAGCCCATTTTTCATACTTAAAAAATTAGCGCCCGCAGCTTAGCTGCGGGCGCTAATTTTTTGCTTTGTAGTGTAATTTTAAGAGCTTAAGTCTCAGGCTAAATGCTTTGCACAAAATTGAACAAAATAAGTTGAAAAATTGGACCGAAGGTTTTGCAAAAACCATTAGCAACCACTAATTATGCAGCTGCATACTACTGCTTTGCATAATGCACACTTATTTAAAAAAGTCTCAACCATGTCTTTTCTAAACAAGTATACAATGAAAGTAAAGAGAAAAAAAGCGCCTACTATCAACTAAAAACCTTATTATCAGCCATGAAAGATGATTTCGAATACGATGACGAATTTGATTTGAATAGTTTCGAGGACGAAGAGGATGACGACGATTTCGGAACAACGTTTGAGGAGGATTTATACCTGATGATACGGGAGAAGCTTCGCGACACTATTCAAGAGTTTAAAAGCAAGCATCCTGTTGCACTAAAAAAACTGGATAATGCTGTAAGCGCGTTCAGAGTTAATGCTAAAAATACAGACGATTCAAAGTTCTATCCTTTGGCTGCCAAACTTCTGAGTGAACATATTAAGCCGCTAACGGAAGATTCGGAAGAAGTACAGGAGATTTACGATAACATGCAGGCTGACATTGCCCGCTTTAAAAACCAACGTGCACACGGACACGAAGGAGATTATTACTTATAGAGAGCTTCTAACAGTCTTTACTTATAAAATAGGCGCATGACACTACGTTGTATCATGCGCCTATTTGTTTGAATAGCATATGCTTATCTAAAGAAGGACTGGCAGGATGTGTTTGTTTGCAGATAAAGAAAAATTTCATAAATATTCTCAAAAAAGGTGTTACAACAGCATCTGAACTTAAATAAAAAAATTATCTTTGCGCACTACCGATGCAACCATTTGGTGGTTTTTGGAATCATCCTTACAAAAACCCAAAGCCGTGCTACTTACATTACTACGCAACCCAATCCGCAACAAACTTAACAGCCTTTTAGCTGTAGACTCCACCAAGCTGTTTTGTGGAGAGCAACTCCTTGTCCAGACCGTTGATAAGAAGCTGACGCTTACGACCCACCGCCTTATTCAAAAGTATAAGCCTTGGGATTTGCGTTGCTCCTCTTCTGTTATGCTGGAAGATATCACCAACTGGGAAGTAAAAACCTTAGGAAACACATCATATCTTACATTAGGCGTACTGGCTGCTCTTATGGTGTATTATGACGACTCCTTTGCCCTGATCAGCGGCTTCTTTGTAATGCTATATATGATGACGCGTCGCAACTGCATTCAGGTAACAACTCCTAAGCAAGTAATGATCCTGTCGTTAGACATACAGCACGATAGCGCTAATAGCCTGGCTGAAATGGTACGCCAAGCACGAAAGGACCGCCTAAAGCAGGTAAAGTCTAAAGCACAAAACAGCCTTCAGGCAGCAGCATAAGCATTTCATACTTAACATAAACAGAACCATAGAAGCGCCTCAGGGCGCTTTTTTTATTATTGCAACGTTATAGCTTAAAGAAACAGGAGCACTGCTTACCTTTGTACTGGCAGTAATGCCTGCTTCTACTTATATTTAGCACATACAATAACCTTAGCGGAAACGCATGGCAACAGACGAATTGGTTTTTCAGGAGAAAATAAAGGCACATCAGCAGAAAATAAAACAGGTTTTCAACGAGGTGAGCAAGGCAGTTGTAGGGCAGTCTTACATGGTTAACCGCCTGTTGATAGGCTTATTTACAGGTGGCCATATTTTGCTGGAGGGTGTTCCTGGCCTTGCCAAAACACTTACCATCAACTCGCTCTCTAAGGCACTACGCCTCGACTTTCAGCGGATACAGTTTACACCAGACCTGCTGCCATCGGACCTGATCGGCACCATGATCTATAACCAGAACGCTTCGGCCTTTGAAGTAAAGAAAGGGCCTATTTTCGCTAATCTTATACTTGCCGATGAGGTGAACCGTTCTCCTGCCAAAGTACAGTCGGCACTGCTGGAGGCGATGCAGGAAAAACAGGTAACTATTGGCGAAACTACCTATAAGCTAGATTTACCTTTCCTGGTACTAGCTACCCAAAACCCGGTAGAGCATGAAGGAACCTACCCTCTGCCCGAAGCACAGGTAGACCGCTTTATGATGAAGGTGTACATCGACTACCCTAAAAAAGCAGATGAATTAGAGATTATGCGCCGTATGTCCAATATGTCTTTCAACGACCCTGTTACCAAAGTGCTTTCTAAAGAAGATATTTTTGACATCCGGAGCGAAATAAACCAGGTACAGATATCTGAAACGCTAGAGAAGTATATAATTGAGCTTGTTTTTGCCACCCGCAGACCAGCCGAATACGACCTGAACGAATTTGCACCATATATACAGTTTGGTGTATCGCCAAGGGCAAGCATAGCCTTAAACCGTGCAGCCAAGGCTGTAGCGTATTTTGACGAGCGGGATTATGTACTACCCGAAGATATAAAGGAAGTGGCACATGATGTCATGAACCATAGGATTATACTTAATTACGAAGCAGAGGCTGATGGCATCAAAACAAAAGATTTTATAGAAGCCATTCTACGCAAAGTACCTATCAGCTAATACCACTCATATTTTAAATCTGCATTTACCTTGTCTGCTCTACATTTGGCAGACAAGGTAACAACATGCTTTCTTATCCCTCCGTAAACCTTCCTGAACACTTCAGCACCCGACATGGGGCTTAAGAATTCAGGTATAAGGGCATTTACAATTTTAAACAGAAAGAAATATGCTAGGAGGTTTATTTAGATTTTGGCTACTCAGGAAACTCTTTGGTGGCGGCGGAGGCGGCAGAAGAGGTGGCTGCGGCTGCATCGGGTTTATAGTTATCTTAGTTATCCTCTATTTCCTGTATCAGTATTTTGTAGGAGGAACTGGTGGTGCGGATTTTTAACTTGTGCCCCTACTAAAAACAAGAAACCCGCCAGAACTGGCGGGTTTCACGCAAAGTGGGAGACTAAGCCACCCTGCTAATGATTGCAACGAATGTTTCTCACCCATACATGTGCAATCAATATTATAACTTAAAGCAGTACTAGTAAGCTGTTTCGTTTGGAGTCCAGTTAGCCCAACCAGAAGTCCAGTCAGTAGTACCGAAAGCGCCGATATAGTTTACCTGCTCAAAGAAATTTCCTAAATCTGCAAAGCTAGCTCCAGACTGTAGCGGAGTACCTGTTGAGAAGTTAGGAGCTCCATTTTGTGTGAATGAACCAGCTATACCTAAAGTAGAAGCATCATCTACCACGCTGTTACCATTGGCTGAAGCGTTGAACCAAGAAGCAAGATCGAAAGTGCTAGTCGAAGTTACAGTTAACGCTCTGCCTGCAGGAGTACCTGCAATAACGGTGTTACGAATTCTCATAGAACCAGCTGTAGCGTTGTTTTCTGTAGCAGTACCGTCTAACAACAGACCTGTAGGCCAGCCAGCAATAAGTGAGTTGTGCAGTTTAGTCTGGTTGTTACGACGAATGTGTAAGCCACGGCCATAGTTGCTGTTTACAGTAGCGCTTGGGTTAGTAGCAAGCGGACCGAATAAGCTTACGTTAGAGTAAGTTGGAGCCGTAATAGGTGTAGCAGTACTACCCTGTGAGTCGTTATCAGATTCAAAACCGTTAGAAGCAGAAACGTCAGCTATATCAGGATCAGAGATACCTACCAGGAACTGCAGGTTACCAGCGTAACCATTGTCAGTATCAAACATATCGTCAACAGTTTTGTAAGCGATTAGGTGTTTTGCGTTTACTGTACCACCGAACCACTCAAAAGCGTCGTCACCACAGTGTGATACCTGTACATAGTCGATTGTAGTACCAGCACCCACGCCACCTAATGTAATACCGTTGATCTCGTTGTTAGGTTGGAAAGCTACACCAGGGAATTCAACACGTACATAACGTAGTACACCAGAGTTGTCGTTAGGATCGTTGCCGCCGTACTCTCTGTTCACGCCACCTTCTATCTCTGCGCTAGAACCCAAGTTTACAGGAGCATTACCCAAAATAATTAAGCCACCCCAGTCGCCAGTAGCACGAGAACCTACAGGCTGGTCAGAAGTAAACACAATAGGGTTAGAAGCAGTACCGTCTGCCATGATCATACCGCCACGTTCAACTATCAAGGTTCCTCTTGAGGTAGACTCACCCATAATTACAGTACCAGGCTCTATAGTAAGTGTAGCACCATCTTTAATGTACACAAAACCTCTTAGTAAGTATTTGGTGTTGGCTCTCATCGTGAAATCCTGATCTGTTGAACCAGAAACTACCGTCATACCATTCTCCTGCGATGTTGTTAATGGCTGTCCAGTTACAGGAGTTCCACCATCATCGTCGTCATCGGTACAAGCAACAAAAGACACCGCTAGAAAAGCAACTAACAGTAAATTAAATAACTTTTTCATAATCATGTTTAAAGTGTTATAAGTTGAGATTGTTAATGGTTTCGATTTAGAATTTATAGGTAACTCCTATAGTTGAATACTGCCCTCTGCGATACTCTCTGAAAGACTCATCTACAGAGGTAATTTTATTATCTTCATTAGAATCCTGGATCAGGCGTGTCTTCTGGTTTAGCAGATCTTGTATGCCTGCTCTAATTTCGAAATGCTCTCCTATGCCCTTTGTTAAAGAGATATCAATCTGATTGCGGGGCATCTCGTAAATTGTCTGGCGCAGGTTACCACCAGCGGCAAATATGCGCTGCCCAATTACGTTATAAAGCACATTAACCTGTAGGTTGCTGGCATCATCCTGATAGTATAAACCTGCGTTTACTACATAAGGAGACTGTCCTACCATTTGACGTGTACCAGGCTGGTATGCCGCTCTTTCGTCTGTTATCTGTACTTCACTTTTGTTTAAGGCTGCATTCAGCACCAGCGAGGTATTCTGTATAAGCCTTGACTCTGAAAGGTTAAGCAATGATTTTCTTACTTCAGCCTCCAAACCTACACTATAAGCTCTTTTAGAATTCTCAAAAGTGATAGTGTTACCACCCGACGTATTTGCAAAAACTGTTTCTATAGGCTTGTTGAAGTATTTATAAAATGCACCTATTGAGAATATTTCGGATGGGTTTGGATAAAACTCGTAGCGCACATCGCTATTGTATATTGTTGCCGTTACCAAGCTAGGCTCTCCTCTTACTTCAAACTGGTTTACGAAGTCATAGTAAGGTGATGGAGCAAGCTCACGAAACTCTGGGCGGTTAACACTAACACTGGCACCTGCACGTAACTTGGCACGCGATGTAATTTCGTAGCTAAAGTTAGCAGAAGGTAAAATGCTTAGCTTTGGCGTGCTCTGATCAATTTTTTCAAAAGTCTGGCTAACACCCTGTAGCAACTGGTTGTTATATTCTACCCTTACGCCACCAGAAGCTGATAATCTTGCTGAAAGTGGAGCCGCTCCCCCGATAAAACCAGCTATTAGATTATTTTGAGCATCATAATCGTATATCGGCAGTGGCAATCGCTGCTCTATAATACTCCAGCCAGTAGAGCTGTTTATATTCTCTTGTGCAAAAGACTGCTCAATTGGCAGGTGCGGTAACCTAGAGTCAAAGCTGCTTGAGTTAGAAGGTGCATAACTCAGGAAGCGGGCTGCATAATCTCTGTTTTTACGTTCTGCATAAAACCCTGCTCTGATTACTGGTGCATTTTCGGCAGTAGAGTCAGCTGTATTGAAACGATGCTCTACTTGTCCGCTTAGCATGCCCACATGCTCATTAAGCTTTGAGTAGAAACGGCCCAAGTCTGTTGGCGTAACAATGTTTGAGTATATTATTCTGTAGGCATCTGCATTCTGATCGTATGCTGTGCGGTAACGGCGGTAGTCTGGCTCGTTTCTTCCTGTGTAAGAGTACCCCCCTGTCCAGGTATAGGTTGTTTTGTTATCATCAGAGTCATGTGTACCCTGCAACTGGCCAGAGTAAATGCTGCGGCTCTCGTAGCGTAGCGAGTAGTTACGCTGTAACCTGTCTGGAGTCCCTGTATCGTCTGTTCCTTCTCTTTGTAGCACTTCGCTCACACCCAGCTGGTTAAAGAAGTTACGAAACTCTATTTTGTTGTTGCTGTTAATGCGTGCTGACCAGTTACTGATTACCCCCAGACGTGCATTGTTTGTATACATTTCGTCCTGAAAGTTTAGCTGTGGATTACTGTAGCCTAAAGTAGGATCATAGTCCTCGTAGGTTTTGAATGTACCCTTTGTTAAGGTGTTGGTATTACTGTAAGAAATGGCCGATACTGAACTCATTTCTATAGCACCAAGATCAAAGCGGCGGTTTACCCCAAGCGAAAAGCGAAGATCTGGCATGGCCGTAGATGAGTTAGGCGCCCATGTGTTCGGGAAGGCACGACCAATATTCACCAACCTTTCATCACCTCTGTTCATTTGCCCCATGTTGGCTGGCACTGTACCTGGTATAGCTCTGTCTCCGTTGTCGAAGCCCAAGAAATCGGTGCGTCCTTTTTTATCAATTAAGAAGTTGTTGAAAGTCGTACCTGCTCTGTAAGAGCCCGACACACCGATGGAAGTGGAGTTTTCAGCAACTACGTTTTTGGTGTATAGCTTTATCACACCACCGCCAAACTCGCCTGGCAGTTCTGGAGAACCATTTTTATAAACTAGGATTCTATCTATAACGCTGGTGGGCAGCAAATCAAATGAGAAAGCTCTGGAATCTGTCTCCACACTCGGCGTTAGAGCATCATTCAACATTACAGTGTTGTAGCGTTGGCTCATACCGCGAATCATCACGTAGCGATCGTTCATTACTGTAACGCCTGGTATACGTCTTACTGTGGCGGCTGCGTCTCGGTCCATAGACTTCGAGATCTGCTCGCCCGACACACCGCTTACGACCACTTCGCTTTGGCGCATGGTTTCTAGCACGGCCACTTCAGTGTTAGTCTGTCGCGCGCCTACAATTTCAACCGCCTGAATTTCTTGTGCATTCTGCTCTAGCTGCACGTTTACGGTTGAGGTCTGACCCGCATTTAAGTTTACAGCTGTTTCGAATGGCTTATAGGAAAGGAAAGTTACCGAAAGCGTGTAGGCACCTGGCTCTAACTGTAACCTATAGTTACCTTCGTAATCTGTGGTGGCTCCCTTAGAAGTACCTTTAATAAATACCACAGCTCCGATAACGTCTTCGCCAGTGATTTTATCTGTCACCTTACCCTTAAGTGTAGCTTGTTGGGCAAAACCGTAAAAAGAAGTGGTGAAAATGGTGAGAAATGTAAATAAGAACTTCATTGATATACTTTGTTTTTAGTCTCGCTGCAAAAGTAGACCAGTCAGTTTAAGTCAGTGTTATCCACTAATTATCTTAATGTTAAACCTAACCGCTCAATGTTAACACATTGTTATCTGTATGTTAATTTAGATTAAAGCCTATATTAAGAACATGTAAACAACACAAGTCTCTACTCATAAAGCACACTCTTACAGGCAAGAACTGCACACACATCGTACAAATCTTAACATTGGCTTAACATTGACTTAAAGAACGGGTAACATTACTTCCGTTACTTTGCATCGCAAACAATTACAAGCGCAACAGCAGCCTGACTAACTGCCCGCTTGTAATTGTAAAAGCAGGTTTACAGCTATAGAAAAGAGACTACTATAGTTGGCAATTGATTAATTCTCACCTTAATCGGAATAAGTGAAAAATTTTATTTGCGGAGCAGCTGCTCTGTTGTTATCTGCCAGTTTTCTGGCAAACAATGCATCAGGTAAATCTGATTCTAGTAACGCTACACTTTCAAACACTACAGCAGATTCCTCATCAGCTGTTAGTAGTAGCCTTGCACCTACTGACACTGTTTATGTTGCCGCTCCTACACAGGAGGCTCCTGGTAAAACTCCGTGGTATAAAAAAATCTCGATCCGTGGTTATGCACAGGTAAGGTATAATCGCCTGCTCGAAACCAACCCATTATTAAAATGCGACCAATGCGATAAGTCGCTTGGAGCTGGTAACGGCCTTTTCATCAGAAGAACACGTATTATATTCAGCGGCAATGTTCACGAGAGGCTATTTATTTATATCCAACCAGACTTTGCTTCCTCTCCTGGTGGTAACACCCTAAACTTTGTACAACTCCGTGATGCTTATTTTGACCTGGCGCTAGACGCCAAGAAAGAATTTAGACTTAGAATCGGGCAGAGCAAAATACCCTATGGCTTCGAAAACATGCAATCTAGCAGCAACCGCTTGGCGCTAGATCGTAACGACGCCATCAATAGTGCTTTAGCGAATGAACGCGACTTGGCCGTAATGTTCTATTGGGCACCGTCAAAGATAAGAGAGCGGTTTGAGGAGCTTACCAGCTTAGGATTAAAAGGAAGTGGAGACTACGGTGTAGTTGGGTTAGGTGTATTCAACGGGCAAACCGCCAACAGACCAGACGCTAACGATGAGCTACATACAGTAGCCCGTATTGCTTACCCTATCAGGCTAGCTAACGGTCAATTTATAGAACCAGGCATACAGGCATACTCTGGTAAATATGTTGTTACTCCAGATCAACTTTCATCAGGCGTAAAAGTGGGGTCAGAAGAACAACTACAAGAAGGATTTATAGACCAACGTGTAGCCGCTAGTTTGGTTGTGTATCCGCAAAGACTTGGTTTTCAGGCAGAGTACAATGTTGGCCGTGGCCCTGAATTTGACGCTGCTACCTCTTCTATAAAAGTTAAGCCGCTGCATGGTGGCTATGCCCAAACTATGTACAAAATGCAGGTAGGCAACCAGGTGCTTATTCCTTTTATAAAGCTGCAATACTACAAAGGCGGCAAAAAGCACGAACGCGATGCGACCAGCCACAGGGTTGCAGAAACAGAAATAGGAGCAGAATGGCAACCTTTCAAAAATTTCGAACTGGTAGCAGACTATAGCATTGCTGACCGCACCACAAGCAACGCTGCCAATCTCTACAACAGGCAGTTTGGTAATAGGCTACGTCTTCAGGCTCAATTTAACTTTTAGCAGCATGCACTCCTGTACGAAAGCGGTAGGTATAGCCGTTTTCGTACAGGAGTGCGTGCTACTGCCTATTTATTTTTCTTTCTGCATCAGCTGTACCCTCTTCTTCAATTCTACAGTATAAGAACCAATCTAAATTATGACTCTCACCAAACTCAGGTAATCGTGAACCGTTACAAGCTAGCTGTTATACTTGCTTTTTTAACCTCCTTACTATGGTTTTCCAAAGCATCAGCACAAAGTATAAACAAGTCTAAGTTTGGCAACGGTCTACGTTTCATAGCCGCCGACTCTTCTTTTAGCCTTAAGTTCAGCACTCGTTTTCAGATGTTGTATCATGGTGAACACAATGAGGAAACGAAGAACTGGGACGACCGCTTTCTGATTCGCAGAGCACGATTGAAGTTTGATGGATTTGTTCTCTCACCTAGAGTAGTTTATAAAATTGAGTTGGGCCTTAGCAACAGCGACATCGGTAGTGGCTTGTTAGAACAGAACAACCAAGCTGATAATGTTGTTCTGGACGCTGTTGCGAAGTGGCAAATGACAGAAACCTTATTCTTATGGTTTGGGCAGACAAAGTTACCAGGAAATCGGGAGCGTGTTATTTCTTCTCAGAACCTACAATTCGTAGACCGCAGCCTTCTAAACGCTCAGTTTAACCTAGATCGTGACGCTGGCATACAACTGCGTAATGAGCATGCTATTGGCGGAGTAGTATTTCGCGAGATAGGTTCCGTATCTATGGGTGAAGGCCGCAACATTACTGTAACCAATACAGGTGGCTATGATTATACTGCTCGCCTGGAGGTGCTTCCGTTTGGCGAGTTTATAGGAGATGGTGATTATGTATCTAGTGACCTGGAACGGGAGCCCACCCCTAAACTTGCTATAGCCGCCTCCTACGACTATAACGATAATGCTTCCAGATCACGTGGCCAGTTAGGTTCTTTCCTGAGCGAGAAACGTGATTTGAGCACCTGGTTTGTAGATGCTATGTTTAAGTTTAGAGGCTTGTCTTTTATGGGCGAATATGCTAACCGTAAAGCTCTGAATGGCCCCGTGGTAAGCAGAACTGATTTTGGCACTGTAGAAGAGACTTTTGTAACAGGCGAAGCCTTAAACTTACAGGTAGGATATGTTTTCCCAATTGATTGGGAGATAGCAGGTCGCTACACATCCTTCTCTCCTACAGCAGCAACAAGTATCATTCCAGAAAAGCAATACACCCTTGGCATCTCCAGGTATATTGTGGGGCACAACTTAAAAGTACAAAGCGATTTTACGCTCATAAGGCAGCCTAATATAGATGATTATCTACAGGCTAGGTTACAGATGGAGTTATCGCTTTAATCTTAATAAAAACTTAACAATAACATAACAATCCACATTAGAGGGTCTGCTTACTTGTGCAGAACTTTGCAACAGAAATCACACCATAACATTCTTCTCAGCCCGATTGCCCTGCTGTTTATAACTACTTAATCCACATTGAAGTATACAGCAAAAAATTGGACATAGTATTCTAACAATCTCCAAAAATCAACCATAAAACTATAACCTGGCTTATGTTAAATTTTAAGCTTACAAATAAGAAGCTGCACACAGCACTCCTGATTAGCGGTTCTTTGTTTTTTGCTGCCTGCGGTGGCAACACCAGCGAGGGAGAGAACAGCGACCTTACTGGTAGCATCCAAATAGACGGCTCCTCTACCGTTTACCCTATTACAGAGGCTGTAGCAGAGGAATTTCGCACGGAGGCTCCTAACGTTAAAGTAACGGTAGGTGTATCAGGCACAGGCGGCGGCATGAAGAAATTCACCCGTGGCGATATTGACATAGTAGATGCCTCGCGTGCTATGAATGCCGATGAACAGGCTGCGGCACAAGGAAATGATATTTCTTTTGAACAACTATCGGTAGCCTACGATGGCTTAACGGTTGTAGTACACCCAGAGAACGATTGGGTAAAAGATATTACAGTAGCAGAACTAAAGAAAATCTGGGAACCAGGCGCACAAGGCACTATTACACGCTGGAATCAGGTACGCCCTGAGTGGCCAGACCAGGAGCTTCACTTATATGGCGCAGGCGTAGAGTCTGGCACTTATGATTACTTTACAGAGGCTATTGTTGGTAAAAGCCACTCCAGCCGCGGCGACTATACCGCTAGCGAAGACGATAATGTGTTGGTGCAGGGTGTTTCGACAGACCCGTATGCCTTGGGTTTCTTCGGCTATGCATATTACGAAGAAAACAAGGGTAAGCTGAAAGCAATACCTGTTAACGACGAAGACGATAGCAACGGCACTGGTGCAATTCTGCCATCATTAGAAACAGTAAAAGACGGTTCTTATACACCACTTTCCCGTCCGCTGTTCATTTACGTTAACTCTAAGGCAGTAGCCAGACCAGAAGTGGTTGAGTTTGTTAACTTCTACCTCGATAACGCTGGTGAACTTAGCCAGGAAGTGGGTTATATTCCCCTGCCAGAGGAAGAGTATAACAAGCAGAAGCAGAAGTTTCAGAAGTTCGCAACTGGTGTTGGCGCCAGTGCAAACAATCAACAATAGCTAAACAAAGCACAAGTATAGCTTCCGCATTCATCAAAGCCAAAGCTATACTTATGTTTCACCTAAACAGCACCTTCAGCACCTTGAGAAAATCAGAAAAAATTATTGAGGGCTTGCTGTGGCTCTCAGCCACCATCACCATACTGGTTACAGTAGGTATTATTTGGGTACTGCTGTCAGAATCAGTTAGCTTTTTTAGCGAGGTCTCTATTGTAGAGTTCCTGACAGAAAAAGAGTGGACTCCCCTGTTTGCCGATAAGAAGTTCGGTATACTGCCGCTGGTGGCAGGCACCTTCCTCACCACTTTTATAGCCATAGCCGTAGCACTGCCTATTGGCTTAACTATTGCCATTTACCTGAATGAGTATGCCCATGGCACTTTCAGAGCCATTATAAAGCCTCTGCTGGAAGTTCTGGCTACCATACCTACGGTTGTGTATGGTTTTTTCGCACTTACGGTTGTTACGCCTTTTCTGCAGCAGTTTATTCCTGGTTTGGCTGGGTTCAACGCACTTTCAGCTGGCATCGTTATGGGCATCATGATCATCCCCATGATTTCTTCCCTCAGCGAAGATGCTATTAGCGCCGTGCCACGCTCTTTGCGTGAAGCAGCCTACGGCATGGGCTCCACCCGCTTGCAAACGGCTTTTGGCGTAATGGTTCCAGCTGCATCTTCAGGTATATTGGTTTCTATTATTCTGGCTATTTCCAGGGCAGTTGGCGAAACCATGATTGTGGCCATTGCTGCGGGCCAGCAGCCGCGCCTGACGCTAAACCCACTGGTGCCTATCGAAACCATTACCACTTATATTGTACAGGTAAGTTTAGGCGATGTGCCGCATGGCTCGCTGGAGTATAGAACTATTTTTGCCGCTGGTTTAACACTGTTCATCTTCACGTTTGCCTTGAACAACATCAGCTTCTGGATCAAAAAGAAATACCAGGAAAAGTATGACTAACTCAGACATTAACCGATATAAAGATAAGGCTTTCCAAATCTTTGGCATCTTCTGCACCTTAATCGGGCTGGTTGTGCTGGCGGTTTTCCTTATCGATATTGCCATAGACGGCATAAGCCGCATCGACTGGGACTTTCTGACCAGCCTGCCTTCCAGAAGAGCCAGCAGTGCAGGTATTTATACTGCCTGGGCAGGCACGCTTTGGATTCTCGTGCTTACTGCCGTTATAGCTTTCCCGCTAGGCGTAGGCGCTGCTGTGTATCTGGAAGAGTACTCAAGGAAAACGAAGCTGGCTAATTTTCTGGAAATAAACATAGCCAACCTGGCTGGTGTACCTTCTATCATTTATGGTTTGCTAGGCCTTGAGATTTTTGTACGCCAGATGCGCTTAGGGGGCAGTTTGCTAGCTGGGGCGCTTACGTTGTCGCTGCTAATTTTGCCTATTATCATTGTAACTACCCGTGAGTCTATAAAAGCAGTACCGCGTAGCGTAAGAGACGGATCCTATGCTTTGGGAGCTTCTAAGTGGCAGACAATTTGGAACCAGGTGCTGCCTGCTTCGTTTGGTGGTATACTGACAGGTATCATTCTGGCGCTTTCCAGAGCAGTAGGTGAAGCGGCTCCGCTTATCGTGATTGGTGCGCTGGCTTACGTACCTTTTGCCCCAACCACACCACTGGATGAATTCACCGTATTACCGATTCAAATTTTCAACTGGACCTCCAGACCACAAGAGGCTTTTTTAACGAACGCAGCTGGTGCCATTATTGTACTCCTCTGCATTACCTTCCTACTGAACGGAATTGCCGTATACCTCAGATTGAGGCAGCAGAAGAAAGTGAAGTGGTAAACTAAATGCGAGGCATCAACATGAAGGCACAAAGCTTTCAAATTTGTAAATTAGAGTATATTTTAAGCTTGTGCCTTACATCTATCGTCATCAACAATGAGTAAGAAAGTATATAAACTGGAGGCTAAAAACCTCAACGCCTATTACGGCAACTTCCATGCACTGAAAGGTATAGACATTGCCATGGAGGAAAAAGCCGTAACCGCTTTTATTGGTCCGTCGGGTTGTGGCAAGTCTACGTTCCTGCGCACTTTTAACCGCATGAACGACTTTATCGAGGGCTTTAGAACAGAAGGTGATATTCTGTTAGACGGCAGAGATATTTACGACAAAAAAATTCGGGTAGATGAGCTTCGCAAAGAAGTGGGTATGGTGTTTCAAAAGCCAAACCCATTCCCCAAAAGTATTTTCGAGAATGTAGTGTACGGGCTGCGGCTACAAGGCATAAAGAATAAAGCTGTTCTGCAGGAAACTGCTGAGAAGTCGCTTCAGCGGGCAGCGCTATGGAGCGAAGTGAAGGATAACCTGAACAAATCGGCACTAGCCCTTTCGGGAGGGCAGCAGCAGCGCCTTTGCATTGCACGCGCTCTGGCTATTTCGCCTTCTGTGTTGCTGATGGATGAACCTGCCTCTGCTCTTGACCCTATCTCAACGGCAAAAATTGAGGAGCTTATTCACGAACTGAAGAACGACTACACCATAGTAATTGTAACGCACAACATGCAGCAAGCTGGTCGTGTGAGCGATTATACAGCTTTCTTTTATATGGGTGAGTTGGTAGAACACTCTAAAACAAAGGCACTTTTTACTAGTCCGAGCGATACTCGTACACAAAACTATATCACGGGCCGCTTCGGTTAGGCAGCACCAGACTTTTGTTCTTGCGTACGTAATCTCACCCATTTAGACATTAGACTTTATGCCACAAATAGATATAGAATTAAACAAGCTTCAGGAAAAACTCCTGGAGATGTGGGACATAGTAGAGTACCAGCTTAGCAGCAGCCGCGAAGCCATGCTAACGAACGACGTAGAGCTCGCTGGCAAAGTAATAAAGCTGGGGAAAAAGGTAAACCGCTATGACGTGAAGATAGATCGGCAGTGTGAGAACTTCTTTGCCCTGTTCAATCCTGTGGCCGTAGACCTTCGCCAAGTGCTTTCTGTACTTAAAATTAACGCTAATTTAGAACGTATAGGCGACACAGCAGAAGGTATTTGCCGCATCGTAGAAAAACTGCACGAACCTATTTCCCAGGAGCTTGCCGCAGAAAGCCGTCTGCTCGAGATGTATGATGTTGCGCTCAGCATGTTTGTTGCATCCCGCCAAGTCCTTATTACTTACGATCCTGTAGCGGCACGTGAAATTTTAAAACAGGATAAACTTCTCAACAAGATTTACCGCAAATCAGATAAGGTGATCGCATCTTTTATGAACAATAATCCTGCAGGCATAGAAGTTGGGTTGCACCTGTACAACATCATCAAAAAACTTGAGCGTGTTGGCGACCAGGTAACTAATATTGCCGAAGAGATTATCTTTTACCGTGACGCTAAAGTGCTACGCCACAAGGCCCGCAAAAAGAAAAAGAAAGATCAGTAAGGTGTTAACAAGTTGCCAACACCTTACTGATCTTTCTGCCAACAGCTTTAGATTATATGCAGCACGAACTACAGCGGTTCGTGCTTTTTTTTGTGTTCTTTTTTGCTAAAGCCATCAATATGATCACTGCTGTATATTTCACTGGTAACCAAACGGCATCAGAATAATAGCACTCTTAACGCTTTCTATACCTTTCCATTTGTCAGTAAAAACGCACAACAAAGTCTGAAATTCTGTTCATTTTCTCAATATGTAGAGCAATTCCAAGCCAAAAATCATTCAAACAGCAACCTAGCGAGCAATTAAACCTCTAAAACTACCTTCCCAACTATTTGTGTCGTAACTTTGCGGAAAATTAGGAGACGGTGCTTTTTAAAGAAGTTTTATACCTGGTAAAGAAAGACTTAGTGCTGGAGTGGCGCCAGAAGTATGCTTTTAATGGTATGTTGCTGTACGTCAGCAGCACGGTGTTTGTGTGCTTCCTGAGTTTCGGTATGCGGTCTGGCGTCTTAGATGCACCTGTCTGGAATGCGCTCCTCTGGATTATCCTGCTGTTTACTTCGGTAAATGCCATAGCCAAAAGCTTTATGCAGGAGAACCGTGGGCGGCTACTCTACTTTTACTCTATCGTGAGCCCGCAGGGGGTAATACTGGCCAAAATAGTGTATAACACACTGCTGATGCTGGTGCTGGCCCTGATTTGCTTTGTATTTTATGCGCTGGTGCTGGGCAATCCTGTAGATGATATACCTATGTTCCTGCTTTCGTTGGTGTTGGGAGCCATCGGTTTTTCAACTTCCTTAACCATGATTTCAGGCATTGCCTCTAAAGCATCTAACAACGGCACTCTGATGGCGGTACTGAGTTTTCCAGTCATTGTGCCGATGCTGCTCATGCTGATTAAAATATCTAAAAATGCGATGGACGGCCTTGAACGCAGTTCCAGTCTCGACGAACTGCTAACCTTGCTTGCCATAAACATGATTGTTGTCACTGTTTCTTATATCTTATTCCCGTACCTTTGGCGTTCGTAATTATAGACACAAGTATCAAGACACAAGATTTTTAAAGTAACATAGAAATCAGTCTCGGAAAAGCGGGGCAAGAATAGCTAAGGAATAGATTAAAGTATATAAAATAGAATCTGACTGCTTGGAAGGACACATAATTAAAGGTCTTAAGTCTTGTGTCTTACGTCTAGCGTCTTCAAAAATATGAAAAACAACTGGTGGAAAATACTTGCTGTGCTACTGCTGGTTTTTACCGTAGTGGCTGGCATGCTGTCGGATGTTCCGCGTTTGGCTATCCTGAACGAAACTATTCGAAATCTATACTTTCACGTGCCCATGTGGTTCGGTATGATTCTGATCCTGTTTGTATCCGTGGTTTACTCAATCAAATACCTTCGGAACCCGACTGTCAAGAATGATGTGATTGCTTACGAGGCTGCTAAAGTAGGTATACTTTTCGGTGTGTTAGGCATTATAACAGGTATGGAATGGGCCCGCTTTACCTGGGGCGAGTATTGGAGCAACGATCCAAAACAAAATGCCTCAGCCATTGGTCTACTTATATACTTTGCTTATATCGTACTGCGCAGCTCTTTTAACGAGCAACAGCAGCGTGCCCGCATCAGCGCTGTGTATAATGTTTTTGCCTTTGCGGCCCTTATTCCGTTGCTGTTTATTCTGCCACGCCTCACAGATTCGCTGCACCCTGGCAACGGCGGCAACCCTGGCTTCAACTCCTACGACATGGACAGTAGCCTACGCATAGTGTTCTACCCTGCCGTACTTGGCTGGACGCTGTTGGGCATCTGGATAGTAAATGTAAAATCAAGATTAGAAATACTGAGACAACGCTTATATGAAAATGCATAGAATACTGGCAATCTGCTGCTTTATACTTGGCATCATGCTAGGTACAAGCACCACCCTGCAGGCCCAGAACGATCAAACTGCTGTAGAGTTTTCTGCAGAACCACAGGCACAGCCAGAAGTAGAAATGGCCGACACACTGCGTCAGGACGGCAAAATTTACGTGGTAGTGGTGGTACTGCTCACTGTGTTGGCAGGTTTGATAGTTTACCTGGTTTCGCTGGACCGCAAGGTAAGCAAGCTTGAAAAGCAGTTCAGAGAATAAGCTTTTATAGGTTTTCTTGCAGTAACATGCATGAAGCCAGTCATAAAAGCTCAATAAGTATAAAATAGCTGCAACTAATGGATTTAATACCTCCAAAAGTATGTTAGCCGATTAGAAATAGAATATCATACTTTCTATACATAGATGAAAAAGTCACACATCATTGGTATTTTAGTTATAGCCGTGGCCATCATGATCATCATGACCACAGCTGGCGACGCAAGCACTTATGTATCTTTCGGAGAGGCCATTGAGCGCGCCGAAGAAGGAAATTCAACCAAAGTACACGTGGTTGGCCGCCTGAAAAAAGACCCGCAGGGCCACATTGTGGGCATGCAATACAACCCTGTTATGGACCCTAACTACTTTACTTTTACGCTTGTAGACACAAATCGTGTGGAGCAGCAGGTAGTTTACTACAACCCGAAACCTCAGGATTTTGAGCGCTCGGAGCAGGTGGTTATTACAGGCAACATGCAGAACAACGTGTTTGTAGCTGATAAAATCCTGCTGAAGTGCCCGTCTAAGTACGTGGAAAAAGATGTTACCAAAACAGCAAGCCTTTAAATAAGTGAAGTGTTATAGAGTTTGGGGGTTAGAGAGTGAAATTGTAGGGAATATGTCCTGCTATAAAATGGCAGCAGAATCTACAAATACTTTTCGACCTTGAACTCTCTGACTCACTAACCCTCTAACTCTTAAATTCTTTAATCGATGATAAATACGCTGATCGGGGATGTTGGCCATGCTAGTGTGATTGTGGCATTTGTGGCGGCCATAGTATCCTCTTATGCATATTTTATGGCCTCTCGCACAAAAGTAGAGGTCTCTGGCGACACCAGCTGGCGTAAGCTGGCACGTGGCGCTTTTTATATACATGCTCTGGCTGTGCTGATGGTGGTGTTCAGCTTATTCAATATTATTTACGAGCACCGCTACGAATACTACTACGCCTGGAGCCACTCTTCTAACCACCTGCCTGTTCACTTCATGATTTCCTGCTTCTGGGAAGGCCAGGAAGGGTCTTTCCTGCTATGGATTTTCTGGCACGTGCTATTAGGTGTAGTTCTGATTAATACGAACAAGAAAAACAAGACGTGGGAAGCCCCTGTTATGGCGATGTTCTCGTTCGTGCAGCTTTTCCTTACTTCCATGATCTTGGGTGTGGTAATCGGTGATGTAAAAATCGGTTCCTCTCCATTCATCCTGATGCGTGATTTCATGACAGATGCACCTGTATTTGCCATGGACCCTAACTTTGTACCACAAGACGGAACTGGTTTAAACCCGCTGCTTCAGAACTATTGGATGGTTATACACCCACCTACGCTGTTCCTGGGTTTTGCTGCTACCTTGGTGCCATTTGCCTTCGCTATGGCTGGCCTCTGGAAAGGCAAGTTCTCTGAATGGATTAAACCTGCTCTGCCTTGGTCGCATTTTGCAGCTGTAACGTTGGGAGTAGGTATTATAATGGGGGCTTACTGGGCTTACGAAACGCTTAACTTCGGTGGCTACTGGAACTGGGACCCTGTAGAAAATGCGGTTTACATTCCGTGGTTGGTGCTGGTTGGGGCTATACATACCATGGTGGCATTCCGCCGCAGTAAGCAAGGCTTGAAGGCAAGTTACATTCTCGTAATCTCCACTTTTATACTTATTCTTTACTCTACCTTCCTTACCCGAAGCGGTATTTTAGGTAATGCCTCTGTACACTCCTTCACCGACTTAGGCCTTTCAGGACAGTTGTTTGCTTACCTGGCTGCCTTTATGGTGCTGGCTGTAGGTTTGCTCATTTACAGATGGAAGAATATCCCGACAACGGAAAAAGAACTTTCTACTTACAATGCCGAATTCTGGGTATTTATAGGTGCAGCTGTACTTTGCCTGGCAGGCTTCCAGGTGTTAGCTACTACATCTATTCCAGTTTATAATTCTTTCTTAGGTTTTATAGGTATAGAATCTAACGCAGCCTTACCAGCCGACCAAATTGAACACTATACGAAGTTTCAGTTATGGGCAGGTGTATTGGTGGCCATACTTTCAGGTATAGGGCAGTTGCTATGGTGGAAAAAGGCGGAGAAATCCAGCTTTATGGATGCCATCACCATGCCGTTGATGCTAACACTACTGTTCTCCAGCTTAATCATCATCTTGTCTAATAAGTTTGATGTGTTCTCTTTCAAACTGGATAACCCTGTTTACATCACATTGCTGGTAGCTTCTATGTTCTCTGTGTTTGCAAACCTGAGCATTATACTTGGGCTACTACACAAGAAGGTTTCTTTATCGGGTGGTGCTGTTTCACACATGGGTCTTGCTCTAATGCTGATCGGCATCCTGTTCTCTTCAGGCTATTCAAGAATTATATCTCAAAATAATTCTGGCTTGCTGTACTCCCGCGAATTCTCTGACGAGATGAACCGTGACAACGTGCTACTTTGGAGAAATGCTCCAATAGACATGGGCGACTACAGCGTAAACTACAGAGGTCAGTTTTTTGAAGTAGACGGTGTGCCTGGATATGTAAACAAAGAACTTGTTTACAGAACGGCAGATGAATACACTGGTATTGCTCGCAACACCATAAAAGCAGACAATAAGGTATATTTCGAAACGGGTGATACACTGACACTGGTTTCTCCTGAAAACACTTATTTTGAAGTAGAATACAAGGAGCGCGAGACAGATAAGACTTTTGTGCTGTACCCTCGTGCTCAGGTAAACGAAAACATGGGTGGTTTGCTAGCCTCCCCAGATATAAAAAGCTTTGCTGACAAAGACCTTTATACTCACGTTTCAGGTATAGCACCAGAAGAGAAAGAGTGGGGCGAACTGCAGGAGTATGATGTAGCTGCTGGTGATACTATTTTCCTGAACGACTACATAGCCGTTATAAACGGTGTAGAGCGTATACAGCAGGTTCCTGGTGTAGAACTATCTCAAAACGACGTAGCTGTACAGGCTGATATGCAAATTCTGGGCGAAAGCAAAAGTTATCATGCCCACCCTGTCTTGATGATTAAGGATCAAATGATGGGACGTGTTCCAGAAGAGATAGCTGATCTTGGCTTGCGTATCACTTTCATGAACATCGACACAGAAAACAACCGTTTCAAGATAGGTGTAAATGCCACCCAGAAAGACTGGGTTATTCTGAAAGCAATGGAAAAGCCATTCGTAAATGTTCTTTGGATAGGCACAATCATTATGTCCATTGGTTTTATTATGGCGATTGTTCGCCGTAAAGAAGACGGTGGAGCTGCTCCAAAAGCAAATCGCAAAAAGAGTAAACCAAGAGCCGTACAGGCTGCTTAGTTATAAGTAAATGCTAACTTTGAAAGGTAGACCTAACAGTCTACCTTTTTTTGTTCTTAATCATTCATACGGCAGCCTACATAGATGAACATATTTGTTATTCCGTCCTGGTATCCTAGTAAAGATCGGCCTGTGAGTGGGGTAATGATAAAGGAACAAACGGTTGCTCTTTGCAAGTCGCACCCCCACATTAACGTAGGTATTAGTATTTGGGGAAATAAAGACGAACGCAACCTACTTTGGGCAAAAGATCATTTTAAGAACATTTCTAAACTGATCGCTGAAAGAGACAAGCCATCGTCCAATAGGCTACTACCTAACCTGACAGAGTATACAAAACCTACCTTTTCCTGGACTAAGAAAATACTCAAAGGTAATTTTCAAAACATCGTTAAAGCAAACCTTTATAACTTAGATGCTTTTGTTAGGGATTATGGCCCTGTTGATCTTATTCATGCACATGTAGGGCATCCTGCTGGTAGTATTGCAATGGAGGTAGCAAAGAGAAGGAATCTTCCTTACTGCCTAACAGAGCATATAGGTCCTTTCCCTGCCCCTACTACTACAGACAGCAAAGGTAATATTTTACCTTTCTACAAGCTGCCCTTTGATGCCGCTGCGCTAAACATTGCTGTAAGCCCATTTCAAAAGCAAAGAATGGAACTACAGGGAATAGAAAATGCAAAAGTAATACCCAATTTTGCTGATGAATATTTTTTCAGGCCTGCCAACACTGCAAAGCCATCGAGTGACCACTTTACTTTTTTAACTTTATCATTTATAGCACCTACTAAAGGCACAGGTATACTCATAGAAGCCATTAGCAAGCTGACAGCTAAACACAAAAAGGTTAAATTCAGAATTGCTGGAGAAGGAAATACAGTGCCCTTTCAGGAACTAGCGAAAAGATTGGGGATAGAAGAGCATATTGCGTGGCTAGGAAATATAGACCGTAGTGCAGTACTTGCAGAGTACCAGCAAGCGGATGCCTTTGTTATGCCCAGTCAGTACGAATCCTTCGGGATTGTATACATTGAGGCAATTGCTTGTGGCAAACCTATCATAGCAACTAAATGCGGAGGTCCAGAAAGTATAGTTGCCCCCGTAAATGGGTTACTGGTAGATAAAAACAATCCTGAGGCTTTGGCTGCGGCCATGCACGATATGGTAATTAACTACAACCGCTACGACAGTAAGCAGATTAGGCAGGATTTTATGAACAGGTTTTCAGGCCAGGCCGTGTTACCTCGATTGGTACAGCAGTACCAGGAAATAATAACTAAAACGAATCCATGAAAATTGCCCTTATTGGTGCTGGCAATGTGGCATGGCACCTTTCAAAAGCATTAAAAGCTGCAAACCATCAGATAGTAGCAGTTTATAGTCGCTCAGAAGCCAGTAGAAAAGAATTGCTAAACCAACTGCCGCTGGCAAAGGAGTTACATTCTCTCAACTTAACAGAGCTAGAAGTGGAGCTTGTACTGATAGCCGTACCCGATGCAGCCATAGCCACGGTAGCAACTCAACTACAAGTAAAATCAGGTACGGTGGTAGCTCATACCTCAGGTTCTCAGCCTATGGCTGTACTGGAAAGTATACCAAATGCGAGTTTGGGTGTATTTTATCCACTGCAAACGTTCTCTAAACATAAGCCTGTCGATTTTAAAGAGGTACCACTGTTAGTGGAGGCGCAAAATATAAAGACGCTTGAACGACTGCGGTTGGTGGCGCAAAGCATAAGCCAAAAGGTAGAAGAGGTTAACTCTACAGCGCGTAAGCAATTGCATTTGGCTGCAGTGTTTGCCTGCAACTTCACAAATCACTTGCTAGGAATAAGCCGCGAGCTGCTACAAGAAGCAGACTTACCAGAAGGCTTGCTACAGCCGCTCATCCAGGAAACAGTGGCAAAAGCTGCGCAACACGATCCATTTACTGTTCAGACTGGCCCCGCTGTGCGGCATGACAACAATGTATTGGAAGAGCACCTACAGGCACTACAAAGCCATCCTACTTACCAACTGCTGTACCAGCAGCTTTCCAGAAGCATACAAGATAAAACCATTGATGCCAGAAACAAGTAAATCCACTAAGGGTTATTAAACCAGCTGAAGCGGCAAGTTAGGCTTATACTTTGATTCGGCAGGCTGACTTTGTAACTTTGCATTTTAAAAGCATTAGAAAATGAAAGTTGTAAATATAACCTTTAAGTTTGCTAACGGCTCTCCAGACCAAACCCTTCCTGCTGTGGAAGGAGAATCAGTGCTGGATGTGGCCCTTAACAACAACATTAAGCTGCAGCATAATTGCGGCGGTGTGTGCGGATGCAGTACCTGTCATGTTTATGTAGAAGCAGGCATGGATGACTTGCCAGAAATTTCTGATAAAGAGGAAGACTACATCGATAGGGCTGTAGATCCACGTATCAATTCCAGACTGGGATGCCAATGTGTGGTACAAGGTAACGAAGATTTAGTCGTAACCATACCTGAGCAAGACTTCCTGGGGCACTAACAAGCATCAGCAAATGGCAGCATGAGCTCCAGGGAAAGCAAAGCTTGCCTTACGTTCTGCGCGTCATGTATAAATTACCTAAATTTATTCTTAACAGAAAAAAATATGAGCAATAGTTACGAGCCACCTATCCACTGGAACGATCACGAAGACATTGCAATGGCACTGTACGAAAGATTCGGCGATGACTTTACAGAGTCTAAAATATACCGCATCCGTTTTACTGAACTATTGGAGTGGGTGTTGGAAGTTCCTAATTTTGAAGGCACGCGTGAGCAGGCTAACGAAGGCCACCTGGAGCAGATTCAGGCGGCATGGGTGTACGAATGGCGTGATAACCAGGATTAATTTATTTCAAGTACTCCCCTTTAATAGAAAAAACATCTCCTGAAGAAAACAGCTTAAGCTTTTTTGCAGGAGATACTAAAAATAAAAAAAGAGGCTGCACCAGTAATTGGTACAGCCTCTTTTTTTTATTTTTACGCCTGAACCTCAGTGGTACACTTCTTTTCTAAACTTTGACAGCAACCAGAGCTGCTTTAAATAAAAGTATCTTCTGTTTATCAAACTAACTTATGTCAATTACCCAACCAGACCTTACTCGCATCAACACGTTTGTTTTTGATGTAGATGGCGTATTAACCGATGGTTTACTCTACTGCTTTGCCGACGGCGAACAAGTACGGGCCTTTAATATTAAAGATGGTTTTGCCATAAAGCATGCCATCAGGCAAGGCTATAATTTAGCCATCATTTCAGCTAAAAACGAACCAGGGGTACGCACAAGACTGGAGCAGCTCGACATAGAACATATATTTTTAGGTGCCGACGATAAAGTAGACGCATTAGAAGACTACCTGTACATGCAGGGAATTCATCCTGCCACAGTAGCCTATATGGGTGACGATATGCCCGACCTAGAGGCCATGGAGCGCTGTGGTCTGCGTGCCTGCCCAGCCGATGCCGCGGATGACATAAAAGAAATAAGCACCTTTATTTCTACAAGAGACGGAGGCAAGGGTGCTGTGCGTGAACTGATTGAAAAGATTATGAAAGCACAGGATACTTGGTAAAGCTATTATACTATTCTATCTACAAATAGTAAATTTCTCTTAATATTAATTTGGATATATTAGGATTAGCATCTATATTACAGAGCATTTGATTAAAAGTTAAATTATTTCATTTTTATGAAGACAGGAAAAGTAAAATTCTTTATTGAATCCAAAGGCTTTGGCTTTATCACAGAAGACGAAACCAATGAAGATTTCTTTGTGCATGTTACTGGTTTGAACGGAGTAGAGATTCAGCAGCATGACCGTGTTACATTCGATACCCAAGAAGGTAAAAAAGGAATCAACGCTGTTAACGTACAAAGAATCTAAAGATACTTTTACCGTTACAGAAAAGCCCCTGCCTTGGGGCTTTTTTTATGTCTTGTCTTTTCACTACGCTGCCGTACCTTTACAGCTCTTACCTTTTATCTTCTTGCGTGAAAGCGTTTTTAAACCTCATCCGGTTTCCTAATCTTGTGCTGGTGGTTCTAAGCCAGGCATTGGTACAGGCATGCTTGTTGGCATCAGGCGTTAGCTGGTCGCGGGTTCTGGAGCCTTCTTTTGGTATGCTCACCCTCTCCACTGTGTGCATTGCTGCGGCTGGCTACATCATCAACGATTATTACGATATCAAAATAGATGCTATCAACAAGCCCAGCCGAGTGTTGGTGGGCAAAGCAATCCGCAGGCGCAGAGCCATGTTTGCACACCTGCTGCTGTCTTTTGCAGGGGTTGCTTTGGGGCTAATGCTCTCTATTCCAGTGGCACTTATTAACTTGGGAGCTGTATTGCTGCTGTGGGGATACTCGGCACGATTTAAGAAAATGCTGCTGATAGGGAACATTGTTATCGCCTTGCTTTCAGCCTCCATGCTTTTGGTAGTGGCCGTGTATGCCGATATGCTCAACAATGTTACCTTGGGATATGCTTTGTTCGCTTTTTTTATCTCGCTGATCCGGGAGATCATCAAAGACGTCGAAGATATGAAAGGCGATGCCTCTTTCGACTGCCGCACCTTACCCATTGTAACGGGCTTACCCAAAACAAAACTGGTGCTTTATCCTATTATCGCTTTGTTTCTTGTGCTCCTTCTGGCTAGTGTTTTTCACCCAAGTACTTCGTTTTACTTTGAAGCTTACATGATAATACTGGTACTCGCGCCTAGCATTTGGATGCTTATAAAACTCATTAGAGCGGACCGAAAGCGCGATTTCACCTTCCTGAGCAACTTAAACAAGTTTATCATGCTGACAGGTATATTATCTATGTTGTTAGCTAAATAGCTTATTTAGGTAAGATATGTTAACTTAAATATTTTTTTCGCATCCTATAAAGTATCATTTCGGAAGATGGAGTTTGCAAAGGCAGAAGTTAAAGCAATTTTAGAGAAGTACGGCCTACGTAAAACCAATTGCAGGTTAGATGTGCTACAGCTCTTGCTGAGCAAAAAACATGCGTTGGCACATGCCGATATAGAAGAAGCCCTTGGTGACCGCTATGACCGCGTAACCCTGTACAGAACTTTGTATACTTTTGAGGAGAAGGGGCTGTTGCATGGCATTAACGACAGCAGCGGCGCAGCTAAGTATGCCCTTTGCCACGAGTCCTGCGATGAACACCAGCACCAGGACAATCATATACATTTCAGCTGCACCACCTGTGGCCAGACCTACTGTATAAACGAAGTACAAATACCGAAAATACAACTTCCGAAAGGCTACAAAGCTGCCAGCCTACAGTTTACAGCCCAGGGTATATGCAAAAACTGTTCGGCTGCCTCCATTTAGTCCACACAATTCATTTGTGAAAGCGACTGTGTTTTAGTAGGTTTAGTAGAGGCAGCAAGTACCTGCCTCACCTGTTCCACTAAACTACCTGCCAAGTGAAAGAATCGTCTACAGAAGCATTCCGCCGTTTGGTGGCCTCCCCTGCCAAGTTTCGCCTGTTTATGCTATCTAAGTTACCGATGGCGTTTATGGCCGATTTAAAAGTCTCCTCCCTCACTGTTGGGCGCGCCTCCGTAACCATTCCTTACAAGTACCTGAACAAGAATCCGTTCAACTCTATTTATTTTGCCTGCCTCAGCATGGCTGCAGAACTCTCTACAGGTGTACTCTGTATGATGCACGTTTACCAATCCGATCCTGCTGTTTCGATGCTGGTGGTGCACATGGAAGCCGACTTCACGAAGAAGGCAGTGGGCAAAATTACCTTCACCTGCGAAGACGGGAAAAGCATTCAGGAAGCCGCCGACCAAACGAAAGCCACAGGTGAGGGCGTAACGGTAGTAGCCATCAGCCGCGGTGTAGATGAGCAAGGTGAGCAGGTGGCGGAGTTTAGGTTTACGTGGTCATTGAAGGCGAAGAAGAAGTAGAGGCGAGGAGAGAGTTATGCTCTCTCTATGATAGTTGCAATATTTAATAGAGAGCTTACATACGATTATCTGCTTGTTATACCTTATTCAAATCAAAAATTGATAGCTATAATTTTAATTTTATGCATTTTCAACTCTTCATCATTGTCTAATCAAAATGATGGAAAGAAAAATCTTGTATATGAGCAAGTAGCCTTAGACTTTTTTACCGATAGCCTTCTACATAAGGAGGAGCCATTCATGGAAATTCAGGCCTATTTTGATGGGCGTGTAGATTCAAGTGTTACTACCATAGGGCTATCATGTGTGACAGTCAAAAAGTAAAAGTCAAGGAGTTTGAGCAATATCTAAATCAAATGAATAAGGCATTTGAAAAGCAGGCAACTTTTTCATTGGAAGTAAGAAAGCCAATTAAGAAAAAGTTTATCAAAGCTTTAGCCCCCTCAGGCAAAACTGGTGTTATGGAAATATATCAATATCTGGAAATTGGAGACAAAATCTATGTTTTCATTAGGCTGTACTCGAAGGATAGGTGGAGTGGAAAAGACTTATACATTATCATGAATAAGACAGGAAATGTAATTGACTGGTGCTATGATAGCTTTATAGTTTAGGAACTATAGAAAATTACCTAATTCATTAATAGAACTTTGGCTAAGTACGCCTTTAGGGTAGCTGTGCCACCGTAAATCAAGTGCGAAAAACAACGATAGTAAAATCTAAATAAAACTTATGCTTACGCTCTTCTCTCTTACCTTCTTTGCACAAACAAACTCCACTACAGCCATTCTCAGCATCAGAAAATTTCAATAGGAACTGAACATTGCAAGACTACCGTAAGTATGGCGAAGAGTGTAAACTGAATGTGTACCAGTCCCAGATTCTCATAAATACAGCGGGGTATAAAGACTACCTTTTTGCCGTTTACTGATCTTACCACAGGCAAACTTACCTATGTAGGCGGCAGGCACGTAAGTTTATAGATACCTAAGAGAGGCAACACCATAAGTCCACACTTTAAAGAAAGCCTATAGTCGCAACTACTCCTACCTTATCGTTCTCAAAGAAAGCCACCTAAACCAGGCTGTGCTGGCGGGCATAAAGGGCAGCAGGTAAACTACGGCTTATTTGTTTAGTTGGCCACCTCTACACTTTTCTCATTACACTTCGCTGGCTTCTCAAAAACAAACCAACTATATTTGCGCCAACATTACGATTTATACTTTTGGCACAAGCTAGAAAAAAGAATATAGTCATTTTCGCTTCGGGGTCGGGGAGCAATGCACAGCGCCTCATGGAGTACTTCGAGCACCACCCTGAGATTCAGGTGGCCGCCCTGTTCGCCAACAACCCGAAAGCGTATGCCCTAAAAAGAGCCGAGACCTTCCACGTCCCGGCTCTTTTGTTTAACCGCGAAGCCTTCTATACTTCCGACACGGTGCTAGAGCAGGTACAGACTTTTGAGCCTGACCTTATAGTGCTGGCTGGCTTTCTTTGGCTGGTACCGCAAAACTTCCTGAGGGCTTTCCCTAACAAGATCATTAACATACACCCTGCCCTGCTACCCAACTATGGCGGCAGAGGCATGCACGGCCTCAACGTACATACAGCGGTAGTAACGGCTGGCGATAAAGAGTCTGGCATTACCATCCACCACATCAACGAGGAGTACGACCAAGGTGAGTTTATACTGCAGGAGCGCTGCCCCGTGCACGAAAACGACACGCCTGAAGATCTGGCCGCCCGTATCTTAAAATTAGAGCATGAGCATTTGCCGCGTGTAGTGGAGCGGCTTTTACTTGAAAAACTTTAAAAGGACATACAGCTGATAAGTAGCACATCAGCAAATTCATAAATTAGCACATTTCCTATGCAATCTGTTAAAATTAAATCCGCGCTGATCTCGGTATATTATAAAGACCGTCTGGAGCCGCTTGTAGAGCTCCTGAAACAGCACAATGTTACTATTTACTCTACAGGAGGCACACAAACTTTCTTAGAGGAACAAGGCGCTTCGGTAGTAGCCGTAGAAGACCTAACGGATTATCCCTCAATTTTCGGAGGCCGTGTAAAAACGCTGCACCCGAAAGTTTTCGGGGGCATCCTGCACCGCCGCGACAACGAAAGCGACCTAAGCGAAAGAGAGAAATTCGAGATTCCGCCAATCGACTTGGTTATAGTTGACCTGTATCCTTTCGAGGAAACAGTAGCATCTGGTGCCGCAGAAGCCGACGTCATCGAGAAGATCGATATTGGAGGTATCTCCCTGATCCGTGCAGCAGCTAAGAATTTTAAAGATGTGCTGATTGTGTCTTCGCGCGAGCAGTATGGAGAGGTAGTAGAGTTGCTGCAGTCTAAAGACGGTGCTACCGATCTGGAAGACCGTAAGCGTTTTGCAGCCAAAGCGTTTGATGTATCCTCACACTACGATACGCACATTTTCAATTACCTGAACAACGAGCAGGAGCAGGTGTTTAAGCAGAGCTTGCGAGAGGCAACACCGCTTCGTTACGGTGAAAACCCGCACCAGCAAGGCACTTTCTATGGTAAGCTAGATGACCTGTTTGAGCAACTGAACGGAAAGCAGCTTTCTTACAACAACCTGGTAGACGTAGATGCTGCCGTGGCTTTAGGTGCTGAGTTTGAGGAACCAGCTGTGGCTATCCTAAAGCATACCAACGCCTGCGGTTGCGCCACTGCCGACACTATAAAAGAAGCGTATCTGCTGGCCCTTTCTTCTGATCCTGTTTCAGCTTTCGGAGGCGTGATTATCGCCAACAGAACCATAGATTTAGGCACTGCCGAAGAACTGAACAAGCTCTTCTTTGAAGTACTAATTGCGCCTGAGTATGATGCTGATGCCCTGGAGCTACTGCGCTCTAAAAAGAACCGCATCCTGCTGAAGCAAAAGCCAGTAGAGTTGCCAACTAAGCTGTTCAAAACTTTGCTGAACGGTGTAATTGAGCAGGATAAAGACCTTAAAACAGAAACTGAGGCCGACTTTACTACCGTTACGAAGCGCGAGCCAACAGCGGAGGAGAAAAAAGCGCTTGTGTTTGCCGCAAAGGTTTGTAAGCACACTAAATCAAACACTATTGTGTTGGCTACAGACAAAATGATGTTCTCCAGCGGTGTTGGTCAAACCTCACGTGTAGATGCTCTTCGTCAGGCTATCGAAAAAGCCAACAGCTTCGGCTTTGACATAAGCAAAACCGTGATGGCTTCTGATGCTTTCTTCCCTTTCCCAGATTGCGTGGAGATTGCTGATCAGGCTGGCATAAAAGCAGTCGTACAGCCAGGTGGTTCTATCAAAGACAAAGACTCGATAGAGTATTGCGACGCTCACAACATGGCCATGGTAATGACAGGCGTACGCCACTTTAAGCACTAGTATAGCGCTGCGCGCAATTAATAATTAGAAACTTAGAATTAAAAAGCCCTGCTTCTTGTACAGAAAGCAGGGCTTTTTATATGTATTCGTCACTACGGTGCGTTTGCTATAAATACGTAAGTGGGTTTGGTAGAAATGTGGTACTATTGTATGGGGGCAGCTTAAACAAAAGAGGGGCTTGCACAAAAAAGTATAAATCTTTCCCCTATAAGGATGCAGCATTATTAATTCCGCTGAAATTCACTAATTTTGCCGCAAGTTTCTGACTAGAAATATCATATATTTAAAATATAATAGGCACTAAATATGCCTAAACCACCGCAGAATGGGACTATTTAATTTTCTTACAAGTGATATAGCGATTGACTTGGGTACGGCCAATACCTTGATCATCCATAACGATAAAATTGTTGTTGACGAACCTTCCATCATCGCCATCGACAGGACTTCGGGCAAAGTAATTGCCATAGGCCGCAATGCGCAGCAGATGCACGAGAAAACGCACGAAAATATACGTACTATTCGACCACTGAAGGACGGTGTGATTGCTGACTTCCACGCTGCAGAGGAAATGCTTCGCGGTATGATCAAGATGATTGACACAGGCCGTCGTTTGTTCCAGCCTTCGCACCGCATGGTGATCTGTATTCCTTCGGGCATTACAGAGGTGGAGAAACGTGCCGTACGCGACTCTGCTCAGCACGCTGGCGCTAAAGAAGTTTGGATGATACAAGAGCCAATGGCAGCTGCTATCGGTATCGGTATCGACGTGGAGCAGCCAATCGGTTCTATGATTGTGGATATAGGCGGCGGTACTACCGAGATTGCCGTTATCGCGCTTTCGGGTATTGTATGCGACCAGTCTATCCGTATTGCAGGCGACGTATTCACCAAAGACATTCTGGACTACATGCGCCGTCAGCACAACCTGCTGATCGGGGAGCGTTCTGCCGAGAAAATAAAAATTGAGGTAGGTGCCGCACTTACTGAAATAGAAAACCCACCTGCTGACTACGAGATTCGTGGCCGTGATTTGATGACGGGAATTCCAAAAGTTATCAAGGTAACTTTCCAGGAAATTGCTATTGCCCTGGATAAATCGGTTGCCAAAATAGAGGAAGCTGTACTGAAGGCACTGGAAATTGCGCCGCCAGAGCTTTCTGCTGATATCTACGACAACGGTATTCACCTGACAGGTGGCGGAGCCTTGCTGCGTGGCCTGGACAAGCGTCTGGCTGCAAAAACCAAACTGCCTATTCACGTAGCCGAAGATCCGTTAAGAGCCGTTGTGCGTGGCACAGGGGCAGCTATCAAAAATATTGAAGGCTTCAAAAACGTGCTGCTGACATAGTAAGGCTACATGCGGAATCTCTTTTCTTTTATTTTTCGGTTCCGTGCGTTCCTCATATTTGTGTTGTTGGAGGTGCTGTGCGTCTACCTGATCGTGCGTTATAATACGTATCAGGGCGCAGCGTTTTTCAATTCAGCCAGTAAGTATGTGGGGCAGGTGCTGGAGTTCCAAAGTGGCGTTACCGATTACTTTAGGCTGGCAGCGGTAAACAGCACCCTTGCTCGCGAAAATGCAACGCTGCGCCAGGAGTTAATGGCCTACAAGCGTGTACAGTTAGCTGACAGCACTGCAGAAATGGACACCACCTATTTTGCTGCCTCCGATACGCTCAGAGAAGTGCCTTATGTACTGCATGCGGGCCGTGTTATCAACAACTCTATACGCAGGAGCAACAACTACCTCACGCTTTCTATCGGTACGGCAGAAGGTGTAAAACCAGGCATGGGCGTTATTTCTCCCAATGGCGTTGTAGGCCGCATTAAAACTGTTTCGGAGCATTACGCCACCGCCACCTCGCTGTTGCACTCCCAGATGTTGATTTCAGCCAAAATCAAGAAAGACGACACTTTCGGTACCATAAAGTGGACGGGAGGAGACTACAGAAATGCGCTGCTCGACTATGTGCCCCTACACGTTAAACCAGCTATAGGCGACACTGTTGTAACCAGCGGCTTTAACACAGTTTTCCCAGAAGGCATCATGTTGGGCACCATCAGTTCTGTAGAGAAAGAGGCCGACAAAAGCTTTTATACTATAAAAGTCCTGTTGTCGGTAGATTTTGCACAGCTATCCTATGTGTATGTGGTGGAAAACCTACTGAAGCCTGAACGCGACACATTAGAACAAAACGCAGGTATACTTCCAGATGAACAATAGCTTTGGCATTATACATATCGTGCAGTTTATCCTGTTCGTTTCTTTGCAGATCCTGCTCATGGATAACCTTGTGCTTTACAGTACAGGCTTCTGCTATATCTATGTGGCTTTCCTGCTATTTCTACCGATAGATATCAGCAAAGTGGTGCTGCTCTTCCTCGGTTTTACAGTTGGTTTTACGGTAGATGTCTTTTACGATACCATGGGCATACATGCCGCGGCTAGTGTACTGCTGGCCTTTTTAAGACCATCTATTTTGAACCTTCTTACACCCCGCGATGGTTACGATACCAACGATTCCGTGAACATACACGTGATGGGGTGGCGTTGGTTTTTAACGTATGCTTTTACGCTTATACTGTTTCATCATGCGGCTGTTTTCTTTCTCGAAACAATCAATTTCGAAATCGCATGGTATACACTTGCCAAGGTTCTTCTCAGTACCCTGTTTACTGGTGTTGTAATGATTATCTTACAACTGCTATTCTTTTCATCTAAGAGAGCGAGTAGACTATAATGAATTACCTCGAAAACCGAAAGTACATTATTCAGGGCATTTTTGTATTAGTGGGCGTGGTTTATGCGCTTCGCCTTTTCTACATTCAGGTAATAGACAGCAGCTATAAACAGGCTGCCGAAACCAATGCCATCAAAACCATTATCCAATATCCTTTCAGGGGTCTTATCTACGACCGCAACGGCAAGTTGCTGGTGCAGAACACGCCTGTCTATGACCTGATGGTTATTCCAAAGGAGGTAAAGCAGCTGGATACGCTTCGCCTAAGCAACCTATTAGAATTGCCTATGGAGGATGTTAGAGAGCGCCTGAAGAAAGCTCGCTCCTTCTCTTATGTACAACCTTCTATTTTCTATCAGAAGCTAACAACTGAGGACCTAGCTCATATCCAGGACAACCTGATTGATTTCCCAGGCTTTTATGTAAATGCCCGTACGGCGCGTGGCTATCCACACCAGAGTTTGGCCCATGCCTTAGGTTACATTGCCGAAATCAGTCCGAAGCAGTTAGAAGACTCTACCTATAAAGGCTACCGCCCAGGCGACTATATTGGCAAAAGCGGTATTGAACTGGAGTACGAGAAGTACCTGATGGGCAAGCGTGGCGTAAAGTACAAGATGGTGAACGTACGTGGCGTGGAAAAAGGCTCTTTTAAAGATGGCGCTTACGACACACTCTCTGTGGCTGGTCAAAATTTAGTTAGCACCATAGATTTAGACCTGCAAGCTTACGGAGAATACCTGCTGAATGGAGCGAAAGGAAGTGTAGTAGCCATAGAACCTGCTACTGGTGAGGTTCTGGCCTATATCTCCAGCCCATTCTACGACCCAAACCTGTTCACAGGCAAAGACTACGGCAAAAACTACATGAACTTGCTGTCCGACCCTAATAAGACCATGTTCAACCGTCCGATAATGGCCAGCAGCAACCCACCAGGTTCTATTTTTAAACTGGCACAGGCACTTGTTGCCATGCAGGATGGTGTTATTACTCCCAATACAGGTTATCCGTGTAACCAGAGCCTGGTGAAGTGTTCTCACGCACATGCTGCTCCTAGCAACCTTTCTATCGCTATACAAACCTCTTGTAACCCTTATTTCTACCAGGTGTTTAGGGCGATGCTCAACCAGGGCAAATCTAAAAACACATTTAAAGACACAGCGCTGGGTTTGGCAGCTTGGCGAGAGCAAATTACCAGCTTTGGCTTCGGCACCAAATTAGGTATAGACCTGCCTAATGAGAAGCAGGGCATAATTGCCTCTACAAATTTATATGACCGTGTGTATGGCCAAAACCGCTGGAAGTTCTCTACCATCTATTCTTTGAGTATCGGCCAGGGAGAGCTAGGTGTTACACCGCTCCAGATGGCAAACTTTATGGCCATTATGGCTAACAGAGGCTATTACATCAAGCCCCATATAATTCGCTCTATTGGAGAGAATGGCGAACCGCTGCCTGAATATCAGAAAAAGAACTATACTACTGTAGATGCGCAGCATTTCCCTCCTGTGGTGGAGGGTATGGCAGCGGTAGTAAAATCAGGTACAGGCAGGAACTCCTCTTTGGAAAACATTGGCGTTGTAGTTTGTGGAAAAACAGGAACTGCTGAGAACCCACAGGGCAAAGACCACGCAGTGTTTGTAGCCTTTGCTCCCAAAGACAACCCTAAAATAGCCATTGCTGTGTATGTAGAAAATGCAGGGTTTGGTGCACAGTCGGCAGCTCCTATCGCTGGCCTGATGATGGAGAAGTACCTAACAGGAACTATATCTGAAAAGAATCTGTGGAAAGAGAAATGGGTGCTTAGTAGAGCTTACCTTGAAATTAAATAGAGTCATGCCAGCAGAACAGATTATACCCAAGTATAAAATAGCTACTCGCAGCAGTAACCGTTCGTCAAACAACCTTTTTACTAAGCTTGACTGGCCTACTATACTAATCTATTTTGTGCTTGTTTGCCTCGGTTGGATGAACATTTATGCTGTAGTGTACAGCCCAGACAACGTTGTCAACATTTTTAGCTGGGACATTAACTCTGGCAAGCAGTTAGCCTGGATGTCGGCAGCTATCATACTGATTATCGTATTGCTGGTAGTTGATTATAAGGTTTACGACCACCTAGCTTATCCTATTTATGGAGGCATTATATTGCTCCTGCTTTTTACACTAGCCGTAGCCAAGCCTATTGCAGGTTCTAGATCGTGGCTCGATTTAGGTGGCGGCATACGTTTACAACCTGCCGAATTGGCAAAGTTTGCCACAGCACTTGCTGTATCCAAGTTCCTCAGCAACGTTAACCTGCGCCAGCAAAGGCTCAAAGACCAGATGATCTTGGCTGCAATTACGTTACTGCCTCCTGCCATCATCATACTTCAAAACGAAACAGGTACAGCGCTTGTATTTGCAGCCTTTGTACTTCCTTTTTTCAGAGAGGGTATGTCACCGCTTATACTGATTATAGGTGTGTCGGCAGCGGCAATTTTTATTTTAACGCTGTTGGTGCCTAAGCTCTACCTAATTATAGGTATAACTGCCCTGATGGGAGCAGCCATTTGGCTAGACTACCGCCTCATGCGCCGCCTTAAAACCATGGTCGCTTTGCTGCTGATTATAGTCGGGATGATCTTTAGTGTTGATTACTTTGTAAATGATGTATTACAGCCGCACCAGCAAAACCGTATAAAGGCCCTTATTAACCCTGAGGCAGACCCGTTGGGTTATGGTTGGAATGTTACTCAATCTAAAATTGCAATTGGCTCTGGTGGCCTGATTGGCAAAGGATTTTTAGAAGGAACACAGACAAAGTTTGACTTTGTGCCCGAGCAAAGCACCGACTTTATTTTCTGTACTATAGGTGAGGAGCATGGTTGGGTAGGCAGCACTATCCTGATCGGGCTTTTCTTATTGCTCCTTACTCGTATTGTAGCGGTAGCCGAACGGCAACGATCTGTCTTTGGTCGTACTTATGGCTACTGCGTTGCCTCTATTATCTTCTTCCACTTTCTGGTAAACGTGGGCATGACTATTGGTTTGGCGCCTGTGGTGGGTATTCCGTTACCATTCTTCAGTTACGGAGGCTCCTCGTTATGGTCATTTACAATATTGCTGTTTATATTGCTTGCAATAGATGCCAACAGAGCAAGAGACTTGTCGAGGTAAGTAAAGAGATTATGCTTAGCTAAGCTGTGCCTGGGTGTGGCTCTGTTTTGATTTTAGCCAATCAATTGCTTCGTCTCTGTTGTAGAAGAGACAAACTTCTATTGCTTTCCCTATGTTTCCGATAAGCATTGCCTCTCCTGCAGCTTCACCAAAGGAGCTTGGTCGGGCAACATGCGCCAGGAATCTCACTCCTGCTTTATAAACGCGCGGCAATCATACTTCCTCTAGCCAAGAAACCGCATCTGCCCAAGGGCCAGAAAAGTCAGTGTTTTCATTCAATCTAAAGGGACAGTGCACGAACTCGTGCATCTCCAGCCTTACAGAAAATGCTTTCTGCAGATCCTACTTCGACGCAGAACCATGCCAGGTGGCATCTACTATATTCAGATCTTTCCGATAGTTAATTTTATAGAAGGTTCTTCCAAAGGCATTCTTAACTTCTGTTTGCATAAGTTTAGCAAAGGGGCAAGTAGTAATAGATTTCATAAAGAATGCACAACAGCAGCAGATAAGTTAACATACAAAGCAGCCGCTTACTCTTTTTACAGTTTAAGCGGCTGCTTTGTAACAAGTATGGGCTTTCTTTGTCTCTCCTTTAAACTATCTGCATAAGTTTGTATTCTACTTCTACTAATAACCATCGACTATTTAAACATTACCAGCAAAAGTCTATTGATAAACTACCTGAACCAGCTAGGGCTTCAGGGTTGTTTTATCACCTAATTTCATTAGCTATGACACCAAACATAATGATTTCCATCATGCTAGCAGGCTCGCTGCTGTACCTTGGCTATGAACTCGTAGCAGAAAGCGCTGCGTTGTTTAAGTAAGGGCTGTGTTGCTGAAGAGTTATTGCTGCGCCTCTTTTACCCTTTCATTTTCGGTTTTTATGAACCTGTCTGACTGTCCAGCGATCTGGTTTTGGCAATGCTATGAAAATAGTAGGCGAAAACCCTGAGTATACTAGTGAAGGACTATGAAAACAGAAAGCCCGCTTAAACAATGTTTAAGCGGGCTTTCTGTTTAATCATCTGCTCCCTGTAAAGGAGACTTATGTACCAGGAGCGGGAATCGAACCCGCACGAGCTTGCGCTCACAAGATTTTAAGTCTTGCGTGTCTACCAGTTCCACCATCCCGGCAGCCATTCGGATCGTTACCCGAAGTGGTTTCTTCAAAAAACAAAGACGTTGTTTTCGACAACGTCTTTGTTTTTTATGTAAGCAGAGCGGGAGACGGGATTCGAACCCGCGGCCTCGACCTTGGCAAGGTCGCGCTCTACCAACTGAGCTACTCCCGCTTTTTTTGATTTCCTAAACCCCGTTAGCGATTTAGTGATGCAAAGATATAGACAAAATGTTAGATGTCAATAGCACCCGCAAAAAAAATCTATCATTTTATTGTTTGCTCCTGATTTTCAAGGAGAAAATTTTTCATAAAAGATATCTACCTCCACTTCTCCTTTCAAAAAAGATCTTGAACCAATGAACAGAGACAAGAATTCACATCAAATTTTCCTAAGATTTTACCCTACCGCCTCTCCTCGTTTGTCCTTTAGCAGCAATTTCAACTCATTTAGCTTCAGCAGCGCTTCTACAGGCGTAATGGTATTTATATCCAGTTGCTCTACTAATTCTTTTACCCGCTGTAGCTGTGGATCGTTCAGTTCGAACATACTGAGTTGGTAGTTGCTTTTAGGAGCCGACTTCATTTTTTGCTGCGGTGCCTGCTCCGAAACCTTCTCCTTCTCTAGGTGGTGCATAATTTCATCTGCACGCAGCACCACGTTGTTCGGCATACCCGCCATCTGGGCCACATGTATACCAAAGCTATGTTCGCTACCACCTTCCACCAGTTTGCGCATAAAAAGTATCTTGCCGCCTGCCTCACGCACCGACACGTTATAGTTCTTCACGCGCGGCAGCTCCTCCGCCAGTTGATTCAGTTCGTGGTAGTGCGTCGCAAAAAGGGTTTTGGCTTTATACTTAGGGTGGTTGTGTAGGTGCTCCACAATAGCCCAGGCAATAGAAATACCATCGTAGGTGCTGGTACCGCGGCCAATCTCGTCCATCAGCACCAGGCTGCGGTCCGAGAGGTTGTTCAGGATACTGGCTGTCTCCGTCATCTCCACCATAAAGGTAGATTCACCTTTCGATAAATTATCCGAGGCTCCCACACGGGTAAAAATCTTATCAATAATGCCAATACTAGCAGCCTCGGCAGGCACATACGAACCAATCTGGGCCATCAGCACGATTAAGGCTGTCTGGCGCAGCAAAGCACTTTTACCCGCCATATTCGGACCAGTGATGATGATGACCTGCTGCTCTTCGTTGTCGAGGTAGATATCGTTTGGCACATAACTTTCGCCCAACGGCAGCTGCTTCTCTATAACAGGGTGGCGACCTTTCTTTATGTCCAGCACGTGCGTATCACTTACATCGGGCTTCACATACTTATTGGCCAAAGCTATACTTGCAAAAGAACTTAGGCAGTCAATTACACCGATCACTTTGGCATTCTGCTGCACTTGCGCCACATAATCCAGGGCATGCAGCACCAGCTCGTTAAATAAGCTTAACTCAATAGTGTAGATACGATCTTCTGCATTCAGAATTTTCTCCTCGTAGGTTTTGAGCTCTTCGGTAATATAACGTTCGGCATTTACGAGTGTCTGCTTCCGTACCCAGGTGGCTGGTACCTTATCTTTGTGCGCATTGCTTACCTCCAGGTAATAACCGAACACTTTATTGTAAGCAATTTTCAGGGAGCTGATGCCAGTGTTTTTCACTTCCCGCTGCTGCAGTTTTGCCAGGTAGTCTTTGCCCGAGAAAGCAATTTGACGTAGCTCATCCAGTTCCTCGTTTACGCCATCGTTAATCATGTTGCCCTGGTTCGTAAGCAGCGGCGCCTCTGGCTTCAGCACGTTCTTGATCTCCTCTCGCAGTCCATCGCAAGGCGCCAGCTGAGCTGCCAGCTTCTGCAGGGCAGGAATATCGCTCAGGGCCAGTTGCTGCTGAATCGGCACAATTGCATCGAGGGCTTTGGCTAGTTGCGTCAGTTCCCGTGGGTTTACTCTGCGCACCGCCACCTTTGAGATCAGGCGCTCCAGGTCGTTGATTTGCTTCAGGTGCTGGTTCAATTCGTCTAGCAATTCGGTATGCTTCGTTAAAGCCTCTACCGTATCAAGTCGGCGCCTTATTTGAACAACGTCCTTTAGCGGCAGCACCACCCACTTCTTCAGCAGGCGGGCACCCATAGGCGTTACCGTTTGGTCTAGTACCTGAATCAGCGGCACGCCTTCCTGGTGCTGTGGAAAGCGTAATTCCAGGTTTCGCACCGTAAACCGATCGAGCCATACATACTTATCCTCCTCCAGGCGGGAAATGGTGGCGATATGGCTGATTTCGTTATGCTGTGTTTCGGAAAGGTAATGAAGTATAGCACCTGCCGAAATAATCCCTTCGGCCATGCCTTCTATACCAAAGCCCTTCAGCGATGTAGTGCTGAATTGTCGCGTCAGCGACTCATAAGCAAAATCATAGCTGAACACCCACTCCTCCAGCGCATAATATCTGAAGTCAGGACCGTAGCGTTCAGTAAAGGTTTCTTTCTCACGTTTGCAGAAAAGCACCTCTGCTGGTGCCAAGCTTTGCAGCAACTTGCCAATATAATTCTTATCACCCTGCGCTGTGATAAACTCCCCTGTAGAAATATCCAGGAAGGAAATACCTGTCTCGGTTTTGCCAAAATGTACGGCTGCCAGGTAATTGTTGCTGCGCCGCTCCAGCACCTGGTCGTTGAAGGAAACACCTGGCGTTACCAGTTCCGTTACCCCCCGCTTCACAATGCCTTTCACGGTTTTCGGGTCTTCCAACTGGTCGCAAATGGCCACCCGCTCCCCTGCCCTTACCAGCTTTGGCAAATAGGTGTCGAGGGAGTGGTGCGGAAAACCAGCCAGCGCCGTTTCGGAGGCAGAGCCGTTGCCACGCTTGGTGAGTACAATATCTAATATCTTACTTGCCTTGATGGCGTCTTCGCCAAAGGTTTCGTAAAAATCGCCTACCCTGAAAAGCAGCAGCGCCCCCGGATGCTTCACCTTGATGGCGTTGTACTGCTTCATCAGCGGGGTTACTGTAGCCTTGTCTCCTCCTTTCATACTATGTGCGTAATTATGAATTCTGAATTATAAATTATGAATGGCTTCCCACCCCTGCGCCACCTACTGTGTCTTACTTCCTTCAGCTGTTTCGGACTTGCAATCCGAAACAGCGAAAAATAGCAATTTAGTTAAACAGCCATTTAACAATGAACAATCAGTAAGCCACAATAATTTGATTTCTGCCGCTTCTGCCTGACCTTTGTAGTAGCACAGCTTGCTTCTTCTGATTTAAAGTCTTGTGTTCTGTGTTTTAAATCTTAATCAATAGCATGCGTAAACTTTCGATGGACGATCTCAACCGCGATTCGGTTGAAAGCTTCAAAAATAAGAAAAAAATACCGTTAGTCTTGGTGCTAGACAATGTGCGCAGCCTGAACAATGTGGGCTCGGTGTTCAGAACCTCTGATGCTTTTATGGTAGAAAAAATTTACCTCTGCGGCATTACAGGCACACCTCCGCATCGCGACATTGAGAAAACAGCCCTGGGAGCCACTGAGTCGGTGGAGTGGGAACATGCAGCCGACACGCTGGAACTTGTGAAGAGGCTAAAAGAGCAAGGTTATAAAGTCGGTTCTGTGGAGCAGGCGGAAAACAGTCTCAAACTCCATGAGTTTATACCTGCCTCAGGCCAGCATTATGCACTTGTGCTAGGTAATGAGGTATTCGGTGTAGACCAGGAGGTGATTAATATTTCTGATTTTGTGCTGGAGATACCGCAATTCGGCACGAAGCACTCCCTTAACATCTCGGTGGCCACAGGTGTGGTGGTATGGGACTTTCTGAGTAAAAGCAGTTTATAAGGCTGCAATTTCCCTCTTAAGTTGAACCTAACCCTTCCGAGAATGGAATCATATTTCTGCCTTCAATTATAGCTATGTTGTGGCGCCTAAACGCCAGCCTTTATTGTAGTTGCGATCAACTAAACCCTGCACGGGCTTAACTAGTACAAAACAAAAACTACAAAATAAAGTAAACACATGGCTGCTCCCCTACCCATTATTGACCTGCACTGCGACTTATTGGTGTATCTGACAGATGTACCTGGCTCTGCAGCCGATAAAGTAGAAGAGATTGGCTGTGCCATACCCTCGCTTTTACAGGGCAATGTGAGGCTACAGGTAATGGCCATTTATTCGGCAGTAGGCGCGGGAAGTTCTAATTATGCACGCTTGCAAAGCAAGATGTTTAAAGAGCTAGCCACAGCCGACAACTGCTTAGTTCCCGTAACGGATGCTACCTCCCTGGGGCAGGTGTTGCAGAGTTCTGCCGAAGAGCCAACTATTGGTGTGGTGGCGGCTATAGAAAATGCCTCTGGCTTTTGCGAAGAAGATGATGATCTAGAAGAGGGTTTTAAGAAGTTAGAGAATATTATCACCGACTGCGGACGTATCCTGTACATTAGTCTTACTCACCACACCCCTAACCGCTTTGGAGGCGGCAATATGTCTGATTTAGGCATAACCACAGATGGTAAACTGCTGCTCGACTATCTGCATGGCCGCCGTATCGCTGTTGACTTGTCTCATACCAGCGACGCATTGGCTCATGATATTCTCAACCACATCGATAGCCAACGCCTGGACATACCTATTCTCGCCAGTCATTCTAATTTTAGGCCTGTGTGGCAGCACAACCGTAACCTACCTGATGAACTTACGCAGGAAATCATTCGCCGACAAGGGCTGATCGGCATGAACTTTTTAAGAGCTTTTGTAAACAACCATGAGCCAGAGGCACTGCTACAGCATATAAGGTATGGCTTAGAAAATGGTGCGGAAAACACCGTTTGCTTTGGCGCTGATTACTTCTATGTTGCCGACCATCCAGACCAGGAGCGGTTTCCATTTTATTTTACAGAACATGAGCAGGCAGGCATAAGTTATAACTATATACTCAGCGAGCTAAGAAAAAACCTTACACCCATACAAGTAGAAAAAATTGCTTTTGGTAACACTGCAGATTTTATCCAAAGGCTTTGGGCTATATAAAGTATCGGTACTTCTATAAAAGTAATGATAAGTTATAGTTGGCGACAAAGAACTTAATAGCCATTAGGTGCCTGTCGATTTTTTTCGAGAAAGAGAGTGCCTTTCTCACTAACCTTGAACATCTCTG
>NZ_JAJJWH010000023.1 GCF_020907245.1 Pontibacter harenae | reverse complement strand
TTGTTCCCGTCGCATACTAGCTTGGTTTGCTTAATTGTAAGGAGCAGTAAGCCTACTCCATCAGGCATAAAGATTTTATGTTGGATTACTCCATCGAAAGCCTTCTGACATAAACAGCTTGCAGTATTTTATGCTGCAACAGATGATCCAGAGCGAATTTTCCGCTTCCCGTCAGCAATAGCATCACGTAGGGTATCAGGTACAGAATGGCTGGTTCTTTTTTGGCAAACGGATCGGCACCGTGTATATAAAATGCTGCAATCAGCATGGTAAATATCAGTGGAATAACCGCCAGCCTTGTTCCAAGCCCGACCAGGATCAGCACAGAGCAGACCACCTCCGCAAAAACGGCCAAGGCAAGAGAGCTTGATGTGCTAAGCCCAAAGACGGCAGGGAACTGTACCGGATCACTAGACAATAGCATGTCCAGCTTAGGTAAACCATGGGTTAGCATCAGGCCGGCCACGGTTATTCTTACAACCAGAAGTGCCAAATCCGTGTTTTTGGAGTTCTGATACAGGTTCAGTAGCTTGTTCATGGTTGGTTCTTCTATCTTTTATTGCACAAATTCACCGTCAGCCTTGATACGAACTTCGTCGCTAATCATTGGAGCTGGGAAGTTGCTGCCCAGGTTAAAGTCAGAGCGCTTGATCGTACCTATCACCTGGAAGCCAGCTGTCTGCTTTTTGCTCATCGGATTTTCTACTGTTCCTCTGTACACAAGATCCATCGTTACTGGCTTGGAAATGCCGTTCAGCGTCAGGTTGCCATTAAGCTTATATTTGTTATTACCTTGCTTCTTTACAGAAGTACTTTTAAAGTTTAGGGTCGGATATTTTGCCACATCAAAAAAGTCTGCACTTTTCAAGTGATTGTCCCTGTCTTCTACCCGAGTATCGATAGAAGCGGTTTTAGCTGTCAACTCAACCACTGCATCACTGAAATCCGGTTTGGCAGCAGTGATTTTTACATCAAAGTCGTTGAAGGTGCCAGTTACATCAGCAATACCCAGGTGTGACACCGTAAAGCTAAGCTGCGAGTGAGCGTCGTCGTTCGTCCACACACCATTAAGGGTAGTAAAAGCCGAAAGAGAAAAGAAAGCGAATACTATAACTAATAACTTTTTCATTTGTGATTTAATCTTAAGTTTATGCTTATTTTGTTATGTTTGATTAACTTATTGGTGCAAGATCTTCCAGCCGGCAAGCCAGTTGTAGTCATATTTCATGTTCAGCTGAATGAGCAGCAACTGCATGCGCTCCAAGGTGCCACTTACAGCTAAGTCACCCGCAATAATCGGATTGAAACCAGCAGTCTCTACCAGCCCAGAAACAGTCTGCAAAGCCTCCTCGCCATCACCTGCGATAAAGGCATCGGCTTGCTTTCCATCAATCACAGGCGTTGAGAAATCGGCTGCGAACGTAGTGTTAAAGGCTTTTACTACTTTAGAATTTGGTAGCAACTTTTGCAGCTCTTCTGCCGCACTCGTCTCAGGTGATGTTACCAAACCGTTGTAAGTGTCATTGAGCGGATTGGCAATGCTGATGACGATTTTCTGGTTGGCTACTTCTCTGATTTTCTCTGCCACCTCTTGCTCTGCAGCATAGGGAACAGCGGCGATGATAATGTCTGCCTCCCAAGAAGCTTCTCTAGTGCAGTCTAATGCTTCAACTTCTGCAGCTGGGTTGTTGTCTTTGATTTCGTTTACTACAGCCTGTACTTTATCTAATTCGTTGGCACAAAGAAGTAGTCTATAGTTACCCTTCGCAAGGCTTTTTGATATAACAGAGCCCATGTTGCCGGATGCTCCTATAATGGCTATTGTTTGCATTGTCTTCATTGTTTTAAATAATTAACAATACAAAGGTACAGCCATGAAAAGCCCTGCGCATTGCGCCTTGTCAAGAAAAACCCTTGACTTTTATCAATGAAATGAAGGAGGTTTTACCTGCGGTAGGCTATCTTCTTACGGACCCGACTCAAGGTTTCAGGTGTCAGCCCCATATAAGAGGCGATCATGTGCTGCGGCACGCGTTGGGTAATGTCGGGGTAGGTTTCTGTAAAACGGGTGTAGCGTTCTTCGGCCGGAAGACTGATGTTGGAGGTCAGTCGCCGTTGCAAAGCAATGTAAGCACCTGTAATGAGTAGGCGCATGTACGTTTCTTATTTAGGTTGAATTTTCAAAAGCTCTTCATGCGCAGCCCGGGTTATCAGCACCAGCACGGCATCCTCCAGGGCTTCTATGTTATAGGTGGCGGGCTCAGCGGTCAGGAAGCTGAACAGATCTGAGATTGTCCAGCCTTCTATGGCAAACTGTACAATGTGCTCGTTGTTATTCTCGTCTACAGTATAGGCGCGTAATGCCCCTTCCTCTACAAAGGCAATGGATCTGCACATATCTCCCTCCTGTAAGAGGTACTGCCTTTTGCGCAGTTTTTTAGGAGTCAGGTATGCCTTTATTTGCTCCTGCTCTTCTGGAGTTAGTGGCACTTTCTCGTTGAATTTCTGAAAGAACAGTTCGTACATTGTTGAAAGATACAAAAGCGGCTTCTTATTTATTTCTAATTTAGAAGCCGCTTTCTGTGCAGTGCTGCTTTAGAATGTGAAATTCATTATATTATTATTTCGCTATCCTTACAACAGGCTTAAGTATTTCACCAGATTTTGATGCTTCAAAAGCTGCGTTGATGTCCTCAAAGTCATAGTATTTAACCAGCTTGTCGAAGGGGAATTTCCCCTCTTTATAGTACTGGATTAATTTGGGGATGTGTATCTGGGGAATGGAATCCCCCTGTACCGTGCCCATCACTTTTTTCCCTTCCATCAATAAGTCATTTGTGAAGTTTAGCGTCACATCGCCCCCCATACCCACGATGGAGACTATCCCTGAAACGCGTAGCGCATGGATCGATTGAATGATGACCGGGATGGCACCCGTTGTTTCAATTCCATAGTGAACACCTCCGTCTGTAATCCTCTTAATTTCTTTTACAACATCTACTTCCTTGCCGTTCAAGGCATGCGTTGCACCGAGTTCCAAAGCAAGGTCTAACCGGTTTTGGTGTAAATCGACAACAATAATATGCTTCAAACCCATGATTTTGGCTGCCATCACCGCACTCAAACCCACTGCTCCACCTCCATAAATAGCAATTGAGCTACCTGGCTCAGGACGCAGCGTATTCATGACCGTGCCACTCCCCATCTGGATGCCGCAACCTAACGGTCCTAATAGCGCCAAATCAACGTCCTTATCCACTTTCACAACATTATTTTTGTTGGCCACAACATACGTTGCAAACGAAGATTGCCCAAAAAAAGTGGAAAGTGCGTGATTATGTTGGTGGATATGATGAGAACCATCTTTAGATTTACCACCGAAATTGAGTTCTACCGTTCTCTGGCATAGATTCTGGTGCCCCGTCAGGCATTGGGAGCACTCGCCGCAATAGGAATAAGAAAGGAAAACGTGGTCGCCAGGCTGTATGTTTGTAATGCCAGAGCCAACTTTCTCTACTATACCGGCCCCCTCATGTCCTAATACAGCTCCCCTCTTCCTCTGATGGATTTTGCGTCAGTATGGCAGATACCTGTAGCCACTATTTTTACCAGTACTTCATCAGGCCCGAGTTCTGTTAACTCTACTTCTTCAATTTTCAATGCTTCGCCTACATCATGCGCGACTGCTGCTTTAATTTTCATAGCTGCTACTGTTAGTAATAAACATTAAAACTATAATAATAAGAGATAACTCCAATCCTCTATACTTCACACGTAATGCCCTTCCTACTACTCAACCCAATTCCTACATCTCTTACGATAACTTTGCCTACATTCATAATAATACTTACCTCAAAAGCCTGGTTAAAGTATGACCGCATGTAGATATTGTTAAAATTCTGATGTTTTGCAAAATTTTGAATCCAGCTAGCACAGCGGAGTCCGTATCTTTACTATACTGTAAAGCCCGTATAGTGCATACAGCCCAAAGCTCAGATGGGCAGTTTGTTGTTATAAAGACAAACCGTCTGCTCCAGCACTGTCTGAGCAGTTGCATAATTCCGTTGATCAAACAAAAGTCAACTGCAAAGGAAGAATGCTGTTGGCTTTTGATCAGATTTTAAACCAGTTAAAAAATTTGTTGAGTGATATAAATCTGCAACGGTTCAGCCAGTAATGGCTGGATGCTGGAGGCAAACTTCTGGAAATGCTCCGATTGACTATGCGCCTGGAAGTCTTCTTCAGATTGAAATTCTTCCATCATAATGAAAACAGCTGGATCGGAAGTTGTACGATGTACCTCATACCGATGACAGCCTGGCTCAAGCCGGGTGGCGGAAACTAAGGGTTCAAATAGGGCCAAGAGGGTCTCAATGGCTTCGGATTGTACTTTGATAATTCCTGTGATATAAAGCATTTGTTTTGTATTTAAATTGGTTAGTAGAATAAGTCTTATGACGACCTATATAAGAAAATATATTTATAGGACTTTCGCACATTACGCATAAGCAATGTCAGGTTTTATTAGTTGCTGACAGAGATACTTATCGAGTAGCCCCTTCTTGAGTTGGTAAATTGTTTGGTTGTAGGCGTAGGCCAGACTCTTTAGCCTTGTCCACACCAGGGCTGCGGCCAGGATGTGGTTTCGCTGCGCCCTGGCCAGGCGGCACTGCGACTCCTCTATGCCCGTAAGCTGTTTCTCCTCGCGGTGAAGCTGCTCAATGCTCCATCTCAGCCTGCACATGTCTTTGATAGCCTGAAGGTCATCTTGCTCCACATCGTTTGTCACGGTGTAGTCCGTGCGGTGGGTGGACACCTCAACCCAGAATAGCTTCACTTTCACATCCATGGGGAACTTGTGGAGCTTTACTACTTTGCCATGGGCCAGTTCCTGCTCACTCCAATCCAGCTCATCGACAGGCCGGTAGGGCTGCTGGCCTGCCGAGTCATCTGCCTTCCTGTTGCTCTTGACAGGGCAGTAGAAGGTCTTTCCCTCCTTTATTAAGTATTTCATCACTTCTGTGGTGGCGTACCAGCTGTCCATAAGCACCGTCTGGAACAGCACGCCCCTATCCTTGAGCTGCCCAAGCATGTCCAGCACGTGGTCCAGCTTGCTTTTGCCATCCGAATCAGGATCAAAGATGCGGAAGTCTATGAGCCAGAACTGCTGGTTGATCGGGTCCAGGTAAAGGCAGTTGACCACACCGATGCCTTTGATGATGCCGTGCGCGTTGCCCGAGTATTGCCGCCTGACCAGCCCCATGACCCGCGAGTGCCGCTTGTCGAGCACTATATCATCGAAGATGATATAGGCAAAGGAGGACTGGGTAATCAGTGGGCTCACCTTCTCCCAAAGCAGGCGCGGCGTGAGCTTCTCATCCCGCAGGAAACGGTGAGCTGAGTCGTGGCTAAGCCCCGTCAGGTGGTCGGAAAAGTAGGTGCAGGTATAATTGATGTGCGTACTCAAAAGGTACTGGCAGTACATGTCAAGGTGCGTTTTCATAGCTCTTTTACCTCCTACTGCGTTTATCGTTATTCAACCTTTTTGGTTATTTTGCGAAAGTCCTATCTCAATAACCACAGCATTTTTAATGCATTTAACCTGAACCCCTTGTGGCCATTTATGTATTACAATAAAGTTTCTATTTTATAATCTTTACCTTATCACTAAAGCGTATCGGGGCTTCAGGGCTCTCGGCAGGATAGCCAAGGGCAAGGTTAATTGTCACTTCATAACCTTCAGGAATATTAAACAACTTTAGCAGGTCTTCATTTTCTTCTAAGTTAAGAATAGGAACAAGTGTGCCCAAAGGACAGGTACCCAAGCCCAAGGCATCCGCACTCAACATTATATTCTGCAAAGCAAGCCCAACATCAAGTTTGGCTGCCGGATTGGATTTATCACCGGCAATAACAATCAGTGTGGGTGCATTATGAAAAATACTGAAACCAGACTCCCTGTACCGCGCCGCACTGCCCTGAAACTCCTTGCCCTGTGCAAACTTTAAAAACCTTTTGTTTATCTCTTCCAGTATGGCGGGATTTTGGATTACACGTATTTCCCAGGGTTGCTTGTTCAATGCGCTGGGGGCGTATATGGCACACTTCATAATCGTATCGATTTTTTCCTGACTCACCTGTTCCTTGGTGTATTTCCGAATTGCCCTGCGGTTCAATATATTGCTGATGATTGCCTCTTTGTCCGAACCTTCGTAGACAATATGTTCCTGTTCCGGTTCACTGCAACCCAATAGTCCAAAAAACATAAGTATCATTAGTTTTTTCATGTGTCTATCTTTAAATCGCGTTACTTACTTTGTTTGAAAATGAAAAATTAAATTTGATAATGATGTACAAAATATAGAGATAGACCAGATAATTTACCAGCTCATAATAATATAGGCTTAATACAGCAAATGCAACACCTAAAATCTTTAAGGTCAGTATAAAAATTTCTTCCGTCTTTCTTTTATAGTCCAATGTCTCTCCCCAGGTTCGGGGTCTGAATACCACGCTTGCCTGATCTGAAAACCCATTTAATAGAAGGATAGAGTAAGACATATATTCATACTGTATACCTCCTTTTAAAAAAATGAAAATGACTATTCCAATCATCAAACCATAGTAAAGTTTACCATTTCCCGTAGTAGGGCTTGAGGGCATATCCGTTGCCATAAAAATGGTTCCCAAAAGAATACCTCCCAATGAGTACCTTAATCCATCGCCTCCCGATAAGCCCACCAAAAGCGTAAAGGTTCCGAGCAGAGATAAAGGGATATGCCAGCTTATTCTGTTGCGGACGAGCAGGTACAGGCCACCCAGAGCAATACATAAGATAGAATATTCGCCCATTGCACCAGTTGTTTTGAATATCACCGAATTGAGATAGTCAGATAGGTAAGGATAGTCAATGCCAGGAAATAGCTCAGGTGCTGATGTCTGTACAAGGTCACTGGTTTTCCAGATGTTTGGTGAGGTCATCACCGAGGCAAAAAATACAGCCATAAACTCGCGACCGACAAGTGCCGGATTGAACCGGTTCTTTCCCAAACCTCCCCACACAATTTTTCCGAATAGGATGGCTGAAAATACACCGAATGACAAAATGTACCAAGGTGTTACGGGTGATAGCGTGAGGGTCAGAAGTAATGCCGTTACAACCGCGGAGCCATCCAAAATTGTATTGTATTTTTTTAATAGTATGGAAGAAAACAGAAATTCTGAAACTAATCCTGTTACAATGGCAACGCAAATCTGTTGCAACATGATCGTTCCGTAAGCCAGCCAGCCTACAAATATCAAAGGCATCAAAGCAATGATAACATCCAGCATCACCATCTGGGTGCCGTTAAATCTCGGTTTTATATAAGGATTCGAATTCATCTCTATCTTCTTGTAAAACAGGGCTATTGAAACAGCTTCTTTTTGCCATCAAAGATATTTTCCATTAAGGGTACATCACTCGGACAGACATAGGCACATGCACCACATTCAATACAATCCTGGAGACTGAATTTTTTTAGTTCGGGGACATCGCTGGACAAATTATGCCGCACAAATTCCAATGGCATCAGGTGCTGCGGACAGACATCTACACATAGGCCGCATTTGATACAGTTATTCTTTTCGATTTTGGTTTTCCGCATGATCAGCAGACCTCCAGAACCTTTATGTACAGGCACTAAAGGTGATTCGACACTTTTACCCATCATTGCCCCACCCAGTACGATCGTTTGTAAATCTGGATTCCAGTTGTTATTGGTTTCCCGCAGGATATGGATGATAGGTGTACCAATCTTGATCCGGTAATTTCCCAGATGTTGACAGCCGTTTCCTGAAACAGTGATGATACGTTCTATATTTGGTCTGCCCTCAAATAGGGCCTTGTAGATAGCCCAAAGCGTTCCAATGTTATTGACAAGTATGCCATGATCAGCAGGGAAACTCCCTTTCCTGATTTCTAAGCCGGTTACTGATTTAATCAATTGCAGTTCGCCACCTTGCGGATAACCATCAGACAAAATCTTAACTTCAATTTCTACCCCTAGGTTACTGGCATTCTTCAGGAGGATTTTCCTGACGGCAATATTGTGCCTTTCAACGGCAAAAACGATCTTCTGTGCATTCAAAACGGTACGGATAACCTGTGCCGCTTTTATCAGTTCATCAGCTTTTTCCCTCATCAATACAAAGTCTGAAGTCAGATAAGGTTCACATTCAGCGCCATTGAAAATGACAGTTCGTATTTGCCGGTCCTGGATGTTATATTTTAGTTGTGTAGGAAACTGAGAACCTCCGGCTCCCTGAATACCATTATCCAACAGAACGTCCATGAATTCTTCTTTGGTAAGCCCCGTAGGTTCAACCGGAAAAGTCAGAGTCTCCAGATTCAAAAAATCATTTTGCAAGTGGATCATTTGCTTCCCATTCAGCTGAAAAAATGCCGTAACCGTTCCTGATACAGGTGCGTGCAGCTTGCTTGCAAAAGTTCCTTCGGATTGAGCAAGCAATTGATATTTCTTAACCCTTTCACCTATAGAGACAACAGGTGTCATGACATTTCTATAGGCATCCAAGGGCATATAAAAGTCCTTAGAATCAGCAATGGTACTAATGTCACTGTATTTTGTTTTTCCCTTAAGTGAAGGTATCAAAAGCATGTATCTGATATTTTATTGCCGTCTTCTTCTATGCGGAAATAGTTGAAGTCAAAGTGTTGTTTCATTTTTTTTATGGTATGAACCGCTTCATTCTTGTCTACCGTAAACAATGCTGTTGAGAGTACATCACCTAAAAATGCATTTTGAGTAAGGACACCTACCTGTACTGTTGATACAGGGAAACCTGTCCTTGAATTTAAAATATGTCCATAGGTTTTATCCTTGATAACAAGGTGGTTGTTTAGTCTTCCAGAAAGGCTGAAACATTGGTTACTGATGGTAATTCTGCTGGGATATTGGCCATGTACAAAAGCATCCGGTATGTTGATATTCCAATGAGGGTGCACTTCATCATTCAAGGCCATTATTGTACTTCCTCCTGCATTGATAATCGCGTCAGTAACCCCTTGTGCTTTAAGGAACTCGACGACTTTATCCACAGCAAACGCTTTAATGAACGAGCCAGTAATGATTTCCTGACCCGGATTGATTCTAACATCATTGCCATTAATGAAGACTGACCGATAATTAACCTTAACCAGGGTTTTCTGCAATTCGCTCAGGGTAGGAACATCTTCATTGACTTGGCTATAAAACCCCCATAACCGGATTAGTGGCATGCACGTGATATCATAACTTCCCTGAGTCAACTCAGATACTAACCTCAAGGTTTGCAGCATGCGGATGCATTGGTCGTCCACTCTTACCCAATTTCCCGCCTGACGGTTTATGTTGTCGAAATACGAACCAGGCTGATATGAATTATAATTGGTATCTATTTTTTCAAGTAGCTCAAAACATTGATCGATCAAGGATTCGCCAAAGCAAACCGGAAGCTTTATCTTGAAATGACAGTGGAACAGCTTCCTGGTCTGTGCCATGTATACCCTAGAAACTTTCTGAAGCATTTTCATCATCATTGGTTTCTATAGTTGTTTTTTTTGATCTTTTTAAAGCCTTAAAATTCACATTGCCAACCTGTATGGTCTGAAAGTAGGGATACTTGTTTTTCCATAAATTCTTAGTAGAATCATATACAAGTTCCTGTACTTCAAATTTTCTATTGGAAGCAATAAAAGCTTCTTCCAGCATCTTTTTTTTGGCTTCATTTTGTTCTGAAGCTTCCTGTAACTCTTCCCAGAAATTACGCTGACCAAAAATCAACAGAATGATTCCAATAGCATAAAGAACTATATATTTTGCTTTAAGTATTATCATTTTAACAATATCAAAAATGGATTTCATGCCAAAATTACTCCTTTAGCCATGTGCATCATTATAAATAATGTTGTGATTAACTTGTAAATGATGACTTCAATTGGTCATTAAAGAACTGCTCATACAGATATATATATTTATATTTGCATGAGCATGATGCAGAATGTATGAAAAGTTTCTCGGAAAGGAAGTGGGTTCAGGAGTTGGGTATACTGGTGTTTTCTTTTATCTTGTTTACTCTAAACGACTGGATATTGATTACGAGCTGGAGGGGCTTTTTCTTAGGTATCGTCTATTTTATGTTGCTCTACGGTCATGCTCAATTAAACCGTTATTTATTACTTCCTATCCTGGTCAAAAAACATAATGCCTTTGTTTATATATCCCTAACCTTAGTTCTATTGGTGGTGTCAGCCTTCATATTGAGCCATCTTACCAAAACTTTCTTGTACAAAAACTGCTATCTGTACCAAAACACCGATAAATTAACTTATCATTTCCAGTTTGGGGTCTTGTTGGGCGCCTGCATCTGTATTCTTGGTACTGCCCAGTTTTTAGAATATTACAGAAGACAGAAAGATGTTGCCTACAGGGAGATCCTGTCCAATAAAAACCAAATAGATTTATTGAATAAACAACTGAACCCACATTTCTTGTTTAATACCTTAAACACTATCTACGGCTTAAGTATAAAATTTCCGAAAAAAACGCCTGAAGTAATTATGAAGGTTTCGGAAATGCTCAGGTATCAAATCGAAAACAGCAATAAAAACCTTGTATCACTGAAAGATGAAATTTCCTTTATAAGAAGTTACATTGAACTAGAAGAAGAACGGGTTGGCTACCGTTGCCGGATTGAATTTGATGATCATATAGATGAGCCAGAGAAGTTTTATATAGCACCAATGATTATTTTTACGTTTGTGGAAAACGCCTTTAAACATGGAGCATCAAATATAGAAAGCTGCTTTGTTAAGATTGATCTCTCTTTGAAAAGTGGGGTTTTAACCCTCCAGATGCAAAACTCCATTCCCATAAAAAATAATAGACTTCCCTCAACCAAAGTGGGATTAGAAAATACAAAAGCAAGACTAAAAATGATTTATCCGGAAAAGCATAAACTGGAAATAGGAACCTTACATGCCCGATTTAATACTTTTTTGGAAATAACTCTGTAGCCTATGGGTGTTACTCAATATAAATGTGTCATTATAGACGATGAACCTGCCGCTCATTATGTATTGATAAGCTACATAGAAAAAAACGCGAACTTAATATTGGTGTCACAATGCTATAACGCTTTAGAAGCCCTGGATTATATACGCAATAATCCTGTAGATCTAATTTTTCTGGATATTGATATGCCTGAAATGTCGGGAATAGAATTTCTGAAATCATTGTCAAGTCCGCCCCAGACTATATTGACTACCGCCCATTCGCAGTATGCTCTCGAAAGCTATGATTATGGCGTGATAGATTATCTTTTAAAACCGATTTCCTTATCACGTTTTATAAAGTCAATAGAGCGTTTTTTATCTTTTCATCAAAGAGATGAGACAGATGACCCCAAAAATATTACCGTAAAGGTAGATGGTAGAAATATAGAGCTAAAGACGTATGATATAAATTATATCCAAAGCTATGGCAATTATGTTAAGGTATTCACGCGTCAAAAAATATATTTAGTTTCTACGACAACCCAGGAAATATTATCAAACCTTTCTGCCAGAACGTTTATGCGTATCCATAAATCCTATATTGTGAATTTAAGTAAGGTCGAAAAATATACAGAAAGTGAGGTTCTCATCAATAATGAAAAGCTTCCAATCGGAATTACTTTTAAACGTGAATTACTTGAATACTTGGGAAAATCTGCTTAAAAGTCTTGAGCTTCTATTTATAAAATTTAATATTAATTTGACTTTATATTTTTCGAAAAAGAAAAGGTGCTATGGAAATATTGGTTGTGGTCTATAATGTATGATGGTTTCGGTAATAGAATATTAGCTTCATGCGTTGTAGTGATTCTGCTCTTTTTTAGAGAAGCAGGCTGTTTTTCATCAAGTCGCTTTTTCCAGTTGATGTCATACTTTCCATCTTTCTTTATTTTCAGGTGGTCGGGTGGAACGGGAACAACTGGGTGAAACGGCGGGTATTTGTCGATACTGTTTTCTACTTCTTTTGGGTTTCTCAGTCTCCTGCTCGTATAGAGGTCAATAATCGTAAGCTTATCTGTAGGGTCAACACTTTTCAGGACGGGTCATCTCAGCACATGATGTAGCATTATACTGTATTCATTGTCTCCCATGGCAGGTTAAAAGCAGTTATAATATAGTATAAAAGGCAGTATATATGGTTGGACACATTAAATGTTCAGCGGCACAATGCTTGACACAGCAGGTCCAGCCAATCAGCCAAATTTTGACTTTCGCTAATTAGTTGATAGACTCCGTCTTTAAAAAAAAGGTTGTTACTTAATCGACATTGAACGCTCGAGGCTTTTCATAAATCAAGAAAGCTGTTTTAGGAAATGTTGTAATTTTAGATAACTCTACTGCCACGAATTGATGACGACAGCTCGCACCATACCTGGAAATATGTTTTGTTAAACTTAACAACGCGCTATAATAAGCTGCTTAGTTAGCACTTCATTTCAGATGGCATCGGCCAGTTGCGGGGCAAGTTTATAGCCCTGCCATCTAAAAGGTGACCGAAAAGCCACATACAGACATTCGTGGTCGTAAGGGCACCAGATGGAGGATAAAAAAGCGCTGTTGTCTCCTAAATTATTAGAAGACAACACCATCATACGCCTGCTTCGGCGAAGGAAAGTCTTTGCTTCCCCACTGTTCCTTCAAATTCGTTTCGATTGTCATGCTAAGTGCTGTGAGCGGCACATCCTCTAGCCTGTTCTCGAAAGGGTCTTCGGCGCGCTCACCCACCAGGTCGAGGCACAGAAACACAAAGGAGATGATGACGGAGACAGGTATAGAAGCCCAACCCAGCTCATCCACAAAGACAAATGGAAGCAGAGAGGCGTGTATGAAAACAAACACACGGGAGAAAAAGCTGTACTGCCTAGGGAACGGCGTGTTCTTGATCCGCTCGCTCCTGCCTTGAATGTTATTGAACTCCACCAGCGTCTCCTCCAGTCTCACAAACCTGTAATCTGAAAGCCAACCTTTGTTGTAGGCCCTTCTTAAGTCTTCGCCCTGCAGCTCCAGCAGGTAATTTGGAGGATTTTTCTTATGACAGAACACCTTGTACTCGTTTGGGATGAGAAACGTAGCTGTATCGTTATACTCATTCGACTCCTCGTATATTTCTATTTGGTTTGTTTCGTTGTAGGAGTGCTTTTTGCGAAGGAACACACGAAGTGCATGAACAAAGGCAATGTGCCTGTACACCATACGACGCTGCAAGTCCTTTACCTCTTCGGCCTGTGTGACATCGGGCGGTATAACCATTGTGATCACCTCCCGTGCCCAAGCACGACTGTAATTTACCAGCAAGCCCCATATTTTACGGCCCTCCCACCACCTGTCATAGGCATTGTTGTTCTTAAAGCCCAAGAATATAGCCAGCGCCGTGCTTAGGGCTGAGATAGTGTTGAAAGGCAAGTGCAGCTCAAGGGCAGCGAAGTAGTCGTGCATCAGATACACTGCCACAGACAAGAGCAGGTAGTAAAGCATGCTCTTCCATGTGTAGTGAAGAACAACGCTCCACTTTAAATTTCTGCTTGTTATCATGGTAGTATAGTTGGTGACGGTACATCGACTTAAGACCTTATCACGGCGTCAACTGGAAAATGTTACGGAAAACCACCCCAAGGGCAGGACACGCCTATGAAAGGAGACCCAACAGCTGGAGGTAAAGTCAAGTCTTTGAATCCTAAGATGTCCTCCTAATAGGAGCAGCTGACAGAAAAAACATGAAGCTCAGAGGCACGAATCTACTTAGGATACTTACAGCCTGAGCCAGTCCCCATTTTATTTTTTTTAATGCTCCTTCACTTTCGAAACCTCATTAAAGCAACATCAAGCGCTACGGAGTGGCTACTTGTTTCTTGATTTTACTGGCTTTTGCCAAAGTACCTATGGTGTGCTTTTGTACTATGGGTTCTTTTTAGCAGCACAATGCTCAAGTTTTTCCTCCAGTTCAATGAGGTATTGCTTTTTGCAATCAGACAGCTTAAGCTATTGTAGTATATCGATAAGCACTATCACCGCTAGGATTAGAACAACACCCACACAAATGAGTACTCCCTTTTTCATATCACTCATACCTTTTCCTTTTTCATTGTAATCTTGCGTTGTTACTGAGCCCAAACCCACTGGCTGTCACTAGCTGCGAAAGCTACAGGCTATATGCTTCTGATTTTACCTTTACTTCCCTAACACGGAATAAGTTGACATGAAGTTTACTGACGTGAAAGAAAAACGTCAACAGATTCGGTAGCTCTTGAAAACAGCGAAACTAGTTCAATAAGATGTTGTGTTCGGTCTTTTGCAAGGAAGGTCAAGAAAGTAGATACTTTCCTTACTTCTCTCCTATCCTGCCGCTTATGTCCATCGATCCAGAAAGTAAATAGAATCAGGAAGCCTCAAAGACACCGTATAGTTAAAATTGCGCATCATGTTTTGTGGCTCTTTGAGTCTTGCTAATAATGAGATCCCAGGAAGAAAAACAAAGAATAGCTGGGTTCTTTCTGCTCTTTTATTTACTATAGTTTTTGTTTTTCTACAGGTAGTACCAAAACCATTTATACCTAATTTTTCATGCACATTAAAGGATTATACCTCCACTCTTTCTGCCTACTAGTTTTATGGTTGGTCAGCTTTCAGACAATTGCTTTTCAAACTTCTTCGGCTACCGATGCTCATGTGTGGGAAATGCAGGAGATAACGTTGAAGGCAGAAAACACCTATGCTAATTACTAAGCAGATGTGACTGTATGAGTGGATTTGAAAGGCCCTGGTTTTTCTAAGCGCGTGTACGGATTCTGGGATGGTGACAATGTGTTAAGGTACGACTTGTAGGGACTAAGCCTGGTCAATGGGAATGGGTCAGTGGTTCAAACCAGAAAGATGATATGGGGTTAAACCAAAAAACTGGCAGGTTCAATGCTGTGGAATGGACAGAGAACGAGAAGGAGGAAAACCCCAACCGTCGCGGCTTTGTGCATGCCACACCCAATGTGCATGCGCTGCAGTATGCGGACGAAACTTCATACTTTATGGTAGGTGACACTTGGCTGGCAGGCACCACGTGGCGGCTGCCGTTCCGCCATGCGCCCACCTCAGATGATTATCGCCCTGGCCCTGGCATCGGCTTTGAAGACGCCATCCACTATCGAAAAAACCAAGGGTATAACTCCGTCAGTATGATTGCCGCTTTCCCTAACTGGGACACAGACTCAAACCTCAGTACCTATTCCGACGAAAACGGAGTGTTTTGCGCAATGCTTGGGAAAAATTCGGTTATGATGTGGCCCAAAAAAAGGGAACAGACGCTTCTGGCGGCCTGAGCTACTGGGGCACTTTTACTGCCAAAAATATGCGGGACGAATATGGGAACCTGCCATTTGCTATGTCTGAGAAACACAAAGGCGTTTCAGACTTCAACCAAATAAACCCAGCTTATTTTCAGAGCTTGGACAAGAAAATGCAATACATGTCAGAGAAAGGTTTTGTGCCCCTGTTGGAGACTGTACGCCGTGATGCTGGACCATCTTGGAACGCTTACTACGACTTTAATGAGACCTTTGCGCGCTACGTCCAATACCTGATTGCGCGCTACGGCGCTTATAAGTTTTTATTCAGTGGCATTTACCTGGACTGGATTCCCAAGGAATTCAGTCTGACCGCAGAGCAGTTCAACGAGGCCCTGACTTATCACCTGAACAAGTACGGACCACCGCCCTTTGGCCAGCTGCACACCGCCCTGATCGACCACTCGACATACACTACCTTTGGCCACAGTAAAGAAGTGCCCTGGCTCGACATGCACAGCGTCGGTAACAAACCTAGGGATCATGGTTTCTATGGGGCAATGGACACACTTTTTCACCTGAATCCTCCCTATCCTGCCATTAACTTTGAGCCTTACTATACTGGCTGGAACCATGAAATCAACAAGCCAGGAGGCGAAACACCACCAGCCAACTCAGACCGAGACAATTATTTTGCACGGGCGCAAATGTATGGCTCCGTTCTTTCTGGAGGTTTAGCAGGTCATGTGCATGGCACCGCTGCTTATGATACGACCACTACAGGAGAGCCTGCTGGAGCCCGCCCTCAAATCTGGGATGCCCTGCAATACGAATCAGGAAAACAGATGCAGCACCTGAGAGCCTTTGTTCTTTCTGAAGGGGCACGTTATCAGCAGTTGCAGCCCAACCATAATTACCTCCATCCACAAAAATCAAAAGCCAGTTCGGTGCGTGGTTTAGATGGTTGGTCCTTCATGATGATGCATCCAGAAAAAGATTTCGCGTTGCTATACTTTGAAAATAAGGCAGAGCTGCCGAAGATCAGTGGATTGAAAAAGAACACTTATTATACCTTCCAGTGGTTTAATCCTAGAAATGGAGAATGGAAAACACCAGAACAGCTAAAATCTGACCGAAGAGGAAACCTGACCATACCTAACTTTCCAGATAATTCTAATCCAGCTTCAACAGACTGGGCTGCTAAAATATTGCAAAGTCGTTAAATCCATCCTTTATCTAAAAGGTATAAAAAGAGCCGTATTCAGTGATCAGGAAAATGATCATTTGAATACGGCTCTTAGTTAATTCTAAGATAAGCTACTTATTCTTATCCAGCCATCCAGGTACCTCTAGTATTGTAGACAACCTTCTTCTGTTGGTCCCCCCTCCTTAAAGTAACTCTGCTGTTACTTCATGTGCAGGACGGTTGCTTCTTTTGCAATTTCAAAATCTCTGGCAACTTCCGACTTGATGAGTGCCCAATGGAACAGATTGTTGTCATTGCGGTCATGGCTGCTTCCGTTATAATGCGTCAGAGGCATGTCTTTGTAGATGGGGCGAGTTATTTTGATGACTTCGTCCCAATATCCCAGTGCTTTTTGCAGGTGTGCCACCGCTTTTTGCTGGTTTTCTTTCCCTCCTTTGGTCCGGTAGGTCTGAAGCGCTACAGCACCTTTTAGCTTTTCAGCAAGATGCAGGCCTAGATTTGCCCAGGTTTTCACATCAGCCACCTCGTACATCAGAGAAGCATTATTTTTGGTGTCGATTCCTTTCACCAGGCGCAGGGCTTTTTGGCTATCGCGTTCTAGCATCTGGATCAGCACAGGCGGAGTAACTTTCTCTTTTTCAAACGATCTTGCCAAGTTTTTCTGCACATAGTCCTTCACCGACACATAGTCTGGGTCCAGGGTCGGCTGGTTGATAAGGGCATCCACAAAAATGTATTGGGTACTGTCCCCTATCAGGGCCACAAACCCTTCGCCATAGAGAGTGAAATCCCACCTGGAATCGAAGAGCGAGGCAAGGCGCAACTGAGTGGACGAGGCCAGGGAAAATGCCTGTAACAAATCTTTGCCCTTTTGACCATAGCGCATGGTAAAGTCATTCTGGAATACCTGATCTGGAGTAGCAGGATTGTAAAGCAACCTTCCCCATAACTTATAAAACAACCACTGCCTTGCAAATGCCCACTGCCAGTCTACAGGTGCCTCCACGGCTGTGAAATAATCTTTTGCAGGAATATAGGTTTCTGACCCGATAAAATATCCCCCTACATAAGGCTGGCTGTTTTGGGCAACATGAGCAAGAATAAAAGACGGAACACCCCAGCGAAGGGCAAAGAAATCTTCGTTACGAGCGGTGTAGGTAATCTTATAGCCATGCGGCATGGGGTTATAAAAGGTATCGAACATCTCCCCTCCATGCACCTTTACCAGCTTTGGCGTAGAGTGCGCATGAGACCAGTTGTACTTTAAGTCAGTCCTGATAGGCTCCTGAATAAAATCCAGCGCCGCTTCCCTTTCAATAGATTTTCGGGTGAGTCGCTCCAGGTCTACACTAGTTGCCCCCAACGATTCGGTGGTACTGGAAAAAGGAATTCGATGAACCAGTTTTAGCGGCCGTCCTACTTGTCGCATACCTTCAATGTAGGTGTCATAAATTCAATCCTCCCGTTGCTGAGGGGTCATGCCTGCGATTCCTTCGCCGAGTGTAAGGCCAAGGCCAGTAAGGGTGGGATACTCTTGGAACATCTGGGTGATGCTCTCCCGCATGTAGCGTTTTACAATTTCAGAGGTGTCTCCAGATACATAATAATTAGGGTATACATTTTCGTGCGCCACCCCATAGGCTTCAGCAAATTCCGGACTTACAAAGATGTTGAAGGGAATGATATAGGTATCGATGTCACGTTCGTGGGCCATCCGAAATATTTCCTGGTGCAGCTGTTGCCACTCTTTCATTTCAGTCTCGCTGAATGGGCTGGCCTCCAGAAAGTTCTTCGGACTTATCATATACACAAAAGGGTGAAGATTCCAGAGGGAAAGGGAATTGAAACGGTTTTCAGCCATCATATCCAAAAATGCCTCCCAATAACGCACATCCCGCACTGTTTCATAATGCTGATCCAGGGCAGAACTTGATCGGTAGGAATACCAGGGGGTGTTATGCTTGATGGCACGAAAGGGATAATGTGGTTTTTCGCTGCGCTTTTGGACTTGCTTCAGGCGCATGCCATGCTGTATACTTTCCGCAAGCGAGAGGCTGCCATAGATCATCCCTCTGTTGTCGCCTCCCATGATGATAATGCTGTTCTGCTCTGGTACGATGTTAAAAGCTTCACTTTCCAACCTGGCAGTGTCTACTCCTAGCCTGATCAAAAAATCTGACCCTTTCTGATCATTAAGCACAGTATACTTTTGCGCCAAAAGAGCTTCTTTCAACTGCTTGGAGGCATAAGCTGCCTGAGGGGTAGCTGCATCGTACTGCACATACACTCTTTGCGCAAATCCTGCCTGAATGCCCGCCATACAGCATAACAAGAGGCTGAAAACAATTCTGTTGATAAATACCATAAGAACAAGATACGATTTTAATTCATATAGATGAATCGGCTATAGCGAGCATACCCACTGGCACCAAAACGACAAGACCTTTCATCTATGCTGCGGCTAATGTTACCTGCTCCTAAAGTAAGAAGAGGAGCTGTTTCTGAACTGGTAGCCCTATCAGGATATTTCCTCTCACCAAGTATTGATCTCGATGAAAGGCTTTCTAGATGGAGAGCAATACTTGATGGCATAACTGACTAAATGCAACAGAATATACACAAACTCCAGTAATCCATGAATAAATTGGATAAATCCATGCACGAATCATGGTAATATAGAACTGAATCGTTTATTTAGTGAACCTACTTTAGTTCCTATCACTAAATACAAGTAGGAACCAAACGTATCAATTTGTTCTTCTGAATATCAGCTATACCATAGCTATTGGCTGATAATCGGCCAACCTCTCAAGGTCCAGCAACTCTCATATTATTTATTCTGTCTAGCTGTTGATCAAGATTTTCTCTGATAATCCTGGTTTTGCATAAAATGAAATGAGCTACCCAAGGGCAGCTCATTTCATTTTAAAGTTTATATCCAATAAGATACTCAGTCTACTTTGTTTGCTGTCCAGGAACAGGGAAACCACGGTCACGCATCAGCGCATCAATTTTCGCATCGCGGCCACGGAACAACCTATAGGCCTCAGCGGGATCCATCGAATTTCTCGGTGCGAACAGATATTTTACAAGCTTGGCTGCGACCTCTTTATCGTAAAAGCCACTAGGTGCCTCTTCAAATGCTTCTGCTGCATCCGATGTAAGCACGTCGGCCCACAGGTAACCGTAATAACCAGCAGCGTAGCCCTCGCCTGAGAACACATGTCCGAAATGCGGCGAACGGTGGCGCATCACGACCTCTTTCGGCATGTTTAAGGCAGCAAGCGTTTCTCTCTCAAACTTATCTGGATCTATGCCTGTCGGGTCAACGGTATGGTACTTCATATCCATTAACGCAGAAGCCAGAAACTCAGTGGTGGTAAAGCCTTGGTTGAACGTAGAGGCCTTCTTAATTTTGGCTACCAGCGACGCTGGCATCACTTCGCCCGTTTTGTGGTGCTTTAAAAACTGATTGATCACCTTGTCGGTAGACAGCCAACGCTCCAATAACTGTGAATGAAACTCTGTATAGTCTCTCACCCCGCTGTTCAGGGTTGGGTACTTTACTTTTGATGCAAAGAAATGAAGCGCGTGTCCGAACTCGTGGAAGAAGGTAGTAGCATCGTCCCAAGAAATAAGCAACGGTTCGCCTGGTGCAGGCTTTACAAAGTTAGAGTTGTTAGAGGCCAACACTGTTTTTTTGCCATCAAAGGTGGTGTGGCTGCGGTAGGTGGTGGCCCAGGCTCCAGAGCGCTTGCCCTGGCGTGCAAACGGGTCTAGGTACCATAGTCCAATGTGCGCTCCAGTCGTTTTATCGGTTACTTCCCATACTTTCACATCCTCCTGAAAAACGGGTACAGCACCCTCTGGCACTGGTGTAAACTTAAAGTTGAACAACTCTCCAGCTGTGAAGAATAGCGCTTGGGTCAGGTTATCTAACTGCAGGTACTGCTTTACTTCGTCTGAGTTAAGGTCGTACTTTTGTTTGCGCACCTTTTCGGCGTAATAACGATAATCCCAGGGTGCTATTGTTATCTTTTTCCCGCTGGCATCTGCTACCGCTTGCATGTCGGCTACTTCTTCTTTCACCCTTGCCAACGCTGCTGGCCATACCGCGTTCATCAGATCCATGGCACGATCTGGTGTTTTAGCCATGCGGTTTTGCAAGCGCCACTCGGCATAATTATCTTGTCCTAAAAGGGCCACACGCTCATCCCGAAGCTCTAAAATTTTGGCTATGTTGGCGTTGTTATCATATTTATCGCCATTGTCGGCACGGGAGTAGTAGGTGTTCCACACCTTCTCACGCAAAGCTCTTTCGTCGGAGTAAGTTAGAAACTGATCCATAGACGAGCGGGTATTGGTCACAGCATACTTACCCTCCTGCCCTCGGTCGGCTGCTGCTTTGGCGGCAGCTTTAATGAAAGACTCAGGTAAACCGCTCAGTTGGTCTTTTGTAAGGTAGGTAACATAGTTTTCTTCGTCTGCCAAAACGTTGTTTGAGAAGTCAGTGTAGAGCGATGATAATTCTTTATTAATTGCGGCATAACGTGCTTTGGCCGCCGCATCCAGGTTGGCTCCCTCCATGGCAAAATCTTCATACACCAGCTGCACCACGCGCTGCTGGTCGGCAGGTAGCGGATTCTTCTGCGCATTCTCATACACCGCTTTGATACGCTGAAACAGCTTTTCGTTCTGCGAGATTTTCGATCTGAAATCAGAAAGCTGTGGTGCCAGCTCTGCCTGTATTGCCCTGAACTCTGGCGATGACATATTGCTACTCCAGATGCCATAGTATGTTAAGGCCCTGCTTAGTTCCTGGCCTGCTTTTTCTAGCGGCACAATGGTATTCTCAAAAGTAGCAGGATTGGTGTTATTAGCGATTGCCTCCACCTCAGCCAACTGCAGGGCCATGCCCTTTTCTACGGCTGGCTTCAAATCCGACAGATTCATCTTATCGAAAGCGGGCACTCCGCCGTACGGTTCTGTCCATTCGGCAAGCAGCGGGTTTGTTTTTTCTTTTTTCTGTTCCATCGCTGCCTGTGTTTGTTGCGATTGCGTCTGTGTCTGGGTTGAGGTGCAGCTTGCAAGTGCCAGCATAAAAAACAGGCTTGACTTCCTGCCTGCTGATAATACTTTATTTACCATTTATGTTTTTAAAATAGTTAAGAAATGGCTCCTGATGAGCCGCATGAAATTATTGGAACCACAAGTTACTAAAAAATGACTGGAGTTGGGGAAGGCGTGTAATACAAGATAAGTTAAAACCAGTACTTAATAATAAAAGAGCTTACATGATGCCCCTTTACTATTTAGCTCACATTTATTTAAAAATCGACTGGTACAGCAATAAAGCTCCAATAGCTATCAATCCAAAGTACACATATTTAAAGAAAGTTTCGCCGTGCATGCGGCGGTTAATGGTTCTACCTATAAATATGGCAGGAATCATGACGGGCAAGCTCCATAGAAAGTAGTAAGTAAGCTGGGTAGTCCACAGTCCTTTAATCCAATACCCTAGCATACCCAGCATGCTGGCTGGCAGGTAATACCCCTGCAAAGTCGCTCGAAAATGTTGTGCAGACCAGCGACGCATGGCGCCGTACACCACTAGCGGCGGCCCGTTCAGCCCATACGCACCTCCCAATATTCCTGCAATAAAACCACAACCGAAAAGCCAGCCTTTACTATCGGTTTTTAGCTCGATAGGGGCTTTGCCGTACAAAGAGTATAGGGAGAAAGCGATAGTGATGAAGCCAAGTACTGCCTTCACAATTTGCTCATCGCCTGCAGTTAGTAGCATCAGTCCAAGCGGTATTCCTAAAATGGTAAAGAGCACCAACCAGCCAGCACTGCGGAAGTGTATCTGTTGCCTGTCCTGCACTACAACTACACTCGCTACCGTGATAGACACAAGTACAGAAAGGGGAACAGCAACCTCGAGCGGAATACGAAAGGCAAGCAAAGGAACAGCAACAAGCGACTCACCGAAACCAAAGATCGAGCGGATTAAAGTAGCCAGAAAAATAACAAGCAACACGTACAAGATAAAATAATCAATGGTCATTTATTCTTCTCTGTTCTGTAAAAAATATTTGCTATGCTTTTTCCATTATCATTCTGCCTAAGCCCTTCTCTTCTTATCCTCAGTTAAAACCGCTTCTTCTTCCGCCTCCTTCACTTCTGCTGCAGACAATCGTATGGCTGAATCCAGATCATCCCAATAAACAGCACGCACTTGTTCTGAGGCAGCGTGTTTGGTGGTTAAGCTTACCGTCACCAAGGTTACCAGTGATACTAGCAACCCGAAAACAGTATGATCAATCGGGATGTTGAGGTAAGGGTAAGTTAGCCCTGCAATACACGAAAGTATCATACTGGTTTGCACTCCTGCTTTCGTGCACCTTTTCCAGAACATTACGGCAAAGAAGGGAAAAATTAAAACTATAGCCGAAAGCCTCAGCGACCATTGATACATCATCGCTATGTTTGTTACCTTAAAAGCTACAATCAGGCCCAGTATTACCATAATCACAACTGTTATCCTGGAGGCGCGCATTCTGTTTTTGTCGTTTGCATCGGGGTTATAGAGACGAATGTACAGATCGACAGTAAAGTTTGAGCTTCCTTGTAGCACATAAGAAGTGGCACCCGTCATTAAGGCAGCCATTATTCCCACCACTACAATTCCGCCAAGTACGGGAGGCATCAAATTAACCATCAGGTAAGAGAAAATCATATCAGGATTTATGTCTGCAGGTACCATGTCTCCAGAGCGCGAAATGGTGCCGATCATAAACGGAAACATCGTGATGACACCTACCGCCAAGGCCGCTGTGATACCTGCATTACGGGCTGTCTTTTCGTCTTTAGAAGCAAAGATGCGTTGCCAGGTAGATTGAAAAACAAAATAGAATGGCCCTGCTGCAAGCGCAAAAAGAAGCACATGCTGTAGCCCCTGTCGGCCTGTTGGCGTGAGGTATTCTCTAGGGGTGTTGGCAATAATAGTTTCCGGACCGCCGGCATAGTTTACAACGAAAACAAACATGACAATTATGCCAGCAATTAGCACCACACTCTGCAAGGCATCTGTAACAATGGTTGCAGGCAAGCCACCAAGTATAGTGAAACTGACTATTAAAGCTGCCGACAGATATAGCCCTGTTAATTCTTCGAGCCCGAAAACAGTGTACCAGATTGTTGTCATTCCCACCATCTGCAGCGCCAGTGTAGGAACAGCATATACTATTGCCGATAATAGTGCAGGAACTACGCCAGTAGCCCCTCCGAAACGCTCGCTGAACAAGTCCGCCAAGGTATACAGCTTTTGCCTTCGTAAAGGTTTAGCAAAGAAAATAACTAAAAGCAACGTACAGACTACAATGGGCAAGGCAAACTGGAAGTAACCTGAAACACCAACCTGATAGCCCATGCCCATCCAACCAATAAAAATGGCGGCACCGCAAAAGGTACTAACCAGTGTACCTGCGATAGACCAGAACCCACTGTTCCAGCCACCGATCAAATAGTCGTCAGAGGTTTTTACTTTTGTAAAATAGTAAAAACCCAAACTGAACATAAAAATAAAGTAAGCCACTACATAGCCTAAATACCAACTCATATTTCACCCTATAAATAGATTCAACAAATCATTTACCTACAATCCTGCTAACTCAGGATTAACTCTTCTTGTAATTTTAATAGTGGGTGCGGGCACTTTTGATATGAAAAGCACAGGAATAGCTTTAATATCTTTTAATAGAAACTACTTCCTCTGAACTCGTCAAAAGGCTTTACGGAACAAAGTATCATTAAGCTTTAATACAAATAAATCATAAGATTACTACATCTGCTAAAGCTGCCGCACTTGCTGCTTCTTGTGCAGAAAGTATAATATGAATTGTCTGTATTTGTATATTTTCCATGTTACACACAGGCTACATGCCTGCATCGCAACCCTTGGACACTTAATAAGCACAAATAAAAAGCTGCCGCAGTATTTACTACTGTGGCAGCTTTAAGTATAGTTTTAAAAGTAAACTGTATTGTTGTCTATAAATTATTCATTCCTATACCTTAAAAAGTACTTCTATTTGGGGTATAGATCATGCCTTTTCTATAATTCCTATTGTTTTGCTACACGCTCGTCATAAATTGATTTGAGATTGACGATCTCGCCAGCCGTAAGCTTATACCTTCCATTAGGTGTTAGCAACCTCACTTTTGTAAACTTCTCGTCAGGAAAAAATATAGCTGTCATAGCTGTTTTTCCACCATCTGCAAACAGTTCTACTGAGGCTACATCTACTAGCAGCCGCAGGTCAAAGCCTGTTGCCGTTGAGATTCTTGGAGCATACTGAATTCCTGCAAAGTTTTCGGAGAAGTTGTTTGCACCTGAACTTGTTCTGTCAATATAGTACTGCCCCTTGGTAGCATCATAGCCGATCAGCACCTTCTGGTTTACATCGTTTGAAAGCTCTATTGCGAAATCAGTCTGCTGGCCAACAGGTTCTAATGATAGTTTTAGATCAAAAGTTGTGAATTGCTCTGAAAGTAAAAGCTCATTTGTTACAGTAGTGTCTTTCAGCGAAATCTTTTTATCAAAAATGTTCTGGAGCTCTTTCACTGGCTTAGATGCCACTCGTAAACCTGCAGCTGTGTTTTCTAAAGTCAAAGTGCGCGCTATTGTCATAGCACTTCTCCAGTTTTCTGTAGGCACTTGGTTTGCATAATCCCAGTTGCTCATCCAGCCCATGAATAAGCGCCTGCCGTCCTGCTCTGGCACGTTTGCCCAAGTAACACCAGCATAGTTATCACGCCCATAGTCAAGCCAGACACCATCCTTATTCTCCTCGGCTGGCTCAGTTGATGAAGTATTTTGATCTGCCAGAAACTCCTTATCTAACGTAAAACTTTTCCCGTCGAACTCCCCAACAAAGTATTGTGTGGCTGAACCACCATTTGGCCCGCCAGGATTTATACTTACTAGCAGAACCCATTTCTCCTGGTTTGTTCCTTCAACAGGCATTTTAAACAGATCAGGGCATTCCCATACTCCCCCATGCGCTCCTATACCTTTACCAAAATCACTTTCATGCTGCCAGTCCAGGAGGTTTTTGGAAGAGTAAAAGCTAATGTGGTCGGAAACAGCCAATGTCATAATCCACTTTTTTCCTGCTTCATACCAGCTAACTTTCGGGTCTCTGAAATCACGTATTCCTGGGTTTTCCATTACAGGGTTCTTCTTATACTTTTCCCAAGTACGGCCATTGTCCAAACTGAAGGCTAGCCCCTGCGTCTGAAAATCATTTCTCCCTGCACGTTCTGCTTCTGCATTGTGGTAGGTATAAATAGCTACCATGGCAGGATTTTCTTCACTACCCAAACCAGAGGTGTTACCAATATCTACCACTGCACTACCTGAAAAGATCGTGCCTAAGCTGTCGGGGTAGAGAGCAATTGGCAAGTGCTCCCAGTGCACCATATCCTTGCTAACAGCATGCCCCCAGTGCATTGGGCCCCACACAGTGCTGTCGGGGTTGTGCTGGTAAAACAGATGGTACTCTCCATTGTGGTAGACCATCCCGTTCGGATCATTCATCCACTTGGCTCGGGGCGTAAAATGGAACTGTGGGCGGTGGATTTCATTCAACCCGCTATCAGTCTCCTGCCCACTGGTATCAGCAGTTTGCTGATTTGTACCACAGCCAAACAAAATTGTGCCTAAAGCTAAAATTAGGTGTAGTCTTTTCATATTCAGATTTAAATAAGTCTTCTTTTTTCTATGGTTACTCTTGCTGTCCTGTACTTAAATTCCAACTATCTGTACGAAATGGTACAGCGGGTAGTCCCTCCTTATTTATCAAATTAGCATCAGGGTTATCAGCCCAGGCATATCGCACCGCCACAGGACTTTTTACTTGCGCAGCACTTACAATTACTTTATCTCCTTCTATTACTGCATCAGCCCAATAAAACTTCTGGTCGCTTCCTGCCAATGCAAAGCCACTAAGCTTGCCATTATCTTTTGTTGCCAATCCTGAGCCTGTTTCAGAAAAAGATAATACGACCTTGTCTCCTTTTATTTCATAATCCTGGAACAAAGGACCGTAAGCCTGCACAGGTTTATCGTACACCGTGTTCTTTGCGAGTAAAGCAAGCCTTCTGCCTACCTCCTGCTTGTTTTGTGGGTGTATGTTATCTGCACCTCCAATATCAATGATGGAGGCCATGGCAGTGTTTGGCTGAGTCAGCGTCATCGTCTGCGCCTCACGCAGTGCAGCCCAATCACTTTCTGACGGCTCTGGTTGTGTTTTCATATAATTGGCTAACTGCACATACAAAAACGGCAGGTATCCTTGTTTCCACCTGATTCGCCAGTCACTGATCAGCATAGGAAATAAGGTGCGGTAATCTTGAGGGGCGGCCACATTATCTTCTCCCTGGTACCAGATAAAGCCCTTTATTCCATAAGGTATAACAGGATTGATCATGGCGTTGTAAAGGAAAGTCGGGTACCGATGGTAATTGTTAATTTTGGGAATAGCAGGTTCAAGGTCTTTTTTATACTTCCAGGCACCTGCCAGGCTAATGCTTGCATCTCCATCCGTAATGTACATCTCCTGGGCAGGTGGGTTAAAGCCGCCCCCCCCCCCACAGAAAGGCCATACGAACAGCAATAACATTTTTACCGCTTTTAACTAATTTTGCAGGTACGCTGTAGTTGTGTGAAGGTTCGGCATTCCATATATTTTTACGTATCTCCTGGCCATTAAAGTACAACGTGTAATTCATTTCAGGGTGACCGAGGTTGATATTCAAATCTTTAGCAGCCATACTTGTGGGAACGTTGACAGTTTTCCGCAGCCAAACCATCCCCTCGTAATTCGGCATGGCCATATCTTTGAGAGTTACAGGCATGGTAAGCTCAGGCCATTTTGAATCTTTGAAGTTTTTCTTTGGAATGGTTCTGTCGGTCTTGCTCTGTGGGTTATACACAATCTCCCAGAAGCGGATTAAGTCGAGGCTGTCTTTTATAAAATGTTTTTTCGTAATCGAATCATTCTGCAGCACTCTGTTGCGGATGATGGGTGATGCAAGCAATTGCTCTCTGCTTGTCCATGCCTCAACAGGCGTGCCACCCCACGTGGACTGGAGGATCCCGATAGGTACGTTTAATTCAGAGTGTAAGTCTCGTGCAAAAAAATAGGCAACAGCCGAAGCAGCTTTTACCCTTTCAGAGTCTATGGCTTCCCAGGAGCCACCAAGCACATCAGTTTGGGTATTTGTTCTTTTATCATGTGGTACATTGAAAAACCGTATGGAAGGATAGTTAGCGTTTTTTATTTCCTCTTCCGCGTTATTCGATTGCTGTACCTGCCACTCCATGTTAGACTGCCCTGATGCCAGCCATACATCCCCGATTAGCACATCTTTAAAGCTGGCAACTGGCTGCGAAACATTGCCTTCATAAACCAGCATGCTGTGCGGACCACCAGCTTGCATAGCAGGCAGGTGCAGTATCCATTTACCGTCCTGCCCAACAACTGTTTGTATTCGGTTTCCGCCCAATTCTACTGTTACCTTACTGCCAGGCTTAGCGAATCCCCAAACAGGAATATCCAAGTTTCTTTGCAGTACCATACTGTTACTAAATACCTTTGGCAACTGTACCTGCCCGTAAACCAGCGAATAGGCAGCAATTAGCAAAAGGGTAAAAGCTAATCTGAGCAAAAGTAAACGGTTCAAACGCCACATCACTTTTTCATTTCTAGTTATCATGGATTTTAAATAGGATAATATTTTTGTAGTGCCATTAATTGAGATTAAAACAGTTATTTCGGCTGTTTGCTTACTCTCCTATTTTTAGAATACATATTTATCTAATTCAAGGCTTGGCCTTTTCCTACATACTTGAACTTCAAAAAAGCCTGCATACAAGCTCTTCTCAGCAGGAGTAAGTACCAATAATTAGAGGTAAAGCATTGCTGCTTTACCTCTAACATGATCATATTATGGATAACCTATTTCTTGAAAAACTTTTCAGCCCAGGGAATGAAATATTTAAAGTTTGGTGCGTCGGTATGGCCACCGTCATGTTGTCGCCAAGCTAGTTCCCCGTCCAGTAATCCGACGTTTAATCCTGGCATTTTGGCTGTTTTATAATCATTGCCTACACCCAGTTCTTTAGCTCCCAGCAGTTTGAACACTGGTCCTGCCGCAACGGTTGCCATATAGCTTCCCTGTTGGTCCAGCCATTTCGCATCGCCTTGTTCTGGTATACCATAGCTGATAAACGTAAGGCGCGGGGCACACAAAGCAATAAGCTGATGCGAGTCTACTGGGATATCGTCTGGTGTTTTACTGCCAAAAGTGGCCTCAGAAGCACCGTACTTTAAAAAATTACCTGCCATCCAATGGTATTCGCCGCTGCTGGTCAGGCTTTCCACGGCCTCCCCGAAATTGCGTCTGTGTGGTTTAACTCCGCCCTCACCAGAAGAACCAATTAGTCCCATAGCAAAACGTTGATCGAACGCCATCGCCACCAAGGCTGCCTTTCCGTAGCGAGAAACTCCTTCAATTCCTACACGCTTAGCATCAACTGCAGGGGCTGTTTCCAGGTAGTCTAAGCCACGCGAAGCACCCCAAGCCCAGGCACGTAATGCTCCCCAGTCATCGGGCTTTCGAGGTTGCCCTTTGTTTACCAACCCGATAATGCCCTTTGTTAAACCTGCTCCATTATCGGCCTGAATGCTGCCAGGTTCGATTAAAGCATAACCCCAACCTGCCGCTAATAACTGATGGGTTGTGGGCGGATCGCCTGCAGGAGGCGGACCAAAGTTTGGCGTCGCCGCTGTTATCGGATTGTAGGCAGGATATTTTTCAAACACGGCCTTTAGTGAAGGATCGTTTTGAATGAGCAGTTCCTTTAAAGCAGCGTTAATTTTTTCAAGGCTTTCTTTAGGTGGCTGCGCTGGGGCTGGCAACTCGCTGCGGCCAAACATCATTAGCAGTGGCACTGGCCCTTTGGCATTAGCTGGCGTCACCACCGTCATGGCAATGTTTACATCTAATAAGGGGTAGGATGAATTGTCGACCTGCCCTACCATCTTTTTTGCATTCACTGGAATCCAGCCTACATACTCGCGTTCCGAAATCAGTGTTTTCCAGGTCACCTTAGGCACATTCTTCGGAACCCTACCATAAATTTCACGCTCAAACTCCTCCACTATTTCGGGTCGGCGCTGGTTCCACCACATGGCTGGTGTTGTTACCTTCTTGCCGTTTTTCAGGGTTAGTAACTCTGGCAGGTTAGGGTAAGGGTTAGCCAGTGCCTCATCATAATTAGCATGGTTAGGTGCCGACTCATCGCCACTGGGACCAGGCCGCAGAGCCTTTATTCCTAATTGCTTCATCATGTGCTGATGATCCTGCTCGGCAGTAAAATTGACAATCGGCTGATATTTTGCTGGTTGTGCGGTTGCATGCTGCTGGGCCGAAGCCGAAGAAACTGCCAGGGCAAACAGTAAATAAAATGCTTTTTTCATGGCGTTTACTTTCATAAAGTGCTTTATTATTTATCAGTCCTGAAAGGAGATGCTGGTAAACTTTCTTTGTTATATAAATTGGCTCCGTCTGGGTTGTCGGCCCAGGCATAGCGAACGTACTTAGGATTCGGAACTTCTTCGCTCCACACAACTACTTTATCTCCCTCTATTCTGGCATTCGCCCATACAAACTTTTTGTCTTCCCCAGCTATGGCAAACCAATTCAGTTCCTCCCCGTCTATGGCGGTCAGTCCGCTTCCAACATTTGTAAAGCTGATGATAATTTTGTCTCCCTCTATTCTGTGTGACTGGTAAAGCGGACCAGATGAAACGAGATTTTTTTCACCGTAAATCAGTTTTTGAGCAGCCAGGGCTAATCGTTCTCCAACATCTTTTTTATTGTCTGGATGTATATCGTTCCACTCGCCTAACTCAATGGTCACGGCCATGGCGGTGTTAGGAACCGACAATGTTTGTAAAGCAGCCTCCCGCATCAGGGCCCAATTACTTTCGGAAGGCAGATAGTTTACCTCCATATAATTAGGCAGCTGCACATATATAAACGGCAGATTCTGCTGCCATTTATTGCGCCAATCGGAGATTAAGGCTGGCAAAAGCTTCTTATACTCTGTAGGGTTTCCAGCATTGTTTTCCCCCTGGTACCAAAGTATTCCCTTCAAAGTATAGTCTGTGATTGGGGCTACCATTGCATTGTATAAAGCGGTAGGCTGGTTTTGAAGGTTTATTCCTCCTTCGTTTCCTCCGCTGGCGGGGCGGTATACTTCGCCTACCTTATATTGCCAGGTTCCTTTCAGGTCAAGCGTCTGGCCGTTTGCTTCTATGTAATAAGGTTTGTCTGGCACAAAGCCACCTTTGCCGCCATTGTTTGTTACTTTTATCACAAAAAGGTTTTTACCAGGTTTCAAAGTCCCTGCTGGTATACTATATCTTCTCTGAGGGTACTGATAGGTGGTGTTACCAACTTGTTTTCCGTTGATATACAAAACATCAGCATCTACAATCCTGCCCAGAAATACTTTTGCAGGCACTCCCGCCATAGCTGCAGGTATTTCCAGTTCGCGACGATACCACACAGTTCCGTTCAGGTCTTTTATTCCCTGGTCTTCCCAGTAGCCAGGAATGTTGATGCTGCGCCAGCCTTTCGGCTCATAAGCTGTTTCATACCACTTCACTGCTCCTGTAAGTCCTTTTTCCTGCACAGGCTTCTGACTGTTGGCTCTGGCCGCTGCCATTGCGCGGCGTTGAGTAGAATTAACGTAACTGGTGTCTCTGTTCTTTTCTACGGTGGCGAGTGTGGCAGGAAAGCCTTTCAATCCTTCTTCGCTCATCCAGGCCTCAATAGGAGTTCCACCTACACTGGCATTTATGAGACCAATCGGAATTTTGTATTCGTTATAAAGCTTACGGGCAAAGAAATAAGCAACGGCAGAAAAGTTATTTACATCCTGCGGGTTAGCTGACTTCCAGGATGCCTCTGACAGCTCTTTAGCAGGCCCTTGCAAATTAGTGGTAGTAGGAATCCAGAAATGTCTTATCTGCGGGTAGTTGGCAGTGGCAATATCTTCAGCATAGGTAATGTTATGCAACGACATTTGGTGCACCATGTTTGACTGGCCAGAACACAGATATACATCTCCCACCAACACATCTTTAATTGTGAGCCTGTTACTAGCTTTGATGTTTATGGTATAAGGTCCTCCCGCTGGCATAGCAGGAAGTGTGAGACTCCATTTGCCGTTTTGAGCAGTAGTTGCTTTGTAGTTTTTTCCTTTAAAAGATAAAGTGACCTTCTCCCCAGGGCTAGCCCACCCCCATACCTTAACTTTTGCGTTTCTTTGCAACACTATGCCATCGCTGAGAAGCTGCGGAAGCTTTACCTGACCGAAAGCGGTGATATCAAAAAACTGAAGGAAGCACAGGACCAGGAGTCCAGTAATAGCAGACTTGCTTTTTCTTATTAAACTATAGCGCATATTTTTATCTGGTAATTTAATTATCAACGGATAATGTATTCGTATTCCTTTCCTGATACGAATAAGTGGTAATATACAAAAATTACTTTTGTTACCTTGTAGGGTTCAAAACACGAACGCTCAGTAAACTATAGGCCTGAAGAATCTTTAGTAGAGAACTAATCTATACCTTCTTAAGGTGAGGCGCTGAAAGCCTAACGTACATTCAGCTTTTGAAGTTTTTTAATCGGGTCTTCAATAACACAGGTTGCATAGTATGATCTTTAATGCTTCAACTAAGCTTAGAACAAGCTACTTGGGCAAATCAGCTTCTTTATAGCAACACCATTACCTAAAATTACCTTTTAAAATCTACTCCAATTGCAGCAGCTTCGCGTAAAGCAAAATCAGTAAACTAAAAACTTGTAAAGAATGAAAATAGCAATCACTGGAGCTACGGGCCAACTTGGTCGTCTTGTTGTAAGCAAACTCAAAGAAAAAGAAACCTCTGACAATCTTGTCGCACTTGTTCGTTCACCGCAGAAGGCTTCCGACTTAGGCGTTGAGGTTAGAGAAGCAGACTATAACAAGCCTGAAACACTAGAACAAGCACTAGAGGGTATAAACACCTTACTGCTGATTTCTGGCAGTGAAGTAGGTCAACGCGCTACCCAGCATAAAAATGTAATAAATGCAGCAAAGAAGAACGGTGTAAAAAGAATCGTCTACACTAGCCTGCTTCATGCTGACTCTTCCTCGCTTAGCCTTGCGGCAGAACACCTTGCAACGGAAGCAGCGTTGAAAGATTTAGGTATTTCTTATACCATTTTGCGAAATGGTTGGTACACCGAAAACTACACAGGCTCTATTCCAGGTGCGTTAGCTGGAGGTGCTTTTATCGGTAGTGCCGGTGAAGGCAAAATTTCCTCTGCTACACGTGCCGATTATGCTGAAGCAGCGATTGTTGCTTTAACTGGGGAAGGACATCACGGCAAAGTTTATGAACTAGCTGGAGATGAAGCCTATACCCTAAGTGATTTGGCTGCAGAAATTTCTAAACAAACAGGCAAGGATATTCCATACAAAAACTTAAGCAAGGCTGACTACGCTGCTGCACTAACAAGCTTCGGTTTACCTGAAGGCTTGGCACTGGCTATTGCTGGATGGGATGTGTCCGTATCGGAAGGAGCTTTGTTTGACGATAGCCGTCAGCTTTCTACGTTGATTGGCCGTCCCACAACTCCCCTGTCGGTCGCTGTGGCAGATGTGCTAGAATCAACTTCAAAACCTGAATAACTAACTTTATTTATAGTTACCATTATGGCTTGGATGTGGTATTCAGGAATCAGACACGCTAGAAGCCACAGATGATAACTAATAGCTAAAAAGGCGGTTCCATGTGTATGGAACCGCCTTTTTAGCTATTAGTTTTTATTACAACAGTATCATCATTTACACATCAACTCCAACATCTTTTGCAGACAGAATAAGATGAGCTTTCTCTTCAACGGCAATTAGGAGTTCCTGAAATTCCTGCTCTGTTGAGAGCGGATTCATGACGGATACGCGCAGGTAAAGTTCTCCGTTAAGAACAGTTTGTACGATGTAGAAACGCCCCTCTTCCAACAATTGCTGACGGATAGCAAGGTTTATTTTACTTAGGTCTCTTTCTGTCGCTGTAAAGCGGAAGCAAACAATGTTGCACTGTGGCTCATAAGCAAGATCAAGGCTCTTGTTCGCCTTTATCTTTTCAGCAAAACTTACAGCCAATCCATATAGTCGTTCAATATTCTCCTTAAAAATGCCATCTCCATACATTCTAAAGATAGTGTAAACATTTAGGGCTGACATGGCTTTAGTACATTCGAAAGAGCGTTTGCCACCGTTGTACCACTCCTCCGTGTTCTGATCTGTCCAAAGATACTGTGCCCGCTGCGAGAAGGTCTTGTAAGCATCTCCACCTCGCTTAAAGATCAGAGCCGTGGAAAGAGAAGGAGTCATCATCATCTTATGATAGTCTACCACCACAGAATCTGCCTCCTCTATACCAGCCATCAAGTGCTTATACGTCGGTGAAAAAGCTGCTGGTGCACCATGAGCTCCGTCCACATGAAACCAAAGGTTATACTTCTTGCTGAAAGCGGCAATCGCCTTCAGATCATCATAAGAACCCGTGGAGGTAGAGCCTGCACATCCAATTACACTGATAACCTGCTTCCCCTCCGACAAAGCCTGCTGATAATATTCTTCCAGCAGTTCTGTCCGCATTTGGAATCTTGCGTTAATTGGTACTTTAATAATGCCAGCTGCACCCAAGCCCATAATGCGCGCGGCCCTATCGATACAGTAATGCGCCTCCTCCGACACCAATACGGCTAGTTGCTTACCGTTTTCATAACCGCTTTGCCAGATATCGGTGGCAACAGCCCTTGCCGCTAGCAGTGCAGTCAGGTTTCCCAAGGAACCGCCTGAAGTTATAAAACCAGATGCCTCCTTGCTGTAACCCAGTTTCTGAGCCAGATGCTCCGTGAGTACTTTCTCTAATGTGTTACCCACCATGCCCATTTCGTAGACGCCCATCCCCTGGTTCAACAGTGCAGTAAACGCAGCTGACAGTACCGTAACGGGCAAAGTAGGAGTAGTTTGGTGGCCCAAGTAACGCTTACGGTGCACCTGTATAGAATGGTCCATGACATCTTTAAACAATTCGAGCGGGTCTGACACTTTTGGCTTGCTAAAATCCTGTTGCCAATAGCTAAGCTGCTCCTCAGGACTCTGCCACGGAATGGCCTGTATCTCTTCTTTATCTGAAGTGGCCTCTGCCAGGTAATCCGCCATCATATCGATAAGTGCGTGCCCCTGTTTACGAAAATTCTCTGCTATATATGCTTTATCTAAAATAGAATCCATGAAAATTAAACTGTTGTTCTATTGCAAAGAAACGACAGAGTAACCCCATGAAACAAAATAGAACGTAAAGTTTATGTTTATTATAACTTCTATTCTACTTGTAGTCGCAAACTTTTTGAGGTCCTGTAGCAAAATCTTGTAAGAAGTTTGCTAGTTCGTAATTAACACTCCACCTCACCATTTTGCATAAACAAAAAATTTTGTCAAGAACAGCTAGGCTTTCCAGCTTGGCCTCTTCAACAGCATCATTCTATTTAGCCTTGCAAAAAGTAAATGCATTGACTTTGCTTCCCTTAAATGGATTTTGTCCTGATACTTTTCTACAAAGAACTACTGTCCCACGAATTACCAAACAAGTACACGCATCGCTCAAGAAATATAACTTTTTCACTCCTACACCTGTAACACCGAAGCAGCACCCTTATAGAAAATTAGCGTCTCAACTAAATCTGAAAGTGTATTCATCTGCAGTTGTTAACACTCAAAAGATGGAAACACTGTACATCTACAAATAAGCATAAGCGATGAAGACCATATCAATTTACAGAGCAAACGCCATCATTCTTTTGGGTATTCTGACTGTGGTGGCACTACACTATGGCAAAGCTTTTTTCATTCCTCTCTTCTTTAGCATTATCCTTTCCATGCTCATGCTGCCAGTAAGCAAAAAGCTGGAGAGTTGGGGCATGAACAGGTTGTTGTCCACCTTAGTCTGCATCTTGATTATACTGTTGTTTATTGCTGTAATCCTTTTTGTCATCTCCGCGCAAGCAGTAAGCTTTTCGAATGATTTACCGCAGATCCAGAACCAGCTACAACAAATGGTAGATAAGGTTCAACAGTGGATACAGCAGCAGTTTGGAGTGGCGCCTCAAAAGCAGATTCAATTTGTTCAGTCCAGAATATCAAGCCTGTCACAGTCAGCTAATAACTTTGCCACATCTGTTGTAAAAGGCCTAATGGGCATCATCACTTCTTTTGCCCTGGTCATGCTTTACATGCTGTTTCTTTTGTGGCAACGCGATAAGTACAAGAACTTTTCCCTTAAGCTTGTAAAGCCTGAGAACAAGCCCGAAGCCAACCGCACTATTAGCAGCATCACGGAGGTAGCGTCGGCTTATTTGGTAGGCCGCCTAATTTCTATGCTTTTCCTGGCCGTATTCTATAGTATTGGCTTTTCAGTTGTAGGCCTCCAAAATCCGATCTTACTCAGCATTATTGCCGTACTACCAACCATTGTTCCCTATGTCGGCGCTGTTATCGGAGGACTTTTCCCGTTGATCATGGCTTTTGTAAGCGGCTCGACAGGCATGGTATTACCAGTGATTGGAATTCTGGCTGCCGCTCAACTTATTGACAACAATTTGATAGAACCCTTTGTGATGGGTGCCAAAATGGACTTGAGTCCGCTTATTACTGTTGTCGCTATTGTGTTGGGAGAATTAATCTGGGGGATTGCGGGCATGATCCTGTTCGTGCCTATGTTCGCTATCATCCGCATTGTCTGCGAGCATCTTCCTGCACTGCACCCATACGGGTATTTATTGGAAGATGAACTTGGTGAACCCGACTGGGTAAAAAAGCTGAAAAATAAGTTCTCCAAAAACTGAGAACTAAGTTAAGCCATATTGACTTGAGCTTTTAAGATTTGCTTGAAAAAAAGACTTTTAAAAGCTCAAGTCAAGCTTTAACGTACCCACTTTTTTTAACAGACAGTTTTCGGATGAGGATAAGCACCTTCGTTCTCCTCATCTGGACGATCCAGGCAAACAAAATCCTTTTCTACTAGTAATTCAATTCGCTGCCCTTTGCCTGTTACTACTGTTCCTTCGAACCCGACTAAGTTTGTTCCTACCCATTCTTCCGCCAGGTGCTTTGGTACCTTTATAATGGTAGTTCCCAAATTATAATTTATAGCAAGCTCAGTCTCCACAGATTGCTCCAGAACAAACTTTATCTGGTCTGTCGGCTCTGGACCAAAGGTTGTAGTTTCCGTCACATTACCACTTCGTTGAAACTGTTGCACTTCAGGCTCTCTAAGTCTAAAGCGAATGGAGTTACCGAGAATTCTGATTTTCATAAAATAAGCGTATAGGTTTTTATAGATACAGGAACAACCAAAGATACTTAGTTGCTATATCCCTAAGATTGCTCTTAAGTTACAGCCATTGACCGATTTCAGCAACCTTGCTTCAAAAGAAACAATTACATATCAGACACTGTGGTTATGATCCCGAAAAAAGTATAGAACATAAACACCCAAACTTAAAGCCCTCTACCTGAGGAGAATCTTTGAAAGTACTTCGTTTTCTCAGCTGTTAAGACTAAAAATGAAAAGTGAAGTTTTTAGGAAATTACTAAAAAGTACAATATCAGCATAAGCACCAAGAACCCTGTCTTTAAAACAACTAAATTGCACTAAACACATAAAATAGCTGCACTTTTAAAAAATAACTGCATTTTTCTACTAACACAGGAATTATTACGACTAACTTAGTGTCTACATTTTAACTTTTAGCCAAAGTTAAATTTTTATAGTTTAAGATTAGTTTGTTGTAAGTATGATAGGGTAGTCTCTGGCTACCCTTTTCTATTTCTAATCCTTGATAAAGATCAAACAAGGTTGAGTTCTAAAGTATAGATCGCTACTAAGGGATGCTGAAGACTTTTAAGCTCTTTCTTTTAGCTGAGACAAAATAACTTGCACATCCGTCACATCAAGCGGCTTGTGAATGAGGCCACAAACCAAGTCATACTCCTCAGACTTTGAAGTATCTGACAGTACCAAAGATGAGGTAAGTATGTAAATCCAGCACTTTCCAAGAAGTTTTTCTTTATAAGGAGCCAATGCCTCCAAAAACTCCCAACCGTCCATAACGGGCATGTTCAGGTCCAGGAATATAATTTCAGGAACATTGTCTATATCATGAAGCAAAGCAGAAAGCGCTTCTTCTGCCGAGAGAAAAGGGATAACCTCACCAGTATAGCCAGCAGTTTGTACTTCCATTGTACTCAGATAAATACTGATGCGGTCGTCGTCAATGATATAAGTCTTCATGAGTTGCTTCATTAAGGTGAATAATAAATGTGGTACCTTCTCCTACCCTGCTGCTTACTTCTATACGCCCACCCATGGCCTCCACATGAGTTTTAACCAAAAACAGGCCAAGGCCTTTACCCTCTCTGCCTAAATGGAACCGCTTGTACATTTTAAACAGATTGTTACCAGCCTTTTCCACATCAAAACCAGAGCCATTGTCCGAGATGCGGATAACGGCAACTCCCTCCGAATTAACGCAGCCAGTTATGCTAATCTTTAGGTTTCGCTTTTCAGAACGGTACTTGATAGCATTAGAAAGAAGGTTATGAAAAATGCTGTAGAGGTAGGCACGATTGCCTTGTACTAAGATACCATTTTCTACTTCTACATCAACACGCCCGTTGCATTTCATTAGCGGTTCCTGCAAATCAGTCATTGCCTGGTAGCAAACATCAGAAAGTCTTACCTTCTCCTTTCCAAATACATCCTGCCTGTCACGTATGGAGAGGATGAGGTTTACATCTCTCAGCACCTCATCTAAACGGGTTACGCTTTCGTTTAAAAAGGTCATCAGAACATTAAACTGATCCGAGTCTTTATCTATTGTTTCCAAAAGCCTTGTAATACCCAACGCATTGGCCACTGGCCCTCTTAAGTTATGGGAAATTATATAGGTGAACTGCTGCAAATCTCTGTTATGCTGGTAGAGGTCCTGGCTCATCTTCAGCAGGTTAGCTTCAGCTTCTTTTCGGAAAGTGATATCCTTCTGAATAGCGATGGTGTGTGTCACTTTACCTCCTGACTCAAACACAGGGCTAACATCCATCGAAATCCAGAACGGCTCCCCTGATTTTCTGTAATTGACCATAACAGAGTTGAAAGAGACTCCAGCTTTTATGTTCCTGGTTATTTTCTCTAGCTCGTCTTTATCTGTTTCGGGTCCTTGTAACAGCTCTCTTGGTTTCTTCCCTTTTATCTCTGCCAGCGTGTAGCCAGTCATCCTGGTAAAGCCGTCGTTTACCCACTCTGTACGGCCTTCCCCATCCAAAATAATTACTCCGTTGCTTGTCTTGCTCGCTACAAGCGATAATTTCTTCAGTTCCTCATCAGCCCTCACTCGTTCTGTAACGTCTGTCTGTATGCCAATCCATCGGCTTAAAGCACCTTCTTCATCAAAGACAGGGGTTACTTCAATAGAAAACCACCGTTTTTCGCCAGTTTTTCTATAAACTAAAATTTCTGCTTTTAACGGTTGGGCACTATTTATCTTCTCAACAACATGCTGAACAACGGCTTGATCTGTTTCTTTTCCTAAAAGCAAATTGAAGGGTTGAGTACCAGCTGCCTCTGAGAGCGTGTAGCCTGTGAGCTTTGTGAAACTCTCATTTACCCATTCGATGCGTGCATCCTGATCCATGATGATAACAGAGTTGATTGTGTTGCTTGCAACAAGCGACAGCTTTTCCAACTCCTGCCTCGACTGCACCATTTCTGTGGCATCATCGAAGTATATTGACAAGCCTCCTGAAGAAGGAAAGGCTTTTACTCGGAACCACTTATCAAACTCTTTGACATAGGCAGTGAAATTTACAGCTTTTCCAGTCTCAAAGGCTTGCACATATTGCGTATAAAACTCCCCTCCTACCTGCTCAGGAAAGATTTTAAGCAAACTTTTTCCGATATGGTACCTTTTATCCAGCTGTAACAACCTTTCGGCCTCACCATTAATGTAGGTGATGTTCCAGTTCGTGTCTAATGTCAAAAAAGCATCAGTGATGCTCTCGAAGATGGTATTGAGTTTGTTTGCCTGCTGCTGAATGGTTTCGTAAGAACGAATTACCGAAGTGATGTCTTTTGCTATTGTCTTAACCCCAACTACCTCACCATGCACTAGGATCGGGTATTTTATGGCATCAAATATTTTTCGTTCTCTATTTACTGTTTCAAGTTCCATATCAAACCTCATTTTACTACCTAGTAAGGCTTGCTGTAAATACATATCTGACACTGTTACCATATCAGGTGGTAAAAAGGAAGAAGCAGGGCGGTTTACCACCTCCTCCTCCGACAAACCCAAAATTTGGCAAAAGCTGTTGTTCACTTCCACCACCATTCCATCTGTGCTTTCTACATAAAGGATGTCTGGATTGTGCTCGAAAAGAGATTTATAGCGCTGCTCGCTTTCCTCTAACTTCGATCTACTGACTTTACGTTCAGTAATATCATGTGCTACAGCAAAAACGGCTTCATCTTCCTCAGACCATACGGCAGACCACAGCAAGGGCACAGCATAACCACATCTATGCATAAATCGGTTTTCAAAGTTTGTTACCTCTGTGCCGCTTAAAATTTTCTGCGTTACTTCTTGTGATGCTGTAAGATCTGCGAGGTGTGTGAATTCGGAAAAATGATGACCTTCTATTTCATGAGGACTATACCCCAATATGGTTCTGCTAGCACTACTGACATGGGTAAAGTTGCCGTTCCTGTCGAAGGTGCAAAGCATATCTAACGATACTTGCGCCATCTTCTCCCACACCTTTACACTTGTTTCACGTTCCATTATCAGTTGCTCCTTATGAATCTCAACAAATTAGCAATCTTCTGCCGAAGTTACAACACAGAAGTACTCCTGTTACAAATCAGGATTAGCAATTATATGAGTCATCTTAGGCTGTTTTAGTTTGTACACTGCTCTTATTAGCATACTCGATACAGTGTGCCAGGTTTAGCTTTAACAACATAAAGAGGTCTAAATGACCTTCTATGGTTTATTTTTCCTTCAGAAACTAAGAAAGATATTTACAACCCTAATGCGCCTGATGATAAGCTTTAAGCATCTAAGCAGTATTTGACACGACACACAAAACATATTATGATCTTCTGAAAAGCATTGAGGTGATAACTAAACTGATTAACGACGCAGATATGGATACAATAATTAAACTTACCACATAATTTAGGCTATCTCCTAGCTTGTACCTGAGCACAAGTACAGAAAATGCGATCAACAAGAAAACAACCCAATAGCTTAGCTTCCTGAACTGCGATGTTTTAGGTTTTGGAACTGGCAAAGCAGGAAGCATGAAGAAGGCTATAAATATCACTAGCAAGCCTACTAACGAGGAGCCGTTTTGAAGAAAATTGAACATTTCCATTTTAAAAGATTTGAATACTAGCTCTTTCTCTAAAATTGGAAACAGCCTGACGAACCTTCCGTCGATGTGGGTAAAGGCATCCCACCCGATGTGTGAAACAGTACCTATAAGTATAGATAAGATGACAATACCATAGTTTTTTCGAAAATACCCAACCCAATTCAGCCCTTTGAATTGAATTAGGCGGCGCTGCAGGAAAAGAGGCAGATGGTCTATCAATTCATCGCGAACGAATACGTGAAACAAAAAAGCTAGAAGAAGACCAATGGGAAGATTAAAGTAAAAGATGCTTTTCCAGGTGTGGCTATAAGCATCGTAGGTGCTCATACGGATAAACTTCTCGAAATCAGGCGCCATGCTGCCCACTATCAACCCTGTCATAGATCTCCATCGCTCAGGAAAATATTTAAACGGTAAAACAATTGCGGGATGCGAAAATGTAAATGGCATATTTGAATTTTTTCGAGGTTGCTTCTGCAAGAGGATGCTACATCCTTTTACTTAGCAGAGGAATTACGCTACTAAGCTACAAACAGTTGATAGAACTGCGGCCTATAAGAGTATATTAACAAAAAATTATTATTAGGAGGTTGATGAGTTTGAGAACAGATAACGGCAAAACTTAGCTTTAAGTCAAAAGCTATCTCTGCTATTAAATCTTACTTCTTTAAGTATACCAGCTTAATATGATGTAACTATTTGTATCAACCAACACTAAAAACAACAAAATCCTGTATGTAATCTTACTATGCCAGAGGGTCCTCAAATACGATTCATAAAAGATCAATCGGAGCAGTTTATCCACCAGCCTGTGCTAAATGCAGAAGGAGATGCCGAAGGTATTCCTTTAGACCTGATAAAGGGGCAATGCCTGACAGATATCAAAACTTACGGTAAAGAGCTTCTGTTTTGCTTTCCTGATTTTGCCATTCGCGTGCACCTGATGCTCTTTGGTAAATATGCTATCAATGGGGAGCTTAACAGAAAACTGCGTTTGGGCTTTGAGTTTGAGAATGGCACGCTTAATTTTTACGCCTCAAATTGCAGGATTATCCGAGAACCACTACACAAGCTTTACGACTGGAGCCTCGATGTAATGCATCCTACTTTTGACAAAAAACAAGCATTGGCTAAGTTGGCTCGCAAACCAGAAAGGTTAATTAGCGATGCCTTGCTTGACCAAAATATTCTAGCGGGTGTAGGGAATATAATCAAGAATGAAGTCTTATTCCGCAGACAAGTTCATCCTGAAAGCACGGTAGGTAAAATTCCTGAACCAGTGCTGGCGCAACTAGTTCAGGAATGTGTTAAGCTGAGTTTTAAATACCTTGAATGGAAACGCGAGGGCACAGAAAACGAACACTGGAGCGTGTACCGAAAAAAGATTTGCCCTAGGGACCTCATTCCTCTACAGAAAGAGAAAATCGGCAGGCAAGGCAGAACCTGCTACTTTTGTGATAAATGCCAGCAACTGTACCTGCCAGACAACATAGCATAAAGAAGGAGCACTACAATCTCTATGGCTACCAGATTAAAATATGTAACGGATATCGCACCACGGAACAACCTCTTGCTGGAGCTTTTTAAACTCACTAATCCATCGCGATTTTAGCTGGTATTGGTAGCGCACATTAATGCCGCCAAACTGGCTCTGCTTGGTTTCCTGTATGGCAGGTGTCCAAATCAATTCCTCTGCCTTTGGGTTGATGGCTAAGTTAAGTTCGTGTTGCCATTGGTTGTGCGTCAGGAAAATAACCTCACAGCTCATCTGCTCCTTTAACTTTGGATGCACTACCTGGTTTAGCTGTTCAAGCAGTTTGCGGTAGTCCTCCAGCCAACCTTCATACACTATAACTGGTGAGAAATTTACGTGTACCTCATACCCTGCCTGATAAAAATCATTAATGGCATTTAACCGCTTCTCCAGGCTATCGGTGCGCACATCTACCAGCTTGCTTACCTTGTGAGGCAGCAGACTAAACCGTATGCGGGTTTTGCCCTGCGGGTCATAACTCAGCATATCCTCGTTCACAAACTTTGTAGCAAAAGTGGCAAAGGCTTTAGGGTGTTTCCTGAAAAAGCTAACCGCCGTCTGAACGCTGTCGGAGATGGAGGCATCTACCGAAACATCAGAGTTACAGCCAATATCATAGGTATAAAATTGCTGATGTGTCTGGTTTGGCACTTTAGGCCATGGCTGCTTCTGTACATGTTTGTTTACGGCTGCCAGTATTTCCTCTGTGTTAGTGAAAAGTGTTATAGGGTTTACTGGCTTGTTGCGGTCTACATAGCAATAGGCACAGGCACCTAAGCAACCGTTCGCCAGGCTTGGGGATATAAAATCAGAGCTTCTACCGCTTTCTCTACAAGTTAAGGTTTTAAGTCGCCCAAGTACCAGCACATTAGACTTTACCTGATAGTGATTTCCCTCCACATCAGGTAGTCTATTATGCTGTTTTATCTCCTGATGAACAGCGTCAGGATAAGTAAGCAATGCTTTTCGTCCCCGCTCATTCAGAGCATCAGGCGTATAGAAAATGGTAGATGGATGTAGTTTCTGCATATAGTATAACAACACCATCCGCACCTACTCAGTTCAAGAAAATAAATTTTCAAGATACTGATAACCAATGAATTGTAGTGTTTTTACAAGTCTATTTATTGAATTAAAGAAGGCATAGGTATGTTTCTTTTATAGCACCTCACGCACTAATACCAAGCTTATTGAGGTGTTAAAATTCAACTAACATACAAAGGGAAAACAAGAATGATAACAGCAGCTTTGGATAAGATAGAAACGAAAACAAGCCACCGTAGCTCTAAACTATGGATGCCTAAACAAGTGCTTATTACGCCAGCTGCATTGGCAGAACCTTGGGGGCAGCAAATGTATGAGCGGGTAAAATCTTTAGGATTGCCTGTGCAGGAATTAAAACAAAACAGAATTACAGGCTTGCGTGGTGAAGACGAGCGTGAGACATATAGAAAAGCAAAAAGCACACTAGCTATTGTAACAGCACCTGCAGGTGCATTCAACCTGCAGCCTATACCTCCCTCCGCTGATTACCAGTTTCACTTGGCAGAAGGCTGCCCTGCACACTGCCAATATTGCTACCTTGCAGGGAGTTTGCAAGGGCCACCTGTCATCAGGGCTTTTGCTAATTTACCTGCCATACTCGAGAACCTGCCTAAGTATAAAAAGCCTGCAGGAGTTACTACTTTTGAGGCAAGCTGCTACACAGACCCTTTAGGCATTGAGCACCTGACTGGAAGTCTGGCTGAAACAATACGTTTTTTTGGTGAACAGGAAGATATGCACCTGCGCTGGGTGTCTAAATTTGACCAGGTAGATAAGCTACTTGCATTACCACACAACGGAAACACGCAACCACGCATTAGCATCAACACGGACCTCATCTCCAAACGTATGGAAGGAGGCACAGCTTCTTTGGATGCCAGACTGGCCGCTATTCGTAAATTAGCTTTACCAAAAGCAGCAGGCGGCGGCGGTTATAAAGTAGGTCTGGTTATAGCTCCAATCATGCCTGTACCCGATTGGGAGGAGCAGTATACAGATTTGCTGGACAGGCTGGAGCAGGCATTAGACTTTGAGTGTGAGTTGACCTTCGAGTTGATCAGCCACCGCTTTACGCCTGGTTCTAAAGCTATTTTGCAGGAGTGGTACCCTAACACTCAAATAGACTTTGACGAGAGCAACAGATCTTTGAAGTTTAATAAGTTTGGCGGCAAGAAGTATGTATATCCTGCCATCACGATGAATATGCTACGCAGCTTTTTCCAGAGTGAATTGAAAAGACGCTTTCCTAACGCTCCTATTTTATACTGGACATAATAGGTGAGGTTAGTTGACAAACTAGTGTATATGACGAGTGAAGTAGCAGGTGTTTCAAATAGATAAAAATAGCCTGCTACTTTCCTATTATAATGCTGTATATTAAGATGCACTTTTTGATTTCAAATAAGGCATAACTCCTGCTACTGTTTCTTCGTGTAATTACTTTCAAGTAAACAACGCACTATGAAAGCAAGAAGTATATTATTAAACAGTCGCCCACAGGGCATGCCGACACAGGAAAACTTTAAATTTACGGAACAAGAACTGCCTGAATTACAGGAAGGAGAAGTGCTCCTAAAAGCACTATACGTATCGGTAGACCCTTACATGCGTGGCCGCATGAGTGATGCAAAGTCTTATGTGGCACCTTATAATGTTAATGAGCCCATTGTTGGAGGTATCGTGGCCGAAGTGGTGGAGAGCCAAAACAACCAGTACAAAAAAGGAAGCATTGTGGAAGGCCGTCTGCCTTGGCAAACCTACAGCATTTCAAAAAGTGATGACCTTACAATAGTAAATCCTGACCTTGCACCACTCGGCTATTACTTAGGCATATTAGGCATGCCAGGTTTAACAGCATATTTTGGTTTGCTGCGCATTGGTGAACCTAAAGAAGGTGAAACAGTGGTGGTATCTGGAGCTGCAGGCGCTGTGGGTACTGTTGTAGGTCAGATAGCCAAAATAAAAGGTTGCCGGGTTGTGGGCATAGCTGGTTCCGACGATAAAGTAAAGTACCTGAAAGAGCAGCTGGGCTTTGACGAAGCTATAAATTACAAAACAACTGATGATATAAAAGCAGCTATAGAAAGTGCCTGCCCAAATGGTGTTGATATTTATTTTGACAACGTTGGTGGTGAAATATCTGATGCTACTTACGGCTTGCTTAACAACTTTTCCAGAATAATTGTCTGCGGACAGATTTCGCTATACAATGCCACCTCACAACCCACAGGGCCACGTGTAGAACCAATCTTGCTCAGAACAAAATCGCTTATGAAAGGCTTTATCGTTAGCGATTATGCCAGTGATTTCGGCCAGGGTATAAAAGAACTTGCGGCCTGGGTACAAGCGGGGCAGTTAAAATATGAACAAACCATAACTGAGGGCTTCGACAATATACCAGAGGCTTTTTTGGGCTTGTTTAAAGGTGAAAACACAGGAAAGCAGTTAGTTCATGTGGCAGACCCAGAAAAAGAATAATTTAAACTGGTAACAGCTATGCTCCTACCAGACAGAAGCCACTTGTTTAGCTAAACGAGTGGCTTCTGTCTGGTAACGATATTGTAATCTCAGCTTAAGGCAATCCTATCAGAGCATCTACAATCTTTTCAATCCATTTCGGCATTACACTGGAGGTGATGCCGCTTGTCATGGCACTGCTCATGTGGTTGAAAACAGATTTCGTGTAATCTCTCTCTACTTTTATGTTTCCTTCACGATAGTTTCCTAGCTTAGAAGGATTGTTATCTTTTACCACCAGATTGTTGATGAGCCAGCTTCCAGCATTCAGAAAAAAACCTGGATTTCCAGGATCATTCTTGTCAATCATCTGCATTTTCAGATCGTCATACAAAAGGTGTACCTGCCCTTCCGATATGTGTTCTGTTGCACGTACATTAAATTTGGCCTCATTTATACTACCGCTTTCCATCCGAAAAAACATGATTTTCTCAAACAACGGGTTGAATGCTTCAAATTTCATCGGCTCCAAAGTCCCCTCATAAGTATATAAGTCTTCGGGGTGGTCCATGTGAAATTCGAAGTTTGCTTTTAGCAAACTCTTGCCCATAAAGCTGCTGCTTCCAACCACGGTAACAATGCTCTTCTCACGAAGCTGCAGGGTATCGTTTGTGATATTGGTGAACAGTAGTTTAGTATCATCAAGTGTGAGCACACCTGGTTCTACACCATCGGCTGCTATCTCTGAATATATTATTTCGCCCCCTCCTACAGCTATTGTATCAATTTGAACAAAGTATTTAACATTGCGCAGCATACTTTGTAATGTAGGAGGTCTTCTGTTTGGGTCTTCGTCAACGCGCCTGTCCCTGTACATGTTTAATTCGGGTTCTAGCAAGCTGATTTTCGAAGCTATGATTTCTTGGTTGTTAAACAAGGCGTACAGTTTTAAGCCTTGCATCTCAATTTTAGGGAGCGTCAACTCAATGCGATCTTCTGCATATTCAAGTTTATCCTGGTACTCATCCGTCTCAAAGAGCGGTTCCAGTTCTAGGCTGTCTATGACAAGAGTTTGGCTGCTAAGACTTGTTCTTAGTTTCGCTATACTAAATTCGTACAAACTATCAGCGGTTAAGAATTCATAGTCCCTAACTAGTATCCCTAAATCGTCTACTTTAAACATTTCCAAAGGATCAGATGCATCAAGAGAAGCTAGCCTTAGTTCGTCTAAAACAACAGAAACATGTCCCAGCGACTGACTTTTTTGCACCGTATCCTCCAGGATGTTCATCACAAAATCGCCATCTTCCAGCCGTAGCCGCTCTACTCTAAAGACATCAACGATTTCATCTAGCTGCTCGCTCACCTGATTTTTGCTCTCCGTATCTTTCTGCTCTCCACTAGTTCCTTCACCTGCTGCTCCATCTTCAGAGCGGCGCTCCACTACCCGCTGGTCCTGCAGTATGGCTACCTCAGGCCTTGTTAGTAATACTTCTGCCATTACAAAACGACCTGTTCTGTAGGAATGTATCAGGTCCAGACCACTGATCTTAAATTCTCTGGCAGACACATCGAAAAGATTACGACTGGCAGCATCAAAGTTTTGTTCTTTCAGGCGTTCGTGTGCTTCCCTATCTGAAGTGATGTTAAACAGGCGAGCAAGCAATTCCTGCTCACGGCTGGAGTAACGCATACTGTCTAGTGTAACCGTATAGACACTATCAGGCGACTGATACGTATAGTTACTTGCTGTCAGCAGCATTTCATTTATAGGTATAGCATCATCCAGGTTAGTGAAGGTTTTAGGGCTGAGGTAAAGCCCTGTTATAGTCGAGGATAAATGATCCAGCCGCTGTGTCCTAATTATCTCATCCCGATTTTCCCGATACGTAAAGGTACCGTCCTCCAGGTGAACGGCATTGAAAGTAATAGGGTTAAAGAATCTGAATAAGGCGTTTTTAAGCTGTTCTTGCTTATTACCTTCAGATGAGGATGTCGTTACACCTCTGTTCATCAACACACCTACATTAGGCTGGCTAAACGTAATCTGGTTTACAGCTAGCCTTCCACTATTCATGGCTTTAATTACATCCAGCCCTTCAATTCTTAGCATAGGCGCGGAGAAATCATACAAACTTCTTTGCGCATCGTCAGACTTCTTGAGCCTGTTATTTTGCTGAAGATCATAGTTTAGATCAATGGATCTTGCTGTGAATGTCTTGTTTTTGGTGGAGTAACGGAACTGGCCAAGTGAAAGGGTTTGGGCATTTCCTGGTATAAGGTATTTATAGTTTCGCCCTGCCAGAACAATATTATCCAAAGGCAAGCGCGGCTCCTGCTCATAAATAAAAAGTGAGTCTATGTGTATACCTGTAAGAGAGAGTGAAGCATCTCCTAGTTCTTGGCTAAAAACAAAACTGCCTTTTTTTAGCTTTTCGGTGAAGTAGGCATTCTGGAAATGTAGTTGCCCAACTTTCAATTCTTTTACAAAATTAGACACCTGCTCATAGGTTGATTGTACTAGTTCCTGCACCGTTACATCAGGCTCTGGCACTTGCTGAGCGTGAACCATGGCAAGAGCAGGTCTTGCCAGTTCTATGTTGCCAATGTCTAAAATGCTGGTCTTAAAAGCCTGTAAAAGATCAAGATTATCGATTCGAATACCAGGTGATTTAAAGTCATAAAGCACAGCAAGAGCTTTGCCTGTAGCTTTCAACCTATCGTTTTTATTTAAATCGGCTCTTACGATAGCGGAATTGATATATAAGTACTTCTCCTGACTCGATAACTCAAGTAAGCCAAAACTGTAGGTGTAGGGAGATGTAGGGTGGCTGAAACGATAGTTTTCCGCAGCCACGAAAAAGTCTTGAACAGGCAAATTTTCTCTTGGTGAGAAAAGTGTGGCGGAATCAATCTGCACCTCCCGTAGCTTCACATCCAGCTTATCCAGGCTTTGTACAGTTACTATCTGATCATACTTTGTACGGTAAGCCACGCTGATTCCTGATAGATTCACCTCGTCCAGACTTATGGATTTTAGGAATTCTGACACTTTTGCATAGAGTTGCTTCGGGTCCATAGATGCTGTGTCGGCGGGCACTTCTGGATTTTCCAAAACTTCTAGGGCAGCGTTTTGCAACGTAAGCCCGTCCATTTGAATTTGCTTATTTTGATAAGCTTCAACTACATTGAAACCTTCTAACCTAAATTGTGGCACTAGCACCTCAAACAGCATGCGCTTAGCATCCTGAGTATTAAGAGCCACATTAGCTTCATGGTTAGGCGTCACCTTCAGATCTTCCAGCTGTAGCTTACCTGCCTTAGAAGCGTAGCTGAACAGCCTAAAGGCGATGTGGTAGACATTGTCTGGCACGTGGTAAGCATAATCTCTAAGCTCCAGCTGTATATCTTCCGCATCGAACATTTCCGCGTAATCATCTGCATCTAGAGGGCCAAGTTCCATCTCCAGAATACGCAGCGATAAATGGGGAACAGCGTGTACAGGTGTATCAGATGCCCCCCAAACATACTGATAAACACTTGCTGAAGGAATGTCTATTTCTCCAATGTCGATGGACTTTACAAGCCCCCCCATACCACCTTTGCCCTTGCTTTCTTTAGAGTTTTGCTGCCCCTTCTCAACCTTGTTGTCTTTAAACAACTTTATCTGAGGGCTATCCATAAACACAGTACCTATGCTTAGCTGCTTTCTCAAAAGCAAATCCAGGATGTTGATACTGGATACTGTAAACTCCTCTGTTTCCAGGTAAACCAGCATGGGGCTGGCCTCTCCAGCTTTCCGCTGTTGTAGGTGCACGGCCGAGTCAGCAGATAGCTTTACCTTATCTAACGTAACAGTGGTACTAAGCAAATTGATATAAATATCTTCAAAGTCGAGTTGGTACAAACCATTAGTTTGCTCAGCTACCTGTTTCTTAAGAAAACGTTCTGCATAAGGCTCCAGTGCAGTAAGAAGCAGTATGGTAAGTATAAGAATCAGGCCCAAGAGGCAGGCAGATATGATACCTGCTACCTTTAGCACTTTTCGGCCAAGACCTGATATTTCTGATGAGGACATTGATTTAGATAAGGTTAAAGTTTTGTTATATGGGACATTCTCAAACCCCTTATAAAATTCTGTTTATTGAAATTTATGAAGGATATTAAAGTCTCTTTACAAACTAGTTAATCTAAATCTACGGGAGGCAAGGCAATAGGGTATAAAAGACGAGGCTTTCTGTAGGAAATCATGTACGCTTTGCTACACTAAAACAGATAATTCTGCTGTCTAGCACAAGCTTAGAACAGAGAGGAATTCATGAATATTGGAAGGTTAGAGTTAATAAAGAAATTGGTGGATATTAGCTCAACACAATTAAAAAGTTCTTGTTTAATAACCTTTCAAATCTATCTCTTCCGTGTCAAGCATATCCACTTTTCGCCCCATTTTTTTCTGGATAATTTTAAAATGATGCCCATCCTCCTTAGTGATCAAGGATATTGCTTCGCCAGTAGCACCTGCCCTGCCAGTCCTGCCTATCCTGTGTACATAATCTTTAGGAGAGCGCGGCAGGTCGTAGTTTACAACAACAGGAAGTGTTTTGATGTCGATGCCGCGAGAGGCCAGATCAGTAGCTACTAAAACCTGGAGTTTGCCTGACTTGAAACGCTGCAGCGCTTCTGTACGGGCACCCTGGCTTTTATCGCCGTGCATCGCCATGGCCTGTAAACCATTTTTGTTTAGCTTCGCCACCAGGTTATCAGCACCCCGAATACTCGACACAAACACCAACACCTGTTGCATATTTCCTTGCTTGATCAGGTACCGCAAAAAAGGCCCCTTCCGCTCTGTACTGATGCGGTAAGCCACCTGCTTAATCAGTTCTAGTTGGTTCTCCTCTTTCTCCTCCTCTACTGAAATAACAACAGGAGAACTTAGCAACCGCTCTTTAACAACCTCAACATCACGAGCTAGCGTGGCTGAGAAAAGAAGATTTTGCCGCTTCTGAGGCAGAAGCGCAATAATTCTGTTCATTTCTTCTTCGAAGCCCATGTTCAGCATCTTGTCAGCCTCGTCCAGCACCAGAACCTCAAGCTCTGAAAGGTGCAGTGCTTTATTATCGATCAGATCCAGTAAGCGGCCTGGCGTGGCTACTAGAATTTCTGTGCCACTCAGCGCCATCATCTGTGGGTTTATACTAACGCCACCATACACAGCCAATGTCTTTACACGCCGAGTCAGGTGTAGGCTGAAGCCTTTGAAAACATCAGCTACCTGCAAAGCCAGTTCACGCGTAGGCACCAGCACTAAGGCTTTTATAAAACGGTTCTTGCCTGGCTGCTTTTGCTGGAACTGTTGCAAAATAGGCAGTGCAAAACCTGCTGTTTTTCCTGAACCAGTTTGGGCTATTCCCAACAAATCTTTACCAGCCAAAATAGCAGGAATAGCCTGCTGTTGGATTGGGAAAGGCTGATTATAACCTTGCCCTTCAATGGCTTTTAGAATGGAGGCCGATAAACCGAGATCTGAAAAATTCATAAAGTAAAAAATGTAGTACGAACGAAAAATGTTTAGGCACTACAAAGATACGTTTATTAAGGCAAAGCCGAAGGAAAGCCCCGTATTAGAGCTTTATTAAGCGAACAACAGATAGACAAGAATAGGCTCATCTGGCAAGCTGATTATGATATATTCTAGCAACTACAAAAAAAGAAGCCGCCCACATCTTGTGTAGCGGCTTCTGAGTCAACCTTTATAACTTTAAGAGCTAATGAATATTACTTTCTCAGCTCTGGCTGTTGCCTAACCTGGAGATAAAATCATCTAAAATTTCTTTGCTGTAGCCGATCTGGCGTGTGTACTCAAGGCAAAGGTCGTACTCTCTTTCTTCAACTTCCCCGTCCTGCAGCACCATCATAACCAACGCCTGCAACTCCAGTGTTTTTTGCAGACCGTCTTGTGGAATGATAAAAGAAAGTGATGAGAGATTATCAGTTATAGGAAGCGTATCCTCTTCCGTTAAACCTAACTGATTTCCTATGGATAAAAGAAATTCGCTTTCCATCTCATCAATATATTTATCAGCTAATGCCACCAACAGCATGTTCTGAAAGAAGGCTAGCTTCTTATCCTTTGTATCTAAAAAACTATCCAATGTTTTACTAGCTTCCATTTTTTCTCAATTTAAGTTTATACACAGATTAACCCGTTGCCCAAAGTCCTAAAATGGCTTCAAATGAGCAAAAAGGGTCATCTACACAATTTCATTTCTTCATTCTCTGTGCAAATGCTTCATACTGATACGTATCTAATCACGCTCAGCCTGTGCAATTTTAGAAGACCTGCATAAATCTTAGTTAAACAACCTGTAGGAATGGTTAGAGAAAGGAAAAATCTTAGTTAACCAAAGACGAAGAACTTCAAAAAGCAAATCCACTGCACTTCCTGATAGCTATAACATCGGTAGCAGCTTTGTCACAGTTGTTCAATTGAAACACTTAACACAACTTACAACCACTTGCTTTTATTTGAATTTAATATAGATCATCGTCTAAAAAACAACGTAAAATCATACTATAAAAGCTTTTAATTTCCTATAAAGGAACGGTTTTTGCCTTTTATACAATAATAAAGCAAGCCAATTTTAAATATTAATACAGCAAGAAATGACTCAGAATAAATATAAATATTTCCTATACATTATGCCAGTTTTGCTTTTGGCATTGATGGCATTTAAAAGTCCGCAAACGGACTTACCGAAGAGGATAGCTTCTTACCTAGATACTTTTCGTACACAATATGCACCTGAAAAGGTGTATGTGCAGACTGATAAACCTTATTATGCTCCAGGGCAGTCTGTGTGGTTAAAAGGATATGTGGTAGATGCAGCCACACTGCAGCCAACTACTAAAAGTGGCGTACTGTATGTGGATTTGTTTAACGCAGCTAACGAACCTGTTCAGCGCCTTAAACTGAAGGCTGAAAATGGTAAGGCAGCAGGCGACATTGTACTGCCTGATAGCTTACCAACAGGTACTTACAGACTTTCAGCCTATACGCAGTGGATGCGTAATTTTGGAGAAGAAGTCTTCTTCAACAGAAAGATAAGCGTATTTAGCGCTGCTGACGTCTCTAAGACAAGCGCCGCACAAGTAAACTCACAGGATGTTGATTTTCAGTTTTTCCCTGAAGGTGGTGAAATGGTACAGGGGCTAGTGAACCGAATAGCCTTCAAAGCAACTGATGCCAGCGGAAATGGAATAGCCGTTTCAGGAAGTGTTCTTGATGACCAGGGGCAAAAGGTGCTAGATTTCACAGATGCTCATTTGGGTATGGGTGCTTTCGATTTGAAGCCTCAGGCTGGACGCAGCTATATGGCTCGCGTGAAGACGAAAGATGGCAGAACACTAACTTATAGTCTTCCTGCAGCAAAGGCAACAGGCTATGTGCTGCGGATAAATGAAGCATCTGACAGAAATACCGTTACTGCTTCTATTACTGGAAACGTAAATGAGCAGGAGTCTTTAGTGCTTACGGGCATTAGCCAGGATGCTTTAATATACGCACATAATATTATCTTGAGGCCAGGACAAACTTACCGTCAGGAGGTTCCTACCTCAGCGTTTCCTACAGGTGTTGCTCGTTTGAACTTGTCTCGCGCAAACGGAGAGCCGCTGGCAGAACGGCTGGTGTTTGTAGATCAACAAGATAACCTTGATGTGACGCTAACAACAAACAAAGCTACTTATGGCGGAAGAGAGCTTGTAACGCTGCAACTTGAGGCAAAAAATAAAGAAGGTAAACCTGTAGCCACTGATTTTTCTTTGGCCGTAACAGACGATGAACTGGTAAAGCAAGTAAAACATGGCCTTGACATCAAGAGCTATTTACTCCTTACCTCTGACCTGCGTGGCCATGTAGAACAGCCAGGTTACTATTTTGAGAACGATAATCCAGAGAGGAAAGAAGCCTTGCAGTACCTGCTCATGACTCAGGGCTGGCGCCGATTTAGTTGGCAAGAAGCTGTAGCAGGTACCTTTCCTGCGTTACAATATCCAAGCGAAAAAGACCTGACTATTCGCGGAAAGCTAGTGACCAGCAGAGATAAACCTGTTGAAAATGGTGAAGCGCTTTTGTACTTGCAAGGGCAGCACCAGGCTTTTATCACAACAGAAACAAATAAACAGGGTGAATTTGCCTTTAGAGGTTTCGATTTTACGGGTGAGGTAGATATGGTGATACAGGGCACAGATGCCAGAGGAAGGCGTAAGCACCTGCAGGTAGTTATGGATGAGAACAATTACCTACCCAAAGCACCTACAATTTCTGCATCTCTATCTGACGCGCTTGTGGCTAGTACGCGTCAGGAGTTTGTGCTGGCAAGCAATCGGGTACGTTCTTCGGCCGCAGAGTTAGGCAGAACTTATACGCTAAGGGGAATCTTGCTGCCAGAGTTTGAGATTAAAGGAGAAAAGGACGTGTATGTTCCGTTTAAGCTACACCAGAAAGCCGATGTTGTTTTGAGTGGTCGAGAACTTCCTGCTGCTCCATCAGGTAATATCCTGGAAAGTCTTCAGGGGCGTGTGGCTGGGCTACAGGTTTTCCGCTCAGGATTAAACCAGTTTCAGGCCAGAATCAGAGGGCAGCAAGAGTCTCCACTTTACCTGATAGATGGTATGCCTGTATCTGAAAATGCTATCACAGGCTTAAACCAGTTTGATATCAGCCGTATTGAGATCTTGAAAAATGCAGCTAACACGAGTATCTATGGCGGAAGAGCATCTGGAGGTGTAATTGCCTTTTTTACAAAGCGCGGTGGCGAAGAGGATCAGGTAGTAGAACCAGGTACTTATATCATCATACATAAAGCGAGTGGCTTTAGCAAGGTGAGGGAGTTTTACAGTCCCCGCTACGATGAGCAAAATAACCGTGCCGATGAACCTGACATGCGTACTACTGTTTACTGGAACCCTAGTGTGAGGACCAATGCAGAAGGAAAGGCAACAGTAACCTTTTATACTGCCGACCGAAACACCACATACAGGGCTATAGCAGAAGGAATATCGGATGATGGGAACCCAGGCAAAGGAAACCTTACCTTCAGAGTGAACAGCAAAAACCTTTCTCAAAAATAGATATGAAAAAGCCTGCCGATTTAAGATCGGCAGGCTTTTTACTTTTTATGCCTATGCAGCAATGATTCTGACTTTCTGGCCTTTCAGTTATTCATGCAGATACCATTTATACAATACTTGCACTCGCAGCTCCTTAGGCCCTGATGGCTTTGAACCACTCTTTATGGCCGCAGTTATCGCAAGTTTGTTCTGGTTTGTTTTGTGATTGCACAACATTCCCACAACTGCCACAGGCAAAAAAGTCATCAGTTACAGTAAGCTCGTGGAGAAATTCTTTGTCCCAATCAGGTAAAATGCAAAGTCCCTCACGTTCTTCATCTTCATCATATAGATAGATGGTGAAAGAACCATTCGCTTCGAGATAGGCTCTTTGCACCTTCCCCAGGTTAGTAACTTCTTTGTTTCTGAACTCTGTCAGAAGTCGCTCACGCGTAATTTTGCTACGCTCCATATTTTTAAGCTGCAGACAGCCATCCTGTGCCAAAGCATTTATACTGCCCACTACCAGGCTCTCAAACTTTGCGCTCTTCATGGTATTGGTTGAGATAATACGTTGCACGCCAATAACAATAATTGCTACAATAACCGCAGGTATTAAGCCTTGGTTTGGGTCTTGCATGGGTAAACCTACAGCCGCTGCCAACGATACCATCGCAATCATCTCATTTCGGCTGATTAAAGCAGACATACGCTTACCCATTATCCGCATACTCACCATAAGCAGCAGGTATATAAACGATACTCGTATAATAACTTCAATCAAAAATATGGGCGGCGAGCTTCCCAGCAAGATTCTCATCCAATCCCAAAGTTCCGCATCTGTCGAATTCATATCTTTAAATTATAGGTTTAAATAACTGCAGCTATCCAGTCTTCAGAGTTACAGTTATCACAAGATTTGGGCGGCTCATCTGCTCTTTCAACCACATTACCACAGTAGCAACAGGCTTGTTTACCTTGCAGCTCCTCAGTGCTAGGGGGCAATACATTAGCAGACCTCGGAAAAACAGATAAACCTGGTCTTGCTTCTTTTAACTTATACAAGCTATAATGCCCGTCGGCTTCGGAATAAAGTCTTTTTACCTGACCCAGATGCCGAACACCTTTAGCTCGCAGTACAGAAAATATCTGATCTTTACTGATGCGCATTCTAGTAAGTTCATCCGGATCTACTACACCATTTTTAATAACAAGCTTGATATGGCCTTGTGTAAGCATTTCTACTTTTCGTTTATTGTAGGTAAGTAGCGTAACACCCTGGTGTAAGAGCAATATTGCAATGAGCAGTACAATGCCTGGCAAAATACCTTTGTCGAAGGCTTGCATCGGCACAGAGGCTATTGCACCCAATGTAAGCATGACGGCTAAATCAGTAATGGTCAGCTGCGCATTCATGCGTTTCCCCAACAAGCGCATTACAATAATCAAACATACATAAATGATGAGTGATCTGAGGAAAACTTCTACCATAAAGCCCCAAGGGTTATCCCCGATGAGGATTCGCTGCCAATCATCTAATTGTAAATCTTCTTCTTTCATCCCAATTTTATACTTATAGTAGAGTCAAAGGTTTATGATTTTAACTATACCCCATTACCTTTTAGATTTGAAGGGAGTTGTTATTTAGAAGTTCTTTTCAATTTAGATTACACTAGTTTTATAAGAGAGAGCGGCAAACTCTTATTTAGGTTCTGCGTTTACAGGTATCGGTTAAGGAACTACTACAGCTAATGAAAATGTAGAATCATGTTTACGTAGTAGCCCCTTCACTCACAGCGCCCCCATACTGTTTAACATTTTGTTTATATGAAAACTGCTAAACTGAAGTATTCTGCAAAGAAGGGGTACAAGCAAATAATTACAAGTATCGCCTTTTATCCAACGTTGATATCTTTGGGCATGTTGGTTACCTCATGGGGCACCAATCAACTAGATAAAGCTTCTATTGGGGGTTCGATAATGAGAGTAGTGCCATTCCTGCAGATTGACAATGCTGATACGGCACGCAGCCTGCTGTCTTCCCTCCTCACAGGCCTGATAACCCTCGTGACGTTCACTTTTACTATGGTGATGGTTGTTCTGACACAAGTAACCTCTAATTTTTCTCCCAGGTTGTTGCCAGATTTACTTAACCAGAAAGGAAGTCAAATTGTGATGGGCTCCATTATAGGTACTGTATGTTTTATCATCATCACATTAACCAACGTCGAAACAATGCAGTCGGGGCCGAAGGTGCCCCTATTTTCCGTTGTACTTGCTATGTTTATGAGTTTTGTCAGCCTAATATCTTTCATTTATTTTATCCATAGAGTTTCGAATGATGTTCAGATTGGCAACATTCTTAATGATATATACACCACTGTAAGAGACAATCTTAGCCGCGAACTTGATAGTGGTAGTTACCATGAGGTATGGGAAGAGGACGAGGAGTTTAGGCTTGTGAAAGCCTGGGACTCTGGCTACTTTGACACTATCACGAAAGATGAATTTAAGAAAAGCGCAGAAAAAAAAGGATTAAAAGTTAGGCTTTTAGTTAACCAAGGGACGTACTTGCTTAAAGGTGAACCTTTTCTTGAGATCAACTTGCCTTTGGATGATGAAGTTAAAGAAATACTGGAGGAGAACGTATTGTTGCGGCACCAGGAAATTGTGCAAGAAAACTTCCTTTATGGTTTTAAACACCTTACTGAAATAGCTGTAAAAGGACTCAGTCCTGGAGTAAACGACCCTGGCACAGCTATTCATGCAATAGACTATATGATGGACCTGCTTTGCAGGCTACAGCAACTAAAAGGGCAGAAAGTGATAAAACAGAAGGATGGTACAGCTTGTATTATTTACGCTCCTGTACCCTTCGAAAGAACATTTTACCTCTGTACTGCCAGTATAAGAGCTTATTCTACGCAAGATGTGGCAGTGCAGGCGCGCCTTATTGACCTGATCAGTAAAGTAAGTGCACGCGATGAACAAGACTTACATAAGTCTCTTCTTGAAAAAGAATTAAAATCTATTGAGGAGGCCTCAATAAAAGATATGAAAGCTCAGGAAGATATAGACTTCATCAAAGTCCTACTGCGTAAAGCCAGATTAGAACATATGTCCTAAAACATTGGCACCTGCTTTTATCTTGGTTGATAAGCTTCCATGAAAAACGAAACCACCCTTTGTGATAGAATAAAAAGCTATTACAAAGGGTGGTTTCGTTAACAGGTTTTATGGCAAGGATGAGTTTATTTGCTGCCTTTCCTTAGGTAGATATTCCCATTCATGTTCTTCACCATAATTTCAGAACCGCCTAGACTAGTGGAACTGAACATTTTTAAGCGAACAGCCTTTTTTAGCAAAAAACTTACTATATTGATACTATAAATACAAATGTATTTAAGTAACAAAAGTACAGTAAACATAAAGCGCAAAGGTACCTCATAAATTGTTGCTAAATGCATGTAGAAAGCTATTATTGTTGCTTTATAAATCACACTTCTCCAATATTTTGGAGACAGATAGTTTAAACTAATTAAGTGTCCTTACTTATTACCTGATACTTTACATCTACATTCCTTTAAACTTTGGCAACAGAAAGGACAAGTTAAGCCTGATGGAAGTAGAGAACAGGCTCCAAACAAAAAACACCTATGGCCAATAAAAATAAGGGCAGGCGCGAGTTTCTTAGAAACTCAGGACTGGCAACACTTCCGCTGCTTTTACCTACAGGTTTAGCAGTTCCAACTGCTTATGCCAACAGTACAAACAAAGAAGAAAACATAAATTTCTTTACTGATGGAGCCTTAACGTCACCCTTAGAATACGTGCAGGAGCTTCAGGCAATTGTTACCAAGAACAGTGACACACAAGACGCCTATGCAAAAGGTGGCGCTGTGGCTAAACTAGAGCAGAAGTTTGCTGAAATAACAGGAAAAGAAAAGGCCATTTTTATGCCATCGGGCACCATGGCAAACAACCTAGCGATTAGAGTTCTAAACGGAAACAACACCAAAGTTTTTGTACAGGAAGTAAGCCACCTTTATCGTGATGAAGGTGATGCGGCACAAGCAGTTCACAGTAAAAGGTTGATTCCTCTCGCGCCCGAGAAAGGTGCTTTTAGTTTAGAAGATTTAAAAGAAGCGATCACCTATCATGATAAGGGAGAAGTGTTTAAAAGCGGTATAGGAGCCGTCTCCATAGAAAACCCTGTGCGTAGAGCTGATGGAGAGATTTTTCCGATAGACGAAATAAAGAAGGTCTCCTCCTATTGTAAAGAAATCAATATAAAGCTACACTTAGATGGAGCAAGACTGCACCTAGCCTCTGCCTACTCTGGAGTTCCTATCAAAGAATATGCTTCTTATTTTGATACAGTATATATATCACTCTACAAGTACCTTGGCAGCAAAGGAGGAGCAGTGCTTTCAGGCGATGCAGCGGTAATAGACCAGATGCCCCACCTGATAAAGATATTCGGCGGTAACATGTACCAAAACTGGCCTTACGCTGCTATGGCCCTCGATAAAATATCAGGTATCGAAGGCATTCTTCAAAAGTCCAAAACAAAAGGAGAACAGCTCATCAGCCTGATTAACCAATCTCCAAACATGAAGATTACCAAGATTCCGAACGGAAGCAACATTTTTAATCTTCAGGTTACAACACCTGTTAACTATGAGAAACTGTCTGCTTACCTAAAAGAAAAAGAAGGCATCCAAATCAGAATGCCAGACAGTCATGGCAGCATCAAGTTCTTTATCAACGAAACGATCCTCAGACGAAAAAATGAAGCCATTGTTACCGCATTAACAAAAGCTATCAACTCTTCACTTGCTTGATTTTTTCTCGTCTGCAGCAAGAACAAATATCTTCATAAACAGCAAAGCTTTACTTACCTACTTAAAACCAGACTTTTCTACACTTAAAGTATACTTCCAATGAAAGAAGCACATCAAAATGAAGAAAATAAATCCCGCAGAGGGTTTCTGAAAAAGACTGCTAAGGGTGGACTTGCAGCACTTTCTATAAGCAGTGTAGCAGCCAGCGCCGCCAGTATATCTTGCATAGCTAGTCCAGAAGAAACCTTTACTACTGTCTCCCCACGCATCAAACCAGATCATGTAATCAGATCTATTCCTAAAAACATGGTTTGGGGTTATTTTGGTGCTGATGTACCTCCTGTAGCTCGAGTTAAGGACGGAGATATAGTAGAAATACATACCGTTAGTACCGCTGGAATCAGTAGCAGAAACCCTGAGGCTTTCTTCAAAGACAATAACCTCTCTATTGATCAGCATGCACAAGAAATCATAGATATCTTGAAAAACGTACAGCCAGAGCCATCTGGCATCAGAGGCCATATGCTCACGGGGCCAATCTATATAGAGGGCGCTGAACCTGGTGACACTTTGGAAATTCGTATACTTGACTTACCACTACGCAGTAACTATGGCGTGAACAGTGTTTGGCCTGGAGGCGGTGGCATTCCAGATGCTGTTACAAGCAGGGAGAATTTTGTTTATCGCTACGACAAAAAGAAGAATACAGCCTCTTTTGTTGAAGGTGTAGAAATACCTCTTAAACCTTTTATGGGAGTAATGGCCTTATCCCCTCCCCCTGAAACTGGCCGTGTCAGCTCCATACCGCCAGATTTTTTCGGAGGTAATTTAGATATCAAACATTTAGTTAAAGGCACTACTTTATTTCTGCCTGTATCTGTGCCAGGTGGTCTTTTTACTACAGGAGATTGCCATTCTGCACAGGGTAACGGAGAAGTGAGTGGTGTAGCTATAGAAGCCTCTCTCGCATTAGTCGCAAAGTTTATAGTACACAAGGGCAAAACCATAAAACAACCACGTGCCGAAACACCTACTCATTTTATCGCTATTGGCCTAGATCCAGATTTGGATAAGGCTATGCAAAACGCTCTTACTGAAACGGTAAATTTCATAAAAGATGAGATGGGATTTACTTTCAATCAGGCCCTGTCCATTGCCAGTACAGGTGTTGATTTTGAGGTAAGCCAGGTGGTGGACAGAACCCTTGGCGTACATGCCATGATACCAAAGTCTATTTTCACAAAGAAAAAATTTCATTACTGGACCTAGTTCTATATTAGAAGAGGCAAGTCAGTTTAGCACAATTTGTGCCATCAAAGCGTCCACGACAGAACGAACGCCCTATTAATGTTAACTTTTATGATTGGGAGCATAATAGCCCCTGGGGAGGGTCAGACAATTATGGTATAGGCTGGTAAAAGATATTGACTTGAGGGTAGAAATCTTTTTTGAGAAAACGTCAGCAGCATTTATGGTACTTAGGCAGTTACAGTTATCTCAGTCATGATAAATAAGAAGCGGGAGACACAATGTATGCCACTCCCGCTTCTTAATTTATTGTAAAATTAGTTAGAAGTAGATAGGAGCCAAAGCATTGCACTACAAATACATTTTATTCTGCAATACTAACACCTTAAGTTCAAAACTAGCATCCCCCCGCCGTCCCCCTATGCTGCCGCTACGTTTCCGCTGGGTATAAAACG
>NZ_JAJJWH010000022.1 GCF_020907245.1 Pontibacter harenae | reverse complement strand
GTGGGCTACGAGATGCTGGGAGACCCGCAGCGCGACATCACACCAGAGACGGCTGCACAAAGGCTTAGGGAGTTGATGTAATCTGAAAATAAGGTTTAGCCTCTCTCTTTCCAGCTGCCCTACACTAAGATATGATTAGGATGAAACATATAATGACAAGCATACTTGTAGTCTTGACTGCGTTTGGGCAGGGGGTTGCACAACCAAGTAAGGTTCACAGCTCTTTTAAACCGGGTGAGGTTTGGACCGACACCGAGGGGAACCACATCAATGCACATGGGGGAGGGATACTGTTTCACGATGGCACATACTACTGGTTTGGTGAGCATAAGGTAGAGGGCAAAAATGGGAACAAAGCCATGGTAGGTGTTAGTTGCTACTCCTCCACAGATCTTTACAACTGGAAAAACGAAGGTGTTGCACTTCCCGTTGCGGCAGAAGGCAGTGGTTCTGATATAGAAAAAGGCAGTGTCATAGAACGGCCTAAAGTGATCTATAACGAGAAGACCAAAAAGTTTGTGATGTGGTTTCATCTGGAATTAAAAGGACAGGGATATGCCGCAGCCCGTACGGCCGTTGCAACAAGCGATAAGCCCACTGGCCCTTTTACGTTTATCAGAAGCTTACGCCCTCATGCTGGCTTATGGCCCAAAAATGCCACGGAGGCGCATAAAACAGTACCTATTGTAGTAACCGATAACGATCCTAAGTGGGAGCAGAAAGTAGCAGCTGGTGCCTACCTGCAACGGGATTTTGAGGGTGGGCAGATGTCAAGAGATATGACCCTGTTTGTGGATGATGATGGTACGGCTTATCATATAGCCTCGTCTGAAGAAAACAGAACCCTTCACATAAGCAAGCTAACTGATGATTATTTAGGATTTACGGACGATTATGTTCGTATATTTCCTGGAGGCAGAAATGAAGCCCCCGCTGTTTTTAAAAAGGATGGTAAGTACTACATGATAACCTCTGGTTTAACAGGTTGGGCACCCAATCCGGCACGCTCAGCGGTAAGCGATGACATGATGAAAGGATGGAAAGAACTAGGAAATCCTGTACGAGGAACCGAGGACGAGCAGAAAACAACCTTCTGGTCTCAAAGTACCTTTGTGCTGCCGATCCAGGGGAAGAAGGATAGTTTTATTTTTATGGGTGACAGATGGAGACCGCAGAACCCTATTGACGGGCGCTACATTTGGCTACCTATAACTTTTGAAGAAGGCAAGCCTGTTCTGAGGTGGCAGGATGAGTGGAAGCTGGATACTTCAGAAAAGAAACAAACCAAAAGATGAAGCAAGCCTGCTTATCAAAGTATAGAACAGGACTACGGGCAGTTAAAAATGATAGCCTCAGGGTTAATCAGAAGTAAAGCTGTATTTAAAATAAGTTTTTAGCACTGCCTTATCATAATCTTCATTTAAAATCGGCTTTGCCAAAAGATTCAACAACAGAGGCTATATGTTAGACAAGAACAATTTAATGCGGCTGCTTTTTCGCTCCTTACTCGTGGTGGTGGGAGTAAGCTTTATAGCATGTACTTCTACCAAAAAAGGAAACAGCCAAGAGGAGTGGCAATCTTTATTTAATGGGAAAGACATTAACGACTGGATCGTTAAAATCCATCACCATGAAGTAGGGGATAACTATGCAAATACTTTTCGGGTAGAAGATGGCTTGCTGAGGGTGAATTATGATGGCTATACTGAGTTCAATGAACGGTACGGCCATCTGTTCTATAAAGAACCATTTTCTTCCTATCACCTGGTGGTGGAGTACTGTTTTGCCGACCAATGGCTGAAGGATGCACCTGATTATACTTATTTAAACAGCGGGATCATGTTTCATGCCCAAGACCCAAAAACGATATCAAAGGAGCAGGACTGGCCTATTTCTGTTGAGTTTCAGCTTTTGGCTGGTTTAGGAGATGGCAAGCCTCGCCCTACTGGTAATATGTGCTCTCCAGGCACTGAAGTGATTTATAAAGGTGAGATGGATCCGAGGCATTGTATTGATTCTAGCTCTAAAACTTATGCAGCAGATGAGTGGGTGCGGGCAGAGCTGATTGTACTGGCAGACTCACTGGTTACACATATTGTGAACGGCGATACGGTGCTACAGTACAGCAAGCCTCAGATTGGAGGAGGCGTAACAAACAACTATGACCCTAACATAAAGCAGGATGGTAAGTTGTTAAAAGAGGGCTACATAGCATTGCAAAGCGAAGGCCAGACTATAGACTTTCGAGAAGCTGTCTCCAAAAATATTGGAGTGGTTTGATGTAAAAAGCGACAATAATAGCTTTCTACATGCATTTCACAATAATTTATCAGGTACTAAATATTGTTCAATGTGATTCCGTCCAGATACTTAGCTTATTATATGATACTTGGAGTAGTTAAGAGAGTGTTGCCTTTTATAGTTGTAGGGCTAGCTGCCTGTAGTAAAAAACAGCAGGCTTACGAACCAACTGACAGTGCCCCTGTAGCAAAAGAAGGATATAGCTTAGTGTGGAACGATGAATTTAACTCGGTCGGAAAACCTGATAGCAACAGTTGGAATTATGAACACGGCTTTGTCCGAAACAATGAGTTGCAGTGGTATCAGTCAGAAAATGCCAACATTGCCAACGGTGTTTTAACCATTGAGGGGAGAAGGGAGAAAGTGAAGAACGACCGTTATGATAGCTCAAGCAAAGACTGGAGGAGGAACCAGGAATTTGCTGAGTACACCTCAGCAAGTATAAATACCAGAAAGAAAAGGAGCTTTAAATACGGTATTATCGAGGTAAGGGCAATGATTGATACAACGCTTGGTATGTGGCCTGCCATCTGGACCTTAGGCGAATCCAAACCTTGGCCTACAAACGGCGAGGTAGATTTAATGGAGTATTACCAGGTGAATAACAGAGGAGCCATTCTCGCAAATGCTGCCTGGGCCGATGGTAGAATGAGAGTAGTTTGGGATGGGGAGAAGATTCCGTTTAGCTATTTTGTTAAGAAGGATGCTGATTGGGCTACTCAATTCCACATCTGGAAAATGGACTGGACCGAAGATTATATCAAGCTCTATTTAGATGATGAACTGCTAAATGAAATTGATTTGAGCAAAACATTGAACGCAGACGGTTATAATCCATTTCATCAGCCCCATTACATTCTGTTAAACCTGGCCATTGGTTCTAACGGAGGCGATCCATTCGCGACAGCCTTCCCGAGGAAGTATGAGGTAGATTATGTAAGAGTTTATCAGAAAGAATAAAGCTGTAAGGAATTTAAATCAGTAAATAACACAGCCTTCAAGCAATTTTAAGCTTAACGAAGAAGACAAAAGCCGAATGAAGACCTTTGTATCAATGCTTCTTTTATGCTTGCCTGAAAGCCTGGCAACAACAACGTTTGCTCAAAAGAAGAAACAGACAGACAGTACCGACCGAGAGGTTCGCTGAACATTGGTATGTGGGAGATGGCATGTATTCTGATGGGATGAACTTCGCGCTGGATTACTATAACAGCTATGTAATTCAACCATATTTGGCTACTATACTAGAGGCTGTTGGTAAAAAAGAACGCCGCTATAACAGGTACTTGCTTAACCTAGATAAAATAAGCAAGCGCTACGCAGAGATACAAGAAAGGCTCATAAACACAGATGGCTCTTATCCAGTAATTGGTCGCTCGATTGCATACAGAGGAGGAGCTTTTCATCATTTGGCAGATGTAGCTTCAAGAAGAGCCCTGCCTGAATCCTTAAGTCCTGCCCAGGTTCGTGGTGCGCTAACAGCGGTTATCAGAAAAACATTGGAGGCACCTTCTTCTTTCACGAAAAATGGCTGGCTAAACATTGGGCTATACGGCCATCAGCCAGATGCGGCAGATTTTTATATTACAACAGGAAGCTTATACCTATGCTCCGCCATTTTTTTGCCATTGGGCTTGCCTGAATCAGATCCTTTTTGGTCAGCGCCTCCAGCTCCATGGACCGCGGTAAAAGCCTGGTCAGGCCAAAATTTTCCCGCAGACCATGCGTTAGATTTGCACTAATTTGTCCAAAACGGCCGATTTTTAGCTCTAACCTTAGATGCCATATAGGTTGAAAGCTCAACAAAATAAATAAGTTAGGAATGAAATATTCGGATCAGATGGATGTATTGAGGCAAAAAAGCTATAAATCAATAGGATGCCTTTGTCTTGCCCTAGGTTTGCTTCTGTCAGGCTGCGGACAACGTGTAACTAGTACTGCCAGTAACAGTGTCCAAACCAGCACTTCAGAAGAAAAATACACGGCTTACCTCTTCACCTACTTTACAGGAAACAACAAAAGCGAAGAGGCCATTCGTTTTGCTATAAGCAACGACGGCTACAACTATAGAGCGCTCAACAGCAACAAGCCTGTCATCAATTCAGCCGATATTAGTTCTACGGGAGGCGTACGCGATCCGCACATCTTGCGCGGAGCCGATGGGAAAACTTTTTACATGGTAGTTACCGATATGGTTTCGGCTAATGGCTGGAGCTCAAACAGGGCCATGGTTTTGCTGAAGTCGACAGACCTTATCAACTGGACATCCAGCGTGGTGAATATCCAAAAGCAGTTTCCAGGTAATGAAGACCTGCTTCGTGTTTGGGCACCGCAGACTATTTATGATCCTGAAGAAAAAAGGTATATGATCTACTTTTCGATGAAGCATGGCAATGACCCTGATAAAATTTATTATGCCTATGCCAATGAGGGTTTTACGGCTCTGGAAACAACTCCGAAACAGCTTTTCTACAGCCCGACAAATGGGGCAAGTATAGATGGTGATATTATTGAGAAGGACGGGAAGTATCACCTCTTCTTTAAAACGGAAGATGCAGGTTCTGGCTTAAAGGTAGCAGTGTCGGATAAACTTACAGAAGGCTATCTGCTAAAGGATAAGTTTGTGCAGCAAACAAAAGACCCTGTAGAAGGATCAGGTATCTTTAAACTCAACGACAGCGACGAATATATCCTGATGTACGATGTGTACACAAAAGGCAAATACCAGTTTACGAAGAGTAAAGATCTGGAGAACTTTACGGTTATAGACGAGGCGATAAGCATGAATTTTCATCCTCGCCACGGTACTGTTTTACCCATTACAACTGAAGAAGCAAAAAGGCTGATGAGTAAATGGGGAACAGCAGATGATATTATTAGCGGTGTAAAGGCAAAAGGCTTGAAAAGCATAAATGTAGCCCTGGACGCTGCATCTAAAACGCTATACCTGCCTGTGAAACCAAACGTTGATTTGAAGTCATTTTCTCCTGAATTTACCACTTATCCTGGAGTAACAGTTACACCAAAATCGGCACAGGATTTTTCAAAAGGGTCAGTTAGCTACACCGTAAATATTGATGGGCAGGAGCCGCAGACTTACAAAGTTGTAGCGAGAGAAGATCACAACCCTGTGTTGGAGGGCTATTATGCAGATCCTGATGTGCTGTATTCCGAAAAGACAGGCAAATTTTATATCTACCCAACCAGCGATGGTTTTACAGGATGGTCAGGTACCTATTTTAAGACCTTTTCTTCGGATGACCTTGTAAACTGGAAAGATGAAGGCGTGATTTTAGATCTTCCTAAAGATGTCAGCTGGGCAGACAGAAATGCCTGGGCTCCTAGCATTATCGAAAAAAAGATAAACGGCGAGTACAAGTACTTTTACTACTTCACGGCTGCTCAGAAAATAGGGGTTGCTGTGGCAGATAACCCAACTGGCCCGTTTGTGGATTCTGGTAAGCCTTTGATAGATAAGTTTCCAGAAGGTGTTAAGGGCAGTCAGCAAATAGATCCGGAAGTATTTACAGACCCTAAAACAGGTAAGAGCTACTTGTTCTGGGGGAACGGCTATATGGCTGGTGCAGAGTTAAATGATGACATGACTTCCCTAAAGCTAGGTACAACTAAGGTAATGACCCCTGATAAAACTTTTAGGGAAGGAGCAACCGTGTTTTACAGGAACGGCACTTACTATTTTATGTGGTCCGAAGACGATACGCGCAGCGAGAACTATAGAGTGCGTTACGGTACTTCTAACTCTCCATTGGGAAAGATAACTGTTCCAGAGAACAACTTGGTTATAGCCAAAGACCCAAAGGCTGGTATCTATGCGACAGGCCACAACTCTGTTCTTCAGATTCCTGGCAAAGATGAATGGTACATTGTTTATCACCGCTTTAATTACCCGAAAGGCATTGAAATGGGAGGCGCTGCTGGTTTTAACCGTGAGGTATCTATAGACAAGCTTGACTTTAATCAGGATGGCAGCGTAAAGCAGGTAAAGCCAACGCATGAAGGTGTAAAACCAGTTAATCTCAACGTGTCTGTGAACAAGTAAAATAAAGTGCTTGACTGACGAAATCATCCATTCATCTTGTAGAGAATAGCAGCATAATTTTTTATTAACATCATATTCATCTTCTCTGCTGAATCTTTGCGCATAAGCTATTACATGAAACACAGAATTGCTATTCGGATAGTACAACGTTATATTGCTGCTCTCTCTGTCAGTTTGTTCGTCAACTCTTGCGCTACTACGCGTTTGTCTGAGCCAACTATAACTATTGTTGCTGATGGATGGGCAAACAATTCCGTTAATACAGTCGTGTTTCGCAAGAATTCGCTAGTGACACATCAGGGAACACAGTATACGGCCTGGTACGATAACGATCGCTCTGTGGTGTTAGCTAAACGAAAAAGCGGTGCAGATACTTGGGAGATACAGAAGACTGATTTCAAAGGAAATGCGGCTGATGCCCACAACACTATTAGCATTATGGTTGATGGCAAAGGGTATCTGCACATGTCATGGGATCATCATAACAACAAGCTCAACTATGCCCGTAGCGTGAGCCCTGGTTCGCTGCAAATGACTGATAAAATGCCTATGACAGGTCAGCATGAGCAGGTAGTTTCCTATCCTGAGTTTTATCGTCTGCAAAACGGTAACATGCTTTTCTTTTATCGTGATGGAGGTTCAGGTCAGGGGAACATGGTCATTAACAGTTACGATACCAGCACACAGCAGTGGACGCAGTTGCATAGTAACCTGATTAACGGCGAAGGAAAACGGAATGCTTACTGGCAGGCTTACATTGACGAGCAAGGAACAATCCATGTGTCGTGGGTATGGCGCGAAAGCCCTAACGTTGCCAGTAACCACGACCTGAGTTATGCCCGCTCCACAGACGGAGGCAAAACGTGGGAGAAGTCTACTGGAGAAGATTATACGCTTCCCATAACAGAAGCTACAGCCGAAAAAGCATGGACAATTCCCCAAAACAGCGAGTTGATAAACCAAACTTCGATGGGTGCCGATGAAAAAGGCAATCCAGTTATAGCCACCTACTGGAGAGAGGCCGACTCTGCTGTTCCGCAGTACCACCTGGTGTACCACAACGGTAGTAAATGGCAATCGCTTCAGATGGACTTCCGAAAAACTCCCTTCAGCCTGAGCGGAGTGGGTACTAAGCGCATTCCTATTGCGAGGCCGCAGGTGATGGTGAAAAACGCAGGCGACAAAACCTCGGTGTTAATGATTTTTCGGGATGAGGAAAGAGGCAACAAAGCTTCTGCTGTTGTGATTGATAAGCTGTCGGACCCACAATGGTCTATTGTTGACCTAACGCAAGTTTCGCTTGGTTCTTGGGAGCCGACTTACGACACAGAGCTCTGGAAGCAGAAAAAAATCTTGAACCTGTTCGTGCAGAAAGTAGAGCAACTCGATGGCGAGGGTCGTGCTAACATGCCGCCGCAACCTATACAAGTGGTGGAGTGGAAGCCTGATTTCTAGTTCAAAGTTCTACAGCATCACTGTTTATTTACCAAAAATGATAATCTCAGTACCTTATAAAACATGAAGACCAAAACGGCTGTTTACTTCTCGTTATTAATTGTGCTGCTCAGTTCTTGTGCATCAGCCACAGGCTCTAAGTCTGCAAACGCATTGCTCCCAGATTCCAAAGCGGAAGTAAGACAAACTATAGAACAAGTAAACAATTACTGGCAGGAGGCAAATCCAAAACCTGGATGGGCTTTTTGGGATGTGGCCGCCTACCACACGGGTAACATGGAAGCCTACAAGGTTACCAAAAATGAAGACTACAGAAAATACTCCGAAGCATGGGCAGAGAAGAACGATTGGAAAGGGGCAAAGTCTGATAACAAAGAAAACTGGAAGTATAGCTACGGCGAGAACGATAATCATGTGTTGTTTGGCGATTGGCAGATTTGCTTCCAAACCTATATAGACTTGTATAGTTTTGACGAGGAGAAGGACGAGAGAAAAATAGCACGTGCCAAAGAGGTAATGGAGTACCAGATGAGCACACCAAACAACGATTACTGGTGGTGGGCCGACGGCTTATATATGGTGATGCCCGTCATGACGAAGCTGCATAAAGTAACAGGCAACAAGCAATACCTGGAGAAGCTGCACGAATACCTGAGCTACGCCAACTCCATTATGTATGATGCCGAGGAAGGGCTTTATTATCGTGATGGAAAGTACGTTTACCCGAAGCACAAAAGTGCAAACGGCAAAAAAGACTTCTGGGCACGAGGCGACGGTTGGGTGTTTGCAGGACTGGCAAAAGTGCTGCAGGACCTGCCAAAGAACGATGCGCACAGAAAAGAATATGAGCAAAGGTTTAAAGATATGGCAGTGGCTATTGCCAGGTCGCAGCAGCCAGAAGGCTACTGGACCAGAAGTATACTTGACCCTGCACATGCGCCAGGACCTGAAACAAGTGGTACCGCTTTCTTTACCTATGGCATGCTTTGGGGAATCAATAACGGTCTTTTAGATAAAAAAGAATACTTGCCAGTAGCTGCTAAAGGATACGACTACTTAACCAAAGTGGCTTTACAGCCAAATGGCAAAGTAGGGTACGTACAGCCGATTGGTGAAAGAGCCATTCCAGGGCAGGTGGTAGATATTAAATCTACTTCGGGGTTCGGAGTGGGAGCGTTTCTTTTGGCAGCCTCTGAAATGTACCGCTGCCTGGACTAAAAGCTTAGCCTGTTCTTTTACCTGGTTTCAGAACTGCTGTATCCAATAATAGGCAGCTTTTGATGCTCTTAATCTTTAGTTTTTCTGATGAAACATCCTGTTTGCACCCTTCTAGCCATTGTTTTCCTGTTTTCCACTAATCTGTCACAGGGGCAAAATACTTCGAGCCCATCAAGCGGAAGTGGGGCAACAGAAATGGAAATCTTTAAGATCAGCAGTCCTGATTATAAGTTGAGTCCGCATACAGGCATGACCAAAAAGCATTGGAAGGACGCAGGTTTATACTTGTTAAAAGGTGCTTTCAGCTATATCGATGACCTGGACGACCCGATGGTTTTTCCAAAGCTGCCTGGCAAAAGCTACCCGACAAATGGTGTGCATAACCCAACTGAAATGCTGGAAGGCCTTTGTCGTACCTTGTTTGTGGCAGCACCACTTTTAAAAGATAATCCTGGTCTGGAATTAAATGGCATCAAAGTAGCCGATTATTACAGGCATCAGGTTCTAAAACTTATCGACCCATCTAGCCAAACTTTTATCAAGCCAAGGGCAAAAAATGGTGGTCCAAACCAAATTCTTGTAGAGTTTGGAGCGTTGGCTATTTCACTGTTTGTGATGCCCGAGACCATTTGGGAGCCGCTTACACAGGAGCAAAAAGACAAATTGGCTTCTACCATGATTAGTTATGGAGATGGCCCAACTGTAGACTCAAACTGGAAGTTCTTCAACATTTTTGTGCTGAGTTTCTTCAAGGACCAAGGCTACGAAGTAAACGAAAAGCTCTTGACGGAGTACCTGCAAAAGTCCCTGGATCACTATCGTGGTGATGGTTGGTACAACGACGCCCCAGCTTATGATTATTACAGCATGTGGGCTTTTCAGATGTACGGCATGATTTGGTCTGAGCTTGTAGGAAAGGAGCACTACCCAGCATACGCCGCAAAATTTGTAGATAACTTTAAAGATCTGAACGGCAACTATCCTTACCTGTTTTCAGAGGATGGTAAAATGATTATGTGGGGGCGTAGCATCAGCTACCGTTTTGCTTCTGTTAGCCCGTTTCCGCTTATGGGCTTCCTGAAAGACGAGAACATAAACTACGGCTGGATGCGCAGAATTTCATCTGGTTCGCTGTTGCAGTTTTTGCAGAACCCCGCTTTTATGGAAGATAATGTGCCGACACTTGGTTTCTATGGGCACTTTGAGCCTGCTGTTCAGGTATACAGTTGCCGAGGCAGCGTTTATTGGATGGGCAAAGCATTTCTTGGTTTACTGGTGCCCGATGATAATCCTTTCTGGACAGCCACAGAAAACGAAGGGCCGTGGTCGGAAGAGTTCGACAAAAACGAAATTTATAACAACTTTCAGGAAGGTTCTAACATTTTGATAACGGATTACCCTGCAATTGGTGCCTCAGAAGTACGAGCCTGGTGCCACGAAAAAGTAGCTGATGATTGGCAAAAGTTCAGATCAACGGAAAACTACAACCGTCTTTCTTATAGCAGTGCCTTCCCCTGGCAGGCCGATGGTGAGAATGGAGAAGTAGCGATGAATTATGTATTTAAGAACAAAAAAGGGCAGTGGGAAGCCCTACGACTGTATACCTTTAAAAAGTTTGAAGACGAAGTATATTACCGCGATGTGGTGTTGGAAACCAATGATAAGTACAAACTTAGCCTAGCCGAAATGCCTTTGCCAAATGGTATACTTAGAATAGATAGAAACACAAGCACAGAGGCTGGTCAGCTTCGCCTGGGTCATTATGCCTTACCAGAAATGAATGGGAAAATCAGTAGAGAAACCAGAAAAGTAAGAGGCCACCAGGTGCAGATCATCGATAATGGGGAGTATCAACTAGCAATGGTTCCGTTACAAGGTTGGGAAGGTATGGAAACTGTAACGAGTACAGGCCTACATCCTGTTAGCGATAAAAGCGCTGTGGTTAATGTATCAGATAACTTTACCCCACAGCAGGAAGTTTATGCTACGCTTATGCTTTGGAAAAAGTCTGGTGAAAAGTGGACAAAGGAAGAACTGGTTCCTGTAAAGAAAGTAGAGCTTTCCAAAAAGGACGATAGCATTACCGTTTCCTTTAGAAACGGCGACAAAAAAATTGTGAAGTTTAACTAAAGCTAACTGATAGGAGTGTAGTGGCTTCTACTTCTTAAAATAAGTTAAATTGTATGAGACATCAACATATTAGACGAAGTGCAAAGTGGGTTCTTATAGCTTGTAGCACTATGCTTCTTGCCTCCTGTCAGCAGGATATCTACCAGACTTCTTTTACAGTTAAAAATAAGCTGGATTTAGATCGCACGTCAGAAACCGTTAGTGTCCCTGTTGAAAAAGTAGAAGAACTGGCAAAGAAGTTTGGGACAGAAAACCTGCTGATTAGAGACACGGGAACTGATAAACTGCTCGTAACTCAAGCGCTGGACAACGATGCAGATGGCAATGTAGATGAAATACTGTTTCAGACAAACATAAAAGCTAAGGAGGAAAAGAAGTTTAAGGTAGAAGGTTTGGAAAACGGTGCTGCACAAAAACCTAAAAGTGAGCTAACTACCTATTCCCGTTTTGTGCCAGAGCGAACAGATGATTATACCTGGGAAAATGATCGGGTTGCTTTCCGTACCTACGGACCTGTGGCGCAGCAAATGGTAGAAGATGGTACTCCAGGTGGAACCTTAACCAGTGGTATGGATGCCTGGCTGAAGCGTGTCGATTACCCAATTATAGACAAGTGGTATAAAGGTTACTTAAGCGACCCTATGTTTTACCACAAAGATACTGGCGAAGGCTATGACCCTTATCATGTTGGGGCTAGCCGTGGTATTGGAGGAATTGGTGTATGGGCAGACAGTACTCCATATGTATCTAAAAACTTTACAAGCTATAAGAAAATTGCAGAAGGGCCTATTCGTACCGTTTTCGAACTTACTTATGCACCATGGAGTGCGAAGGGTACTACAGTAAAAGAAACCAAGCGCATCAGCCTTGACTTAGGTAGCAACCTAACCCGCTACGAGGTAGAACTGCAAAGCGACAAACCACTGCCAAACATCACAACAGGCATCACCTTACATGATAAAAAGGGTGAAGTAAATGTGAATGAAGATGAGGGCTGGTTTCGCTATTGGGAGCCGATGGATGACTCAAGTTTGGGAACAGGAATCGTGATAGCACCAGCTTCTGTTCAGGATTCTAAAGTGCATAAGGTGCAGGCAAGCGACCAAAGCCATTTGTTTGTGATTGGCAAAGCAGAAAACAACACCCTGACCTATTATGCGGGCTTTGGTTGGGAAAAGAGCGGACAATTCAAATCAAAACAGGAGTGGGATAACTATCTGGCCGACTTTGCCAAGCGAATAGCTTTTCCGCTAGAAGTAGCATTCTGATTTTTGAATAGTTGGAAGGAATTGGGAGCTGTAAGTGTTATCTTGTGGATAACTTTGTATAAACGATAAGTTAAATATGAGAACTACCTTTTTTAGTTACATTTTAGTATTTCTTTTACCTGCGCTAGGTTTTAGCCAGGGTGCCCCATTAGAAACGTTTCCTCTTTCATCGGTTGCCTTGCTTGAAAGCCCTTTTCAACAGGCACAGCAAACGGATATGGAATATATTTTGGCACTCGAGCCAGACAGATTGCTGGCACCTTACCTACGCGAAGCTGGCATTACACCTAAAGCTGAAAGTTACGGTAACTGGGAGAATACAGGTTTGGATGGGCATATTGGTGGCCATTACCTGACAGCGCTATCTTTAATGTATGCCTCTACAGGCAACCAAGAGCTACTGCAAAGGCTGAACTATATGGTTGATCAGTTAGAGGCTTGCCAGCAGAAAAACGGGAACGGATACATTGGTGGCGTACCAGGTGGAGAAGCCATGTGGCAGGAAATTGCAAAAGGCAACATTGAGGCGGAAACTTTTTCTCTTAATAAGAAGTGGGTGCCTTGGTATAACATTCATAAAACCTATGCGGGATTACGTGATGCCTATCTGTTTGCTGGAAACGAGAAAGCAAAAAACATGTTGGTAAAGCTTTCGGATTGGTGCCTGAACCTTACCGCTAACTTATCGGATGCACAGATACAGGATATGCTGCGTAGCGAGCACGGAGGAATGAACGAAGTTTTTGCCGATGTTGCGGAGATAACAGGGGATAAGAAGTACCTTGAAATGGCACGTAAGTTCTCACATGAGTCTGTTCTTAACCCACTATTAGCCAAAGAAGACAAGCTGACAGGTATGCATGCGAACACGCAGATACCGAAGGTAATTGGCTATAAGCGTGTAGCAGATGTGGCTGGAGATAAAGCTTGGTCTGATGCAGCAGCCTTTTTCTGGAATACGGTAGTTGATGATCGGACAATTTCTATTGGCGGTAACAGCGTTCGCGAACATTTTCATCCTGCAGACGATTTTTCTCCAATGATAGAATCGCGGGAAGGGCCAGAAACCTGTAATACGTATAACATGCTGAAGCTCTCGAAGCAGTTGTATTTATCAGAGGCATCTGGTGAGTATTTAGATTATTACGAGAGAGGACTGTATAATCATATCCTTTCTTCACAGCACCCTACCAGAGGAGGTTTTGTCTATTTCACGCCTATACGTCCAAGGCATTATAGGGTATACTCAAAGCCAGACGAGGCCTTTTGGTGCTGCGTAGGCTCTGGGTTGGAAAACCACGGTAAGTATGGCGAGTTGATCTATGCCCACAACGCAAAAGATATTTTTGTAAACCTGTTTATCCCCTCAAGCCTTGACTGGAAGGAGCGTGGAGTGGCGTTAATCCAAACTACAAATTTTCCTTACGAAGAAGCATCTACTATCAAGCTAAAGCTTAAGAAGGCGCAGAAGTTTGCACTCAACATCAGGCGACCAAGCTGGGTAAAAGAGGGCGGGCTGAAAGTGCTTGTGAATAATAAAGAAGTAAAGGTAAATTCTGATCCCACTTCTGCTTATGTAACAGTAGAGCGAAAGTGGAAAACTGGTGATGTTGTTTCGGTGTCACTGCCTATGGAAACGAAGGCCGAATACTTGCCTGATGGTTCAGATTGGGTGTCGTTTGTGCATGGTCCTATTGTGCTGGCTGCCGTAACGGATAAAACAGATTTAGACGGATTGGTAGCTGATAACAGCCGCATGGGGCATATTGCTAACGGCCCATTATACTCTATTGAGGAAGCCCCAGTTTTAGTGTCATCAAATAAGAATTTGGCTTCAGCCTTGAAGCCAGTAGCGGGTAAACCTATGACTTTTACTGCCTCTAATCTTATTTCTTCTGAAAAGTATAAAAATGTAGAGCTAGTGCCATTCTTTCAGGTACATGATGCGCGTTATATGCTTTATTGGCCTGTTACAACGCCAGAAGAGCTGGAGGCGAGGAAAGAGGCGCTTCGTGAGGAAGAGAGAATAAAGATGGTATTGGAGGCGAGCACAGTGGATAGAGTTGTGCCAGGGGAGCAGCAGCCAGAGTCAGATCATAACTATAAAGGCGAGAAAACAGAGTCTGGTGTATATCAGGACCGCCATTGGCGCCATGCAAGCAGGTGGTTCAGCTACGATTTAAGAAACAAAAACAAAGAAGGTCGTAAGCTGCGTATCACGTACTATGGTTTAGACAAAGACCGTAACTTCAACATTTATGTGAACGACACGCTCTTAAAAGAAGTGCGCCTTGATGGTTCGAAGGGCGATGTATTCTTTAACGTAGACTATGACCTACCCGAGAAACTAATCAACAGTGCTCCTGGTGATAAGCTAACTGTAAAATTTGTTGCGCAAGAGGGTTCTGTAGCAGGAGGAATTTATGATGTGAGGTTGCTAAAGTAAACTTCCATCTGCAGACAGTATCAATAAAAAGGCCACCCAATTTTGGGTGGCCTTTTTATTGATACTAATGTTAACAATCAGCGCTTAGTTCTCTTACTCTAACTTCATTGCAGTCTGTAGCTAATTCTACTATAGTAAAAGCTATCGTGCTGGTGTCGTCAGGTTTAGCTTAAAATGTAAGCATAACAATTTCATCATATCAGTTTAATGAAGTAAGGTTCTTTATCAATCATGTAGGATTTTAAAAATAACTACTCCTTATCTTACTTATACTTATTGTTGAATATAGTATATTAGTTTAGCCAATTACCGTTGTCTGCTAAAAGCTACAAAAAACCGTATGTTGATTTCATATATCTAGAAGTTGGGGAAAATAAAAATAATGAGTAAAAGAATTCTCGACCTTCATGATGAACTTAACCAAATGCCAGAATTCCAACTCTTGGAAGAAATAAGGCATTTTGGAGCATCAATTACAATATTTGAAGGAAACTATGAGCAGTTAAAAGAACTTCTCATAATTCATAACGACCCAATAAAATCGCAGTTTCTTCATAGTGTAAGAAATAGGGAAGTCTTACATGCATTCCAAATTGAAGTAATTAGGCTATTACACAATTATGTTGCAGCAGCATTTTCATTAGTTGACCATACAAGAATACATTATCGAAAATTGTATCTTAGTAATAACAGATTTCCTGAATACCAAACAGAAATAAATTAAAGATTCAAAGAGAGTCCTATAGCTAATTTCGTTAAAGAATTACGACAGTTTGTTCAACATTATGATTTGCCCGAAATTTACTCACACACCTATTTTAAATCTGACCCACCAACGCTAGAAAGAACATTAAAAATAAAAGTTTCTGATTTAGGCAGGTTTAATTGGAACAGTAAATCAAAAAAGTATTTACAGCAGTTAAATGGAGACTTAGATTTACTAATCTTAATAAATGATTATTTTGAAAAAGTTTTTGACTTTTATTCATGGTTTAGAGAAAGGCAAGAGGAAATCCATAAATCTGAAATAGATGTAGTTGAGGAGAAGAAAAGCCAAATAAGAAATTTGTATATTCCACAATTAATAGAATCTACACTTTCTTTTCCTGAGAACAGCATTGAAAGTTTTGAAAGTAGCTTGTTCAGCCTTTTTAATTTACATGAACAACAGAAAATTGAAAAAATTGAGAACTTACAAGAGAGATGTGAGAAAATCATAACAATGTTGAAAGTTGATACAACATTATCTGTAGAAGTGGAGCAAAAAATAAGACAGCTTTATAAATAATTACTTTGCCCAACATTGAGTAAACAGCATGCTTCGGCCGACGGCCTCTCACGTTGTTTACACTAACCGTTAGCAAAAATTGAAGATAAAAGTTTGAGCTTAAAAGGAGGAAGAAAAGAAAATTGATCTTTAAAGAATTAACACATCAGCAATTAATAAGGTGGAGCTAAACAATACTTATAAGAAGCGGAAAAGGCCAGTATGGTTCATATCGCTAATGGTTTTTAGCTTGCTCCCTATACTTCTGTGGCCTCTTATCTTTTATGGCTCCATTTTCATCTTTGATAACCCAAAGAACATGTCCTTAGCCTACCTCATTTTTATAGGAATTAACAGTTATCCTCTGATACTTGTTCTAAACTCGGTAGTAAGTTATATGAAATTCAAGCAAAGAATACAACTCTCTATCTCTTTGCTGGTAGTGCCAATTATTTTTTTCTTATACGTTGCATATGTTATCTTCTTCTAAAAAAGCTAACAATACAGTAAGAGAAATGACTTGCAAAGCATCAAGCTCTTTGAGTTAACACATTTTTAGAAAAACAACAAACACATGCCAATAAAACCTAAAGTGCATAAGCGCACCATAGCAAAGCCGTTGGCAAACATATAAAACGACACATTGAAAAGGATTTCTCCACTTATAATATTGGGACTTCTTTCTGTTGTTCTCGGACTGACAGTTGCTATACTGACAGGTGGATACCTCATAATACTTGGCGCATACTTAATTGGATTTGCTCTTTTTCTGTTTCTACTCAATTGGCTGACTAAGAAAACTAAAACACGGAAGGCTTATTGGATTCTACAAGTTGTTCTTTCTGTTACATACATTGCATTCCTGACTTTCTCATATTTAGATTGGAACAAACACAACCTAATTGTTTTTCCGACAGGTTTTCAAGGTGACGGAGGAATCGTCTTTGGAATTGAAGGTTATCCTGAACTTCCTGAAATGAGTTATTGGAAAAGGACAATAGAAGTTCCTTCTAATGGAGTATTAATCACTTCTACAAAAGAAGAAGATTTGCCAAATAAGTTTCAATTTCAATACAAAGACGGTAGCTATCTTGATTTCAGAGATTCGACTTGGGATTTCTCATACTCATCAGAGTTTCCCTGCATCTTGACTAATTCTGTGATTAAACATTATTCATTCACAATTGGAAAATCTTCAAACACAAATTTTCAGGAATTACTCTCAAAACTTTGCGACTCAATAAATCAAGGAAAACTTGTATCTGCCTATGATTCGGAATATTCACCAATCGTGAATGAAGTCGAAACACCTTATTTACACTTGCAGAACAGAGGACTTTCAAAATTGCCTAAGGACATCAACACTCTTCAAATAAAGGAAATTATACTGACAGGCAACAACTTCACCGAATTTCCAAATGAAGTTTTAGATATGCCACAACTTGAAGAACTTCTAATTGGTCATAATCCTGTTTCCAAACTACCTGACAATTTAGAATCCCTGAAAAACCTCAAAAGGCTTTCAATAAATGCCACGTTAATAAAGAGATTTCCTTCTGACTTATCAGTTCTTGAAAACCTTGAAACAATTGGGTTGGACCATAACGAATTCAAAGAATTACCAGAATCAATTCTCACAATTCTAAATCTCAAACGACTTGGGGTTAACAACAATAAACTGACTAACTTGAAATTTATTGATGAACGTCTTGAAGGACTTGAGTCAATCTATTTGTACAGCAATGAAATAAAACAAATTGATTGTCATATAGAAAATCTGAAGAGCCTGAAAGAACTTCTCATTTTTGATAATCAAATTGACTCAATACCTGACTGTATCGGTTCATTGACAAATCTTGAAAAATTGGAGATATGGAGCAATCCAATAAAATATGTATCACCTGAAATTCAAAAACTGACAAATCTGAAATCAATGCGAATTGATAAAGATAATTTGACAGAAGAACAAATGGAAGCGATAAGAAATTGGTTGCCGAATTGTGAAATAAACTTCCAATGAAATAAGAAATATGCTTGCTTACAAGGTTTACAGTGTATACCCTGCGGATACGCATCATACACAAGCCCGTTGAGTAAACAACCACATAGCTACATATTATTTTACAATGACAAGGAAGCAAGAGCAACAGTGCCAAGTTTATAGGAAGCGATCCAACAGCTTCTGAAAAACAACATAAATGAAAAAGGTGTCGCATATGCGATACCTTTTTCATTTATGTTGAAAGCTGAGCCTGTTTACAGTTGGCTTTGCTGTAAGAAAGAAGCCGTCAAGCGCTTTATTTCTGTTTCTGCTGTCTTAGCCTGGTACTTAATATCAATAAGCCTGTTCTCAGCTACTAACTGATTGCGTTGTGCCTCGCGAAGTTCGATGGCTGTAAGTAAGCCTAATCTGTAACGCTCTAAGGCAATATCGCTGTTTTGCTGAGCTAGTTTAAGGTTGGATTCTTCTAATTCCAGTAGTTGCAGCCGATTAGTGTACTGGCTAAAAGCACGGGCAAGATCAGAGGCCACACGATTCTGCTCGCGCTGGTACTGCAGGTCTACTGACGCCAGGTTTATACGAGCATTTTGTGCTAGTCTGTTGATGTTAAAACCATTGAAAATAGGCAAACTAACAGTTAAGCCATAGTTGTACCCCCTGTTTTGGTTGAAACGCGGCGAGAACTCGTTTAGCGGTTCATTTTCTGATCGATTAAAATTATAGGCGCTGGTAACTCCAATTACTGGAAAGCGACTTGCGCGCACTGCTCTTATGTCTAAGTTTGCTATTTCTCTTTGAAGTCTTAAACGTTGCAGGAGCGGATTAGCAGCATACATGTTCGCATCTTCGTTGCCATAATTAAGAGTATTGTCAACTTGAATGGAGTCAGTTGCTATAAAATCTATATTAGGATCCCTGCTAAGCAACTGGTTAAGCGTTATTTTAGCATTCTGTAGCAACTCCTTCTGGAGCAGTAACTCTGACCTGTCTGCATTATAATCTACCTGGGCACGCAGTATCTCTACTTTGGCACTTACACCTACATCATACTGTGCCTGTGCAATCTCTACACGTGCTTCAGAAATGGCAATGGCATCTTCAAGCGCCTGTATCTTTTGTGATTGGCGAACCACTTCGTAGTAGTTGTTAGAGATGGTAGCCAACGTGTTTTCTACAGTTTCTCTTGTAAACAAAGAGCCAGTTTTTTGCAGTGCCTCTAGTCTGTCGTAAGCAATGAACATACCTAGCCCATCAAAAATAGTCCAGTTAAGAGCCACGCCTGTACTGATGTTATTAGAACTGGCTCCACTTCTGGTGCGGTCTGGACCAGACTGAAATTGCTGCCTGGAGTTGTTCTCGCTGAAGGTACGAGAGGCGCGGCCGTCTACGATAGGAAGAAAACCTGCATTTCCAATTGTAACATTGTTTTCTGCGATAGCTTCTTGCTTGGCGGCAATCTGGATATCATAGTTATTCTGCAAACCAATGCGAAGCGCCTGTTCTAGCGACAGCTGTTCTTGGCTATAAGCTAAGCCTGGTAATAGCAGCACTGCCAGGGATAGAAGCAGTGCTGAATGTTTTATTGAGAACATTAAAGTGATTTTGACTTTTGTGAGATCTTTAGCTAAAATTTAAATTGCCTTGCTTGCTCAAAACAGGCTCTGCTACTACTACTTTCTTTGGAGTAGGCTTCTCGTGTTCATCATCCGAATCGATAATATTAGCCTTTGCGGATGAGAAGTAGGAATAGATAGCTGGAATAATGTACAGCGTAAGGCCTGTGGCAAAAATAAGACCACCTACCACGGCAACACCCATCGAAACACGTGTTTCTGAACCAGCGCCCAATGCTAGGGCAATCGGTAATGTACCCAGTATCGTAGAAAGCGAAGTCATCAGGATAGGGCGGAAGCGGGACACTGCTGAATCTACGGCTGCATCTAACTTTGTTAAGCCTTCTTCTTTCCGCTGATTCGCAAATTCCACCAACAGGATACCGTTTTTCGTTACCAGGCCCACAAGCATAATCATACCAATCTGGCTGAAAATATTTAGCGTTTCGCCGAAGTACCAAAGGCTAAACAACGCTCCACTTAAAGCTAGCGGCACTGTAAACATGATGATGATAGGATCTCTGAAACTCTCGAACTGTGCCGAAAGCGCCAGGTAAATCAAACCTAAAGCTAAAAGGAAGGCAAAAAGTAAGCTGTTAGAGCTCTCAGAAAAGTCTCTGGACTGTCCTGTTAAGGATGTCTGGAATGTTTCGTCAAGTACTTCTTTTGATATAGCTTCCATTGCTTCCACGCCTTCGCCTATGGTTTTACCTTTGGCAAGAGAGGCACTAAAAGTTGCTGCTGCAAATCGGTTAAAGCGGTATACTTGTGGCGATGCACTTTCTTCTTTCAGTTCGATCAGGTTATCAAGCTGAATAAGTTCTCCAGAGCTGCTCTTCACATACAGGCTACGCAGGTCAAGTGGTTCGCTGCGGTTCTCGCGTGCTACCTGCCCTAATATCTGGTACTGCTTACCACCTTTTACAAAGTAGCCAAAGCGCTGGCCACTAAGACCTAACTGCATGGTTTGAGCAATATCTCGTACACTAACCCCCAAAGACAAGGCTTTCTCACGGTTAATTTCTACGCGTAGTTCAGGCTTGTTAAACTTCAGGTTAACATCCACAAAGTTGAAGGTCGGGTCCTGCTGAGCCGCCTCCAGGAATGGAGGTATAATCTCACGCAGTTTTTCCATGTTCTGCGACTGCACTACGAACTGTACGGGCTGTCCAGCTCCACGACCACCACCTAAGCCTTTATCACCAGAGGCGAAAGTACGGGCACCAGGTATTTGGTTGATGAGGTTAGGAAGTCCTTCTACTAACTCCTGCTGCGACTGATCGCGCTGGTCTGGCTCTACTAAGCGTAGGCGAATGAAACCTGAATTAGAGTTACGGGTCATAGAGGTGATACTCTCTATACCTTTCACAGAATCATTAACAAGGGTTGTCAGCTCGTTCATGTACTGGTCCATAAACTCGAAAGAGGCACCTTCCGGACCTGTGGCATTTATTCTGAGTCCGCTTCTGTCTTCGTCTGGTGTTAATTCAGACTGAAGTGTAGACATCTGCCACCAGATAACTCCTGCAGAAAGTAGAATAAGTAAAAAAGCCACCCAACGTACTTTCATAAAGCTTTCTAAGCTGCTGCGGTAGCCATCTGTAAGTGCAGCGAAAAACGGTTCTGTTTTACGATAGAACCAGCCAGGCCTTTCCTTACGTTTAAGCATACGCGACGACATCATCGGCGTAAGCGTTAGCGACACAAATGAAGAAATAATTACGGAGCCAGCCACCACAATTCCGAATTCACGGAAAAGGCGACCTGTTGTATCTTCTAAGAAGGCAACAGGCATAAACACCGCTGCCAGTGCAACTGTTGTCGAGATAATGGCAAAGTATATTTCAGCAGAGCCTTTCTTGGCCGCCTTCATTGGATCTTCGCCTGCTTCGATACGGGCATAGATGTTCTCCAGCATAACAATGGCATCATCCACTACCAGACCAATGGCCAGTACTATACCCAAAAGGGTCAGCACATTAATGGAGAAATCCATGATGTACATAATGAAAAAAGAGCCTACCAGTGACACAGGTATAGCCACCACAGGTATAAGGGTAGAACGCCAGTCGCGCAGGAAAAGGAAGATAATTACTACCACCAGGCCAAAGGCCACGAAGATGGTTTCTTCTACCTCTGCAATGGAAGCTTTAATATACTGAGAGTTGTCAAAGCCGATGATGAGTTCAAGGTCTTCTGGAATATCCTTTTTAATGTGCTCCAAACGGCGGTAAAACTCATCAGCAATCTCTACTTGGTTAGATCCTGGCTGCGGAATAAGCACAACACCAATCATTGGGATGCCGTTGTAGCGCAACACCGTTTTTTCGTTTTCAGGGGCAAGTTGTGCATAGCCAACATCTCGGAAACGTATCAGGCGATCTTCATCTTGCCTGATAACAAGGTTGTTGAACTCATCTGGCGTAGAAATTCGCCCCATTGTTCTTACAGAAAGCTCTGTTGTAGCTCCCTCAATGCTACCAGAAGGCAGCTCCACGTTTTGGCGACCTAAAGCCATCTGTACCTCAAGCGGTGTTACACGTAAGGCAGAAAGTTTATCTGGGTCCATCCAAAGGCGCATAGAATAGCGCTTATCGCCCCATATACCCACAGAACTTACGCCTGGTATGGTTTGCAGCTGCTCTTTAAAAACGTTCGTGCCAATATCTGAAAGCTCTAGCAGGGTACGGGTTTCGCTTTTAACACCTAGCATAATGATAGGGTTTGAGTCAGCATCAGCCTTCGAAACGGTAGGTGGTTCTGCATCTTCAGGCAATCTTCGCTGTGCTCTGGATACGCGGTCGCGCACGTCGTTTGCGGCAGTTTCAAGGTCTATGCCCAAGTTGAACTCTACGGTAATGTTACTGCTACCCTCGCTGCTGCTGGAGGTTAGTGTACGGATACCTGCAATACCGTTGATGGATTCCTCCAGCGGCTCTGTTATTTCCGACTCTATGGTTTCGGCGTTGGCTCCTGTATAGCTGGTAGAAACGTTAACGATAGGCGGGTCTACGCTTGGGTACTCCCGCACACCAAGGTAAGTGATACCTATAACACCGAAAACCACAATCGTGATGCTCATCACGATGGCGAGTACAGGGCGCTTTATACTTATGGATGATAAACTTGCCATTCTTGCTTTTGTTTAAGTTCGGGCACTAGGGCTAAATTTTAGAAGAAGGAGTTTTTGTTTCCTATATCGTTCTACTACTTATAGCCTTAACTGAACTTATATTGTTCTTCTACTTTCTATTCAATCTGCTTACTGTGTATAAACAGCTTTCCAGAAGCTGTGCTGAGGTGCAGTAGGGTAGTGGTGGGAAGCTTTATAGTATCGTAACAGCTTAAACCACATAATGTTGTGTTAGATACAACCCTTTGCCTTTAAATATTCCCCTCTGCAGTTTTCACGTTTCTTACATTTAAATCAGATCCTGGCCTCACTTGCAAAATGCCAGATCGGATAATGGTATCGCCAGGAGCAACGCCCTCTGTAATCTGTATCATGGTTTCGGAACGCTGACCGATTTTTACCATCTGTGGCACAGCTTTACCATTCTTGTTCAAAAATATTTTATGGCCAGTAGCCTCTGGGATGATAGCTTCAGTTGGAATAAGAATGGCATCATCTAAATCTTTCAGAGAAAGGTTCACATTCACAAAAGATCCGGGTTTTACTTCTTCGTTTTTATTGTCGAACAGAGCACGTATCTGCAAGGTGCGTGTGGTAGGGTCGATGCTTGGCTGCACTGCGTAAATAGAGGCATTGTATACCTCAGGGTTACCTTCCACCGTAAAAGTGATCTTATCGCCCTCCTTTACCTGCTGGCTGTAGCGGCCAGGAATAGAAAAGTCAATTTTTACTGGGCTGATATCTACTATGCGGGCAATAGGGGTAGTAGCCGATACATAGCTGCCTTCGCTTACCTGGCGCAAACCAACTACGCCGTCGAAAGGAGCACGTACATAGGCCTTGTCAAGAGATGCTTTTAGGGCTTGTATATCGGCAGTAGCGGTGGCAAGTTGGTTGCTTACCTGGTCGTATTCCTGTTTGCTAATGTAGTCTTTCTCCAGCAGTGTGCGCTGGCGCTCTTCCATGTCGCGGTAAAGCTTTTGGTTTGACTCCAGTTTCTGCAGCTGCGCACGCAATTCTGCGTCGTTTACGGTTAACAAAAGCTGGCCCTTACTCACGCGAGCGCCTTCTTCAAAGTTGATACCTGTTACTTTTCCTGCTATCTCGCTGCGAAGTTCTACATCTTCGTTTGGCAGTATGGTGCCCGTTGTGTTGATTTTGTTTTGGAAAGCACTCGCAGAAACTACGTAGACATCAACCGCAACTTTTTGTGCTAACGGACCGCCGCCGCCTCGGCTAGCTGCTTGAGGCTGATCGTTGCCTCCAGAAAATACCTTTGTAACAGCAAGATAGGCTACAACAGCGACTGCCACCAGAATAAGAACGGTTTTAACAGGTTTACTCATGAATGTTTATAAAGAAATTATTTGAGTTCAAAAATACCTAAATAAACCAAGCTTCTTCAACTAAAGCCTCCTCAGGTACCGTACTTAGACTAAGAATTTACAGGAAGGTTTAAATTTAGAAACCTATCCCGTTAAAAAGAATAATCCGTGTACATAACTCTACAAACAGACAATAAATTCAGATAAACGACAAGTCCCTGTGTTTAAACAGAGACCGTGAAGATTTATAATGGAGAAGGAGAAGAAAAATTTTTTTCAGGATGTATACGATGTAGTGCGCCTGATACCAGAAGGGAGAGTGACCTCTTATTGGTGCAATCGCCAGTTATCTGGGGTCAAAGGGAGCTGCGCGTATGGTAGGTTGGGCTTTAATTGCCTCACAACCTTATACCAGTATACCTGCTCACAGAGTAATAAACCGAGTGGGGATGCTTACGGGTAAACAGCACTTCGAGGAAGCAAATGCCATGAAGCAGCGCCTGGAGCAGGAGGGAATAAAGGTAGAGAATGACCAGGTAGTAAACTTCGAAAAGCTTTTTTGGGACCCAGGCAAAGAGTTGATGTAGTAGCTATGCAAAAGGAGTAGACCACTCCAGTAACATGCTAGCGTGGTCTACTCCTTTTGTTTATAAAAGCTTACATCTCTGCTGTAGAAGCCTGGTTATAGTGGTAATAAGACGAAATTGCGTAATTGCCTTGAGCATTCAGCTCATGTACCACTTTTGTAAAGCTGCCATCCTCGAAGAAGACGTAGCGCCACTGAACGGAAGGCTTACTGTGTCTGTTTTCGGATTTAGTTGCAGGTAGAAACAAAATAGTGTTGTGCTGAGGAGAATATTTACCGATCATCAGTACTTCTCTGTTGCCTGCTGGTGTTACCTGGGCAAACTCAAAGCATTTACGTGAGTGAGAGTAACGAATATAGCCATCTCCTGTAAGTGTAGTGCCATCAGGTTGTGGTATCTCAAACTGCTCCCGCATTATGTTATCAGAGTTGAAAGGAAATATTTTAGATATACCTTTAAATGCAGAGGGCTTCTCGTTTTTCTGATCCCACACCGATAAGTTAATTACCCAATCGCCTGCAATCTTCTGTAGGACTTCGCTCGCTTGGTCAGCGGAAAGAGGAGCGGTAGTTGGGTTTGCCTGTGTAACAGGGCTTGCTCCTATCAACAGCACTGCTGCCAATAAGAAAATTAATCCTTTTTTCATGGTTTTATTTTTTAAAAGTAGATAAAATGGGTTGCGTTGTTATCTGGTAATCAGTTTGTTTGCTTTGATAACGATACAAGTTTAACTGTTTATTTTGTATCTATAAATTGTTTTAGACTAACTGCCAATAGATCTATTCTTATCCTTGATTTTACTAGACTAATTAGTTTTCTGTGTTTCTTATATATCTAAGATAGAGGGAGTAGGCTAAAGGTTGCTTGGTGTTAAATTAATTTTTCATGAAGTTTTAAAAGGATAGAAGAAGTACTTTTGTAAGAATGGAAATAAAACTAAGTGCAGGGCGTGTGCTGGAGGCGAAGGAACTGGCGCTGCCGCAGGTAAGGGGGCTCTCCCAGAACAGAATGCTGCAGCATTTTTCGTTCTGGGCAATTTATGTTGTTTTCTTTGGGTTGCTCTATGGCAGCTATATAGACGACTACTATAACGCCTACATGGTAGAGCTGGTGGAGCTACCGTTTAAAATGGCGCTGGTATACTTTAATGTGTATTACTTGATGCCACGCTACTTGCTGCTGAAGCGCTACCTCGAGTACTTTGTTTACCTATTTCTATTGATGGCCGCCATTGTGGCTTTGATGCAGTATGTGCTGCTGCCACTCCTGGTCGATCCTTTCTTTTGCCCCACAACCTATACTACCGATAACCTGTCGCTGTATCGCTTCATTAAAAATGTAGTTAGCATAAACTATGTGGTGGCGGTAACGGCCGTTATATACCTGCTCAAGAATTGGTACCGCCATCAGCAGGCATCACAAACCCTTGCAAAAGATAAGCTAGAGGCAGAGCTACAATTCCTGAAAGGGCAGATTCACCCGCATTTTCTTTTCAACACGCTTAATAGCCTGTATGCGCTTACACTTAAGAAAGCCGATACGGCGCCAGAGGTGGTGCTTAAGCTTTCCGACCTGATGGATTATATGCTTTATGACGCTGCTGCAGCAAAAGTGCCTTTAACAAAAGAACTCAGCTACATTAAAAATTACATCGATTTGGAGCGCATGCGATACGGAAACAGGGTAGCTATCAGTTATAATGAAGCGGGGAGTGTGAGTGGACTCAGCATTGCTCCCTTAATGCTGTTGCCTTTTGTGGAGAATGCTTTTAAGCATGGGGTAAGCTCAGAAAACGATGATGCCTGGATCAGGATTGATGTAAAGGTAGGGGAGCATAAGTTGGTGTTACTTGTGGAGAACAGCAAAGGTGTAGGCTCTAGAGTGCATAGCACCCGCGAAATGGCAGCAGGTATCGGACTAAAAAACGTAAGTCGTCGCCTAGATTTACTTTATGAAGAAAAGCATTTGCTAAAGATAGAAGACGAGCCCGAAAGCTATACTATACGTCTGGAGCTGAATTTAGAAGAGTAAGTTATAAAAGAACAGCCTACATAATGAAACTGAAGTGTTTGATAATTGATGATGAGCCGCTGGCGCTGGATGTGCTGGAGACTTTTATAGGTCGTTTAGATAACCTGGAACTGGTTGGCCGTTGCAACAGCGCTATAGAGGCATATAATTACTTGCAGAACCAGAAAATAGACCTGCTCTTTTTAGATATTCAGATGCCCAAGCTAACAGGTATAGAATTTTTGAAGTCATTGCCCAATCCGCCAAAGACCGTGCTTACCACTGCTTATCGCGATTATGCGCTGGAGGGGTTTGAAGTAAATGCAATAGACTACTTGCTTAAGCCCATTGCGTTTGAACGTTTTATGAAAGCTGTTGCCAAAGTCTCTGCTGTTGAGCCGCAAGCCGCAGCTACCTTGCCAGTGGTGGCTGCACCAGTAGCTGATGCAAACTTCAACGAAGCCTTTATTTACTTAAAAGCGGAGAAAAAGATGGTGAAGGTGAAGCTGGCTGAGATATTATACATTGAAAGCCTGAAAGACTATATCCGTGTAAAAACTGAAAGCAAAGAAGTTATTTCTTATCAGAAAATTAGCTTTCTGGAGGAAAAACTACCGCACGACAAATTTTTGCGAATCCACCGTTCTTTTATAGTTGCCCTTGATAAGGTTCAGGCATTTTCTGCGACGGCCGTAGAACTAGGCAAAATAGAAATCCCGATCGGACGTTTCTATAAAAATGAAGTACTGCAAGTGCTCAACCAGAATAACCTTCTGGAGGCGTAGTACTTTTTTAAATGATGAATTATGAGTTAGAAATCATGAATGATTTGAAGTAAGAAACATAAGTGTGTTCCATCTCTTAATTTCTACTTCATAATCCATCATTGCTCCAAAGGAGCAGGGCACTACAGTTTTTCGAGGTTTGAGCGGGTGCGCTCGCTGTTTTCCAGGTTACCTGTGTTTACAGTAGAGGCAGGTTCAAACATCAGCACTTCTGCTTCTTCGTTAGCTACAGGGCAGTGCTCAACCCCACGTGGAACAATTAAAAATTCACCAGACTCTAACACAATTGTTTTGTCGCGCAGGCGCATTTCAAAGCTGCCTTTTATCACCATGAAAAACTCATCTTCATGTTCGTGGTGGTGCCAGTCGAATGGTCCCATAAACTTTGCGATTTTTACCTGCTGCCCATTCAGTTCTCCTATCACACGTGGGTTCCAATGGTCGTTAAACAGGCTGAACTTATCTGAGAGCTTTACCTTATCTATTTGCTGGTTTGCCATAATCTTTGAGTAATTTATTTTTATCAGTTAATTTTATTTGGACTGATTCTAAACAGTGCTTATCTTTGTAACATCAGAAAGCAAAAGTATGTGCTAAGATAGAATAGAAGATGCAATCGAACTCCAATCTAAAAGAAATTTATAAAACAGGTGCAGGTGCCATTTACCAGTGCGACCGCCAAAACCGATTTTTATTAGAGTTTGCTGGTTCTTTAACAGTTTTAAAAGTTGATGCTTTTATTAGGTTAAAGCAAATTATAGAGAAGATTGATCTTGTTGAGATGGCAAACAGCACGGACAGATCTTCTGATGTGGAAATCATATACCCTGTGGGTTGCGATTGTATTTATGTGCTGACGCTGCCAGAAGTGCTTTCTTTATCAGAACTACTGAGCGGAGCGATGGCTATGCTTACCTTAAACAGCATGCTGCACGAATGCTTAACCCCAACAGTAGCCTAGTCTGCTGTTATAGGCGTTCTTATAAGAATGTTGCCTGCTGAGAAACAGCAGGCTTTTTTATGCCCTTTTATTTAGACTGCTTCCAAATTTTTCATTGATAGTGGGTTTCATAAACAATTGGATAACTTAGTAAGTAAGAATAAAGGATAAGCTGTAAATATTCAATACGGCTTAACTTTAGCTGAAAAGGCTATCAAACGAAAGACAAAACCATGAAAGATTTACTAAGACTTAAGACATCCCTTACAGAAGAAATAGAAAGAGTACTGAACGAGCAGATTAAGATGGAGGCAGAGGCTTCTGCCATGTATCTGTCTATGTCAAGCTGGTGCGACCGCAACGGTTATGATTACAGTGCTGGGTACTTTAAAAAGCAGTCTGATGAGGAGCGGGAGCACATGCTGCGCTTGTTCAAATTTGTATCGGATATGGGAGGTCGAGCTATTTCTCCGAGTATAAGTGCTTCTCAGATAGAATATGAAACTTTTAAAAGCGTGTTCGAGCAGGCATTGCAGCAGGAGATTGCTGTTACGCAGTCTTTTAATCGTATTGCCGATAAATGCATGAAGGCAAAAGACTACGTTACCTTTACTTTTTTACAGTGGTTCCTGAAAGAGCAGATTGAAGAAGAATATGTAGCAAGACGTGCTGTGGAACTGTTTGAGGTGATTGGTGAGGAAGGAACTGGTTTGTACGAGATAGATAAGCGTATACCTAAAATTTCTTATGAAGATACTTACGAAGATTAAGTATAGGTAAACCAACCAAGAAGAGAACACCATAAAAAAGAGCCTGCAGCATGCTGCAGGCTCTTTTTTATGGTGTTCTCTTCTTTAAGATGTGTTCTTCAAAAGCTTGTTTAGCTTCTGCTTCTGTTGCCTGTTTAAGCCAGGCGTTGTCGGGCTGAAAGCTCATTACTGGGGCAAAATCGCAACGGTCGGTGCAGTCTGTTTTTATCACCTCCACCTCGTTCTTCAGCCCCATATCCTTTATCATTGTCCTGAAGAGCTTCCCGATGTCCTTGCCTCCTTTTTTCTTGCACTTGCTGCCGGTGCACACATATATAACCTTTTCAGGGATATTAAAATTTTTAGCCATGTATAAGTTTACTGTTTTGTAGCTTCTAAAGTTAGCTAAAAGTAGTAGGCGACTTTATGAATTAGAAAATTAAAATCTATAAACGAAGCTAAAGAACAAAACCCATCAACTGCTGGCATCCAGCAAAAAAAGGCAGCTTCTCTTTATGCAAAGGATAAAGAGAAGCTGCCTTTCAATATACAACTTACGCTGTCTTTTTAAGAAGCTGTTCTTGGTTTAGGTAACTCTTTGCGTGGCATCTTCTTGTCGCGCATAGCTGTGTGGTATATAAACGAAGCCACGATAACAGATGCTTGTTTTAGATCATCAGCTTGTAGCCTGTCGTAGCTGTCCATGTTGGTGTGGTGCGTACGTGTGTTATAATCTATTGGGTCCTGGATAAACTGGAAGCCTGGTAAACCAACCGCGTCATAAGAAAGGTGGTCCGTGCCGCCTGTGTTTCTGCTGGTAACGGTTTTGGCATCCATGTCGTGGAAAGGAGCAAGCCATGCAGCAAAAACAGGCATCACGGCTTCGTTGCCTTGAGCATATACACCTCTTATTTTTCCTGTTCCGTTGTCTAAGTTATAGTATGCCGATAGTTTCTCATGCTCTTTGGTAAGCTTCATGGTGGCAGGATCGCCAAAATGCTGCTTTACATAACCTCTAGAGCCGTATAAGCCTTGTTCTTCTGACGTCCAGAGGGCAATGCGAATGGTACGTTTTGGTTTAATGCCCAGCGCTTGCAGAATACGTACAGCCTCCATCATAACCGATACACCAGCTGCATTATCTGTAGCGCCCGTAGAAGCATGCCAGGAGTCTAGGTGGCCGCCGAGCATCACAATTTCACTTTTTAGCTTTCTGTCCGTGCCAGGTATTTCAGCAACAACGTTGTAGCCTTTCAGGTCTTCATCCTGAAATTTGGTTTTACTCTCAAGCTCCAGTTCCACCTTCTGGTTAGCCTTTAGCAAGCGGGCCAAACGGCCGTAATCTTCCAGTCCCATTTCAAACTCAGGTAGGGCAGGAGCTGCATCTACAGCATAAGGTGCACCATTTGTGGTGAAGTGAGTGCCATGGGTGCCGCCACGAGTGCTAAGTATAGCTGCTGCACCTTCCTCTTTCATCATGTCTGCTACTTTGTTGCGTAGTTGCATCATGGCGCGGTATTGCTGCATTCTTTGCTCATAGTCTGCAGAGCGTTGCCTTGGCTCGGCAGCGCCTGTCATACGCTCCAATTCCTCTTCTGTAAAGCGGCGGGCATCAGCTTCGAAAGTGGTTTTAGCTTCACGTGGCTCAGAGAGCAACACAATTTTGCCTTTTAGCTGGCCTTTATATTGCTGTATATCTTCTTCCTTTTCAACAGTTACCAAAACGGCAGGTGCTTTTACAAGGCCGTTGGTGCTTGGGGTCCAGGCTTTAGGCGTGGCAATGAGTTGCTGGTAGTAAGGAGCTGTCATGGCAAGATAGCTTTTCTCAATGTCCCAGCCTCTGCCAAACTCACCCCACTCTTCCAGATGAGCGTTTTTTAGTCCCCAACTGGCTAGCTGGTTTTTTGTCCATTCGTTGGCACGTTTCAGCCCTGAAGATCCAGAAAGGCGTGGCCCGTTTACGTCAGTGAGGTAGAAGGCGGTCTCCATTACTTTAGAGTTTTCTAATCCTTCTTTTTTGATTCGGTTTACTACTTCCAGGTCAACAGGTTCTTGTTGCGCCTGGACTACAAAGGCAAATTGCAGCAGCAGTAAGAGCAGGAGGAATGGTTTTTTAGTCATGTTTAGCTTAAGTGATGATTAGTGTTGGTTAAATTAGGATAATGTTATGATTACAACAGCTAGTTGTAAGATAGATTGTTCATGAGCCTGACTCTGCCAGGAGTTACAATTTCAGTTACTTTGGGGCGTACAGTGCCATCTATTTCGCGAAGGTCTCCTTCTCCTGGCTTTCCATTAGGGCCATCTTCACCAGGAGTATGTAAAGTGGTGATGCTATTCTTTTCATGGTTAGTGTTATTGAATGATAGGAAGAAAGCCGTTTGTTTTATAGCATAAGGTTACGTTGCCTCCGTTTCCCCCGCTGCCTCCTATACTAGCGTCAGAGCCACTCATGCCAGGTTGGCCTTTGCCCCCTGGCTTCAATATTCCTACAGCATTAGCCCCTGTAAGAGATCCGTCACCTAATCTGCTTAATACATAGTCAGTATAACCATCCGTTAGATTGATACCTTTCACGTTTAAACCCTTTCCACCTTTCGAGGTTATCTTACAATTTTCCCCAACATATACAGCTTTGGCTTCCATGGTTCCATGCTTTTCTGGGTCAAACTGTATGGTTGCATTGTCATGAAGTATAAGCGTGTCCACGTTTAATGAATTTTCTGAGCCAATCATATAAACCTCTTTTGAGCGAACCTCGAGTTTCGAGAGGGTAACGGTTTGTGCCTGTGCTAGCTGAACAGTACCTAAAAAGAGGAGTTGTAGCAGTAGGTGTTTAAACATGGTTTTTGTTTTCATTTTGGTAAGGAACTACTATATAGAGTAGTGGTAATGCTTTTTAATAGGAAGACACCTTGTAGTAGAAAGGAACAATGTTCAATTAAAGAATTTATAAATTTATTTACAAATAATTAACATATTTTAAATGCTATAAATCTTCTTTAACATAAATTATTATCTTTAGAAGGTGTACTAAACTAATCTAAACATGAATCAAAGTAAGACAAAAAAAAGCTTTCGTTTAAGCTCTGTGCTGCTAGGACTGCTCCTGTTGGGCGGAACTCCTGCACCTGGTGCTTTTGCGCAGGCTAAGCAGGACCAGAATGTGGGGTATCAGCGCCCGCCACAAGCCATTGCCGATATTATTGAGGCTCCTTCCACACCTTCAGTTAGCATAAATTCGAAAGGCGATTGGATGCTGTTGTTTGAGAGCCCTGGCTACCCAAGTATAGAGGAAGTGTCGCAGCCAGAAAGCCGTATTGCAGGCTTGCGCATAAACCCCGCTACTAACGGGCAGAGCCGTGGCAGTTATCTGTACAACATAAAACTGAAGCAGGTAAGCAGCGGCGAGGAATTTGAGTTAAAGGGTCTGCCTCAAAATGCTCAGATCTCTTATGTTACCTGGTCTCCTGATGAAAAACATATAGCCTTTACAAACACCAAGGCCAATGGCATTGAGCTTTGGACAGCTAACCTGGCAGATAGGCAAGCGAAAAAACTAACAGAGGCTGTAGTAAATGATGCGTACTCTGGCAGACCCTTTGACTGGATGTCAGATAGCAAAACGTTGGTTGTTAAGTTTGTAGATGAAGCTCGTGGCGCCATGCCAAAAGCCAACACAGTGCCTGCTGGGCCGAATATTCAGCAGAACATTGGCAAGGCTAATCCATCGAGAACGTACCAGGACTTGCTCAAGAACCGCTACGATGAGGATCTGTTTGATTACTACATGCAAGCACAGCTGAAGCTTGTAAGCTTAGACGGATCGCAGCAGAAGATAGGAGAGGCTGGTATTATTAAAGGGGTAGATGTTTCGCCTGACGGGCAATACCTGCTGGTACAGACAATACAGAAGCCTTATTCCTACCTGGTGCCTTCTTACTACTTTCCGTACACGGTGGCAGTGTGGAGCCGCGATGGCAAAGTGGTAAAGCAACTGGCGCAACTGCCATTGGCTGAAGATATTCCGATTGCGTTTGATGCCACAGCAAAAGGCCCTCGTAGCTACAACTGGCGCCCAGACAAACCTGCAACGCTCTATTGGGTAGAGGCGCAGGATGGCGGCGACCCGAGCAAAGCCGTAGCTGAGCGTGATATTGTGTATACTTTGGATGCACCTTTCGCTGCTAAGCCATCAAAGCTTGCGGGCACCAAATACCGCTATAGAGGCGTGCAGTGGGGCAACAATATGGCACTTCTAAACGAGCGCTGGTGGAAAAACCGTACCGAGCGTGTGTCTGTGATAGACACTGCCAAGCCAGCTAAGGCGCCTGTGGTGCTGATAGAGCGTTCTTACGAAGATAACTATACCGATCCAGGATCTCCTGTTTACACCAAGAACCAATTTGGCCGCAATGTATTGTTAACAGACAAGAAAGGCGAAAACATTTACATGATCAGTGAAGGTGGGTCGCCTGAAGGTAACAGGCCTTTTCTGAGCGAGTTTAACCTGAAAAGCAAGAAAGCCAAGATCTTGTTCCGTTCAGAAGCTCCTTACTACGAACGTCCTGTAGATATTATCGATCTGAACTCAAAGAAGATTATTACCAGAAGAGAATCTGAAAACGACCCGCCGAACTATTTTGTGCGCAACCTGAACAAAAAGCAACTGACGCAAATCACGAAATTCCCGCACCCTGCTCCACAACTGGAGGGTGTGCAGAAAGAGTTGCTACAGTACGAGCGCAACGATGGTGTAAAACTGACAGCTATGCTATACCTGCCGAAAGATTACAAAAAAGGTGATGCGCCGCTGCCAATGCTGATGTGGGCATATCCACGGGAGTTTAAGAATGCTGATGCCGCAGGCCAGGTGAAAAGCTCTCCTTATGAGTTTACACGTATTAGCTCTGGCTCTCCGCTATTTTGGGTAACGCAGGGCTATGCCGTACTCGACAGAACAGACATGCCCATAGTAGGAGAGGGCGACGCACAACCGAACGACACCTTTGTAGAGCAATTGGTAGCAAGTGCCAAAGCTGCCATCGATAAAGTAGCAGGTATGGGAGTGGTTGATCCGAAGCGAGTAGCTGTAGGCGGCCACTCTTACGGTGCCTTTATGACGGCAAACTTACTGGCACATTCTGATCTATTTGCAGCTGGTATTGCCCGTAGCGGTGCCTACAACAGAACCTTAACACCGTTCGGTTTTCAGCAGGAGGAGCGTTCTTACTGGGAGGCGCCAGAAGTATATTTCGAGATGTCGCCGTTCTCTTATGCACACAAAATTAAAATGCCAATTCTGCTTATACATGGCGAGGCCGATAACAACTCTGGCACTTTCCCTATCCAGAGCGAGCGTTTTTATAATGCGCTAAAAGGCCATGGTGCTACTACTCGTTTGGTGTTCCTGCCAGCAGAGAGCCACGGCTACCGTGCAAAGGAATCTATTATGCACATGCTTTGGGAGATGGATACCTGGCTAGATACTTATGTGAAGAAGCGGGCTGTGCAATAGTCTTAGCTGACGTTACAAGAAAAGGCAGCCTCTCCTCACGTTGGAGGGGCTGCCTTTTTTTGAATGAGGATTTTTACACTAATCGAACAATGCCGCGCGCAGGATCCTGGTTCAGTAGCTTTACCAATGCTTTATAGAGTGCAGGATACTCTACCAAAAACTGGTTGGGTCTTTCAAAAAACGATTCTACACACACGGCAAAAAACTCATGTGTGTCGGTGGTGGCATACAGCCGCAGGAACCGTACTTCTCTTTCTGGTAAGGCGGCCTTTTCTGCCTCTGCTACAGCCTGCCACTTCTGCAGTTGCTGATGGTCTAAAAAGTTGTATTCATCGTTGGGTATTTTGTTCTCCAGGTGCAGGGCGTGCGCCATCTCATGTAAGCCCAGGTTAACACCATCTGACGCATGGTTATAGCCAAACATAAAGTCATTCCACGACAGCACGATTAGCCCGCGCATGCTTACCTCGCCACAGTGGTAGCGTTTAAAAATAGTGGAGTAATAGCGGTCGGGGTAAACTAATATCCTTCTGAAATGAGAGAAATAAACAGGTTCCAACCCAAAAGTAAGTTGTGTGGCGCAGGCAGCTATGCTTACTTTCATAGCCTCGGTTACTTCAAATGCTTTGCCACGCGGCACAAATTCTTTCTGATGTACAAAGCTGATAACTCTACGCTCAAACTCTTTTTTATAGTTTGCAGTCAGTGCATGATAATACGGAAACTCTAGCTGATGCAATGCTTTTACAAGCTTGCTACCGCGTTGCTGCTTTATAAGGAATCTTGTAAGTTCTATTAGAGAAAAGGTAACCAAAACAGCCACTGTGGCATTCAGGAAACCAGGAACTGCCAGCAGGATCAGTTGGAGCCGCTTAAGATCAGGTAAAACAAAAAGAAAAAATATAAGTAAAACGGGCATTGGTTTAGCGCATTAGGTAATAAATAAAGATATCATTTTTTACTTCATGGCCTGACAAGAATTTATAACTCCAGTTTATATATATCTACAACTTCAATTTGCAATTAAGCATTATCATACCCACTTATAACGAAGCTGCTACTATAGGCCAGTTGTTGCAGTACCTGCGGCAGCATGTTACTCCTGATACGGAATTGCTTATTGCCGATGGAGGCAGCAAAGACGGAACACAAAGTATAGCTGAGGCAAATGGTGTCAGCGTAGTAGCCTGTGCTTCAAAAGGAAGGGCCTTACAGATGAATACTGGTGCAGCTGCGGCTAGTGGCAATATTTTATACTTTCTACATGCCGATACGTATCCACCGAAAGACTTTCAGGAGCAGATACAGCGAGCGGTGCAGCATGGGTATGGAAGCGGCTGCTTCAGGTTAAGGTTTGATTTAGTGCATTGGTTTTTAAGAGCAAATGCCTGGTTTACCCGTTTTGATGTAGATGCGGTGCGTTTCGGAGATCAGAGTCTTTTTGTTGAGCGGGAAGTATTTTGGAAGGCAGGCGGGTATAACGAAAAATTCTTGCTGCTGGAAGATCAGGAGATAGTTAAAAGGCTGAAACGATACGCTTCTTTTACTGTGCTGCCTTCTGCTGTTGTTACTTCTGCTCGAAAGTATAAGCATTATGGTGTATTGCGGCTGCAGTCTGTTTATTACCTGGTTTATACCGCTTACCGTTTAGGCTTGACGCAAACTCAGTTGGTTAAGCTTTACAAGAAACTACTGCCATAACAGCGGCAGATTAACATCCTAGTTGCTAGCATCGTAGGGTTACATACTCCAATATAAGGCATGTTTTCGAAACACCAATCGAACTCTTTTTAAACAGATGAGGCTTTATTACGGAACATTAGATAATTTTACTTGTGCAACAAAAGACATATTCTATGACTAAATCACACTTGTTCTCTTGCTCAGCAGCCCTTGTCAGTTTACTTCTCGGAAGCTGTAGCTCTCCTTCAACAAACGAGGGTGGTGCTATCGCCACTGCTGTAGATAATAATGTGGGCCAGGGTATAGAATTGGCGAACTTAGATACAACCGTAAGCCCTTGTGTAGACTTTTATCAGTATGCCAACGGTGGGTGGCTAAAGAATAACCCCATACCTGCATCTGAAAGTAGATGGGGCTCATTTAATGAGCTGGCAGAAAGAAATAATGCCGTTTTGCGCGAACTGCTGACAGAGGCTGCCTCTAACACAACAGCTGCAAACGGCACTGCAACACAAATGATAGGCGATTTCTATGCTACAGGCATGGACTCCGTGGCAGCTAACAGAGCAGGCATTACACCGATAAAACCAGAGCTGGATGCCATTGCTGCCATCACCTCAACAGACCAACTGGTAAGCAGAATCGCGGACCTGAAAGCTAAAGGAATTAGCGGCTTTTTCGGGATGTATGTAGGGCAAGACGACAAAGTAAGCACGGAATACATTTTGCAGGCCAGCCAAGGCGGCCTCAGTTTGCCCAACAGAGACTATTACTTAAAAGACGATGAACGCTCGCAGAATATTCGCGCTGAATACCTGAAGCACGTGCAGAAGATGTTCCAATTGATGGGAGCTGATGAGGCTACAGCGAAGCAAAAGGCGCAGACCATTATGAACCTGGAAACCAGGTTAGCCAGGGCTTCCAGAACAGTTGTGGAACTGCGCGACCCTTATGCGAACTATAATAAGATGACGCTGCAAGAGTTTGCCACTCAGAATCCTAATTTAAAGGTGAGCCAGTTTATTGACCATATGGGGGCTCAGGCAGCGCAGGAGATTGTGATAGGGCAGCCAAACTTCTTTAAGGAGCTGAACACAATGCTGAAAAATGTGCCGCTGGAAGATTGGAAGACTTATACACAGTGGCACCTGGTGCGCACAATGGCTCCTTACCTAAGCCAGGATTTTGTGCAGGAGAACTTTAACTTTTACGGTAAAGTATTAAGCGGTGCCAAAGAAATGCAGCCGCGTTGGAAACGTGTACTTCGTACGACAGATGCTGCTTTGGGCGAAGCGCTTGGGCAGCTTTATGTGCAGAAAACTTTCTCGCCTGAGGCAAAGCAACGTGCTCTGAACATGGTGAGAAACCTGCAGGAGGCGTTTCAGGAGCATGTAAGTGGTTTGGATTGGATGAGCGAAGCTACAAAAGAAAGAGCACTCGAAAAGTTGAATGCTTTTGCTGTTAAGATCGGTTACCCAGATAAGTGGAAAGACTATAAAGGCTTAAAAACTAACCGTGAATCTTATGCAGCCAATGTAATGCGGGCCAGCCAGTTTGCTTTCCGCGATAACGTTGGCAAAATAGGACAGCCAGTAGATCGTACAGAGTGGTTTATGTCTCCGCCTACTGTTAATGCTTACTACAACCCAACCATGAACGAGATTGTGTTCCCAGCGGGCATTATGCAACCTCCTTTCTTTGACCCTCAGGCAGACGATGCTGTGAACTACGGTGGTATGGGAGCCGTAATCGGGCATGAGCTAACGCATGGTTTTGATGATCAGGGCGCTAAGTACGATTTTGAAGGAAACCTGAAGAACTGGTGGAGCGAAGAAGATCTAAAGCAGTTTAACGCCCGTGCGGATGTGGTTGCCTCGCAGTATGATCAGTTTACGGTTTTAGATAACCTGCACGTGAATGGCCGCCTAACATTAGGTGAAAACATTGCCGACATTGGGGGTTTGAATATTGCCTACACGGCTTTGCAGAAAGCACTTGCCCAAAACAATCCAGGCAAAATCGGTGGCTTTACGCCAGAGCAGCGTTTCTTTTTGGCGTGGGCTCAAATATGGCGTGTGAACATGCGTGATGAGGCTCAAAATCAGCAAATTCTTACTGATCCGCACTCTCCTGGCAGGTTCCGTACCAATGGCCCTGTCTCGAACATGCCTCAGTTTTACAAAGCCTTTGGTTGCGACAGCGGCGACCAAATGTATAAAGCTGAAAGCGCAAGAGTGAAGATCTGGTAATTTGAAGTTTTATAAACAAAAGCGAGGCGGCAACTTATATAAGTGCCGCCTCGCTTTTGTTTTTGAATAACTCCTGCAAACCATCTCTGGTTACTCTACCCTTATCTGATGCGGGACAATGTTTTTTGGCCATTTTTGCCCATCAACAGGTTCGCTGGCTATTTTGTCTATTACTTCTTCTCCCTCTATTACCTCCCCGAAAACAGTAAACTCACTATCCAGGTTGGGAGCACCTCCAATTGTCTTATATATTTCCCGTTGCTCAGGAGTATAGGTTATACCATGCTGCGCCTCGTAAGCCCGTAGTTCTTCTTCTGTTCTAATTTTGCCCTGTACAATGTAAAAATTATGGGCAGATGATTCCTTCTCTGGGTTACGTTCGTCGCCATAGCGGGCCATGCCTACAGCACCACGCTTATGAAAGTACTGTGGTCTTATTTCCTGCGGAATTCTATAAGAACCCAACTCCATGGTTCGACTATCAGAGTCGCCGCCCTGTATCATAAAATCTTCTAACACACGATAGAATTCTCCTTGCTTGTAAAAGCCGCTTTTGGTGAGTCGTACAAAATTTGCGCGGTGCAGCGGTGTGTCCTTAAACAAGCGCACTTTTATATTTCCGTGGCGGGTACTTATAATGACTATGGAGTCAGGATTTTCCTGTCCATAAGAGGTTAAGGTTTCTGTTACATTTTCATTTGTCAGAGGTTCTAGCTTAGGCTCAGTGGCTTCTTTTGCTGTTTGCTCATCCTGGTTCTCCTTTTGTTGGCAGGCCTGAAAGGATAGGGTGAAAAGTACCGCAACAATGAAAAGTAAACTTAATCTCGACACTTGTTTTGTCATAGCTATAGGTTTATATCAAACTGCTAATCTACCAATTGCGCTATAAAATTGCTATGCTTATTTAATTGTGTATAATTTATAAACGTAAAATTTGTATTTATTTTATAGAGCACATTTTTAATGTTACTAAAAATGAGGAATCCGCGTACAGGAAACATCAAACTTATTTTCTACTTATTTTTTATTTAGCGTTCGTCTCTCCCAAGTAAGTATCTTCTGTTTTAGCTGGCTTCAGTTGTTTCATCTGTTGTGTTATGACAAAGGTTTTATCAGCAACAGCAGCTTGTACAGAACTGTTGTTGTGGAGTAAATATTAGGGCAATATTTTTTGTGTATCCTGAATATAATCAATACATTATAGTTTAAACCACTCACACAGAAACACCTTTTTTCAATCCTATAAATCTATAACAAGTATGAAACAACAATTACGAATCAAGAACTTACTGCGCTCTGTACTTTTTGGAGCTACAGTAACAGCTACGGCTTGTACTTTTACAGCCTGTGATCAAGAAAGCGTGGAGGCGTTAGAACCTACAGAAGAGTTGCAAATTACAGAGATCAACGGAGCTGTTATCCCAGGTAAGTACATCGTTGTGTTCAAGAAAGATGACAACCTCAGGTTAAACAGTAATATCACTTATCAGGAGCGTGTTGATATGGTCCGCGCGCTAAGCGAGTCGGTTCTGGAAGCACATGGCGTGGCATCTGCTAACATTGAGCAAACGTACGGCCAAGCAATTACAGGTATGGCTGTAACCATGAGTGAAACGGAGGCAGAACTTGTACGTGCTGACCCTCGTGTTTCGTATGTAGAACCAGATAGAATGATGGTTTTAGCCAGGCCAGGTAGTGGCGGAGGCGGCTCTACAGCACAGGAGGTGCCTTACGGTATAGCCCGAGTTGGTTATGCAAGTGGTGTTGGTAAAACAGCCTGGGTAATAGACACAGGAGTTGATTTAAATCATCCAGACTTGATTGTGGATGGTGGTAGAAGCAGAACTTTCATCTCTTCAGGTAAAGATGCTAGAGATGCTGATGATGGTAACGGACACGGCACACACGTTGCTGGAACAATTGCTGCAAGAAATAATTCTACTGGCGTACTTGGTGTGGCTTACGATGCAACTGTAGTGGCTGTTAAAGTGCTTGACTCTCGTGGAAGCGGTGCATATTCTACAGTTATTGCTGGTGTAGACTATGTTGCAGCTAACGGCAAGTCTGGCGATGTAGCTAATATGAGCCTTGGCGGACCAATTTCTCAAGCTTTGGATGATGCGGTTCTTGCAGCGGCTGGCAAAGGAATCAAGTTTGCCCTAGCTGCTGGTAATGATGGAGCCGATGCCAACTACTCTTCTCCTGCCAGGGTAAACCATGCTAATGTGTATACTGTTTCAGCAATGGATGCGAATGATAGATTTGCGTCATTCTCCAATTACGGCAACCCGCCAGTAGATTACTGCGCGCCTGGTGTAAGTATAAAATCGACCTGGAAAGATGGCGCTTATAATACTATAAGTGGTACCTCTATGGCGGCGCCACACGTGGCAGGGCTGTTGCTGTTAAGTATTTCTACAGATGGTACTGTTTCTGGAGATCCAGACGGGAACCCAGATCCAATCGCACATTTGTAATAAATATATATCTGTTTGATTAAACAAAAAAGGGAGGCACTTGTACAAGTGCCTCCCTTTTTTGTTTAATCAAACTAGAGCTTCTTTCGCATAATATAGTCGTTCATCCAATAAGGGCCTATGGGTATGTCTTCTTCTTGGTGCACCTGATAGCCACAACGCTCGTAGAACTGCTTTGCTTTGTTGTATCGGTTTACATTCAGGTCTAGAATAGCAGCGCCTCTTTCTTTTACTTTCGCTTCTACCTCAGAAAGTAGCCTTTTTCCTAAGCCCTTCCCCTGAAACGCTGGTAACAGGTATATTTTGTTCAGTTTAAAAATTTTTGATGCCGCTTCTTTAACCGAAAAAGCAGCAAAGCCTATTGCCTGTTCTCCTTCACTTATCAACAAAAAAGTTTGTCCTTCTTGCATCTGCTGTGCTAGCGCATCTTCTGTATAGATAACCTCAAACATATAATCTATTTGTTCTTTGGTTAAGGTGGTGTGGTAAGTAGGTTCCCAAATAGCTTCTGCCAAAAATTTAACCGTCGGAATATCGGATGCGGTTGCTTCCCGTATGGTATAGTCTGTGTGCATAGTTTAGATGTGTGGTCGCAATTTAAAGGCTACAAGCTTAAAAGCAAGAAAGGTGTTCACCTTTTCCACAGTTTTAGAAATCTTAACTTTAATGTCATATTTATCAACTGAAGCAAATATTTTATGAAAGCAATTTATCTGGAGGATATAAATAAACCTTTTGTTCTGATTGATAAGGAAAAGCCAACAGCAGGCCCTGGGGAGGCCATTGTACAGGTAAAAGCAGCGGCGCTCAATCATCGGGATGTGTGGATACAGCAGGGGCGTTATTTTATCAAGGATTACCCTGCTATACTCGGATCGGATGCCGCAGGTATGGTGTCAGAAGTAGGGGCAGGGGTTGATAAGAATTGGCTAGGGCAGCAGGTAATTCTAGATCCGTCTTCAGATTGGGGCGATAACCCTAAGGTGCAAAGTAAAGAGTTTAAAGTGCTGGGGATGCCACAGGATGGTGCTTTTCAGGAATACGTGAAGATAAGTGCTGATAATCTGCATAAAATGCCAGTGCACTTAAGCTTTGACGAAGCAGCCGCTTTGCCGTTAGCAGGCGTAACAGCTTATAGAACTTTGTTTACGAAGTGTGAGCTGCAGCAGGGAGAGCGGGTTTTAATAACAGGAGCTGGTGGAGGCGTGGCTCTTTTTGCCATTCAGTTTGCTGTAGCAGCTGGGGCTGAGGTTTGGGTTACCTCAGGGGCTGAGGAGAAGATAGAAAAGGCAAAGGCACTTGGTGCGAGAGGAGGAATAAACTATAAAACAGAAGATTGGGGTAAAAAGCTTAAAGAGCAGGCGAGGGGCTTCGATGTGATTATAGATTCTGCTGCAGGCGAAGGCTTTGTACAGCTAGTAAAACTGTCTAAGCCAGGTGCACGCATAGGTATGTATGGCGGCACTACGGGCGCTATTGGTAAGATAAATCCAGCAGAGTTGTTCTGGAAGCAGCTTTCTATACATGGTAGCACAATGGGAACGGCAGAAGATTTTGCAGTAATGGTGGCCTTTGTACAAAAACACCAAGTTAAGCCCGTTGTAGATGTTGTTTTCCCGCTGGATGAGACGGAGCAGGCCATGCGCTATATGGAGGCAGGCAAGCAGTTCGGAAAAATTGTTATTAAAGTAGGAGAACAATAAGGGTGGTGCTGGTGCATAACAAAGTGCTAAGACCGTTATGCACGTATATCCATTTTCTATAAATTTATACAGTAACTCATATACAAACTATAAAACTATGGCTACACAAGCAGAATTCGAGAGCGCAGTAGAGCGCTCTAAAACTTTAACGGAACGTCCGTCTAACGATATCCTTCTACAGCTTTACGGCTTATACAAGCAGGCAACAGAAGGCGATGTGAATACAGGCAGACCAGGTGGATTTGACTTTAAGAATATTGCCAAATGGGATGCTTGGAAGTCGCAAGAGGGTAAAGCACCTGAAGAAGCCCGAGCGGAGTATGTGCAGTTGGTAGATCAGCTGGCTAAAGGCTAGGTGTAGCTGCAAACAAGCAATTCGACTTGTTTTATGATATTGGATGACGCTGTGGTATTAGCCATAGCGTTTTTTTATGCCTTAAGCTTTGAGTTTCTCCTCTTGATAATCTATTCCCCAGTTTGTCTTTAAGAAGCTCATTTTTTCGCTTTCCAGAAGAAGCCACAGTTACTGCATTTATAGTTGCGGTTTAAGAAAGGAATTGGGAAACCTAAGATTAAATAGCTGAGGGAGAATGCTGTTTTAGAATACTTTTCCTCAACAGTATATTCAGATCCGCAATTAGGGCAAACCTCTTCTGCAGGATGTGCCTGCATAACTGGTGCCAGTTCAATGTTATTGTCGAGCAGGTACTCGTTGTTGCCGCTTTGGATTTGCTCCAGAATAGTGCGTGCTTCTTCTGCATCGTTCTCAAGAACTTTTAGCTTTACTCCTCCAACAGCAACAGCATAAAAAGGGTGTGCTCCCACAATGTGCTCGTCTCCTAAAAAGCACACAATACCTTCTGCCTCCAAACGGCCTTTCAGGATGTGTGCCTCTGTAGGATCATTGTATGTAGCGATTGTAACTAATTTCTCTGACATTCCAGTTAAAAGAGAGTGCAGAGACAGATACGTTTTTGCAAAAGAAAGGTGCAGTTTTCCACTTAAAACAAAGTTTGGCTGCAGAATTTAGCTGCTACTTTCTAAGTGGAAAAAAGAACTCTACTGTTTTTTGGGAGGTAGGTCAAAAGCCTGTGCATCGTGCTCGAAGTAACCTTTATGAGAGCCATCGCAGAAAGGCTTGTTTTTAGATTGTCCGCAGCGACACAGCGATACAACTTCTCTTCCTTGCAGGTTGTACACGTTTCCGCTCTTATCTACAATTTCGAAGTCTCCCTCTATTTTGAGTGACCCATTTGGGTTTACAGTTAATTTTGTTTTAGCCATTTTAGATATGTTTTTTAACAAATGTAATACTTCTTGGCTATACTACAGGCCGCAGTTTTTGTTTAATTGGGCCTAAAGTAAAAGAGGCTCCCGATTTGGAAGCCTCTTTTTGATGATAATTTGATGTTGTGTAAAGCCTAATTGCTGTACTTGTAGTTATAAGTTTCCGTTTTGCCATTAGGATTAGATACTGTTTGGCTCAGCGGGAAACCTCTTTCGTCGTACTTATAGCTGTAGGTATAAGCGTATGTTTTATTGCTGTTGTGTATTTCTGTTGTGGAACTGATTAGGTTATTTGGGCTGACAGCTGTACCTGGTTCTGCAATTTCGAAGAAAGGATTGTAATTAGTGTCGTAGGAGAAGTTTGTAGTAGAAAACAGCTTGGCTTTTTCTGTCTTGTCTGCCACATATTGCTTTGATTGGCTATAGTTGCCATTCGGTAAAACAGCGTATTCTGTATAAGATTGCAGCTTTGCTTCTTCACCGTTGGCGCCTTCATACATAGCAACCTTCTTTAACTTATTGTTTTCTGTATACTCATAAGTGTTCAAAGTGCTGTAAGTAGGCTTGCCTGCACTAAAGTATACAGTGGAGCTTTGCTCTAATCTACCCTGCGTGTTGTAGGTATGCTCTTCTTCAGAAAGCACTTCGCTGCTTTTGCCTGCATAGGTAATAATTTTAGAAACACGGCCTGCTTCATTTCGCTCAAACTTCTCAAAGCGTTCAAGTTCACCTGTGGCTTTGTTGTAATGATTAACCTGGCCTATCTCATTTTGGGCAAAGCTAAAAGATGTTACCTCTGCCGAATCTACCAGCACGTGAGAAAGAATTCCTTGCTCAAAGGTAGGATCAGCAATTTCCTGGTCTGTTTTTTCGCAAGAAGATAGTGCCACCACGCCGAATACCAGCATGGCAGGCAAAAACTTGTTTCTCAATTTCATGGGCTAAAAGTTGAAATGTTGAAAAATAAAAAAGTAAAACTAGCAGCAATCACTGCGTTTGTTTGTTGGGCAAATAACGCTAATGTTTTAAATTAAATTGCACTTATTGTTAAAAAATAAAATTTAATTTATCTGAAAGGTGGTTTTTGATTGCGTTTTACTTTGTATAAATACTTGATAATTAGTTATTTATAAAGGAAACCAGGCTTGTATGGTTTTTTGGTTTAATTCATCAAATACAATATATTTTGTATTATATAGTGTTTATTGAATGGCTTTATTTTAGTTTAAAGTTGCACTTTGTGCAATGGCAAGTAGTTCGTCTCCAGTTTCTATATTGTGCCGCAACTCATCTTGCATGTTCACTTTTACCCGAAAGGCCTTGAGGCCTTGTACGCCCTGCATTTCTTCAATTTCCAAGTGTTCCACGTCTTGCTCCACGTAGCCTTCGCTTTGCAAAAACTCTATGTAACGCATATATTCTTGCGCCTCTTTCTGAAGCATGTATACAATGGCAATCTTACCTGGTTGCGTAAGGCGCTCTTCTGTGCCACGTATGGTGGCTTTGTCAAGTCGCTTTTTTATAATTTCGTAGCGAATGTTGTTGGCGCCGTCTACATCAAACTTTTTCTCATCTTGCCTAAAGCGTATAGAAATAGGTTCGCTGTGAACCAGCAGCAGCTGCGTTATTTCGAGTGGCAGCTTTAAACTTGGACGGAGTTTATGAATGCGGCGGGCAATTTCGCAGGTAAGCATGAGCTGCCACAGGCGCATGTTCTTTAAATAAATTGGCTCAAAATGCTTGTTGTTCAAAAGGGATGAGCCGATGTAAATATTATACTCCAAACCATCAGTTCTGTACTTCTCGAAGTAGTGAGGGAATATTTTCTGTGCTTTATGCTCCTCTCGGTCCAAAAAGTTAGAAATGGTTTCGTTTATCTTATGCATACTTTCTTCGTAAGCCTTACGCTTGTTATAAACAGCTTTGTAAGGGTTACTAATGGCTAGCCTATAAAGGTTGATCGGTGCCGCCATAGAAGGGCTCTTGGCCTGGAAATAGGGAAATAGCGATTCAATTTCTTCTCTCAAAAACTCAAGCACTATACCTTCGTCACCCGAGGTAAGTTCATTAAGGATGTTCTGCGAGAACTTATCTAATTTGTAAAGCAGTTCATCCAGAATAGAAAGGTCAAGCTCCTCTTTCGCGGCAAGTATAATTTCTTTGGCCAATACTAGCTGCTCTAGCAGGTCGCCTTGTATTGCTTTATTGCGTTCAGAAGCCGATCCTCTTATATCGGACACGCCGAAAAAGGGGTGCACATCTTTAAAAACGATAGGCTCTATCTCGGCGCGTATGTTACGGTCTGTTTTATCGAGCAGGTTTATGGCCGCTTGTGTAAAGCGCCACTCAACAATTGGGTGTATGGCTGTAAACTTCTCTTTTATGATGCTCTGAATGCTGCTGCGCAGTTCATCCATGCTTCGGTTCATAGCAAGGGCAAACAACGGTAGTATTTCTTTCAGCTTGATAGTGGATAATGCGTTCAATTCCCCTGGTATAGGAGAAGCAATTTCCAATACACCAATGGTCGAACCCTCGAATTGCAGTGGTGCAATAATCAGGTTGCGTACACCTGCATTCAATAAATCTTCTTCTACAGGCGTAGCATTTTGGAATACCTTTAAATCCTCCACTACAATGGTATGGCCTTTCTTTATAACTGGGTCATAGATAGAGCTATCTAGGTCTTCCAGTTTTAAATTGCAGCTGTTTGTAAGCACAAGTCCGTTCCAAAGCTTACGAGCAAAGTTAGTGTCAAACTCCTGCTTTGCAGGGCATGAGGCGATACCCAAACGTATGTCTGGCAGGTTAAACAATACCCGAAGTTTCTGCTGTAAATTTTCGAACCCTTCCCTGGAGCTTACAGAGTCTTTATCGAGGAGGTCGTATCGGAGCGATGAAATCGTTTCCTCATTAGTTACATCGGTAAAATCGTAAATCGCAAACCCAGAGAACTCAAAGTTCTGTGGCGGAATCTTCTGCATCCACAGGTCTAGGTTGTTGTACCGGTTTATCAGGAAGTTTATTTCCTGTGCTGTAAGTTTTTTGATATCACCCTTCGCTTTTACTTCCATAAACTTGAGGTCGATATCAAGTTTATAGTGACGCTCCAGCATGGTGAATTTATCTTTTATAGTAAAGATAAAGGGCTTGTCTACCGTGAAATTGGCATTGTAAAACTTGTCCAGTATAAGTGTGTAAGCCGATAGCGTTTGCCTGAAGAGCAAGGTTTTCTGGTCTATGCTCAGTCGCTCGGTATAATTCTCGCCTCCCAGTAACTGTAGTTCCTCTAGCCGTGGCGTGGCATAAAAGCTTTCGAAGTGGAAAGGCAATACAGCGGCCTTTAAATCATTTTCCCATAGCGCACTCGGGAAAATGTCTTCCATCAAAATATCTACGGTGTCTATGTTTTTATCAATAACAGCCAGGTTATGAATAGGCTCCAATAGTTCAGGTTTCTGGCGAAGCAGGTTAGCCAACTCGCGTACTCTTGCTAAATTGCAGTTCGGGTCAGAGGCTGCTTTTTTTTCCCAATAGGCAACAAGCGGTGCTAAGCTTAGAGTAGTCTCGAAAGGAAACTTATCTGAGCTAAGCGTGAAGCCATCTTGGTTAGTGATGGTAACAACGGTTTCATGAAAGCTGCTTTTGGTGCTCATATATTGCTGTTTTACTCTAGTTTTGTAGGGAGTGCCACTGGTCTCCAAAAAGAGTTGTCTGTTTGTTTTACATTACTTTTAACGTTATTCACAAGTAAAAGGTAGTGCAATTATCAAGAATGAGTTTTATCTTTTGATTAAGTAATAGTTGGCTTGGGCGCTCCCGTACACCCTATATTATGAGGAGTAAATATAGAATGGCACAATATTTATAGAGAAAGGTTGTTAAAAGTGTTATCAGAACTTATAAAAGAAAACATGAAAAAGATTCAGGTATGGCTATGTGTAATGCTCTTGCTAGGTTTAGCTTTTAATGCCCAGGCGCAAACACAGTCGGAGCTGGAAAAAGAATTGAATGATTTAAGAGCCTGGATGAAAACCAGATCAAGCCAGGCAGATAGTGTTATTCGGAAAGAATGGCCAACTGTAAAAAATGAATTCAGAGAACTGAGTTATTCGCTTGACAGTAACACCAAGAAGCTTTCGGAAGAGTCTAAGAGTGAATATAGTACCATAAAGCAGCAGTACAAAGAATGGGAAGAACGCAACGAGACGCGTAAAGCCGTTTCTTTCGAAAAAGAAGAATTGGAGCGTTGGGAGCGGGAAATGGTGGGCACTACAAAAATAAATAAGATAAAGGCCGCTAATCTGCGCGATGCCTTCGTGAGAGCCCTAGAGTATACCCGTGGCTCGCGCCGTAACTGGTCTTTGCGCGATTGGGATTACGCTGAGTTTGTGTTTGGAGAACTTAATACTCGCAAATCGGAGCTGCAAGGTCACCTGAACAGCAGTGATAAGATTAAAATAGCTGCCCTGCAGGTTGAATTTGCATCTCTGAAAAAGAGCCGCGATGCCAAAGATGCCTTTGAAAACATGAAGGAAAAGAAATAAGCTCTCTCGCTTTATCTAAACAAAAGCCCCACCAATTTCAGTTGGTGGGGCTTTTGTTTAGATGGCGTTTTGTCCTTTAGTACCACCCGATGGGTCTTCGCCGCTGCTACGGCCTTGGTTAGGGCTTTTATCTTTCTGCTGATCGCTCAGGCTGTGGTTTTGCTTTAGATCGTCAGAGTTTTTTGCTTTCGGATCTGTTTGTTTGCTCGGTTGTTGATTATGTCCTTTTGTCATAGCTTTCTTACTTAGGGTTAGTGTCTGTTTATAGTTTTGTTTGCGGTGTTAGTGGCTATGAGTTAAAGCGGTGGTGTATAGCACTGTTGAAAAGTGGTGGGTAAGTAATGGGCAGGTTCGCGGGGCATCTCTTTAAAAAGCCTTACTTTTGTATTCGGCTTTTACCAATAATTACTTTAGTACATGCACATTGCAATAGTCGGCAACATTGGCGCTGGCAAAACTACACTGGCCACTAAACTGGCACAACATTTTAAATGGGATCTATACCTGGAGGCTGTAGATAACAACCCTTACCTGAAGGATTTTTACGAGGACATGGAGCGTTGGGCATTTCACTTACAGGTGTATTTCCTGAACAGCCGTTTTAACCAGGTGCAGCAGATACAGGCAAAGCAGACCGATGTTATCCAGGACCGCACCATATATGAAGATGCATTCATATTTGCTAAAAACCTGCACCAGTCTGGCCTCATGAGCACCCGCGACTACGAAAACTATTTTTCGCTTTTCCAGTCGATGATCAGCATGGTGAAAGCGCCTGACCTGATGATTTACCTGAAAGCAGATTTGCCAAAGTTGATCGGGCAGATAGAAAAGCGTAACCGCGACTACGAGAGCAGCATCAGCATAAATTATTTGCGCAACCTGAACGAGCACTACAACACCTGGATGGGCAGCTACGACCAAGGCAAACAGCTTGTAATAGACGTGAACAACCTTGACTTTGTGGCAAACCCAGAAGACTTGGGCTCTATTATAGAAAAGATACAGCGCGAGCTGTTCGGCTTGTTTTAAGTATAGCATTTGCTAAAAAGAAAAAAGGTAAAGGGCAGAAAAGGCTCTTTACCTTTTTTGCTTTTAAGGATTAATCTTCTGTAAGCACAACTCATGTGAGCAGAAAATCTGCCTCATTCCCATCACAACTAAAATGCTTTCATGGGTGGTAAACTACCGTCCACACTCTTGGTTTAGGGTAGACCTCAAGACAGGAGAGGCTTTTGCTAACTATTCTAAAATGACTATCTTCATCATTGTAAGAAATCTAACGATAGCATTATGAAACCACGCCATATCCTCTTTGCCTCGGCAATTGCGGCTGTAACCTTCAGCTGTACAAGTAAAACATCAGAAGACGCTGCCAACACCGCCGAAACAGTTCAGACTGACGATAACATACAGCAGAAGCTGGACAAGTACACAACGGTGCGCCTTACAGCGGATCTTGAAAACCTGAGTGCAAACGAGAAGCAGATGGTTGCGCTTTTGATTGAGGCGGGTGTGAACATGAATGAGCTTTTCTGGTATGAGGCATATGGCAGGCGCGATTCATTGTTAGCCACACTCGATAACGAAGCCGCAAAACAGTATGTAAAGATCAACTACGGCCCTTGGGACAGGTTAGAGAACAACGAGCCTTTTATAGCAGGTGTAGGTCCGAAACCAGATGCGGCTAATTTCTATCCGCATGACATGACAAAGAATGAGTTTGAACAAGCCAACCTTTCTGACAAAACGAGCCAATACACCTTCTTGCGCCGTGATGCCAACGGAAAGTTGATAACAGTGCCTTACCATGCGCAGTTTAGAACGCAGGTGCAGCGCACGGCAGACCTACTGAAGCAGGCGACAAATCTAGCTGACGATGCTGGCCTTAAGAAGTACCTTAACCTGCGGGCAGAGGCTTTGCTCACTGATAATTACCAGCCCAGCGACTTAGCCTGGATGGACATGAAAAACAATAAAATAGACGTTGTTATCGGGCCAATAGAAACGTACGAGGACAAATTGTTTGGCTATAAGGCTGCTCACGAAGCTTATGTGCTTATAAAAGATATGGAGTGGAGCGAACGCTTGGCAAAATATGCTGCCTTTTTGCCAGAACTACAACGAGGCCTGCCTGTTGCCGCCAATTATAAAAAAGAAACGCCAGGCACCGATTCTGATCTGAATGCTTACGATGTGGTTTTTTATGCAGGCGACAGTAATGCAGGCAGTAAAACCATTGCTATAAACTTGCCAAACGACGAGGAGGTGCAGCTGAAAAAAGGCACACGCCGCCTGCAACTGAAAAATGCCATGCGCGCCAAGTTTGATAAAATTATGGTGCCAATAGAGGAAGAACTGATTGTAGAGGACCAGCAACAGCATGTCACCTTCGATGCCTTTTTTGCAAACACCATGTTTCATGAAGTGGCACACGGTTTAGGCATAAAGAACACCATAAACGGTAAAGGCACTGTACGCGAGGCATTGAAAGAACATGCATCAGCATTAGAAGAAGGCAAAGCAGATATACTAGGGTTGTACATGATTACGCAGCTGCATGAGAAAGGTGAAGTAGAAGGTAGCCTGGAAGACTATTACACAACTTTTTTGGCAGGTATTTTTCGTTCAGTCAGGTTTGGGGCGGCAAGTGCACATGGTAAGGCCAATATGGTACGATTTAACTTTTTTGCTGAAAACGGAGCTTTCGAACGCGATGCGCAAACAGGTAAGTACCGCGTGAACTATGCTAAAATGAGAGAAGCCATGAACAAACTGTCGGAGAAGATACTGACGCTGCAAGGCAACGGCGACTACGCAGGTGTAGGCCAATTGCTGGAGGAACAAGGCCAAATTAGTGCAAATCTGCAGGCAGACCTAGACCGCCTGTCGCAGAACAACATACCTGTTGATATTGTGTTTGAGCAAGGTGTAGATGTTCTGGGCCTGAAATAAGTTTTAAAATTATCAGTAAAAACAATCCTGATTTGCTAACATATGAAAAGTCAAACGAAAAAGTACTTACTGTTGATTCTGTTTTTCTGCGCCACCTTTACGAGTGGTTTTTCTCAAGCTTCAAGGCCTTTCGAAGAGGAAATTAAAAATTTTGAGCAGCAGGATAAGACCAATCCGCCTCAAAAAGGCGCGATTCTTTTTATCGGGAGTTCCTCTATCAGAATGTGGAAAGATCTGCAGGAGCGATTTGAGGGTTATGCTTTGGCGAACAGGGGCTTTGGCGGAAGCACCTTAGCCGATGTTAACTATTATGCCGACAGAATTCTCTTCCCTTACCGCCCGTCTAAGATTTTCCTTTATGCTGGTGAAAACGATTTGGCAGGCGATGCAACAGTAGAGCAAACATACCAGGAGTTCTTAAAGTTTTACAAAGAGGTGACTGCTCGGCTGCCAGAAACTAAGGTATATTTTATATCAGCCAAGCCTAGCCCCAGCAGATTAAGCTCGAAAGCGAAGTTTGTAGAGTTCAACAACAAAGTGAAAACCTTCATAAACGACCAGAAGTGCGATTGGACCTACATAGACGTTTACAATGCGATGCTAAATGCGAATGGTGCGCCACGAAAAGAGCTTTTTATAGAAGATAATCTGCACATGAACAGCAAAGGCTACGACATCTGGCAAGAGATAGTAGGGAAGTACCTATAAAAACTTATTGCCTCATGTAAATCGCAGTTGGTTTAACATGTTGATTCTTTAATGTTTAGGCTAATCTGTGCTTGTGCAAACCAAGAGAGGCACACCCAAGTCGAGTGTGCGAGCTAAGATTAAAAGTTACAAAAAAAAGATAGGATATAGTTTAAGGGAATGTTAACTAAGGTAACCGACTACACATGTGGTGTGTAGTCGGTTTATTTTTTAGGTAAGGATGTGACAATAAATGAATGTGAAGGATTTTGTGTAAAATATTGATAACCTTATTGTTGTGATGTGGGTATTTTAAACTTCCGATATGTTTTATCCTAAATCATTAACTAAATTAAAAACTGATGAAAAGCTATTATGACTTTAAAAATGACAGTCCGCAGGAGCGGCTGGAGAGAAACAGCTTATATCCTGAGCTTGCCAAGTTTCATATTGCTCTAAGAGAAGAGCTGGGAGAGGAAGAGTATCAGGCTTTCTATCAGGCAGAGAAAGAAGCTATGAAACTTTATGCTCCTATGTATCATCAAACGGGAAACCAGCGAATTTATGCTTAACAACAGCATCATGAAATAGGAAAGGCAAACAAAGTTAAATTGTTTGCCTTTTTTATGGCCTCTTTTTCCTTGATTGCAAGAGCTATAACTGCTGTAACACTAGTTCGGCACCTTCTTCGCCTACCAACGAACCAATGGCTATGCCCATGCCACTGAGGCGAATGGCGCAGCTCACCCGCTCCGATACCTGCTGCACCAAGGTTGTCTTCTGGTTTCCCATACCCATAATACCGCTCCAACGGTGCTCTACTTCAAAGGCTGTGTCAGGAAGTATAACCTCTTTTAAAAGCTGCTCCAGCTTTTGCTGTACTAAGTCAGTAAGGCCAAATTCAACAGTTTCCTCCGTTTGCAAATCCAGGTTACGGCCGCCCCCAAACAAGACACGGTTGCCGATGTTGCGGAAGTAGTAATAACCTTTGTCGTAATGAAAAGTGCCTTTGAATTTTAGATTAGGTATGGGCTTAGTGATTAATACTTGTGCACGAGCAGGAACAATAGATAAATTCGGCAGCAACTTTTGGGCAAAGCCATTGGTTGCCACCAAAGCCGCACGAGCCTGTATAGGTAACCCTTGTGCTGTGATAGCTGTTATACCCGAGCTTTCATCCTGCAGTTGTTGGACCTCTAGCCCATTAAGTACTAACACACCTAGTGCCTGCACCTTTTGTGTCAGGGCCAGAATCATTTTACCTGTATCTATCTGTCCTTCGGCTGTGCTCTTGATTAAATGCGCCACCTGTTTAAAGCCAAATTTCTCTATCTCGCTGTCTGCCGATCTGTAAACAACAGGCTCACCAACGATGGCTTCAAGTTGTTTGTTAAGGTAGGGGAGGCGGTCCAAACAGGCTTCATACAGTTCTTGCTGTGGTTGCTCAAACAGTTCGTAGCCGCCCCAGCGGTGGTAGTTTATGGTGGCACTTCCAAGGTTTTGCAAGAGGCGTTGCAGGCCAAGCCAGCGACGCTGCACCAGGCTAAAAACTTCTTCTTCGGAATGATGTACCAGATCCTCCAATAGTTCGGAGGGGCTGCCGAAACAGGCGAAGCCAGCATTTTTGGAACTTGCACCCGTAGGTAGCAACCCACGTTCTGCCACCACTATTTTTAGTTTCGGCTGTTTTGTTTTCAGGTGGAGGGCAGCGTTCAGGCCAACTATACCGCTACCAACAATCAGCACATCAATATTACTGAAATAAGTATCACGTTCCCAAAAACTGAGCTGCATGATTTAGTCTTCTTCGCGGGTGAAGGGGTGGCTATAGTTTCGTGCCGTGGCTTCGTCTAGCAGTTCAAAGCCTGTCAACATAATTTCTCTTTCACCATTGTTCAGGCCTTTTACAAAAGTGCCCTCAGGTGTTTCGTAAATGGCATAGTTGTGGCGCCCAAAGGGGTATAGGTTGTTGCTTTTAAGAATGATGGCATTCGTTAGATCTACTTTTCGACCTTCTGCAACCGTAACAATGTATTTGCTTGTGCTCATATCTCATTTAAAATACGCTTCAAGATAGTACTTATTTCTTCAGCACGATTCATCACCATTAAATGTTCTCCTCCTTTTATTTTGATGATCTCTGAGCCGTTTCGGAAAGGAAGCACTTTATCGGATGTACCGTGCAGGTGCGTGATTTGAGGCATTACTTCATGCTGTTTCCATTTTAAGAGTTGGTCAAGCGACCAACGCAGGTACAGCTCACTCATGTTCTGGTAAACGTCCTTCAGAAGTTCTTTTTGATAGGGAGTATGTGCTCCGAAAAAGTAAGGAGCCGCGGGATAAGTAGCACGCAAAAGCGGCATAGGCACCACTCGCTGTAGTTTCATTTTACCCATCAGGCGATAGTGCCAGGGTATACCATGCTGCGTGCTCAGGCTAGAGATAAGTATAAGCTTTTCAGGATTCAAGATTTTGCCTAGTTCAATGGCAGCCACTCCTCCAAAAGAAAGGCCAACCAAAATAGGGTTTGGCTCCTGAACAGCAGCACCTAACCGTTTTACATATGCTTGTAGTGGTTCATCTATATGCAGTGGCTCTAGCCAGGGGAGGTGCACTACCTGGTAATTTGGCGGTAGGCGTAGAAACTGAAATACTCGCCAATCGGCTCCTAAGCCGCTGATAATGTAGATGTTTTTTGCAGACGAATTAACTGTGGCTGGCAAAGTTTATAAGTAGTTGAATTGAGCTTATTTTGTTTAAAGACTCTTTACGAATATAAAAAAGAAAAGCAGCATGGCCAACATTACAAGCGCTGACTTTAGGCTCGATCTATTTTGAAGAATGTCTTCTTCGTGTTCCATCCTTGGTGACGGATTTACTTCACCTAATCTTTTGATCAATGCTGTACTAACCACTTGACGGCCTGCTTCCGTTGACTAAAACTTGATACAAGTAGAGAGGGCGTATCTCTGACTAGCAGGTCTTGTGCAGAAAGCAAGCTAAACATGTTGCTGGAGTATACGTGAGCCATGTAGCGCAGTCCTGCTTTTGTTACCTGTGGCACCCATTCAAATTGTAGCTATTCGTTGGCCTCTTGCCAGTCACCGGATGCCTCAGACTTGTTGTTGAGCAGCTTGGGGCAAGGGTGCCTTTTGAGTAGTTCTAGAAATACCTTAGCTGTAGCTACCACATCTTCTGCTGTGATATGGCCCGTCCATTTGGCTTCTATATAATGCTTGTGTTGCAAAAAAGTGGTGTGTACACCATGGGAGGTGTGCCTGAGTTGGAAAGGAGATGGCCAGTGCCTTATCTGGGTTGAAACTTTTGTTTCCATAGCTACAGCAAACAGGTGGTTGGCTGCCATAGCCTTTAGGGTTCATTTATAGTGGAGTAAAGGGGTGCAGCGCATATTTTATCTTACGCAAAAAGCAGAAATTGGGGCTATGAAATGCCTCTTTTGTATAGGCAAAAAGGTAGAAGCTTATAAAATAGGTGTTTAAGCTTCTTTCGAAATCACAGGAATACCCACATATAATCCTTCTGTTTCTATTTTCAAAGGATATGAGATTGCGTTTCTGGTGCGCCAGTCGCACTCCTTGCCGTTATCCAGGTTGTAGCGGTAACTGTGCCAGGGGCAAATCACTTCGTTCAAATAGTTGCCTTTGCTTAGCGAGTGGCCCAGGTGGGGGCAGGCATCCTGAACAGCAAAGAAACCTGCGAAGGTGTGGGCGAAGCAAATACTGTGACCATCTATAACAAGCTGCTTTAGCTGGCGCTGCGGTACCTGTGCTTTGGCCTCCTCTTCAGATGAAAAGATTTTGTGCCAAGTATAACTGGTTTCGGAGTTGCTCATAGGTTATTCGCTTGTAATTTTGATAGCAATTGCTTTCGCCTGTATAGTAGAAGCATCCATTACTTCACCGTCTATCCAGACCTGAACTAACTGACCTTCTTTCAAATCCTTTACTTTTAATTCCTGACCGTCATCAGTCTCAATCAAAGTATTTTCTCCTGCTTTTATATTTGCTTTGGGGTAATCTGACGCTATGCCTTCCACCGCTTCTACACTTATTGTGGTCATCACTTTGTTATCATCTGCTTCAGCAGATTGCATGCTGGTTATTCTTCCCTGAATATTGGAGAGCGTATCAGGCATACGTTTAGGTTCTTCTCCACGGCAGTTTATTAGCAAAACTGTTAGCAGCATCACTAAAAAGGCTTGTATCTTCATAAAGTTATTTCTTTGATCGGTTGGTTTAATTTGATCGGTTGGTTTAAGAAATCATTAAGAGGTTTAACACGCTGGTACAAGGGTAAGAGCTGCTCTGGAAAAGTAGGAGAGCTGACCTCTTCATCCGTAAAATAATGTAAAGCCAAAAAGCTCTTGTGTTTCAGCAACTCAATAGATGGGTGTTGCTTGCTGTACCCCTTAGGTGCTACTTTCGCTTTCTCTCCAAAAAGTTGCCCAAAGCTTTCTTTGAATTCAGCAGTAGCTAGAATGTTCTCTAAAGTTTCAGGGGTATAATCAATCTCTTGCCTTATGGCTTGAAGTATTTTTGCACTTGGTGCGGGCAAACCGCCTCCTACCCGAGATTTGTTTCCTGGCTCCAACACTAAAATATAGTTAGCGTAGGGTGAGTGTCTGCCATCAGGAGAAATACCTGCTCCCATTCGGCCTTTATAGGGTGCCCCGCCTTTACGCGTAAAATCATTTTTATTGATTCTATACATAGCCTCAGTGGGTGTAAGGCCCATCACTCTTGGGTCAATGGTAGCAAGCGAGGCTATAGTTCCAGAAACAATTTCTGAAAATTTCTGCCTCGCTTGTAGGTACTTTTCCCTGTGTTCGTCCATCCAGGCTTTGCTGTTGTTTAGCTGCAGTTCCTTTAAAAAATCAAGAACAAAGCCAGTGTCTGTTAGGGTAGAATGCAAGGCCAATATTTTATTTTGGCGTTTTGGCTTTAAACCATAATATACCGATGACAATTAGTATAGCTAATGCGATTAATATGAAGAAAGTCATGTCTTTGTCTGTTTAAGTTGAACATATTAGCTATTGTACTAATGCAAAGGGCCTCTTGTTGCAGGTATTTACCTGAAGCAAGAGGCCCTTTGTCATTTTAGTGGATAATGTTAAGCCACTTTCAACACTTTATTTGTCAGCACAGCAGTGCGTATAACGGTTTCAGATTCGTAATAAGTCAGGAAATCTTCGGCTGGGCACGGCACTTGTTGAGGCTCCTGTTTCAACACCACTTTAGCGCGTTGGCCTACAGTAATAACACCTATGCCGTTCTTCCTGCAAAGGGCCAGAAAGTTTTCAGCTAATCTGTTTCTTCTGAAGTTAAGGCTGCTCATCGATAAACCTACCCACTTTTCATCAGCAGGTACCTGCTTAAAGCTGCTTACTATCTTCCTGAGTTTATTTACTTTGAATTTTTTTTCGAGTAGAGAATGTATGAGAAAGCAAGTAGCTGCCACAACTAAAGCTGCACCAGCAGCAATAAATATTCCTGCTATTTGAAACAGCAGCAAGAAAGAAATGGCAGCAGTTATAACAGCCGTTATATATCGCGTTTTGCTGAGGCCATTCTTTTTATAGTTGTTCAACATGCTAGCTATCTCGGTAGAATAGCTTGTATTCAGGCTGGCGGTGCAAATCTTGTTTTCTGGAGAAAGAAAAGCAAAGAGTCCGTCTACTTCGGTGCCTTGTTTTGTTTTTATAGCCTTAAATACATAGACATTTTTGCCTTTATACTTGTTGGAGTAGTAAGACTGTAGGAAAGGATAAGCAAAGTCTTCAATTCTGCTCTCTTTTGGGCTCGGCATACTTTATTATGATTATAGTAGACGGATGAATGGTGTAAAATATAAAATTATAATAAAGTATTGTTTTCTAGGTTTTATACTTGTTGTAATCTAATATTCTTCTGCTGCTTTAGCGGTAGAATACTAAGGTAATACAAATATAGTGCTATTTGTGATACGTGCAACAGGTTGGATATCAAATTTTTCACTGTTATAACAGTAAGTTTGAGGGCGAGTTTCAAGTCTTCAAACTTACAGAGCTGAATAATGGGAAATATAAATGTGATCATAAGTTTTAAATTTCACTCCTTCTATGTGAACAAAGACTTATGTGTTATCAGAAGCTATAAGTCGACCTTGTGCAACTTAAGTATTCAGTAATTTGATTGATTGAATTACCTTGTGAAAATTGCATTACTATAGCTCACCAATATTTTTTAGCTTTACATAAAATGAAGTCTGAAGGACTGCCAGAGGAATCCCTTTGAGTTATGATAAAGAAATATACGTATACTTTTAAGCACCTGCTGCTACAACTATTGGTGCTATGCTTTATAGTTACTGCAGCCACTGCCCAGGCACCACGCAAGCCATCTTCGGCAGAGTTGCTGCAGGACCTGAAAAAGCTGAACGTGCTGGGCAGCGTGCTTTACGTGGCCGCGCACCCCGACGACGAAAACACACGCCTGATCGCTTACCTCGCTAACCACAACCTGTACAACACAGGCTATTTTGCTGTTACCCGCGGCGATGGTGGTCAAAACCTAATCGGGCCCGAGATACGTGAGGGACTTGGCATAATCCGAACACAGGAGCTTCTGCAAGCCCGCAGAGTAGATGGCGGCCATCAATTCTTCAGCCGTGCCAACGACTTCGGGTTTTCCAAGAACCCTGAGGAGACTTTCACCATCTGGGACAAAGAGCAGGTGCTGGCTGATATGGTATGGGTAATTAGGAAGTTTAGGCCTGATGTGATGGTTACCCGTTTTCCGCCCGATTCCCGTGCAGGACATGGGCACCACACGGCCTCTGCTATGCTGGCTGAAGAAGCCTTTGAAGCCGCCGCCGATCAGAAACGTTTTCCTAAGCAGCTGAAGTTTGTGGAAGTGTGGCAGCCGAAGCGCCTGCTGTGGAACACGGGCGTGTGGTCGTTCAGAAGCCAAAAGGAGTTTGAAGAGAACGCAAAGAATCTGCTGAAGATTGATGTAGGGCAGTACAATCCGCTGCTGGGAAAATCTTATCCCGAGATGGCTGCCGAAAGCAGGAGCATGCACAAGAGCCAGGGGTTCGGCTCCAGCGGCTTTCGTGGCAGCGCTATGGAGTATTTGCAACACACTAAGGGCAACAAAGCCGATAAAGAACTGCTGGAAGGTATAAACACCAGCTGGAGCCGTGTAAAAGGCGGTGAGAAAATAGAAAAGCTGGTGGACCAAGCCATCCAGAACTATAAACCAGAAGCCCCCGCTGCCTCTGTGCCAGCTTTGCTAACTATAAAAAACGAACTACAGAAGCTGCCAGATTCGTACTGGAAACGTGTGAAGCTGGAAGAGGTAAACAACCTGGTGCGCCATGCGCTGGGTTTATACTTAGAAGCCGTAGCCTCGGATTATGCCGTAACGCCAGGCGAGCTGCTGCAGCTGCAACTGGAGGCCGTAAACCGATCAGGAGTGCCTGTGCAACTGCAGAGCGTGAAACTAGATTTTGCTAAAGCCGATACTACCATCAACAAACAACTAACTGCCAACGACCAACTGCAGCTAAGGCTAAAAGCGAAACTGCCTGCCGATTACCCGCTGTCGCAGCCTTACTGGTTGCGCAAGGAAGGTACTCTGGGTATGTTTAAGGTTGAGAACCAGCAGGAGGTGGGCTTGCCCGAAAATAAACCTGCCGCCAATGTACAGTTCAACCTGCTCATCCAAGGGCAGCCGTTCAACTATACTATGCCTGTGGTGTACAAACGTACCGATCCCGTGGCAGGGGAGCAGTACAGACCTTTGGCCGTTACGCCACCCGTTTTTGTGAACATCCAGGAGAAAGTTTACATGTTTGCCAACCAGGAGCCGAAGGCGGTGCAGGTGCTGGTGAAGGCTGGAAAAGCAGGTATAAAAGGCAATGTGGCACTGCAGTTACCCAAAAACTGGCGTTCTGAACCAGCGCAGGTGCCGTTTAACCTGTCGCTGAAAGATGAGGAGCAGCAGGTACGTTTTATGCTTTATCCGCCAAAAGACCAGCAAAGCATAACGATAAAGGCCGTGGCTACCATGGATGGGCAAAAGTATAGCCGTGGCCTGAACGTGATTCAATACCAACACATCCCGACACAAACTACTTTCCCTGAGGCTGAGGCGAAGGCGGTGCGGCTTGAAATAAAAACACCCGCCAATCAAGTTGCTTACATAATGGGGGCTGGGGATGAGGTGCCTGAGAGCCTGCGCCAGATTGGCTATAACGTCACGCTGCTGCAGGATGGCGACATCACCTCTGAGAATCTTAGCCGTTTTAGTGCTGTTATATTGGGTATTCGAACCCATAACACAGTAGAGCGCACGCGCTTTTACCAACCTAAACTGCTGGAATATGCGCAGAACGGCGGTACGGTGGTGCTGCAGTATACTACGCCGCAGGGCTTGCTCTCGCCAAACTTTTCGCCTTTCCCGCTAACGCTTTCCCACGACCGTGTGACGGTGGAGGAAGCGGAAGTGCGTTTCCTAAAGCCTGGACACCAGGTGCTGAACTGGCCAAACAAGATCACCCAAAAAGATTTTGAAGGATGGGTACAGGAACGTGGTTTATACTTTGCCAGTGACTGGGGAAATGAGTTTGAGGCGATACTTTCGAGCAACGACCCTAATGAGCCGCCACGTAACGGAGGTTTGCTGGTTGCGAAGTATGGCAAAGGCCACTTTGTATACACAGGTTACTCCTGGTTTAGAGAGTTACCCGCTGGTGTGCCAGGAGCCTACCGCTTGTTTACCAATATTATCTCGCTGGGCGAAACGCAGCCAAGCAAAGAGGTAGGACAAAAAACGAAGTAAAGGCCTACCAGCACAATCTGTCTAAAATGAAAGAAAATATACCCGAAAAGCAGAGCCCTGAAAAGCCACCTATACTTGGTAGCTGGCGCAACTTATATTTGCTGGTGCTCGGAAACCTAGCCTTCCTGATCATTTTGTTTTACCTGATTACCAGAATCTACGAATGAGCATTTGGGATTGGGTTGTGCTTTTTGGTACCCTCGGGTTTATCGTGATTTATGGTGTGGTAAAAACGCGCGGCAGCAAAGACATAGACGGCTACCTGCGCGGAGATAACAGCATGAAATGGTGGACCATTGGTCTCTCCGTAATGGCGACACAGGCAAGTGCTATCACCTTTCTTTCCACACCAGGGCAGGCCTACGAAGACGGGATGCGCTTCGTGCAGTTCTACTTCGGCTTGCCCATTGCCATGGTTATCATTTCTGTAACCGTAATCCCTATTTTTTATAGACTGAAAGTATATACGGCCTACGAGTTTCTGGAAAACCGCTTCGACTTGAAAACCCGTACGCTGGCGGCGCTCCTGTTTCTGGTGCAACGTGGCCTGGCGGCAGGCATCACTATTTATGCGCCTGCCATTATTTTGTCTTCTATACTTGGCTGGAACCTGAATCTTACCATCATCATTATCGGGGTGCTGGTAATTATCTACACCATGTCGGGCGGTACAAAAGCTGTAAGTGTAACGCAGAAGCAACAGATGGCCGTGATGATGGGCGGAATGATTATCGCAGGTATTATGGTGGTTCGCTATCTGCCTGATTATGTTTCTTTTGGTGATGCCATAAAGGTGGCAGGCAAAATGGGCAAAATGAATGTAGTAGATTTCTCCTTCGACTGGGACGACCGCTATAATTTCTGGTCAGGTATAACAGGTGGCCTATTCCTGTCGCTGTCTTACTTCGGCACCGATCAGTCGCAGGTGGCGCGTTATTTAGGCGGAAAATCGGTAACTGAGAGTAGGCTAGGCTTGTTGTTCAACGGTTTGCTGAAGATCCCGATGCAGTTCGTTATCCTTTTTATCGGCGTAATGGTATTCGTGTTTTACCAGTTCAATCAGCCGCCTGCCTTTTTCAATGAAGCCGCCAAAAACAAAGTATACGCTACTGATTATGCTCCGCAGTTGCGCCAACTAGAGGCACAGCACGAGCAGTTGTTTAACCAAAAGCAGGAGGTAGTGCAGGCGCTAACTACAGCTGTTCAGCAAGAAGATGAAACAGCCATTGCTGAGGCTCAAACGCAGTTAGCAAGTATAGAAACGGCATCAGATAAAGTGCGGGAAGAGGTGAAAACTGTTGTAAAAGCTGCCGTTCCTGATACTGAAACAAGGGATACGGACTACATTTTCATCTCTTTCGTGATGAAATACCTGCCTGTGGGGCTGGTGGGGCTGCTGTTGGCGGTGATCTTCTCGGCTGCTATGTCGTCCACAGCTTCAGAGTTGAATGCTTTGGCTTCTACCACGGTAGTAGATATCTATAAGCGCTCTTTCCGAAAAGAAGGTGATGCCAAGCATTACCTGACAGCTTCTAAACTCTTCACCGTAGCCTGGGGTGTTGTAGCCATATTTTTCGCTACCACCGCGTCACTTTTTGAAAACCTGATAGAAGCGGTAAACATCATCGGCTCTATTTTCTACGGAACTATACTGGGCATTTTCCTGGTAGCTTTCTACTTCAAGTACATCAAAGGGCAGGCTGTGTTTATAGCAGCTGTAATTGCTGAGGCCATTGTGCTTTACTGCTACAACTTCACCGATATTGCTTTCCTGTGGTTTAATGTGATTGGTTGTGTGGCTGTGATTGTGTTTGGTTTTGTGCTACAGGCGGTGCTTGGGGAGAAGGCTAGAAAATAGAACATATCTGCTGCTCTGCTGTTTCGGATATTCTTGCTCGCGTACTGGCAAGGCTGTTTTCGTGGATAAGGTTGTTTTGATTGATGGACTCTCGGGTTCCGAAAGTGGGGTTGTAAGGTTGTGTTGACAATTAAATGAATGATTTCCGTCAGATAGCGTTTATAGTTTAAGAGCTTATGCGACGCTACGAAATCAGTGACCATGCTTGGGAGCATGTCCTAACGCACGGTGCGAGTTTGCAGCCTTATCCTGTTTCATAACTTTTCTGCAAAGCGAG